>JBDTWI010000020.1:0-69756 GCA_040006775.1 Saprospiraceae bacterium
TGCCTCATAATTGGAATAACATGAGGGCATAGGTACTTCATTGGACGGATACAATAAATCTTTTGTGAAAAATATATTATTACTATTTTTTAGTATTTAGATTAAGTTCATGTGACGTATCGGACCAAATAACATCTGTCACTGTTTGTCAATGTAAAGGAATGATAAATCGAAGAAAATTTAATTAAAGCTATATTTATTTTGAGTTTTTATGTTTTCTTAACTAGTAAAACGAAAACATTTTATTATCCTCGCTTCCTGTAATTCAACACTGCCCAAATAAATAAGACAATTGCCATAACAAACATCGAAATAATTTGTGGTAGTATGTCAAAGAACCCACTTCCCTTCATAATAACCATTCGATTAACTTTTACAAAGTAAGCAATAGGATCAATCTTGGTGAAATACTGTGCCCAAATAGGCATGCTATCTATTGAAGTATATAGACCACTGAGCAAAATAAAAACCATCATAAAAAAGAAAGAAACCAACATAGTCTGTTGTTGTGTATCGACATAAGTTGATATGAGCAAACCAAATGCCAAGACGACCATTAGATAAAAACTGGCAAATAAGTAAATGAGTGCTATTGATCCCTGAGGAACAATTCCATAAATAAAAAATGAAATGCCTAAACCAATAGTCAACACCACCTGTCCCATTATCCAAAATGGAATTAATTTTCCAAGAATGAACTCATATTTTTTTATTGGAGAGACATTTATCTGTTCAATAGTTCCCAATTCTTTTTCTTTCACAAAATTTAAAGCTGACATGTTAGCACCAACCATAGTCAGAAGAATGACAAGAATACCCGGCACCATAAAATGTTTGTAATTCATGGATGGGTTATACCAGTAGGAATGTTCAGTTTGAATTATCGGTGCAGCATTAAATTTTGGAAATTGAATCCATTTTGTGCGGATATTTTGATTATAATCTGCAAGAATTGCCTGCAGATATTGACCACCGATACTTGCTCTAGGCCCATTCACTGCGTTGATTGTAACCGCAATTGTCGCCTCGTTATTTCGAATTAGTTCAGCTTCAAAGTGAGGCATAATTTCAAGAATAATATCTGCATGATCATTCTCAAAAAGTTCAATAGCTTCATTCATGTTGTCTTTATATCCTACAAGATGAATGTATCCGGAAGAACTAATCTTCTGAATCATCTCATTGATGTACGTAGAATGATCATGATCAACAATACAAAGATTTATATTCTTTACTTCATAATCCGCTGCTAAAGGGAGTATGAGCAATTGGATAATTGGCATAACCAAGAGCATACGAATGTTGCCTTTGTCTCTGAAGAACTGACTAAATTCCTTACGTACAAGAGTGATAATATTTTTCATGATATTTCTAATCTCTTATTAAATTTTTTGACACTTATAAATAGCATCAGAAAAGTAAAGCCTACCAAGATCAATGTCTCCTTCCAAATCGATTGAAAACCTAAGCCTTTGATCATTACAGACTTTACGATAATAAAGAACCATTTAGAAGGAATAATATTAGAAAGTATCTGCATAGGTATTGGCATATTGTCAATAGGAAACATAAAGCCACTAAAAACAAGCGTTGGCATAAACAAACCTACTAATGTACCAAACATAGCGGCAGTTTGAGTTTTTGCAGTTGAAGAAACGAAAAGACCTAGGGATAATGAAGTAATAATAAATAGTATACTTTCTGCTAATAATAAAAATAAACTACCCTTAATTGGAACATGAAGTATAAAATAACTCAATAAAAGTATGCTGACGATATTGACAATTGAAATCAACAAATAAGGAATAGTCTTTGAAATGACTACAAAAAAAGGATTCAGGGGTGAAGCCAACAAGACTTCCATCATACCCAATTCTTTTTCTCGAACTATGGCCACTGAGGTCATCAGAGAACATACCAACAATAGAACCATTGCCATTACCCCAGGTACGAAATTATATGAAGCAAGCAATTGCTCATTATACATCATCCTGATTTCCGGTTTGATTCGGTAGGGTATTTTTTGTTGACCCAGAATTTCATTTTGATAATCTTTGACTATTGCAGATGCATAATTAACGAGCGTTGTTCCAACATTTGGATCTGTTCCATCTGCTATGAATTGTATTGTTGTATTGTGTTGTTGTTGCAATTCTTTTTCAAAATTAGGAGGAAATACTACAACCAATTTAATATTTCCTTTTCGAAAGGCTGATTCAATTTCGTCATCTGAATTTAATACTTGATTGATTTCAAAATACCGGCTTGCATCGATTCTTTGAATGAGTAATTCTGATACTTGATCTTTGGCATGATCAAGAATTGCAATTTTAGAATTTTTAACTTCATTGGACAAAGCAAATCCGAAGATGAGTATTTGAGCAACGGGCATTCCGATCAAAACAAATAAGGTTTGTTTGTCCCTAAGGATATGCCAAAATTCCTTTTTTACAAAAATCCAAAATTGTTTCATATCAATTGAGTTCTGATCGTTGAGATTTGCGTGCTAAGGAAATAAATACCTTTTCCATATCTTCAGATTGATACTGATTCTTAAGTTCATGAGGAGATCCCATTGCTTCAATTTTCCCATCTACCATTATGGAAACTCGATCACAATATTCTGCTTCATCCATGTAATGAGTTGTAATAAATATGGTAGTGCCATGATGCGCTGATTCTGTAATTAACTCCCAAAATTCTCTTCTTGTAACAGGGTCAACGCCACCAGTTGGTTCATCTAAAAAAACCAATGGTGGTTTATGCAATATCGAAATTGAAAAGGCGAGTTTTTGTTTCCAACCGAGAGGCAATGACTTTACAAGATGGTCTTTAAATTCACCAATGTGAAGCAGTTCAATAATTTCTTCTGTTTTAGATTTTAATAAATTTCTTGAAAGGCCATAGATGCCGCCATAAAATTTCATATTTTCAACAACTGTAAGATCATCGTATAAGGAAAATCTCTGACTCATGTAACCTATGTTTGCCTTAATTTTTTCGGAATCTTTATAGATGTCATAGCCAATTACGCTTGCATTGCCAGAACTTGGTTGAAGTAGTCCAGAAAGCATTTTAATAGCAGTAGTTTTGCCTGCCCCATTTGCTCCAAGAAATCCAAATATTTCTCCGGGCATGACATTCATTGAAATATGGTCCACTGCAACAAAGTCACCAAACCTTTTTGTCAATCCTTCTACTTTAATAATAGGCTCTTTACTCATGTGCTTCTCATTAATTGCATGAAACAATCTTCTACACTTGGTTTAATTTTTTCAATATTAATATTTAAATGGTTTTTGTCTTTTAGAAATTTTTGAATAATTAAAGAGTCGTTGACATCAGCTTTCAAACTTAAATGTATTGAATCTCCAAAAGAAAAACAAGTGATTGTTTTCTCCCATGATTTTAAGTCTTGCATCAATAGAAACATGTTGTCCGATTTAAGACTCCAGAGCAATCCTTGATAATTATTTCTTACCTCTTCCGGTGTAGAAATTGCGAGTACTTCACCATGTTGTATGAGTGCAATTCTGTCACATAAAGAAGCTTCATCCATATAAGGTGTAGAAACGAATATTGTAATTTCTTGTTTCTGGAGTGACTTTAACATGTCCCAGAATTCTATTCTTGAAAGTGCATCAACCCCTGTTGTGGGTTCATCTAAAAAAAGCACTGATGGTTTGTGTATCAAGGCACAGGAAAGGGCTAGTTTTTGTTTCATTCCACCGGACAATGCGCCTGCTCTTCTTTTTTTAAAAGGTTCGATCTGCTGATAAATATCCTTGATCAAATAATAATTCTCGCGAACAGAAGTATTAAATATAGATGCAAAAAACTCCAAATTTTCTTCAACTGAAAGATCCTGATAGAGACTGAATCTTCCAGGCATATAACCAATTCTAGTTCTAACTTTTTCAAAATCAGAAATGATATCAAGACCATCTACTTTGCCAGTTCCGGAGTCAGGTAAAATAAGACTAGTAAGAATTCTAATTAAGCTAGTTTTACCTGCACCATCAGGACCGATAAGTCCAAACAATTCTGAATTTTTTACCTCTAAGTTGATGTCTTTAAGAGCATTTGTAACTTGCTTCTTAAATTTATAAGACTTATTAATATTTTCACATTGGATTGCGTACATGGAAAATTAAAGTTTAACTTCTCCATACATTCCCAACTTAAGATAACCATCATTCTCTACTTTGACTTTAATGGCATATACAAGATTCGCTCTTTCTTCTTTTGTTTGAATTGTTTTCGGAGTGAATTCTGCTTTGTCACTTATCCAAACAATTGTTCCAGTGTATTCTCGAACTTCTTTGGATCCGAAATCTGTAAATACTTTAACCTTGTCGTTTAACTTTATTTTGCTTAACTGACTACCGGTAATGTATGCCTTTAGTTTTAACATATTAAGATCAGCAATTTTGTACAAGGGTTTAGCCATTGTAATTATTTCACCCGCATTAGTATATTTGCTTAGTACTGTTCCTTGCACAGGATTTTTAATATTGGTTTTGCTTAATTGATCCATTGCCAATTCCTTTCTTTTTTCTAAAGGAAGTTTTTCACTATTAATTCCGGAGTTCTGACTTGAGATAAGAATACTCTGAGATTTAATTTGTTGACCAACCACTGCATTCTGACTTTGTAAGGCTTTTATTTGTTGTTCAAGTAGTTCAATTTGAGCATTTATATCATCCAATTGTTTGCCTGGCATCGCGTCTCCTTTAACTAATTTTTCAATTCTTATTTTTTCAGTCTTTGCTGTATTCAATTGAATCTTTATGGAATTAATTTGCTCAGATTGCGCGCGAAATTGTGCTTCTAAAATCTGAATTTGTGGTTGAAGCGGAATATTTTTTTTACTTATTGCAGAAATGCTTGCTTCAATTTGTTCTTTTTGCAATTCTAATGAAAGTGGATCTATATGACCAATAACTGAATCTTTTGCAATTGTTGATCCTTCTTCTATATTAAAATCTATTAGTCGACCATTTACTTCTGAGGAAACAACAACTTCATCTGTTTCAAATAAACCTGTTGCATCAAAATCTTTATTCTTGTCTTTACATCCGATTTGTATTACAAGTATAGAGAAAATAAGAACTAATGGATTGAATAGTTTTTTCATAAATTTTAATTTCCAAAAATATTATTTGTAATGTAAATTGATTGAAGAAAAGATAATTTGTGGATTATCTCATTGGTGCGGGCTTGTTCTTCAGCATTTAAATCCTTAATGTAATCACTGATAGTAAGAATTCCGTTGTCATATTGTAATTTACTCGCCTCTTTTATTTTTACTCTAAGTTGAACTAAACTTAAATCAGATTCCATTAATTGTTTAAATTTTTTGGAATCTTCTTCTGACTGTATTTTTTCTAAATTAAGTTTGTAAATAAAACTCTCAGATTGAAGTTGCGTTATGTTTTTATTTAAGATGCTAATTGAATGTTCGCGTTGTCTATTGTAGATGGAGGAAATATTCCAATTCAATTTAAGCCCTGCCAAATAATAAAATTCAAATTCATTTTTTAAAAAATTAAGAGCTGGATTTGAATATCCACCCTGAGCAAATAGAGCCACTTTTGGAATAATTTTAGTGTTGTTTAATTTGTTTTGTTCATCCAGAACATGTTTTTGAATTTCAAATAATTTATATTCAGGCCTATTTAACTGAGCTTGATTTTTAAGTTCAACTGGCGTAAGAAATTCTTTGAAATTACTCAAATTCACACCAACAATTAAAGATAGATTGTTTAAAAGTACTTTCAGTTGGGTGTTTGTTTCAATAATTCTCTGATCTAATTTTATTTTTTCAGCTTGAATTGTATTCCATTGATAACCTGAAACTGTATTTGCTTCATAAGCTTTTTTGGTTTTGCCCAATTGAGCATCTAGATCTTTAAGACTTAATCCCAATATCTTATTTTGTTCTTGAAGGATTAAAATTCCAAAATACAATTGAATAACTTTTTCCTTTATTTTATAGAATTCAGATTCTACGCGATAGGATTCTGACTTTGAGTTAGAACTGGCAAGATTTTTTTGAATTTTGCTGGTGCCTCCATCATAAATGACTTGACCTGCATCAATAAAAAATTTATACTGATCTTTATTTGGTGGTTCTATTGTAGGGAATCCGGGAATTGGAATATTAATGGAAGTCACATCTGACTGATAACTAAATTGAGCTGTTCCTAAAAGGCTCGGCAACCAAGACGAATTGATATTCCTTATGTTTAAATGCTCTATTTGCTGAATAAGATCCAATTGTTTTATCATTGGAAAATTATTGCGCGCATACGACATACACGAGTCTAGACTTAGGGTATTGGTTTGAGCATGGATATTGTTCAGAGAATTAAAAACTACAAGGACAAGTAGCAATTTTTTCATTTCAAGGCAGTTTGTAGTGGCTTAGAGGAATAAACAAGCTTTTAGTAAAATAGTTAATGATTAAACTTAATATTTTACTTTTGCAAGCAATTACATATATATGCTACGAACACACAATTGCGGGGAGTTAAGAAGTTTACATATTGGACAAGAAGTTATTCTATCTGGATGGGTGCATATTCTTAGAAATTTGGGAGGCTTGAGCTTTATCGATTTAAGAGATCGGTACGGCATAACTCAGATTGCCTTTAATCAAGAGCAGAACCCTGAACTTTGTAAAATTGCGCGTACCTGCGGGAGAGAATTTGTTATTAAAGTCAAAGGAAAGGTTTCTGAAAGATCAAGCAAAAATTCAAACAGAGCTACCGGAGATATTGAAATTATTGCAGATGAACTTGAAATACTAAATGCATCTAAAGTGCCTCCATTCACTATTGAAGATGAAAGCGATGGTGGTGAAGATATTCGAATGAAATATCGATATCTCGATATTAGAAGAAATCCAGTTAAAGAGAAAATAATATTTAGACATCAACTTTCTTACCTTACTCGAAAGTATTTAAGTGAACTTGGATTTTTAGAAATTGAAACTCCATATCTTATAAAATCAACACCGGAAGGTGCAAGAGATTTTGTTGTGCCAAGTAGAATGAATCCCGGACAATGGTACGCTCTTCCTCAATCCCCACAGACCTTTAAGCAAATCCTCATGGTTGGAGGGATGGATAAATATTTTCAAATTGTTAGATGCTTTAGAGATGAAGATTTAAGAGCAGATCGACAACCAGAATTTACTCAGATTGATTGTGAAATGGCTTTTGTAGATCGCGAAGACATATTGAGCACCTTCGAAGGATTAATGAAATATTTATTTAAAGAATTACTTCAATTGGATTTGCCTGATTTCCCTAGAATGAGTTATGATGAGGCAATGGAAACTTATGGTAATGACAAGCCCGACATAAGATATGATCTAAAGTTTATATCATTTGATTTTTTAAAAGGGAATGGATTTCAGGTAGTTGACAATTCAGAATGCGTGCGTGGATTTGTGATTAAAGAAATTGAATCTAAGATTACAAATAAGGAAATAAATGAACTGATTGAGTGGATTAAGCGCCCACAGATTGGAGCCAAAGGTATGATGTACATAAAATATTCTGAAGATGGAATTAAGTCGTCTATTTCAAAATTTTATACTGAAGCTGATTTCGAAAAAATTGCCTTACAAAGCGGAGCTCAAAAAGGAGATGCAATATTAATATTATCAGGAGATAAAGAGGATGTTTTGAAACAACTTAGTGAGTTGCGTATTGAAGTTGCTAGGCGCTATCAACTAATTCCAAAGGATAGTTTTAAACCTTTATGGGTACTAGATTTTCCATTGCTTGAATGGAATGAAGGAGATCAAAGATTTTTTGCAATGCATCATCCTTTTACGAGTCCATTAGCAGAAGACTTAGCAAAAATGTATTCAGAAGATAAGGAAGTAATTAAGTCAATAAGAGCTGCAGCATATGATCTTGTTTTGAATGGAACTGAATTAGGTGGTGGATCAATTAGAATTCATGACAGAGCCTTACAATCAAGAAATTTTGAATTACTGGGCTTTACACAAGAGGAGGCGGAGCAACAATTCGGCTTTATATTAGGTGCTTTTGAATACGGAGCACCTCCACATGGAGGAATTGCATTTGGATTAGATAGAGTTTGTGCAGTACTTCAAGGAAGTACAACAATTAGAGATTATATCGCTTTTCCTAAAAATAATCAAGGCAGGGATGTAATGATAGATGCACCTTCTGCAATTGACACGAAGCAATTAAAAGAATTGGGATTGTAAAAAAAAATGCCCACCAATTATGATGAGCACTATTTTTTTAGAAATTAAAAAATCGGATATTCCGAATAAATTAAAATCCTTGTTTTGCTGTTCCAGCTTTAATAGCTGCTAAAGCATTTGCTTCACCAACTAAAGCTGTTAACTTGTTTCCTTTACCATCATTTCCTTGAACCATATAGCCACCTCTGGCAGTTCTTGTGACAACGGCGTCTTTAATAGGAACACCTTTTTCTTTGGTTTTTACATTATACGCTGTAAGTTGCATTTTTAGAATTTTATTAATTAATAAATATTGATCTCAATAAATAGAACACAATATTAAGCAGAAATACTCAAATATTAAAATAATTTAATATAATCTAAGGCTAATTAGTTTGCATTAAAACCAAATAATATTGGGTTTATTATTTATAAAAACTTGATAATCAATATAATGTGATCAATATTAATCTTTTATTTAACTAATTTCATTAGAATATTAGATATACTAATTGACTTATAATCTTATGAAACCTGCTTTAATAGAGCTAATTTCTAGTTTAAATGCCCCTAGACGCAGGAATATCGCCCACGGATATTATATTTCATTGATTCCAAATTGCAATAGAAAAAAGTCTTTTAATAAAATCTCCAGAATGATTATATCTCTTAATTAAATTAATTATTTCTTAATCTAATAAAATACAAAGTTGAAATAATTAGTATTTCCCTACATTTGGAGATAATAAATAAAAATATAAATGAGAAATGCAGCACTATGTGGTCTTATACTTTCAGTTTTAGTGGCTTGTAAAAATGAAGTTGCAAAAAACACAGCAGTTGAAAATAAAGATATTCTAATCCAGAATATGGATTCAACCATCCGTCCCGGAGAGGATATATTTGATTTTATCAATGGAGCATGGATTAAAAAAAATCCAATTCCTTCAGAAGAATCAAGGTGGGGAATTGCCAATCTAATAGTTGAAGAAAACTATTTAAAGCTTAAAAAAATCTGTGAAGAATCTGAACATGCCAAAGGCGCAAATGGGAGTAGTACTCAAAAGATTGGTGATTACTGGAAGATGGCTATGGATTCAACTCTTTGTGATCAAAATGGCACAAAACCATTAGATTCATTATTAAGTAAAATAAACGCAATTAATAACTTCAATTCTTTATTAAAATCGATTTCTGAATTGTCAGAAATAGGAGCTTGTTCGCTAATAAATATTTACGTAACCCAGGATGACAAGAATAGTGAAAGAATGGCTTTGTATTTCTATCAAGGAGGTTTGGGCTTGCCGAATAGAGATTATTATTTTAATTCTGATCAAAGAACTAAAAAAATTAGAGAAGCTTATCCAATGCACATTGCAAAAATGCTTGGCTTTTTAAAGTATGATACTACTGAAGCAAAAAAATTATCTGAGCAAATTTTAAATCTTGAAACTAAATTAGCCAGCAATTCAAGAAAGCTTGAAGATCTCCGAGATCCTTATAAAAATTATAATTCGGTAGCAACAAAAAACTTAAATAAATTCGGAAAAAATATTGATTGGAATTTTTATTTGGCTTCATCTAATTTAAAAACAGATACCTGCATAATTGGTCAGCCAGAGTATTATTCAAATCTTGACAAATTGATTAAAGGAGAATCAATAAATACTTGGAAAGCTTATCTCAAATGGAACTTGATAAGTTCATATGCAAATACACTAAGCAAGGAAATTGTAGTTGAGAACTTTAACTTTTACAACAAATTAATTCAAGGAGCAGAAGCCCAGAAACCGAGATGGAAGAAAAGTTTAGATGCAACGGACAATGCCTTAGGTGAATTACTCGGACAAGAATTTGTAAAAAATTATTTTGATGACAAAGCTAAAAAAAGATACAACGATCTAGTTGAAGCCATTCGCGAAAGTTTCAAATCACATATTACAAGCTTAGATTGGATGAGTGAAGAAACTAAACAGAAAGCTTTAGTTAAGTTAGCATCAATGTCAAAAAAAGTCGGTTATCCAGACAAATGGAAAGATTTAAGTTCACTAAATATTGCGACCAATTCCTATTGTGAGAATGAGATGAATACAAACAAATTCTGGATTCAATACAACAGAAACAAATTGGGAAAACCGGTAGATAGAAGCTTATGGGATATGACTCCTCAAACTTACAATGCGTATTACAATCCTTCGAATAATGAAATAGTACTACCCGCTGCAGCATTTAGTGTTCCGGGAATGAGAGATGAAGAATTGGATGATGCATTGGTATATGGATATGCTGCTGCGTCTACAATCGGACATGAAATAACACATGGATTTGATGATCAGGGTCGACAATATGACGAAAAAGGAAATTTGAAAAACTGGTGGACTAAAAGCGATGAAGAAAAATTTAATTTAAGAGCCAAAGGATTGATTGATCAATTTAATTCGTACATTTTACTTGATAGTATGCACATTAACGGAAGTGCAACCTTAGGTGAAAATATTGCTGATTTAGGAGGGATAGTATTAGGATTAGACGCTTTCAAAAAAACAAAACAATATCAAGAAGGAAAATTAATTAATGGTCTCAATCCATTGCAAAGATATTTTATGGGATATGGTCTAGGCTGGCTTGGACATATTCGCGATCAATCTCTGGCTTCAAGATTATTAACGGATGTACACTCACCTGGCAAATATCGCGTACTAGGCCCTTTTGTAAATGTTCCTGAATTCTATGAAGCATTTAATATTCAAGTCGGCGAGAAGATGTATAAAGCAGATTCTGCTAGAGTAAAAATCTGGTAAATTCTTATGTCTAAATTTGGAATAGTAATTCACGGAGGAGCAGGGACCATTTTGCGCAAAAGTATGTCTTCTGATTCTGAAAAATTGTACACAGAGGCTCTTGGTTCGGCATTAGAACTAGCATATGAAGTATTGAAATTAGGTGGGTCAGCTATTGATGCTGTGGAAACAGCGGTAATCAGCCTTGAAGATTGCCCCTTGTTCAATGCAGGTCGAGGATCTGTTTTTACTAACGATGGAAGACATGAAATGGATGCATCAATAATGGATGGATCAAACCTAGATGCAGGTTCTGCATGTTTACTTACACGAATTAAAAATCCAATCAAACTCGCTCGTATGATTATGGATAAATCTGAGCATGTAATGCTTGCTAGCGAGGGAGCAGAAGTTTTTGCTTTACAGCATAATATAGAATTTGCAGATAAAGAATATTTCTATTCACAATTAAGATTTGATCAATTACAAACAGCTTTGGAAAGCAATGAAATAGTATTAGACCATACTGTAAATGATCATAAAAAATTTGGAACAGTAGGAGCTGTTGCCTGCGATCAATTTGGAAGACTTGCAGCCGCAACATCAACGGGTGGTATGACGAATAAAAAATGGGGAAGGATTGGTGACACTCCTATTATAGGTTCAGGAACTTATGCAAACAATCAAAGTTGCGCTATTTCATGCACCGGTTCCGGTGAATATTTTATCCGTACTGTTGCAGCATTTCAAGTTCATGCATTAATGCATTTTAAAAATCTAAGTCTAGCAAAAGCAGCTGAAACAGTTATTCAAGATATCTTATATAATATAGGTGGAGACGGTGGCTTAATTGGTATTGATAAAGATGCAAATATTTGTATGGAATTTAATACAGAAGGAATGTATAGAGGCTATCGCAAATCAGATGGATCAACAAAAGTTGAGATTTATAAATGGTAATAAAGTAAAGTTAATTCAATAAGTTCAAGAATATAATTGTAAAATCTATTGCTTAAATTATATCAATAGGTGTAATTTAATTCTGTAAGTAGTTTTCAATATTTTTTCTAAGTTCAGGCCATCTGTCTTTTGAAATTAGATATTCAAAATTTGGATTGACCTGTTCTCCTGCATAAGCCATTTCTATTTCTTTTTGAAAGATTGCACCTAATCGTTCTATAGATTTTTGCGAACGAAGATTGTATTTGCCAATATGAAAATACACCTTATTAAGAAATTGGAAAGCATAATCCAACATGAGAGCTTTAATTGAATAATTATACTTCCCTCCCCAAAAAGCACATTTGAAAAAAGTATATCCTATAAAGATAGAAGAGTCAGAAAGATCTAAATTATAAAATCTGGAACTACCGATAACCATTCCTGAATTTTTATCCATTATTATTAAAGCACCTTTTGAAACAATTGCATGATCAAAGAAATTTCTAAAAACGTCCAATTGAAATCTATTTTTATTGGGATGTTGTTCCCAAATCAAAGGGTCAGAAGCAGCTTCAAATAAAATTTGAAAATCTGATTCAAGCAAAGGTCTTGCAGTTAAAATATGATTCTCAAGAAAGGGTTGGAGATTCAATAACTTATTTTAGAAAATGCTTTAGAGTAATTATTTCCTGAGAAGTTAAATGTCTAAATTTTCCTCTAGGGACTCCTTTTTTTGTAAGACCTGCATAATAAACACGATCCAGCCTGTCCACTTCATATTCAAGATGTTCAAAAAGTCGTCGAATAATTCTATTCTTGCCACTGTGAATCTCTATGCCGATTTCATCTTTTTTATCTGCAACAAAATCAATGCTGTCAATTTCAACTTTTCCATCGTCTAAATGAATTCCTTTTTGAATTCTTTCAAAGTCTTGTTTGGTTAAAGACTTATTCAAGGCAACATGGTAGATTTTCTTTACTTTAAATGATGGGTGAGAAAGTTTTTGTGCAAGATCACCATCGTTCGTCATTAGCAAGACTCCGGTAGTATTGCGATCCAGTCTTCCAACAGGAAAAATTCTTTCCGAAATATGATTTTCTACCAATTCGAGTACAGTATGTCTTGTTTTTTCGTCTTTAAGCGTAGTGATATAATTCTTTGGTTTATTTAATATGATATAAACTTTATTTTCCTGAGGAACAATTCGCTTGTCTAAATAAAAGATTTTGTCTGTATCTTTTACTTCGTAGGAAGGATTTAATTCTTTAATACTGTTGACACTGATTTTACCGGCTTTAACTAAAACTGCAGCTTCTCTGCGACTACAAATACCACAGTGAGCAACAAATTTGTTCAATCGCATTTTTCCTTCCGGTGGAGCTTCCTTGCTTATTTTGTTTGGTTTAGAACGGTATGTTGTCTTCTTCATTAAGTCTGGAAGGAATAATTTTAATATTTGGGTTTGAGGATCCTCCGAAGATACTATGTTCTTCTGAATATGGGATAAATTTAGCAAACTGATCTTTAAATATCATTTTTACGGTATCCGTAGCACCGTTACGATGTTTAGCAATAATTAATTCGGTCAGGCCTCGTACATTATCTGCTGGGTCATCCATATCGTAATATTCCGGTCTATAAATAAAGAGCACCATATCTGCATCTTGCTCAATTGCACCGGATTCTCTAAGATGTGACAATTGCGGACGCTTATTCCCTGTAGTTGTTTCCGCCTGTCTATTTAATTGAGAAAGTGCGATTACTGGGATGTTTAATTCTTTAGCCAATCCTTTTAATGCTCTGGAAATAGATGAAATTTCCTGTTCTCGATTAGTTCGTTTATCTGAACCACCAATAGTCATTAATTGAAGATAATCAATGATGACCATGCTTATTCCATGGTTTTGATGTAGTCTTCTGCACTTTGCTCTTAATTCAAAAACGTTAAGCGAAGGTGTATCATCTATAAATAAAGGAGCATCACTTAGTTTCTCAATTGCATAGTTTAACTGCGTCCACTCATATTCTTCTAATCGTGCATTTCTTAATTTGCTTCCTTCAATCTCTGCTTCCATTGAAATTAATCGATTAACCAATTCGAGGTTATTCATTTCTAAAGAAAAGAGAGCTACAGGTTTTCGATAATCCAAAACAGCATTTCTGGCAAGAGCTAAGGTCAATGCAGTTTTACCCATACCGGGTCTAGCTGCTACAATAATAAGGTTTGATTTTTGCCAACCTGAAGTCAATTTATCGAGATCTGGGAATCCGGACGGAATTCCGGTCATACCTTCAACTGAATTTGATAATTCTTCAAGTTGTTTCTGAGCTTTACGGGCCAATGACCCAACAGATTCGTAACCTCTCCTTAAGTTTTTGTCAGTAATTTCATAGAGGTTTTGTTCTGCAAGATCCAACATATCCAATACATCCTTAGAATCTTCAAATGCATCCTTTATGATTAATGTTGAAACACGAATAAGTTCTCTTTGAATAAATTTCTGCGCAACTATACGGGCATAATATTCTGTGTTTGCCGAAGAACTTACTTTGTTTGATAATTCTAAAATATATGGTAGGCCACCAATTTCTTCTAATTGTCCGAATTTTCTCAACTGTTCAGACACCGTTAAGACATCAATTGGTTGAGTATGTTCGAAAAGATAGATCATCACATTATAAATAATCTGATGAGTTGGTTTGTAAAAAGATTCTGCTCTCAGCGTTTCCATAGCTATAGAAATAGAATCTTTATCAAGCATTATTGATCCAAGAATTGCTTCTTCGAGAATTATGGCCTGAGGTTGGAGTCTTTCGTAAGCTATATTTGAAAAATCTGCAGGAAGTCTTCCTTCAGTGCTGGTCATTGTTCTTTTAGTGGGTCCTGGTAAGCTTGACATGAAATCTGATAATGCTGCAAATGTAAAATATCAAATAGTTAATTTATTATATATATTTTTTCGCTTATGTTAGGAATTAAGCTCAAAAAGTTAATAACTTGTGGATAACTAAAAAACAAAATTAATTATTTTATTGACACATTACAAATAAACTCAATACATTAAGCTTAAATTTAACATTAAGCTCAATATCAAAGACTTATTAAGAAAAACTATAATTAGATTTTTTTTATAATATGTCGGAAGTGAATTTTTTAGAAAAAAAAGCCCGAAATCTTAAGTTCCTTGATCTCTTCTAATGTTAGAAAAAAAATTATATAATTTTTTTTATTATTTATTAAGCTCTGATTTTCCGACTGCATTTAGCTTAGCTTGAATATTATTTACGTTGGTCGTCTGATTTGCAATTTCAGCATTAGATTTTATCTGTTCCTTTTCATTGGAGGTGATATTATCTTCTGCCTTTTTAATTTTAGCCTTGGCCTCTTCAATATTCCTATGGTAATTGATGTTGTCCTTCTTTAATTTTTCGAGATTGCGGATGTACTTTTTTAGATTATCAGTTTCTGTTTCAAGCTCCTCTCTTATTTTTTCTCTTTGAACTTCATAACCAAATTCAGTCATGAATCGACTTGCAGCTTCAAACTCTTTAGGATATTCTGTAGAGTTTAAAAAACCATTTTTTACATCAAAAAAGGCTAAAATCTCATTGTCAGCAATGGAGGCATAGAGATCCAGTCCTTCAGTTCTAATGGAGTTAATTTTTGCATTAAGAATGTATATCTCGGATGCTTTTTTATTTTTTTCTACTTTGCCAAAGTCTTTGGTATATCTTTTCCATACTTTTTCTATAAACTTCGCCTCTACTATGGGCATTGTTACAGAAATGCCATTGTGCAATCCTAGGCTCATTTGTCTATTTACTTCAGTTGTTTGCGCGTTTATTGCAGTTGCACAAAAAAGAAA
This sequence comes from Saprospiraceae bacterium, assembly GCA_040006775.1. GTDB lineage: Bacteria > Bacteroidota > Bacteroidia > Chitinophagales > Saprospiraceae > Vicinibacter. Next base: position 15,817 of record JBDTWI010000020.1, read on the forward strand.
AAAGAATAAAATATTTTTCATTATAGATTTTTTATATAGTTTAATTTGCTAATCCAATACTTGTGGAATATTCCTTAAAAGCACTCAATCCGCACTGAAGGAAGGTATTGTAGTCTTCGATTCCCTCTCGGAAACCTCTAGGTTTGGCCAATACTTTTTCATCCGGACTCATAATGATATAAAGAGGTTGTGAATTCTGATTGAAATTAACAATTTGAAAGTCAGCCCACTTGTTTCCTATGTTTCGAATTGGATTACCGGTTGTACTTGAAACAAGTTCTTCATGAAGTGGCTCACGATCATCAACATAGAGCGAGACCAACACATAATCTTTATTTAAACTGTTCCTGATTTTGTCGTCTACCCAAATATGTTCTTCTGTTTTTCTACAATTGACACAGCCGTATCCGGTAAAATCCACCATTAGAGGTTTTCCCTGTTCCTTCGCATAGGTCAAGGCTTCATAATAATCATGGAAGCAATCGATGTTATTGGCACATTTGGTAAAAGAAATAAATCGAGACTTTAATTCTTTATTAATTTCGGGTTTATCTAAGAAATAATTATAACTCGATGGAGGGGCTAAACCACTCATAATTTTTAAAGATTTGTAAGATTGAAATTCTTCTGAATATCTAAATCCTGTACCTAGATAAAAACTTAAAATTGCAAATGAAAAAGCAAATATCAACCTAGATGTAGAAAGTTTTTTAATTTTCGAATCGTGAGGAAACTTTATCCAACCGAATAAATAAATTGAAGTAAGCGCAAAGACAACTACCCAAAGTCCAAGGAATAATTCATATCCCAATATTCCCCAATGTTTGGTCATATCTGCGACACTTAAAAATTTTAAAGCTAATGCCAATTCAAGAAAGCCTAAGACCACTTTGACATTAGTCATCCAGGAACCGGATTTGGGAAGACTGTTTAGCCAAGCCGGAAAAGCAGCAAATAATCCAAATGGAAGTGCTAATGCCAGAGAGAAACCGAGCATGACTACAGAAGGGCCAACAGGATTTTTAGCTGATTCTACAATTGCTGAACCAATTATTGGTCCGGTGCAAGAAAAGGACACTAATGCAAGTGTAAATGCCATAAAAAAAATACCAATAAATCCTCCTTTATCTGCCATAGCATCTGATTTATTGGACCAACTACTTGGAAGCGTAATTTCATAATATCCAAAAAATGAAAATGCAAAAAATATAAAAATTAGAAAAAATAAGACATTAGCAATCCAACTTGTAGAGAGTTCATTTAAGGCAGTTGCGCCAAACAATGAAGTAATTAACAAGCCAATAAGAACATAAATTATTACGATTGACATTGCGTATAAAAGTCCATTTCTAATTCCTGATTTTTTGTCTTTACTTCCTTTAGTAAAGTATGAAACAGTCAATGGAATCATTGGAAATACACAGGGAGTTAATAGGGCTACAAGGCCTCCTAAAAAACCAATAAGAAAGGTCCAGAATAGATTAGTTCCTTTAGTTTTTTCTTCTCCACAATTTCCAATAGGATTTGGAAGGCTTTCTTTAATTTGTGGAACCGTTTGATCTATTTTATTTCCATCAATCTTAAGGTTTGATCCATGAGCATTCGATCCTTCAATTATCATTTCCATTTTGTCAGGATGAATTTCAAAGCCTATGCTTTTAGGCGGAAGACATTTTGAAGCATCACAAGATTGATAGGTAAAAAATCCTTTGATAGGGATGTTTGCATTATTGACATTTATTTTTTGTATAAATTTTACTTCTTCCTTGAATTTCACAACATCCATTTCGAAGAGTTCATCGAAGCCACTTGTTTTATGTTCTCCAAGCTCTTCTATTTTACCAAGTAAAGAAAAATGTTCCCCTTTTGTCATTTCAATTTGAGTTGGCAGCGGACCACCTTCAGCCATATAACTTGAATAAATTTGCCAACCCTTATCAATAATAACTTCGAATATTGCTTCGTATTCTTTATCATTTATTTTTTTCAATGTCCCGTTTAATTTTACCGGATCGAAAAGATCATTTTTTTGAGGTACCAAATTAATGCTTGCTATAGGCGTATTTTCAGTGCTTACAGTTTGTTCATTTGCTTGGTCAGAAATTGCTGATGAATTATTTTCCGGATTGAGATTAAGCGTAAAATTTTTATTAGTTGGAGGAATACAGGTTTCACTATTACAAGACATAAAATAGGCACTTGCCTTTATGTTTTTGATCTTAGTATCTGCCTTAAATTTTTGGATGAATTCTACTTTATCATAATATTTTGCTACTATTTTATTATCAAAAAGCGGCTCTGCTCCTTTTTTTATATGCCCAATTTCTTCAACTTGACCAAGAAGGCTTAATCCTGTCATTTTTTCGATAGTAATTTCAGATGGAATTGCAGCATCCGGGTCGGAAGTTTGACTATAGATAGCCCAACCCTTATCCATTTTTGCAGTTATTAGCAATTGATATTCCTGATTGCCTAAAGAAGTTATTTTAGCGTCCCAATGTACCGGATCTAGAATTTGAGCTTGTAAAGAAAAACTAAGAATGAACACTAGAGATAGAATACGGACAAATGACATACGGCTTAATTTGAACAACAAAATTAAGACAATAAGCCAACGAACTTTGAACTATAATATAAAATAACTAGATTTTAACCCAATTATTAAGCTAGAAGTAATTGATTTTCCTTTACCCAGCTGAATAAACTCATAAATAGATCTTTTCCATCAGTGTTTCCAAGTTCAGACTCAGAAGCTCTTTCCGGGTGGGGCATCATACCACAGACGTTTCGACCTAGATTACAGATACCAGCTATGCCCAATCTAGATCCATTGACATTTGTATCATCGTTAACATTTCCTTGAAGATCGCAGTATTGAAACATTATTTGTTTGTTGAGAACTAAGCTATCGAGCGTTGCATCATCACAATAAAATCTACCATCGGCGTGGGCAATTGGAATCTGATAAGCTTTTTCCAAATCGAGGTTGTAGCTCATAGGACTTTCATTACTGAAGGCTTTCAAATGAATATTTCTGCAGATAAAGTGTTGGGAATCATTAACTAAAAGTTGACCAGGAAGTAAGCCAGCCTCACAAAGAATTTGAAATCCATTGCAAATCCCTATGACCATTCCTCCTTTATTAGCAAAATCAATAATGGCATCCATAATTGGCGAAAATCGAGCGATAGCCCCGCATCTTAGATAATCACCATAGGAGAATCCTCCCGGTATAAAGATTATATCCCCAAGATTATAATGCTGTAAATTCTGTTCTTTATGCCAAATTTTTTCTGCCTGATAGTGAAAGACTTCATTGAGTACATAGATCAAATCATCATCACAATTAGAACCAGGAAAAGTTACCACACCGCATTTCATATTTTACCAGTTTTGAAGCTGCAAAAATAGCGCAAATAGTGCAAAAAATAAATGTAATGTTTCTGATAACAATTCATTTTTTATTCTGGACAATATAATGCCAAGAAAAATGCACAATGGGCTTATTAATATGATTAAGTGACCTAAGCTTGTAATGTGACTAAAGCATAAAGTAAGCATACTAAAAAAAGAAATCCAAAATAGAAAATAATAAATTTTCTGAGTACTAATACTTGATTTAACTTGTAAAATGACAAAACGAATAAAAGAAATGATAAACAAGAAGAAAATTATCAAGAAGGCAATAAGTCCTTTTCCATTATAAGATAAAGAAAATATATAAGGTCTAAAAAAATCAAATATCTGACTTTTATTATACAAAGAACTGGTATTACTTAAATATAATAAAAAATAGAATAGAAAAAAAACAACCATAAATCCGCTTATCATTTGCATAAATTCTCGAATAGAGAGTCCTCTAAAAACAGTTAAACCAATTATGCCTAATAAAATCATCCAACTGTAAGGGGAATAGAAGACCGTTGCTAGGCCGATATAAAAACCATAATTAAAAATTGATAAACTCGCATTCTTCATTAAATAAGTAGAAACCATTGACAACAATCCCAGGATGAAGAATAAGTTGGCAATTAATATGGGACTAAATGCAAAAAGCATTGGATGAAATCCAGTCAATATAATAAAAATTAGTCCAGGAAATAATTGACCTTCAGGATTAATCTTATTTTTATTAACTAGGACATTAATCAGAGTTGCTTCAAAAAAGATAAAAATTATTGATAAATAATATGATTCTTGGCTGCCAATGTGGAGACGTGAAATGAGTAAATCAAAAAGCCATGAATTTTCCAAACTATCCTGTCCATAATTTATAATAAATCTTCCTCCATGAACGACCAAAATATAAGGCAGTAACAATAAATTGTTAAAGATCATATTTCGACGAAAGAGTTGTAGCATCGACAGAATTTAGTGCTAAGATAAGCTATTGTTGCGTTCTTATTGGAGAATACTTGTACAAATTAGAGCTCTAAAATTAGTTTCCATAATTCATTTCTTATAACTAGAACTCAAAATTCAGTGCTACCTTTGTGACATTCATAGATGAAACCAACAATACAAGAAATTAGATCGAGCATTCATGCAGAATTAAAGGAATTTGAAGTACATTTCAAGAAAGCCATTCAAAGCAGAATTCCTCTACTCGACAAAATTAGCTTATATATTATTAAGTCAAAAGGCAAACAGTTTAGACCAATGATTGCCTTATTGTCTGCTAAGCTCTTTGGAGAAATCAATGAAAATAGTTACACTGCAGCAACCATGGTTGAATTGTTGCACACAGCAACATTGGTTCATGATGATGTTGTAGACGATTCCGAACAGCGCCGTGGCTTCTTTTCAATAAATGCTTTGTGGAAGAATAAAATCGCAGTCTTGGTTGGAGATTACTTATTGTCAAGAGGATTATTGATTGCATTAAATCTCGATCAATTTGCTATGCTTAAAATATTATCTACTGCAGTAAGTGATATGAGTGAAGGCGAATTATTACAACTGGAAAAAGCAAGACGATTGGATATCAATAAAGATATCTATTATAAAATTATTCAACAGAAAACCGCATCATTGATTACCGCTTCTTGTTTATGTGGAGCAATGAGCACTACAGATGATCAAGATCAATTAGACAAACTAAAACGATTTGGAACCAATTTAGGGATTGCATTTCAAATCAGAGATGATCTTATGGATTTGGATTCTAATTTCATGGGAAAACCTAAAATTCAAGATATTCGAGAGAAGAAGATGACCCTTCCTTTAATTCTTGCATTAGATCGTGCTCCTACTTCATTAAGAAAAAAAATAATTCAAGGAATTCGTTCATCTTCTGAAGATGAACAGGTCATACGCAATACGATTGCTTTCATAAATGAATATGATGGTGTGAAATTAGCAACTATTGAAATGAATGAATTTAGAGATCTTGCTTTAGCTGAATTATCTGCATTGCCGAAAAATGTGTACAATGAAAGTCTCGTAAATCTATGTCATTTTGTGACACAACGGAATAACTAAATTTTTGTCGTATTTCGAATGTATTAATAAATTTTCAGTGCTAACAAATACACTTAATTACATTTCACTATTGAGCATATTAATAAATTCTTGCAAACTACATGAGCCTTGCTCTGCAGATCCTTGTCTCCGGTAGGAGACATTGTTTTCGTTCTTTTCCTTTTCACCGATAATCAGCATAAAAGGTATCTTTTTAAGTTCATTATCTCGAATTTTCTTTCCAATAGATTCAAGTCGTTCATCTATTCCTCCTCGCATACCCGCCTTAGTGAGTTCCTTATGAACATGCACCGCATGATCCATGAACTTATCGCTTAAAGGGAGGATCATATATTGATCTGGAGTAAGCCAAAGTGGGAATTTTCCTGCACAATGTTCAGTTAGAACACCTATGAATCTTTCCATTGACCCAAAAGGTGCTCTATGTATCATAACCGGTTGGTGCTTACTATTGTCTGCACCAATGTATTCCAATTGGAATCGTTCAGGTAGATTATAATCAACTTGTATTGTTCCCAATTGCCAACTTCTACCAAGTGCATCTTTGACCATAAAGTCTAATTTAGGTCCATAAAAAGCTGCCTCTCCGAGTACAGTTGTAGTTTCAAGACCTGCTTCTTTAGTAGCATCAATGATTGCCTGTTCAGCTTTATTCCAATTCTCATCCGAGCCGATATATTTTTGTTTGTCTAAAGGATCTCTCAATGAAATTTGTGCTGTAAAATGATCAAAACCTAATTTTTTAATAACATACATGGTAAGATCCAGTACGTTTAAAAATTCAAATTTCACCTGATCCGGGGTGCAAAAAATATGTGCATCGTCCTGAGTAAAACATCGCACTCTTGTTAATCCATGTAACTCACCGCTTTGCTCATATCGATATACAGTTCCGAATTCTGCAATTCTAATCGGTAAATCTCTATATGATCTTGGTTTATGACCATAAATCTCACAATGATGAGGGCAATTCATTGGTTTGAGCATAAACTCTTCCCCTTCTCTAGGAGTGTGTATTGGCTGAAATGAATCTGCGCCATATTTTTCCCAATGACCGCTTGTCATATAAAGACTCTTATGACCAATATGTGGGGTAATTACTGGTTGATATCCACGTTTTATTTGTTCATTTTTGAGAAAATCTTCAAGCCTTTGCCTTAAGGCAGTTCCTTTGGGTAGCCAGATAGGAAGACCTGCTCCAACGCGTTCAGAAAACATGAATAGTTCTAGTTCTTGACCTAGTTTTCGATGATCTCTCTTCTTAGCTTCTTCCAACATGAGCAGATATTCATCTAATTCCTTCTGCTTAGGAAAGCTTATTCCATAAATTCTGGTCATCTGAGGCTTAGACTCATCTCCTCTCCAATATGCTCCGGCAATACTAGTAAGTTTGATTGCCTTTATTAGTCCGGTATTGGGAATATGAGGACCTCTACACAGATCTGTAAAATTTCCCTGAGTATAGAAGCTAATTGTTCCGTCTTCTAAACCTTCTAATAATTCTAATTTATACTGGTCTGCTTTTGTTGTAAAATATGCTATGGCATCCTTTTTTGATACCTCCCTTCTTATATATTTCGAATTGATTTTTGCCAATTCTAACATTTTTTTTTCGATTTCAAGTAAATCATTAGAGGACAATACTTTGTCTCCAGTATCTATATCATAATAGAATCCGTGTTCAATAGGAGGACCAATACCGAACTTTGTATTGGGATAAATCGATTCTAATGCTTCAGCCATGAGGTGTGCAGAAGAATGCCAGAAAGTTGATTTTCCTTCTTTGTCATTCCAGCTGAACAATTGAATCTTGGCATCATTCTCAATAGGCCTTGAAATTTCTACTACCTGATCATTAATTTTTGCAGCTATAATGTTTCGTGCCAGTCCCTCACTTATAGATTGTGCAATTTCTAAGGCGGTTATTCCTTTATTGTACTCCTGTATTCTTCCGTCTGGGAAACTAATCTTTATCATCGATTCTTTATCATTATCGCGCAAAATTAAGCAATTAAAATGAAGCATCTAAATAAGTTAAATAGAATGAAATCGATTGGATATGGTCTTAATTAATCCAATTGAAATTGCTAACGACATTTACTACAGGGTAAATCATTGTTCGAATATCCTTATTAGAATTTCTCACCAGAAATTCATAACCCATTCCAAGTTCTAGTTTAATCCAATTATTCCATTGGTATCCACTTCCAAGGAAGGTCCAATATTCCGTTAATAGTTGATATCTCAATGGTCCGCATAATGAAAAATACTCTTCACTATAAGCGGTTAAGTAAAGTTCACTATGATTAGTTTGAAATGTTTTGAGCTTATAATTAAGACTTGTTTTTAACTGAAGATTTATACTGAGTGGATAAGTATGTTCAGTTTTATTTTCAACATATCTCTCATTAATCCTCAACATATGAATCACATTAAATGGCCTCAACTTGTGTCTATATTCAATTTGTTGGAACGGTCTGTATTCTGATGTCCTTTTTGAATCATAGGTCAGATTTCTTTGATAATGATATCCCAAGCTGTATTTCAAATGATCATTAGATTCATAGGAAAGGATATTGACAAGTTGGATTCTAACTATACCAGTGGGATAAGTTAATTCTCCGAATTGATGCGAAAAGGGGTTTATTAAATCTGAAAAATTAATTGTCCATTCAAACTTATTAAAATGATTGTGTTGAGAATAGGAGTTAGATACAGCAGCAAAACTATAATCTTGAGCATTTAATCTCAAAATAAGTAAAAACAAAACAATTGGAAGTTTCAATATTGTATTAAAAAAACAAATATACGTAATGATTTAGTTTCCGACTAATAATTCAATCTTTACAAGAAGTTCAATTAGTTTATAGTCTAAAAACATTTATGCTCATAAGGAAGTTCTAAATGCCAATTCTTTCTTTTAATTATTTTAAATAATGTATTCTAGTATTTGAAAATAAAATATTTATTTTGTTAAACGCTTAAGTCGAAATTTATTTGAAATGATTTTTAGTTTTAAAGTAGAAACCAGACTTTAATCTATACTAATTAATAGTTAAATTTAATGATTTGAAGAAATGTTATTGGAGGATATGTATATTTATAGTATTGGTTAAATGAAAGAAGATGCATTCTTTCTTTTCAAATGAGCCTATTAAAAATTGAAAGTATTTTTTTAGAATAGAATAAATAGATTAAAATTTCATTTTAGGCAATATTTTGAGGTTTAAACTTTCGGCCTTCTCAGGCATTATTATACATTGCAAGGATGATTATTTAATGAATAAAAAAGCAATTTGGTTATCTGTTGGACTAATGGGATTGGCATTAGTCGGCATTCTCTCTCTTCAATTTTATTGGATAAGTTGGTCAATTCGCTTAGAAGAAAAGAAATTCGATGACAATGTCATTGCAGCTTTGAAGAGAGTTTCAGACATGCTTCAGAAAGAAAAGGAAAACTTTGAAATGTCCCAACTTGATCAAATTCTGAATGAAAGTAGTAATGAAAGAGATTATATGTTGCAATTTAATTTTGCAGAACTGGTCTTCAAGCATAATCTAAGCGAACCAGAAGATACAATAATTTCAGATACCCTAAATTATTCCGGTAAATCATGGGACTTAAAACGCAAGATTGCTGAAATGTATGATCGGCAAACTAGATTGCATCCAATTTCACTTGATCAAAGAATTAACCCATCCAAGCTTGCTAATCTATTGAGCCATGAGTTTCAGGAATTAAAAATTAACCTGATTTATAATTTTGGAGTTTTCGACAATAACCTGAAGACCTTTGTGATATTGAATGGAAATTATTTAGTAAATCTAGGAGAAGGAAAAGTATCAAATTCTCAGCTTGAGTTGGAGGAAGGAAAGAAAGAAACAACTTATTTTGTAGATCTTTTTACTACTGCGAGAAATTCTCCCGGCTACCTTAAAGTAGTTTTTCCGAATAAAACGAAGTGGTTGTGGAGTTCAGTGCTTCCATTGATATTGATGACCTTATTGTTAACCGGCTTAATCCTTGCCTGTTTTTTTTATGTTATTACTGTGGTATTTAGGCAGAAAAAACTTTCAGAGATAAAGAATGATTTTGTAAATAATATGACCCATGAATTCAAGACACCAATTGCAACAATTTCTTTAGCATCGGATTCAATACTCTCACCTAAGGTAATAGCTGACCAAAGTAAAATTCAAAGATTTGTAGGTATAATTAAGGAAGAGAATAAGAGAATGCTGAGTCAGGTAGAAAAAGTTTTGCAAATGGCCTTATTGGATAAGCATGATTTTCAACTCAATCTTAGATCCCTTAATGTTCATGAAATAATTCAGCAAGCGGTTAATAATATTGATTTACAAGTAAGTCAAAGAAATGGACAAATTATACAGGAATTATCCGCTGCAAATCCAATAATCAAGGCGGATCATACACATCTTACCAATATTATTTATAATCTATTAGACAATGCAAATAAATATTCTTTAGATTCCCCTCAAATTAAAGTAATTACAAAAAATGTGAGCCGTGGCATTATCATCATTGTTAAGGATAAAGGTATTGGACTTAGTAAAGAAAATCAAAAAATGGTATTTGAGAAGTTCTTTAGGGTACCTACAGGCAATATACATAACATTAAGGGCTTTGGCCTTGGATTGAGCTATGTAAAAGCAATGGTACTTGCCCATAAAGGAGAATTAACTTTGGAATCCGAACTTAATAAAGGGAGTACTTTTACCATATTTTTACCAAATTAGAATATTTTTGATCTTTAATTGCGCAATTTTAACATTTCTGCGTTCTATATTAGAAAAACAACTGCTATGACTGAATCCAAAAACACCCGAATTCTACTTGTTGAAGATGACCACAACTTTGGAGATGTGCTCAAGTCCTATCTCGAAATGCATAATTATGATGTTGATTTAGCCATTGATGGAATAGATGGTTTTGAACAATTTCGACGAGGGGAATATGATTTATGCATTCTTGATGTAATGATGCCTCGAAAGGATGGATTTACTTTGGCAAAAGATATCCGTTCTAAGAATGCCGATATTCCAATAATTTTTTTGACTGCAAAAACACTCAAAGAAGATATAGTTGAAGGGTTCAAAATTGGGGCGGATGATTATGTGACTAAGCCCTTTAACTCTGAAGAATTGCTTTACCGTGTTCAGGCTATATTAAAAAGAGTAAAGCGCACTAAATTAGAAGAAGATGGCTCTGTTGAAGAATACATTATTGGCAAGTATCATTTCAATTATCCGTTGCGTGTCTTGTATCTTAAAAATGAAGATCAGATTTCAGAAAAGGTTAAGTTAAGTCCAAAGGAAGCCATGTTGTTAAAGATGTTCTGTGAACAGCGCAATAAAGTGCTTTTAAGATCAGAAGCTTTAACCAAAATTTGGGGAGAGGACAATTATTTTACAGCCAGGAGCATGGACGTTTTTATTACAAAAATCAGGAAGTATCTCGTAGGAGATGATAATATTGAGATAAGTAATATTCATGGGAACGGTTTCAGAATGATCATTAAAGGAGAATCAGGTTCAGAACTATAGAATTCTTTTATTGGGATTATCAAATAGTTTTTTGATACTAGTTTCATCTTAACTTATTAAGTTTTTTAATGTCTAATCATAACTTATCTTCTATTTGTACCAAAGTACTAGAGCTTGTACAAGAGGTTGGTAGCTTTATTAAGCAAGAATTAGGCATCGTTCAAGAGCACCAGATTGTAGAGAAAGAATTAAATAGCCTTGTTTCCTATGTAGATATTGAAGCTGAAAAAAAATTAGTAGAGGGTTTGCTCAAAATTGTTCCAAATTCCGGTTTTATTACAGAAGAAAATACGGTCGAATCTTCAAAAAATGAAGATTATACCTGGATAATAGATCCTTTAGATGGAACAACAAATTACCTTAAAGGAATACCAATATTTTGTATAAGTATAGCATTGATGCATAAGGAGAAATTAGTAGTCGGTGTAATCTACCATATTATGCAAGATGAAATGTTTTATGCCTGGAAAAGTGGTGGCGCCTATCTGAATGGGAGTCCAATTCAGGTAAGTAAGGTCTCCTCCTTAAAAAATGCAGTTGTTGCAACCGGATTTCCTTATGAAGTCAAAAAGATGAATGAACTCCTAGGCATATTACTGGTGATACTAAAGGAATCCAGAGGAGTCCGAAGACTTGGATCTGCTGCGATTGATCTGGCTTATACCGCATGTGGTAGGTTTGACGCATATTATGAAGCAGCAATAAACCCCTGGGATGTTGCTGCAGGAATTCTACTTATAGAAGAAGCCGGAGGAAGAGTAAGCGAAATGGATGGAAGTTCTAATCCTCTTTTTGCAAAAAACATATTAGCAACAAACCAACATTTACAATTGCCCTTATTAGAATTAATAAGAGAAACGAAAAATAATATTAATCAATAGTTCGCTTTCTGCTATTTTTACTTTCTAAACTTTGTTCTAATGACTAGATCTAGACTGCTAATATTATTAACCATAATACTTGTTTCCGCACTATCTATCGGTTATTATTTTTATAATAAACCCATGGATAAGGTTGAAGACCTTAAAAGCATTCTGAATATAGATGCAAAAGAGCTATATAATGCGTTTGATCGAGATGAAGATTTGGCGAATAAAAGTTATCTTGACAAAGTACTAGAAGTTAATGGTCAAGTTGACACGGTAATGAAAAACGAAAACGGAGGGCTTGTGATAGTCTTATCAACAGGTGGAGAAATGGGTTCTGTAACTGCAGAATTAGATCCTTCAATTAAACTAGACCATGAAACTTTTAATAAAGGTGAAAAAATTACTGTTAAAGGCGTTTGTGCAGGTAAGTTAATTGATGTAGTATTAAACCGGTGTATTGTAAAATAATTTCATAGGTAAATCAACAAATTTGTCTTCCTCAAAAATAAGATTAATTGTAATTCTTGCAGCCTTGATGATAATAGGAATTTTTATCATGCAAGCATATTATCTTACAAGAAATTTGAATAAAGAGCAAATAGAATTTCACAGATCAGTTAGTATAGCGTTAAGAAATACAGCACTGGCTGTAGCGAAGGCCAATAAAAATACACTACCGGAAAGAGGTTTGATTATTCAAGAATCTTCTAATCAATATCGTGTTAATGTAAATTCTCCAATAAAGGAAGATCAATTGGGCTCGCTGCTTGAAGATGAATTTTCAAAACAAGAATTAAAACTGGAATATGAATATGGTGTGTATGATGAAGCGACGAATGAATTAATTTTTAATCCTGGTTCCGTTAACATTCCGGATAAAAAAAATGACAAAGAAATAAAAAGAAAGAAGAAGAAATCTAAACCTCATGAAGAACCTTGTTATTTCGTATTAAAGTTTCCTGATAAAAATTCATACATCTTTTATGAGATGAAGACTATAATAGTCTCTTCGGTTTTACTTTTTTTGGCATGTGGAATATTTACAACTGCTATATTTGTTATACTTAGACAAAAAAGATATTCAGAACTTATGCGTGATTTTGTAAATAACATTACTCATGAATTCAAAACACCAATTAGTTCAATCAAATTATCCGCAGAAGTATTGGCCGCTCACCCGGCCATCGAATCTGACAAACGTTTAAGTCAGTACACCAACATTATTCAAGAACAAAATAAAAGGCTTAATAACCTTGTAGAACAGGTACTGCAGATTGCAAAAATGGAATCTTCTTACTTTGTGCTGAAGTTGGAAGAAATTGATTTAAATGACCTTGTAAAACAGTTGAGTCGACTTTATTCTTTCCGACTTGGCGACAATGGAGGAAGTTTGAAATTGCACTTAGAGGCTGAGAATACAAAAATCAGAGCAGATCGTTTTCATTTTCAAAATGTCTTATACAATCTGATTGACAATGCAATAAAGTATTCTAAAGCCATTCCAGAGGTTACCATTAGTACTAGAAATGTAGGAAAATCACTTGAAATTACCATTGAGGATAAAGGTATAGGAATAAAGCCTGAGGATCAATTAAAGCTCTTCCAGAAATTCTATAGAGTGCCAACCGGTAATCTTCATAATGTCAAAGGATATGGCATTGGCTTATATTATGTAAAAAGAATTTGCGATGCACACGAATTTGGACTTAATTTGCACAGTATTTATAATGAAGGCACTAAAGTTACTATATATTGTAAAAACAGTTTAGGATGAAAAGAGCAAGAATTTTGTACGCAGAAGATGACGAAACCCTTAGTTTCATAACTAAAGATCATTTGGAATTACAGGGGTATGATGTTCATCATTGTATTAACGGCGCCAAAGCCCTAGAAGCATTTAAAGAGGAAAAGTTTGACCTATGCATTTTTGACGTCATGCTTCCGGAATTGGATGGTTTCGAATTGGCTGAATCAATTCGCAAGAAGGATCAGCAAATACCAATCTTATTCTTAACCGCCAAATCTTTAAAAGAAGATAGAATTCATGGTCTTCGCCTAGGAGGAGATGACTATCTCACTAAGCCATTCAGTATTGAAGAACTTATTCTTAAAATTGAAATTTTTCTGCGAAGAAGCAGAGTCTTTGAAGCTCCTACCCAGGAAATTGAAATTCAGGTTGGCATCTATAAATATATGCCCCACGAGTATCAATTGAATCTCAATACTGAGATACGTATTCTTACTCAAAGAGAAAGTGAGCTTCTAGATTATTTAATTAAAAATAAAAATAAGGTCATTAAGCGATCTGCAATACTTGAAAGTCTTTGGGGAGAAGATGACTATTTTATGGGTAGAAGCTTGGATGTATTTATTTCAAGACTTCGAAAATACCTCGGAGAAGATTCTTCAATTAAAATAGACAATATTCACGGAATTGGATTTAAGTTTGTTTGCCCTTAACAGAAAGTGGATATTTTATATCCTGTTCGCTCTGCTTATTGGATTTAGCTGGCTTAACGGTCAGAAGGTCAATCCATTTGAAATAGTTCAAAAGAACGGAATCCAAAACAAACAAACTCAAAAGGATTCACTTATTGCTGAGGCTGTTAATCCATTTGAATTAATAGAAGCTAAGAATTTACCCGAAGAACTTCAAAGTAAACATAAGAATAAACTCGAAGAAAGCATAGATAGAGCATTATCTCTAAGGTCAGGTTCATCTGAATTAAGTAACATATTATTTTGGTTATTGCTCTTCTTAGTTTCATTATTGGCTCTTGCAGTGAATTTGAATAGGAATTTAATAGCAAAACTTTATAAGACCAGTTTTAATTTGAATCAATTCAATAACTTGTATAGGGAAAATATGGAGGAAAACAGACTCGTGTTTCCTCTACTTTATGGCTTATACTTTGCTGGAATTAGTATTTTCATCTTCCTTGCTTTAAACACCTTTAGAGCGGTAAGCTATATTCCTTTAATATTTTATATAACTTGTTTAATATTATTGATCTATTTAATAAGACACCTATCTCTTAAATTACTCGCTAGCATTTTCAAAATTGGTAAAGAAGTAGATCATTATCTCTTTAATATTGTCTGTTTTGGGTCCTTAATGGCGATAATTTTCATTCCTCTTAATTTTATTATTGCTTTTTTAAAGCCAGCCTGGGGTAAAAATATAATCATTTTGGTCGCAGTTTTCTATGTTTTATCCTATATTTTCAGACAAATCAAAGAAATTCTTTCTTCCACTAATTTATGGACAAGATCAATTATGCATTTTATTTTGTACCTTTGCGCCTTCGAAATTGCACCCTTAGTCTATCTTTATATTTATTTACAAAGACAAGGCTGGGTTTAATAAACCAAGCGTGCCGACAAAAACGAAAAAAATTGCAGGTGATTCAAAGTCAAGGTATAGCAAGGTATCTTCTATACTTATATCCCAACCTAAACCTGAGAGGTCCCCTTATTTTGAGATAGAAACCAAGAATGGAATTCGCGTTGATTGGCGATCTTTTATCCAAGTTGATGGATACTCAGAGAAGGATTTTAGAAGGCAAAGAATCAGGATGGAGGAATTTCCCTATGTCATTTTTACGAGTAAAAACGCTATAGATAATTTCTTCAGGTTAGCTGAAGAGATGAGAGCAAGGATCTCAGAAAACACTAAATATTTTTGTAGTACTGAGAATATTGCCAACTATCTTCAGAAATTTATTCTTTATCGCAAAAGAAAGGTATTTTTCGGTACCAAGAAGATTACGGATATTACCAATTATTTCAATAAGCATAAAGATCTTGGACAGTTTCTTTTGCCTTGTTCTGACACAGGAAATAATGAAGTTTCGGATTTTCTAAAATCGATAAAAATAAAGTTTGTAGAAGCGCAGATGTATAGGACTGTTAGTGCTGATCTTTCAGATTTAAAAGACATTAAGTACGATATTTTAGTTTTCTTTAGTCAACTAG
The DNA here is from genome assembly GCA_040006775.1 of Saprospiraceae bacterium. Classification (GTDB taxonomy): domain Bacteria; phylum Bacteroidota; class Bacteroidia; order Chitinophagales; family Saprospiraceae; genus Vicinibacter. Next base: position 31,707 of record JBDTWI010000020.1, read on the forward strand.
ACGTAAAGTCACTCTTCGATAATTTCCCGGATTTTGTACAAGAAAAGACTAGAATCGCTGCTTTTGGAAACTCAACTGCAAAAGCGGTTCTGGAAGCAAATCTAATTTTAGATATTCAAGCACCAACAATTGAAACACCATCAATGACTATGGCACTTGAGCAATATTTAAAAATTAGCAACAAGTAATAAAGTATTATTTTTTTGGAACAATTTTTAGAATCATTAGCTTTAAGATTGTTGAATAAATTGCCTGGCTCAGAGGCTCATTTACAAATGGCTCCTTTTCCTGAAAGACTTCGCGAAATTCCTGCTCATGACCACAGTGAAGCAGCAGTCATGATTGTGCTCATGAAGGAATCTGATCAATTTTTTTTTCCTCTGATTCAAAGAAACCCAAGTTCTGAACTTGATCCGCATAAAGGACAAATAGCCTTACCCGGTGGGAGGTTTGAAGAAGGGGATCACAACTTAGTATTTACAGCATTGAGAGAAACTTATGAGGAAATTGGTATTGACAATTCGCAAATAAAAATAATTGGTTCACTGTCACCATTATACATACCTGTTAGTAAAAACCTAGTGCAACCGTACATTGGTTGGTGCGAAAAAAAACCAATTTTAATTAAACAAGACAAGGAAATTCATGAAATTTTTAGTTGTACATTAGAAGCTGTATTAAATTTGGATAATTTAACCCATAAAGTCATTTCTACAAGCTATGCAAATCAATTAAAAGTTCCAGGTTTTTTGTTTGGAGATCGTTGGGTTTGGGGAGCTACAGCAATGATTTTGGCAGAGTTTGCTGAAATTTTGAGAGAGCTAAAAGTTTAAATTCATACATCTCAAATTATATAAAACAGAAGTAATATTTTGTATTGCTATTTAGGACTATTTTAATTCTAAAAAGTTCTAATTAAAATCAAATAGTAAATTTTATATCCTCAATTTTTTTCAGGATTAGTACTACTTCTGTTTGCCAAAACCACTTTAGTTAAAAAGCAAATTATGATTGAATACTATAAAAAAACAGCCTACTTTTTGTCCAAGTTGAAGCAAGGATTAAAAAAATAGCGTATTTTTTGTCTCTAAGCCAATATTTAAAAACGGATATATTTTAGAGACTTTAGTTGAACTTAGAACACATGGATTTGACTTGGCAAACTTATAATCATACTAATTTTCGAACCTTTTGCTAAAATAAATTTCAAACAGTATCATAACAATTTAATCAGCAATTTATATATTATATAAAAATATGCTATATAAATAATTAATTTTATTGAAGTTATACATCGATTCAAGTTTATCTTAAATAAATATTTAATGATTAATTAACTTTCTTAAGGAAATATTAGGAACAATTAACATTACGAGTATCTTTGGGAGTCACAATCTTTTACAAAAACAAAATTTACCAAATTATGAAGAAAGTATTTTTTTCTTTGTTAGCCTTGATGTTAATGGCTACAGCATCTTATGCACAACGAATGGTTTCCGGTACGATTACTGGTCCAGATGGATCGGGAATTATAGGAGCCAATGTTGTCATCAAAGGTACTAGTATTGGTACAGTCACTGATGCTAATGGTGCTTATTCCTTAAATGTACCCGAGGGATCGAATACCATATTAGTTAGTTACACTGGTTTTACCAATCAAGAATTGACTTTGGGCATATCTAATGTGCTTAACGTATCCATGTCTGAAGGGGTTTATTTACAAGAAACTGTTGTTACTGCCCTAGGCGTATCCAGAGACAGGGCTTCCTTGGGTTATGCCCAGCAGCAAGTAGGTGGTGAAGAAGTCAATAGAGTTCAAACTGGCAACTTCATTAACAATTTATCAGGAAAAGTTTCTGGAGTTCAAATTCGTACGAATAACAATTTCGGAGGATCTACGAATATAGTAATTCGTGGAAATTCTTCATTGACCGGAAATAATCAAGCCTTGTTTGTTATCGACGGAATTCCTGTTGATAATGCGAATAATAACCTAACCTCTCAAACTAGAGGAAGAACTGGTTATGATTATGGCAATGCTGGATCAGACATTAATCCGAATGATATCGAAACTATGTCTGTTCTTAAAGGAGCTGCGGCGACTGCGCTTTACGGTTCAAGGGCTGCCAATGGAGTTATTTTAATAACAACTAAAAAAGGTCAGAAAAATAAAGGTCTTGGTGTTTCAATTGCATCTTCTTTCACTGTAGGAAATATTGATAAAAGCACTTTTATTAAGTATCAAAATAAATATGGAGCCGGTTACGGTCCATATTATGGTGAAAATGCAGATGGCTATTTCGAGGAATACGATATCGATGGAGACGGTATAAAAGACAAAATAGTACCTACATACGATGATGCATCATATGGAGGCAAGTTTGACCCCAATTTAAATGTATATCAGTGGGAATCTTTCGTTCCAGAATCTGATAAGTTTGGAAAGAAATATCCTTATGTGGCGGCTGCAAATACGCCCGTTGAATTCTTTGAAACTGAATCCACACTTTCCAATAATGTTGCTTTAACAGCTGGAAATGACAATGGTGCTTTTAGAATGTCTTATACTAATTATATAACAAACGGAATTCTGCCAAATAGCGAATTAAAGAAGAATATATTAGGTTTCTCTTCTTCTTATGAACTTTCTAAAAAGTTAACTGCTGCTTTTACCGGATCATATACACATCAAAATGCTGTTGGTCGTAATTCATCTGGATATAGTGACAACATTATGAGTAATTTCAGACAGTGGTGGCAAACTAATGTGGATATCGCTGCTCAAGAGAAGTACTATAATCTGACTGGAAGAAATGTAACCTGGAATATGGAAGCTCCATGGGATGGAAAAACAAATCCTTTATATTGGGATAATCCATATTGGGCAAGAAACGAAAACTATGAAAGTGATAGCAGAAACAGAATTATTGGAAATGTGAGCTTATCCTATGATCTCACAGATAAAATAAATATCTTAGGAAGATATGGCTTAGATAATTATAATGATTTAAGGGAAGAAAGAAGAGCAATTGGATCTGTAGCAGCTGAGTTTGGCGTTGAGCCGGATGGTCTTAACAGACAAGATGAAAGTAGCGGTTATCAAAGACAAAATATTGGATTCACAGAAACCAATTTTGATTTGATCGGAAGTTACAATACCAATATTTCCTCAAACCTTTCTTTTAAAGGTTTAGCAGGAATGAATATAAGGCAGTCCAAGGATGAAAGTATTAGAGCTTCTACATCCGGTGGTTTGGTAGTTCCTAAACTTTACGCTTTATCGAATTCAGTAAATCCAAACCCGCTGCCTATTGAAAGGCTATTAGAAAAACAGGTAAATGGATATTATGGTAGTATTTCATTAGGTTTTAGAAATTATTTGTTTTTGGAATTAATGGATCGGGTGGACGTAGCTTCTACACTTCCATTGAAGAATAATACTTATAATTATTATTCAATTTCTACCGGGTTTGTATTTTCAAGATTCTTACATATGGATTATCTAAATTTTAGTAAATTCAGAGCAAGTTATGGAGAAGTAGGAAATGATGCTCCTGCCTTAAGTGTTTATGACACTTATCAGAAAAGCTCAAACTTTGGCAGCTCTACAGTATTTTCAGTTCCATCTACTAAAAACAATATTGATTTGCAACCGGAAAGAACCAAATCATTTGAATTGGGATTAGAAATGAATTTCTTGGATAACAGAGTCGGATTTGATGTTTCAATATATAAGAATAATACAGTAGATCAGATTTTACCTGTTGCAACTTCCAGATCAACTGGTTATTCATTTAAATTTGTAAATGCAGGAGAAGTTGAAAATAAAGGAGTTGAATTAATATTAAATTTCAATCCTGTTAGAATGACTAATTTCAAATGGAATTCCAGTATTAATTTCACAAAAAATAAAAGTTTAGTAGTTTCCTTATTTGATGGAATTAATAATCTTCAATTGGCAGCCTATCAAGGAGGTGTTTCAGTGAATGCTACTATTGGCGAAGCCTATGGTTCATTAAGAGGACTCGGATATAAATATGATTCATTAGGTAATAAATTGGTAACTGCAACCGGATATTATGCAGCTGTTGCAGATCAGATCATAGGCAATATGAATCCGGATTGGATCGGTGGTTGGTCTAATACATTTACTTACAAAAAATTATCCTTGAACTTCTTAGTAGACGTTTCTATGGGAGGCGATGTTTTCTCTCTAGATACTTATTATGGAAGTGCAACTGGTTTACCTGATTATACAGCTGAGTTAAATGACCTTGGAAATCCAGTAAGGGATCCAATAACTGCTGATAATAAAAGCGGTGGAATATTACTTGATGGAGTTAATGCTGATGGTACGAAAAATACCAAAAGAATTCCAGCAACTGCATATAGTCAAGCTTTTTATTGGGGTAATGCAACTCGTAATCCTGCACAAATAAGAGTATATGATGCTTCGTATGTCAAATTGCGTGAATTGGCATTATCTTATTCATTGTTAAATGGTAAGTCTGACAGATTTTTTAAAGGAGCAACTTTGTCAATCGTGGGACGTAATCTTTGGATAATTCATAAGAATTTACCATTTGCTGATCCTGAAAGTGGGTTGACTTCAGGTAATGCTCAAGGTTATTCTGTTGGAGCAATGCCAACTACCAGAACAATTGGTGCAAGTATTAAATTTGATTTTTAATCTCTAAATTAAAATAAACATGAAAATATTTAAATTTTTAATAATAATTTGTTTAACTGTATTTTACTCCTGTACTGATAAGTTCGAGGATTTGAATACTGACAAAAAGCATCCTAGCTCAATTCCTGCTGAGCCCTTATTTACGAATGCAGCTGTGAATTTGGCAGATCTTATGAATGACTGCAGTGTGAATACAAATGTATTCAGATTGTATGCACAGTATTGGGCTCAAACTACCTATCCAGATGAAAGCCAATACAACATGGTTACTAGAGAAAATCCGGATTATATTTTTAATACAATCTATAGAGATGTTTTAAGAGATTTGAAGGAATGCACAACGATTCTGAATAAAGAAAACATCACTAATAATATTGCTGAGTCAGAAAGAAAAAACAAAAATAATCTGATCAGTATTTTAGAAGTTTTTTCATATGCACATCTTGTAGATGTGTTCGGAGATGTACCTTATACTGAGGCATTAAGTGATGCAACGAACACACCGGTTTATGATAAAGGTGCAGACATTTATGCGTCCCTTCTTATTAAGTTAGATGCAGCAATTAACGGATTAGATGCTGGGTTTGGTTCTTTTGGTTCAGCTGACCCTTATTATGGTGGTGATGTTGCAAAATGGAAAACTTTTGCAAATTCACTCAAATTGAGAATGGGGATGAGATTAGCTGATGTAGATGATGCCAAAGCAAAAGCAATAGTTGAATCTTGTTTTGCAAATGTCATGCAAAACAATGGAGAAAGTTGCTTAATAACTTACTTTGGGGCTGCTCCAAATACAAACCCAGTCTATGAGAATTTAGTACTTTCAGGAAGAAATGACTTTTTGGGTGCGAATACAATAATTGATAAAATGAATGCTATGAATGATCCTAGAAGGTCCGCTTATTTCCAGCTAAGCAATGACAATATCTATGAAGGAGGGATTTATGGTAGTGATAATTCATTCTCTGAGTTTAGTAAAATTGGCCTAGAATTCTATACACCAACTTTGTCTGGAAACATGATGGATTATGCTGAAGTGCAATTTTTGCTGGCTGAAGCTGCAGCACGTGGATATTCCGTAGGAGGAACAGTTGAATCCTATTATAATAATGGTATTAAAGCTTCAATAAATTTCTGGGGTGGTTCAGATGCAGATGCAAGTGCATATACTGCCCAAGCTTCTGTTGCTTATTCCACTGCAGCTGGAGATTGGAAACAAAAAATTGGAACTCAGAAATGGTTGGCATTATATAATAATGGTTCAGAAGGTTGGACAACTTGGAGAATTTTTGATTTTACAGGTTTCAATACACCTGCAACCTTAACTTATGATGATATTCCAAAAAGAATGATTTTCCCAATCAATGAAGCAACTTTGAATGGAGCGAATCTTAAACTGGCCGCTGCAAGATATTTGGGAGATAGCCCAAAGGCTAAAATTTTCTGGGATAAATTCTAGAACTTAAAATAATTTTATTTATATAGAAGGTCGATTGAATTCAATCGACCTTCTGTTTTTATTGTAATGAGGAAATGAATAGTTTATTTTAAAGTTTAAATGAAAATATTATTTTTACTAGTTTTCTTGCTAACAATTTCAAATGGATGTCCAATTTCTAATTTTGTAAAGACTTCAAATAATCTAGTTGTATCTTTTTATTACTTTTGTAAAATTTTTTGAATGAAAAAGTATTTTGTTATTTATCTTTTGTTCGTCATTTTTTGTATAAGATCTAACAGTCAATCTGTTCTATTAATTAAAGATAATCTATCCGGAAAGGATGATGGAATTCCGACACTTAATCCCGTTGATGAATTGATGATTGCCTATAAATCGAAAATATTTTTTAGTGGTACGAATCGATTTGCAGATATATCAAGTGAAGGTGACTATGAACCATGGATGTATGATCCCATTTCCAATAAGATGAGTTTATTAAAAGAATTAATACCAATTAAAGGTTCATTTCCAAATAAATTTATTGTATCAGGAAATAAATTATTTTTTGGAGCCAGTGACGAAAATATTATTACAGATCTTCTTTATTCATCAGATGGAACAAGAATAGGAACATTTAACGTCGGTGATACCACAAATAAACTTACAGGGATGTTGAGATTATTTAGCAGAAATACAATCATTCCACTTCGCAACGGCGTACTTTTTAATGCTTATGTAGGCATTTCAGATTTTGGACTTTGGTATTCAGATGGAACAACTACCGGAACTTATAAAATAAATTCTAATGGATTTGCAGATCAATTCGTGTACCATCCAAAATATGATAAAGTTATTTTTACTCAGGATGCTCAAATCAAAATTTCTGATGGAAGTATAGCAGGTACCACTGCACTAAATGATTTAATAGTTATTGTTGCTCCTAGTACAGCTTCAATAGGAATGGGTTCTTTTGGAGATAATTTTCTAATTGAAGCATTTGATCCAAATGCAGGAACTTTTGGTTTGTTTTTAACGAATGGAATTTCGTCAACATATACCAAACTTTATGATTATGGCAACCTACCTTCAATGGTAAGGAATGTTATTGATTTAGGAAATAATCATTGCTTATTTTCAAATAACAAAGGCCTCTGGGTAACCGATGGCACAAAAAATGGAACCTTGCGGATTCCAAAAATTACACCTTATAGATTTAACAATGTCTATACAGATTTTTGGACCACTTATAAGGGTAAAATGTACTTTGCTGCTAAAGACAGCACTGATAAAGGGGTTGAACTTTATGAATCAGATGGCAGCGTTGCTGGAACAAAATTATTCATGGATATTAATCTTGGCTCAGGAGATTCTTACCCTGCTAATTTTAAGGTGTTCAATCAGATTCTTTACTTTTCAGCAAATAATGGAATTTCGGGAAATGAGTTTTGGCAAACAGATGGGACACAATTAGGAACAAAATTAATTGCAGATATTAATGTTGGTGTCGGAAGTTCTGATCCTCAATATTTTACAGGATTAAATAATGAGTTATATTTTTCAGCAACTGATGGATTAACTGGTCATGAATTGTGGAAATACTCTGATGCCAAAGTCGCAGTAAGTAATCTTAAAAATAAGATAGACCTTAACCTATTTCCAACTATTACTTCTGGGAAAATCAATTTAGAATCCACAGATTTAAATTCAATTACATCTATTTGTATTTCAGATTTAAATGGAAAAGTATGGAGTAAATTAGAGAAAATAAAAAATGAGTTCAATTTAGATTTACCCAATGGAATCTATTTTATAGCATTTTATAATGGAAATTCAATGATTCACAGTCAAAAAATAATACTTAAGAGGTAATTGTTTGAAGTCTCTAGAGTAAATAAATTATGGCTGCTTAGTAGTTTAGTTTTAAGTAGTCATTAGTAGTAATAATTCCAATTGGTATTATTATTTCAAGGTAACTCTAATCGAAACCCTTCTATTTATCTCTCGTCCTTCAGGTTTTGAATTATCTGCTACAGGATGGTCTTGACCATATCCTTCAGCAAGCAATCTCTTCGAATCAATTCCCATTGAAATGAGTTCTTTCATCAAGGCATCAGCGCGATTCTGGGACAATTTTTTATTGGTTAATGCATTTCCAATATTATCAGTATAACCTCCTATCTTGATATTTACTTTTGGAAAGGCTTTTAGAATACCTGCAATATTCTGAATCTGTTCTTTAGAAGCGGAGTTCAATTTTGCAGATCCAGATTCAAATAATATTCTGTCAAAATCAAACCATGTATTTTTATCAACCATCAAATTTGTATCGGAAATCCATTTTATAAGTTTTCCCTCAACACCATTTTCTGGAATACTTAATGTGTTTCCATTAGGTAAATTAAGTTTTATGATATTTCCTAAGGAAATCCATTTATTCCTAACAGTAGAATCAAGGCCAATGTACATTTTACTCATTTCTTCAGCCTGAACCAGCTTTAATGAATCTGTAGTTGTAGTTAAATTTGTAGTATCTGAAATTGTAGTCTCAATTTTTAATCTATTGTCTACAATTTTTGGATTATTGCAAGATTTCATACCAAACCACATAAATGCCAATAGGGATAGCAATCCAATCAACCATGGCCACCAATTGCTACCATTAGTTTCTAATTCGGAATTTTCAATAAGATTATTTGTTTTCATTTTTTTATTTAGACTATTATTTTTTATTGAATTTAGTTCTGATGGTAAAGAATTAAAAATTTCAAGCCTTGAACTATTTATCCACATGCTTAATCCTGAAGCACCAAAACCTTCAGTTTTTACTTTTTTCTTCAGAAAGGAAAGAATTAAAGATGCAGCGATAGAAAAAGTTTTATTTGCACTATCGGAGTGGACGTATCCCGCATATTTTCCTAGTATGGATTGTAATTCCAAATGATTAGGACTAAAAAGCAACATGAATAAATTGTCTCCCAAACTTTCAGAATTAGTATGTGATTCACCGACATCGAATATTTTCTTGGGATCTGATAAAAGATTGCTATTGTTTTCTTGATGATTTATAAGATCCCAAACTTTATCATACTGGGTATGCTCCTCAATGGAATTCAGAATGCCTCCTAGAATACATGAAAGGCTTGTTTCCAAACCTTTAGAAGTTGTAGTTTCTGATTCTCCAAAGCTGGAAGCTGTGGAAGAAATGAATTCCGGGCTTATATAATTATTAAGTAGGTTTACCAAGTTCATATTATTTATTTTAGATCACTAAATTTCACAACAATAGTACGTTCGAGATTCGAGAAGTTGCACGTTTAAATCTTTGTTTAGATTATCTTTGCTAATATTAGCTTTTATTTCACATGATAGACCCAAGATATCCAATAGGACAATGGAAAAAGCCTGAAGGAATTACTTTTGAAATGATTCAGAGCTGGGTAAAAGACATTTCTGAATTACCAGGCATAATCAAGTCATTAACTTCCGATCTGAGTGATACAGACTTGCAAAAAACATATCGAGCGGATTCATGGACAATAAAACAACTTATTCATCATCTTGCAGACAGTCATCTCAATGCATATATTCGTCACAAATTGTGTATTACTACGGATCAACCTACAATAAATCCCTACAATGAAGCTGAATGGGCTCAATTAGCGGATGTTAAATTAGTGCCAATTTCAACATCCTTGCAATTGTTAGAAGCTTTACATTTAAGATGGTTCAGCTTTCTCTTTTCACTCTCTGAAATGGACATGCAAAGAGCGTTTTTTCACCCTCAGCAAAACAGATTAATTCTAATGGAAGAATCTATTGGAATGTATTCTTGGCATGGAAGACATCATACAGAACATATCAGGAATGCTCTAAAAGGCTAACAAAGTTCTTTCTAATTGAATCATCTTATAAGGACTAATTTCGTCACTATTCCTTCACTTACATCAAAATCTTTCACAGTATTGGCAAATATTAAATAAACCCCTGAATGCACTTCATTGCCTAAATAATCTTTGCGATTCCATATAGCTTGCCCTCCATTTGCAAATGTTTCATAAACCAATCTTCCACTGAGATCAGTAATTTTTACGCGTGCATCTCTTGCAAGTCCTTGTATTGCTACATCTCCTTGATAGTCGCTAGTCACAGGATTTGGTGAGACCAATGGAACTTGAGTGAAGTTATCATTAGCAAAAGTTGCGTTGCTTCGAAATACTTGTAACCCTCTATCTGTTCCAATCCAAACCTCACCATTTTTTTCATTGATTGCGATACTAAAAATATTATTGCTCAATAAAGGACTATTGTCTTTATTGAAATATTCAATTTGAAATTCGCCGGATGGGGACTGAACATATAATCCGTTTCTAGTTCCAATCCATTTTCGATTTGCACCATCTACAGCAATCGCAAGGATGTCTTCTGATTCCAAAAGATAACCAATAATACCGCTTTGATCTACTTTGCGTCTTGTACCCTTACAAGTGCCATCAAAAATACTTGAGCCACATTCGAAAATTACAGGACCTGCACCAGTACCAACCCAAACATCTCCTTCAAGATCAATAGTAACATTATTAATCTGGTTAGTTGTCAAAGACGTATTAGAAGTATTCAGGAAGATGTATCTGTCATCACTTTTACTCGGAGTATTCCTATCATCAAATACGCCAAGTCCATCTCTGAATACGATCCACTTATAACTGTTGTGATCAATTGCAAGATTTAAGATTGATGAGGAATTTCCTGAAGGTAAAGCGAATGAATCCCAATTACCATCCTTATCCAATGAAACTAAAGGATTAATAGCAAGGAAATTACTTATCCATAATTTATCTTGTTTATTATCGTAATCCAATCCTGTTAATCTTACCCTTGTTGGATCTCCTACTGCAGTGCCGAGTTTATTTGCAGTATTATTTTCGTTGTAAAGAGTATAAGAGTCATTTGTCCTGTCATAAACGATAAGTCCATTTTGAAAACTTGCGTAGAAAGTCTTCGTTTTAGTTTTGTTTTCCTCTATTCTTAAAATATCCTGGATGTTGTTTGTTTTAAAAAAAGAATTATTTTCTGAATTGATGTAGTTCCAGGTTTTATCCTTGTACGTAAATATTCCATCTTTTCTGAAAAGATAGGTGAATGTTTCATCCCAACCTCCACTTGCAACATAAATTCCATCAGATAAGGATTTTATTTCAAATAAAGTATTGCTATATGGTCCATTTATTTTTATTGATTTACAAGGTCCATTGTAATCATCCAAATATCTAAAACCCATTCTTTTATCCGCGAGCCATATTCTTCCAGAAGGTTCTTGCAAGGTTTCTAAATTTTCTAACACACAATCCCCACCTAAATCAATCCAGTCAGTTCCATTCTTAAGGATGAAAAGTTTTCTTTCGTTATTTAAAATATAGTTAAAACTAAAAATAATATCCCTATTTTCTCCAAACGCATGAACTGGTGAAAAATCTGGTATTTCTCTAAACAAATCAAACTGATTATTTCTAAACTTAAAAATACTTTTTGATCCTAAAATATACAGATCATCAAGATGTTTAATTATTTGACTGTAACTTTCAATTTCATTTAGTCCTTCAAGAGAGGTATACAATTCCCAATTTGAAAAATCTTCAACAAGATTACCTGAGTTAATATTAAAATGATATACTCCTTTAGTTGTAGAAGCAACATACAGATTTTGAAATACTACTGTACTTGTTATTTTTACATTTTGAGTAAATATTGTAAACTCGATTAATTTCGAAATAAGATTCAATGATAAGATACCAAAATCAGTATTGATAAAAACGCTTTTATCATTTTTAAATGTTATACTATTAATATTTTTATCGATTGGATTATTGTTATAAATTTTGATAAATGGTATGGCTTCAGTTCCATCTTCAGTCATCAAATCAATTAATCCGTCTGAATAAGCTATGACTAAGGTTTTGGTTGGATTATGGTAATAAATGGTATTAATCTTGCTTCCTGACAAACCCTCTGTTCTGCTTATCTTTTGCGTTGATAAATCAGACTTTTGAATTCTAAGAATAGCAATTTCAGTCGCAAAATAGACGGCCTCATCACTTTGGGTTATTTTTAGTCCATTATTATAGGGAATCTGATTCTGCCATTCTCCAAGTTTTAATTCTGATTGAGCATGAATCAGTATTGGAGTTAGTATAAAAAATAAGATTCTGGCAATCATAAGAATAAAGAATTGAGTAGAAGAACGATTTAGACTGCAAACTTATTCTATAAAGCCTTCCAAATTATGCTTCAGGCGAAGTTTTATTTTTACTATTTAGGGCATCGACGGAGTCTTCCAAATCTTTTGTTGCATGAGTTAATTCGTCTACTTTACTCTTTCGATCCAGTTCTGATGAGCTGTTAATTCCAGCGGATTTGCCATTAAAAACAAAACCTTTTGAATCTGAATCAATTTTCACAATTCCATCGTTTATTGGTTCACCAGCAAGAATTAATTTTGCCAATTCATTCACTATCTCTTTTTGAATTACTCTTTTTAAAGGTCTAGCACCGAATTGGGGTTCATATCCAAGATCTGCAAGAAGATTTAGTGCTTTGTCTGACAATTCAAGTTGAATACCTTGATTAAATAAATTTTTCGTCAGACTTTTAACTTGAAGTTGAGCTATTTTCTTTATTTCTTCCTTGCTTAGTGGTAGGAACATTATTTTTTCATCAATCCTATTCAAGAATTCTGGCCGAACACTTTCCTTTAATTTATTGAATACTTCAACTTTTGTGGTTTCAAGAATTTCAACTCGATGCTTGTCCCCAACAGACTCTAGATCTTCAAAATTCTCTAAAATGATGTCAGAACCAATATTGGAAGTCATAATAATTATGGTATTCTTAAAATTAGCAACTCTTCCTTTACTGTCGGTCAATCTTCCATCATCAAGGACTTGCAAAAGAATATTGAACACATCTGAATGGGCTTTCTCAATCTCATCTAGTAAAATGATAGAGTAAGGTTTATTTCTAACTGCTTCAGTTAATTGACCACCTTCATCATACCCAATGTATCCCGGAGGTGCACCCAGTAGCTTTGAAACAGAGTGTGATTCCATATATTCGCTCATATCTATTCTGGTCAATGCTTTTTCATCATCAAATAAAGAAAGAGCTAGCGCTTTTGCCAATTCTGTTTTTCCAACACCTGTTGGCCCTAAAAATATAAACGAACCAATTGGTCGATTTGGATCTTGTAGCCCAGCACGACTTCTTCGTACAGCATCAGAAACTGCAATCACAGCTTCAGCTTGACCTATAACTTTTTGACCAATTTCCTCTTCAAGTTTGAGTAGTTTTTCTCGTTCAGATTGAAGCATTTTTTGAAGAGGAATACCAGTCCATTTACTAACTACCTCTGCAATATCATTAGGAGTAACTGTATCAGAAGTATATCGAGTTCCTTCAGGTAAATTGGTGACTTTTTCTTCAGCAATTTTTAATTCTTCTTCAATAGTTTTTAAATCACCATATTTCAATTGCGCAACTTTTCCGAAATCTGACTCTCTAAAGGCTCGTTCTATTTCGATATTGATATCATCAATTTTTTTCTTTTTACTTTGAATTTCATCTACAATTTGTTTTTCTGCCTGCCAACTTGCAGTAATTGAATTTAGTTTTTCTTTTGCATTGGCAAGTTGCTCTTCAATGATTCTTGTTTTTTTATCATCCTTCTCCCGTTTGACTCCTTCCTTTTCTACTTCAAGTTGTCTAACCTTTCGTTGCAATTCATCAACTTCTTCAGGAACACTATCTAATTCCAATCTAAGTTTTGAACATGCTTCATCAATCAAGTCTATGGCCTTGTCCGGTAGTTGACGATCAGTAATGTAGCGATTAGATAATTCAGCTGCAGCTACTAAGGCCTCATCTTGAATGGCTATTTTGTGAAATACTTCATATTTATCTTGTACTCCTCTAAGTATTGAAATGGTATCTTCAACTGAAGGCTCATCAATCATTACAGGTTGAAACCTTCTAGCCAAAGCTTTATCATTTTCGAAATATTTCTGATATTCATCAAGGGTTGTTGCACCAATTGTATGTATTTCACCACGCGCTAATGCAGGCTTTAAAATATTGGCTGCATCAATCGAACCACTTCCACCGCCTGCTCCAACAAGAGTATGGATTTCATCTACAAATAAAATAATATTTCCATTAGAATCAACAACTTCTTTAAGTACTGCTTTTAAGCGTTCTTCAAATTCACCTTTGTATTTTGCTCCGGCTATCAATGCAGCTATATCCAGTGAAAAGATTTTTTTAGACTTTATGTTGTCCGGTACATCGCTATTCACAATACGCCATGCAATTCCTTCTACAATAGCTGTTTTACCTACTCCTGCTTCTCCAATTAATATTGGATTATTCTTTTTTCTTCGAGACAGAATATGCAGAATTCTTCTGATTTCTTCATCTCTACCAATAATTGGATCTAATTTACCACTCTCAGCATTTGCATTTAAATTAACTGCAAATTTGTTCAGTGAATTATAAGTACTGTCAGAACTTGAATCGAGTACTTTTTTTCCTTTGCGCAATTCAAGAATTGCTTTTTTTAACCCTTCAACAGAAATATTATTTTCTTTTAAAATTTTTGAAGCTTTGTCAGTATTTTTTAATATTCCTAAAAGTAATAATTCAAGTGATATAAAGTCATCACCCATTTCTTTCATCATATTTTTCGCATTGATGAGACTTTGGTTAGCATCATTTGAAAGATATTGTTTATCAGAGTTACTTACTTTGGGTGCTTTAAGTAATTCAACATCAAGTTCAGATTTTATTTTTGCCATATTGGCTCCCATCTTTTCAAATAGGAAAGCACAAATTTGTTCATCAGTTTCAATAATTCCTTTACAAATATGTGCTGAATCAACAACCTGTTGATCAAGACTAGAAGCAATTTGCTGTGCGCGTAATATTGCGTCCTGTGCTCTGAGTGTAAAGTTTTCGTACGTCATGTGTTCCCATTTTGTATCTATCAATCAATAATATATCCAAATTGAAAAGTCTGAAATTTTGTCTAAAATTTTAAAAAAAATATGACAATTCAGCAGTTGGAGTTATCATTTCTGCCAATATTACTACTCTTCGATAAAAATCCGCTTTACTCTTGCTGAAATGCCACAGAGAATCTCATACGGAATTCTGCCAGTTTTATTGGCCAGTTGCTCAATTGGATTATGAACGCCAAATATTTCAACTTCATCTCCTTCGTTAACAAGTTCTAATCCCGAAACATCTACCATACACATGTCCATACAAACTGCACCAACCACCGCACACTTTTTCCCTTGAATAAAAACTTCGTAACCATTTATACCTGCATTTCTTGGCAAACCATCAGCGTATCCTATACTAAGAATGGCTATTTTCCCATCTCTTTCTAATTGACCTGATTGATTGTAGCTAATTTTATCTGAACTGGAAGCTTTCTTTATTTGGGTAATTCTAGTTTTAAGTCGATGCGACTTTTCTAATTTGGAACTTAAGCTAGGGTTTAAATCAATGCCATACATTCCAATTCCAATTCTAACCATATCTAATTGATATTGAGGGTAGCGACTAATACCACCGGTGTTTAAAATATGTTTTAATGGTTTTGCCTCAAAATTTTCTGTCAAAAAATCATACATTTCAATAAAAAGTTCGAATTGAGACTTCGTAAATTTTTCGAATTGAATAGAGTCACTTCCAGATAAATGACTAAATATAGAAAGCACTTTTATAGATTTGTTAGTCTCTAGAATTTTTTTCAAGTCCACTAGGTCTGCTTGCATAAAACCTAATCTTCTCATTCCGGTATCTAATTTCAAATGAATTCTGCGCTCTTTATTTAAATCAGTTTTTTTAATTATTTTGTTTAATTGCGACAGACTAAAAATTGCAGGCTCAATATTATTGTCAAACAATTCCTCGAAGTCAGCTAACCCAGAATTCATGACCATAATAGGGCATTGAATACCTTTATTTCTCAAATGAATTGCTTCATCTTGATAAGCTACAGCTAATGAATGGACGCCAATATGCTCTAGATAATGTGCTATTTCGTAATTTCCAGAACCATAAGCAGCTGCTTTTACTACAGCGATTATCTTAGTTTCTTTATTTAAAAAGGACTTGTAAATCGAAATATTATGAGCAATTGAATTTAGATTAATTTCTAAAATACTCTCATGATTTGATAGTGAAAGTTCTTCAAATACTCTTTCTAATTGAAAACTTCTTCCACCTTTAATTAATATCATTTGATTCTTGAAATGGAACTTATCAAGATTTTGTAATAGTTCTTCTGTACTTGAATAAAAGCTAATTTTCTGGTTTAAATCAAGTTTTTCCTTTATTTGATGAATACTTTTACCAATTGCAAAAATTAAATTATAATTGTACTTTTTAGTTAGCTGTACCAATTCAATTAAATTTTCAGATTCTGTAGAGTTGCTTGCAAAGTCTGAAATAATTAATACTCTTTCTAAGATTTGATTTTGTTGATCTGAGAATTGAAAAGCCAATTTCAAAGATTTAATGTCTAGAGAATAACTGTCATTAATTAGAATGCATCCATTGATTCCATCTTTTTGTTCAAGTCTTAATTTTATTCCTTGTAATTTGTTTATTGAATGCTGTATGGATTCCCTATCAATATTAAAATCAAGACTAATTAAGATGCAAGGTATAATATTTTCTATTGAAGCCTCATCCTTAAAGGGTAAATTAAAGGTATACTTAGAATGCTTATAGTGTATTATAATTTTTGAACCAAGTGCATCATTTAATAGTAGTTCGAATTGAATATTATTAAATTCTTTTGTGCCCCAGGAGATGGCCTTTTTATTTGATCTTAGATTATTAGATAAAAACTCTTGATCACCTGGATAATAAAAATATTCTGAAGTTTCAAATAGGATCAGTTTTTCATTTAATTTTTCATTTCTATCTACAAATCCTATATCATGGGCATCACCTAAGTTGGATAGTATCCCAATATTTGGTTGAATGATTTTTTGTAGTTGAACCATTTCGTTGGTTTGAGATATTCCAGCTTCAAAAATTCCAATTTCATGTTTTTCTTGAAGTTCAATGACGGACAATGGAACACCCAACTGTGAATTATGACTTTTAGGATTCTTGCAGACAATAAAATTTGTAGTCAATAATTGATTCAGCCATTCTTTAATTATTGTCTTTCCATTGCTGCCGGTAATTCCTATAATTGGAATTTTGAATTTCTCACGATGTGCAACGGCTAGTTGTTGAAGTGCAATCAAACAATCTTTAACACAAATGAATGTTACTAAGGGTAGATAGTCTACCTCTTGGTCAATTATAAATGTTTTAACTCCTTTTTTTGTTAAATCTTGAATAAAATGTGTTCCGTTATAATGAGTCCCGTTAAAAGCAATAAATATGGTTTTATCTGGATATATAACATTTCGGCTATCTGTTTCAATAATCCAATCATTGGGTATTGAAGTACTAAGTCCAATGATTTTAGCATTAGTTATTTGTGCTATTTCAATTAAACTTAAATACATCCTATAAATCGAATCCTATGTCTCTTCTAAAATATTTGCCTTTATAATCTATTTTTTCGGCAGTAGATAAGCATTTTTCAAGCGCGTGTTCTTTGGTGTCCGCTAATGCACTAATTGCAATAACGCGTCCACCATTAGTCTTTAATTGATTGTCTTCAATTTTAGTTCCTGCATGAAATAACCAAATGTCCTTTTCTTCTTTCAATTTAAGATCTATTGGAATATTTTTTTCAAAATGTTGCGGATATCCACCACTGACTAAAAAAATAGTTGATGCTGATTGATCAGATATTTGTACAGAATAATGATCTAACTTTTGTTCATTACATGCGACCATCATCTGAATTAAATCAGAGTTTAATCTCAACATAATAGATTCCGTTTCTGGATCACCAAGTCGACAATTGTATTCAATAACATAGGGTTCACCAGCTACTATGATTAAACCGAAAAAAATAAAACCTTGATACTCAATTTCATCCTTTTGCAAACCACGAATTGTTGGTTCAATGATTTTTATTAAAATTTTATCTTTTAGTTCAGCAGTTACGAATGAAACGGGTGAGACAGAGCCCATTCCTCCAGTATTTAATCCTGTATCACTTTCACCAATTTTTTTGTAATCTTTTGCGTCAGGAAGGATTACAAATTGATTCCCATTTGTAAGTACAAAACTTGAAAATTCAATTCCAGATAGAAATTCTTCTACAACTACTTCTTCTGAAGCACTTCCAAATTTGCCATTGAGCATTTCATTAATTTCGTCGCAGGCATTTTCAATGCTCGGACTTATTATCACACCTTTGCCTGCTGCCAAACCATCTGCTTTCAAAACGATAGGCGCATTCATACTTTTAATATATTCAATTGCTGATTCTATCTCAGAAGTATTGAATGCTTTGTACTTAGCCGTTGGAATGCCATGGCGAAGCATAAATTCTTTCGCAAATTTTTTACTGGATTCTAAGCTTGCTCCTAATTTTTTTGGTCCAATAAGGATGATTTTTTTCAATAAATTTTGTTCCAAAAAATCCATTAACCCATCAGCTAGTGGGACCTCTGGACCACAGATAAGTATCTGAATGTTTTCTTTACTTATAAAATTAAGAATGTGTTCAAAATCATCATTAGGAAACCCAACACAGCTAGTAATTTCAGCAATACCTGGATTTCCAGGTGAACAGTATAGTTTTTCCAAAAATGGACTTTGAGTTATTTTCCATGCTAAAGCGTGCTCTCTACCGCCGGAACCAATCAAAAGGACTTTATATTTCATAATTACAATGAGATTGCAAAGTAAATCAGATTAGTTTATTTTTGGAATAGAATAAATCAATATTAAAACTTTGAAGTATTTATTAATCTTTTAACTCCCTTCTTAATATTTTACCTATGGGGGTTTTTGGCAGGCTATCCCGAAATTCTATTTTTCTAGGTCTTTTATAATTGGTTAAGCGCTCTTTGCAGTATTGCATAACTTCATCTTCTGTAAGACTTTGATCTTTCTTAACGATGATAACTTTGACAACTTCACCACATTTCTCATCAATCATTGGAAGAGCTGCTGCTTCAAAGATTTTGGGATGGCTGGTCAATACTTCTTCTATCTCATTCGGGTAAACATTAAAACCCGATACAAGGATCATATCTTTTTTTCTATCAACAATTTTGAAAAATCCATCTTCATCCATAGTTCCAATGTCTCCAGTTAAAAACCATCCATCTACGATGCTATTTCTTGTTTCATCAGGTTTATTGTAATATCCTTTCATTACTTGTGGTCCTTTTATTTGAATTTCACCTGCTTGACCAATTGGACATATTTGACCATTATCATCAACTAGACGAACATCCGTATTCGGTGCTGGTAATCCAATTGAACCTAATCTACCACTTTCGTTTAATGGATTAAGGGATACCAATGGAGAGGTTTCAGTTAATCCATACCCTTCTGTAAGGGTTTTCCCTGTAACTCGCCTCCAATTTTGTCCAACCGATTCCTGTAATGCCATTCCCCCGGCAACTGAAGCTTTTAATGAATTGAAATTCAAGGAATTAAAGCCTGGAAAATTCAAAAGCGCATTATACAAAGTATTTACCCCTGTCATAAGGCTGATTGGATATTTTTTGAAAGCTTTGTACACACTTTTTATATCTCGAGCGTTGACAATCAATATTGTTCTCGCACCTATACTCATCATTGCAAGTATATTTACTGCAAATGCAAAAATATGGTACATAGGAAGGGGAGACAAGGTAGTTTCCTTCTTTTCCTCAAGCACGTAACAAATCACAGCCTTAATTTGCTCTAGGTTTGCGCACATGTTTCCATTGGTTAACATTGCTCCTTTACTGATTCCTGTAGTACCTCCTGTGTATTGAAGAAGAATTACATCATCACTTTTTGACTCAAAATCTAAAATACTGAACTTCTTACCTTGAGCTAATGCATCAGAAAAACGTGCTGTATTGGCAATTTTGAACGGAGGAACCATCCTCTTGATGTATTTTATCATAAAGTCTACAAAACTGCCTTTGAACGTACCAAGCATTTCACCAATTGTTGTCGTTATAACAATTTCAATTTTGGTTTTAGACATTACCTGCTCAAGCTTAGCTGCAAAATTTTCAGCAATCACAATGGCTTTTACACCCGAGTCTGTCAATTGATGTTCTAATTCTCTAGTGGTATAAAGTGGGTTGGTATTAACAATGATTAGACCAGCCCTCAAACAGCCAAAGATAGCAATCGGGTATTGTAATAAATTGGGCATCATAAGGGCGATTTTATCACCTGGTTTAAGGCCTCTTGAATGTAAATAAGCGGCAAAAGATCGAGAATAATCATCCAGTTGCCTGTAGCTTAGATCAGCGTCCATACAGGTAAATGCTATTGAATTAGAATACTTGCTTAATGCATCTTTTGCAAATTCAATTAGAGAAGTATATCTGTCTATGTTAACATTAGCCGGTACGCCGGGTGGATAATTCTTAAGCCAAGGTCGAGATTCCATTAATTGTGGATTTTGAGTAAAAATAATTATAGTCTAACAGATAAACCTATTTTTCTATATATCAGTTTTTTTCATATATGAAACCAGATTTATTATTGATAAATTGTTACCGTATTCTATCCGCTTTTAAGCCAAATTATTAACGAAGTGTTGACTATTTCTTGAAGTAGCTTAACAAGAGCGGTTTGATAGCGTACTAATTTTGCAGTAAATATTTAAAACAAACATAAAATGAAAAATTTATTATTATTAATTCTTCCATGTTGTATGATGTTATCATGTAAAAACGTGGATCAATATCGCGCACCTATTGAATCACTTACTTCTGAATGGGCAAAAGCTGGTGAAGCCGTTATGGCGACTGGAAGTTCAATTGGTACAGCTTCTACTTTTTTAAATAGTATGGTTGATAGTTTCAAAATTGATTCTACAAAAAAATGGAGCAAAAATGCTATGATGTCAATGGATTCTATGAAACAAGCTTTTATGGCTCAAGTTCAAGGAATAAGTGGACTTATTTCAGAGGTTAGTGACTTTAGAGCTAAGTGGATGACTATGTCTGCTGATGTTGAAGCGCTTAATTCTGGATTAAAGAATGGTAAATTGGAAGGAGACGTAATGGCTAAGATCAATGATCTTAAATCTAATTGCGCTATGGCAATGACTCAGTCAGAAGCATGGAATAAAAATGTTATGGGTGCACAGACAACTGCAGTAACAGCTTATGATAAGTTTAAGACTGCAATGAAAATGAAATAACTCGTATTAGAGTATTATTGTTTGAATAAGGGATGACTTTTAGTTATCCCTTATTTTTTTGTTCGAATTTAATAGAAATCAGCAGACTTAAGTTAATTTTATTAACGACAAGTGTGTTTTCCTTTTTAAATTAGTTAATTATAATTCAAAACAATTTTTTTTTTGAAATTCTTATCAGTCTTTAAATTTCTTATTTCCTTTGGAAATCTTATTAGTCAAAGAAGACCCTAGCTTTAATTTTTAAAATTAATGAATATCTTTGTACTGACTCCATGATCGATTTTTTTCTTTATTGATTCGAGTAAATAAAGTTAGAGTTCATAATCAAATATTTTTTAGCTATTAAAAATCTGATAAATCAAAAAATATAAAATCGTCAATTTTCAATAATTGTAAATCAAATGCAAGAAAGACATCAGGACAGAAATCAATATTTTAAAGAGCAAGGAATTACAACTGAGAAATACGTAATTCCATATATAGAGTCAGTCAAAGAATTCGATAAAAATGCATTTATACTTGAAGTAGGGTGCGGAGAAGGTGGAAATTTAGCTCCATTCTTAAATAGGGGATGTAAAGTCTATGGAATTGAGCTACTTCAAAATCAATTTCTACAAGCAAATTTATTTTATAAAGATCATCCTTATAAAGAGAATTTGAAATTAATTAATGCGAACATCTATGATATTGTTGCTGAGGATATTCCGACTTTTGATATCATATTTATGAAAGATGTCATTGAACACATTCCTGATCAACTTAGTTTTCTTAATTTTTTAAAACAATTTCTTAAAAAGGATGGAATAATATTTTTCGGCTTTCCTCCTTGGAGAATGCCCTTTGGAGGTCATCAACAAGTTTGCAAATCGATTTTAAGTAAAATTCCATATTTCCATATTCTACCTGTATTTATATACAAAAATATATTGAAGAATTTTGGTGAGAATGATTTGGCAATAAAAGAATTTTTAGAAGTAAAGGAAACTGGACTAAGCATTAGTAATTTTCATAAAATATTAAATTTAAATAACTATAAAATTCTTAAAGAAACTTATTGGTTTATCAATCCAAATTATGAGATTAAATTTGGACTAAAACCAAGGAGTGTTTTTGAAGTACTTAGAATTCCTTGGTTTTGTGATTTTTATACTACGGCAATATACTGTGTTGTTGGATTAGATCAAAAATAAAAATTAGACTTTAATAATAAATAGCATACGAAATTATGCTATTTATTTAATCCAGTGATTGACATAATTCAACCAACAGTCCATGTGTAGTTTTAGGATGGAAAAAGCAAACTAATTTATTGTCTGCGCCAATTTTAGCTTTATCTCCAATGAGTAGAAAACCTTCATTTTTTAATCTGATAATTTCGGCATTGATATCAGTAACTTCAAATGCTATATGATGAAGGCCTTCACCTCGTTTCTCAATAAACTTAGCTATTGCTGAGTGTTCATTTGTTGATTGTAGTAACTCAATTTTGCTATCGCCAAGTTTAAAAAATGACGTAAGAACCGATTCAGCTTCCACGTATTCCTCCTTATAGTGCTTAATTCCTAGAAGTTTAGCATAAGTTTCATTGGCAATATCGATGGATTTAACTGCAATTCCAATGTGTTCTATTTTTTTCATTGTTCAATTTTCTTGGTTCAACCGAACAATTCAAACTTAATTTGTTTTCGATCAACTTTCATGGTGTTTACTAAATTTGCAAGCGCTTCATCTATCATGGTTGTCCAACCGCATATCATGAACACAGTATCTTTTACGATTGCTTTCTTCTCTTGCAAATAAATAGGATGAATATATCCTTGATGATAACTAATATTATTTGTAGATTTTGGAAGCTTAGTTTCACGTGAAAGGCAAATACTAATTTTCAAGCCATCAATAAAATGTGCAAAATCTTCTAATTCTTCTAGGTACAAAATGTCCTTTTCTTTTCTTGTTCCGAAAATTAAATGAATATTGGCAGCTAATTTATCTTTATTAATTTGTTGAAGCATGGCACGAAAAGGTACTATTCCTGTTCCAGTTGCAAGCATTACAATAGGCTTATTTAAATCATTTGGTATTATAAAAGTTCCTTCCGGACCTTTAAATTTTATTCGATCACCCTTATTAATTTCTTCAAAGAAATAATTACTTGCTAGTCCATTTTTTTTGTAGGAGATACATAATTCAAAGATATTGGAACGATCACAATAATTTGCAATAGAATATGATCTCCATCGCTCAATTCTTTTTTCTCCTAAAGGAAGGTCAAAAGTAAAAAATTGTCCTGCAGCATATTCGATAATATCATCAGATAGGATCTTAAACCAAAACCGATTAGTGCCTTGCGTTTCTTGTCTTTGACCAATTAACTCCGCCTGGTGCCAGATCGCTGTCATGAGTAATTCAAGATGTGTTTAACTGAATTAACTGCAAGATAATAGGAAGTACAGAAATTACCAATCTTAAGTACTATAAGATTAGATCTTTGAATGGAATCAGACTGGAAAAGCATTTTCCAATAGTATTATTGGTCTTATCAGAAGATTCTTTACAGTCCATAACTAATTTGGGATTAATATTCTATTCAAGAATAATAAGTATTGGACCATAATCCAGATATTTGTATTTCAAATTAGTTTAAATTGAAAATTTAGAACTAAACTAATAAATTTGTGAATAAAAGGTATTTATTGCTAATAGATATGTTAACATTAAGTTAACATTAATAAATAATTTACTTTTTGTTTGATCAAATCTTAGATTTGATCAAAATCAACTTATATGAAAAAGAATCTTCAAATTTCTTCAAATTTCTTCAACTTTTTCTCCTTAACTCTCCTAATTGGATTATTAATTCTTTCTTCTTTAACTACTAAAGTTCCTGCATTCAAGAAAGAAACTACCTCTAACACCGAAACTGAAATACTCTCTTGCACTCAGGCTGATTTGATTATTTGTAATTATGGATCAATCTTAGCTTTCGTAAATGCTTTGGTTATGGAATTAAATAATCAACTCAACAATTGTGGAGGAGCTCTTGTAGATTGTAATCCTGAAGAAGTTTGTTGTTATACTAACACAGTAGATTTTACTTTCACTTCTGCTTTATCTTCAGGTAAAAATCCATTTTTTTATTGCACAAATGAAAGCTGTAATACGTTCACTTGTTCTTCGCTTTCTGGAAGCGGATCTCAACACAATGACCTGTCTGTTGCAAATCAAAATGAAATACTAACTAGAATGAGAAATGCAGCAAATAATGCAGTACCATGTGGTGCAGGCAATGGTAGCAATAAACCTATTAGTAATTATAGAGTTTATATGACTGGACCTAGCGGTTCGTGTTCAGTTGATGGACCATGTTACAATATGACTATTAAACTTGAAGTAACATATCTATGTGGATGTCAGGGCTAAAATTCGAATCTACAAATGAATAAAGTTATTATATTCCTATTTTTGGAATTATTACTTTTCCAAGTAGCAATAACACAGAATACTTGGCAGCGCCATGAATCCTCCTCTAAATTAGAGGTAGGGGATGTAGCAATTACTTCACGTGATGAGTACTTCATCAGTTTGAAGAACAACCATCACGTCTTTCATTCTAAAGATAGTGGTACAACCTGGCAAGAAGTATTAATAAACAATGGTAATAGTAAGTTCTATCATACCATAGATAGATCATATCTAAAAGTAATTGATAATAAAGTCTATTGTGTGAGCTGCGCTGGAAGCAGTAAGCGGTATATTTATAATGCAGAGATTTTTGAAGTATTACCTAAATATACCAATACTCCAAGCGAGAATCTGATAATCAATCAGGAAGGTCAGGTATTCTTTAAAGATGAATTATATATTAACAGGACAGATAGTTCGTGGAATCGTATTTTTGATAATAAATTTATTTTTAAGTATGAAAACGATTATGGAATAATATCAACTAATTTTTATACTGAAAATAATAACTTTGTAAATACTTATAATTATTTAGCTGATTCATCTATAATTTACAAAGTTAAAACTGACAATTCAAATAATGTATCTATTTATTCTAAATTTAAGGTTTCCAGAGGATTAGAATTAGAACTAACCTCCAAAGGCGGAACTACATACTTTATGGTAAATAATGGAGGTGTTCGAGTTTTTAACTATATATCAAATGTAGAACAGAATAAAATCCAGAAATCAAAATTGCAATCGATCTTTAATGTAAAAGTAATTTATTATTATTATGTAAATTCCAAGGCTGAGATATTCCTTATTACAGACAAGGGAGTTTTTATGAACGAAGGAATAGAAGAAGACCTTTGGATAAAATGTCAACAAATGAGTGATCAATTGCCTTTTCCAACAAGTTCTATAAATGTGAATTTTTATAAGAAATATTTTATTAAAGATAGCCTAAATGCTTTAATTAGTTATGGAGACAATTGTGGTCAATCAGATTATTATTGTTTTACACCGAAATTTAAAAAATGGAAGAGCATCCAGCTGAATGTAAACATTGATAATCTTACAAATCTAGTTAAGAACAAAAACAATCAATTATTCGCATATCGTCCTTGTGAAATGTATTTTGGAAGAAGTTATCTGAAAAGTAACAATCAAGGAAAGGATTGGGAAACTATATTCATCAATGGTGAATACGTTACCAGTATTGGAATTAATAATGAAGGAGAAGCACTTGCAGTCGCTACGAATAACAAAATGTATAAGCAAAACCTTATAAATGATAACTGGCAAGAAATCCAATCACCTGTGGATCCTAAGGGGAATATAAAGTTATTTCACATTTACTCTAACAAAAATGAATTGTTCCTGTCCGGTAATACTGATAGAGGATCTTCCAAAGAAAAGAATTATTTATACCATTCTGGCGATGGTGGATTAAATTGGACAGAAATCAAAGCTTTTGTTAAGAATTCATATCATCCATTGAATGATTTTGAAATTCTTATAGATCGAAATAATGATTGGATAGTATATCAGACCCAAAGCCAATGGATTCCAAATGAAGTTTTAATTAGCAAGGATAGAGGTAAAACTTGGAATTCAGATGCAAGGTTTAGAAATTTTTATCCAGTAGTATCTATCAGCCAACTACCTGATAACAGGTATTTAATTTCTGGCGATTGGAATTATTCTAAGCTTGCAACTTATGTAGTTGATTCGGTTGGTAACTTTGAAATTTATAAAACATATTATGATAAGAATCCTGCGAAGTTTTTCCATGATAATGACAATAAGGTATTTGGATATACGACATATACGTATACAGACATACCATTCTATAGCAAGGATCTTGGCTTAAATGTAATTCAAGATGAAAGCGGACTTATGTCAACAGATATAGAACGCAGGCTTATTCATTCAGCAGTTTATGAAAGAAGCGAGAAGATTACATTGAACCTCGCTTACGATGGAATTTACACAACTACGCATGATATTTTTTTGAATCTTACAGATGATTCCAATCTTTCTGAGTTGTACTCAGTATTCCAGAACAATGACTGGATATTAATAGAGAAAAAAGATCAATCTTCATGGAATAATCATGAGAATTTACAAGTTTATAATGTTTTAGGACAGGTTATTGAATTAGTTGATCTTGAATCAACCAACGGAAAGATTAGCACTAGACAATTAACTCAAGGAGTTTACCTTATGCAAGTTAAGAATGGCAATACCAGAACTCAGACAGTTAAATTTATAGTTAGGTAACTCCAGGCTGAATAATTATTTAATTACTTTTCGTTTATTATAAAGTAAGCTAAACCATTAATATTTTTATAAGTAATACCAAAACAATATTTTTTTAATCCTAAAATTAAAGCATTAAATGATTAAATCCCGAAATGGAATAAGCTTGGCAAGGCCTTTAGAAGTGAAGTAATCCGAAGTTTCTTTCTCACTCTTATTACTGGTGACTAAAACAAGATCCCCATTCCAGGCGCCAAGAGATTTCACTTCTCCCCAATAGTCCTTAAAATACTCTTCTTTGATTCTTGGTTCTTGTAGGTAATCACTGACAATTTTTTCATGTTCAATGATCCAATTTTCAAATGCACCTAGCGTTTTAAGGTCAAGTACTTTCTCAGATAGCTCAGAGACTTTTCGGATCAATGACTTTTCCGGTACTTTCGAAAGTGCCTTTTTAACAGCTAGCTTTGAATCTGCTTTTTTACCAAGAGGAACAAAAAATAATTGATCAGAAAACTCAGGCATAAAATCCACATCATTTATGGATAAACTGTCTCCATTATAAGAATAGAGTATAGGTCCGTCTGATCCGGCACAAGCAATATCATAACCGGAACCATTTTCAATATCAAAATATAGATGAAAAGGATTGATATCAGCCCAAGAGGCCATATTGTGAATGAGGGTTGATGAAGAACCAAGACCCCATTCAATGGGAAATTCTAAGTAGTGCTCTATTTTATATTTTTTCCAATGGGATAAAAATTCCGAGTTATTGTTGATACAAGCTTTAAAAATTTTTCGAAGGTAAGTTCCAATTTTCTCATCTGTAGTGCTTGTTACATCAAAAGCCATTAAATCGATTTCTGCTTCAAACCATTTTTTACCCTTGCTATCATAACTTGTCCAGAGCACTTCACTACCGCTTAATTCGCTCATTTTCATGCGTTGACCTAGCTTTGTAGGTAAGGCCAATACGGTAGCCCCATGGACAGCAAAGTACTCTCCACACAATAAAACTTTCCCCCTAGAATAAAACTCGGCTTTAATAGTTGGCTATAAATTCACGCGAAGATACATTTAAGAAATAATTAATATAAAAATTATTTATATAAAATTTTCCTATATGTAAGCTTTTGGTTCTTTCCTATAGTATAAATTGAAAGAATAAGACTAAAATTTCATGAAAGCTCAAAATAGAAATACTTAAAATAAAATTTCAATTATTCTAATTTAGATATTCCGAATCAAGATTAAAATATTGAATATCAAATAATAATACATATGTATTAAAAGTATATATAAAATTTGAAATTACGATGAAGATACATATTTAATAAGTTTTGGTTAAATTTGTCATGAAAACACTAATTAATAGACTCAACTTAAAATAATCGAGACATATTAACAAGGAATGGTTATTAAAACAGAAAGTATCCATCAGGCTGGTATTGAAATTATGAGATATATTTTATTTCTATCAATCTTATTTAGAATGCAATTTTTACAAGCTCAAACCTTGTATAATTTTATTGGACCTGAAAATACGGTTTTAGAAATTAATTCAGATTGTTCAAATATTAGAACAAACTGTTTAATAGAAAATTATGGACTCACTTTCTATCATCCTGAAGGGTTTTTCTGCAGAGTAAAATTCAAACAACCTGTTGGGGGGATAAATAATGTAAATATATATTTCTATAAACTTGATAAGAATTTATGCGATGAATCTTTGTACTATTCCTATTTAACAAAGGATTATTCCATAATAAATTTTGTGTATATGGATTATCTGGGAAGGTTTTATACTGTTGCTACTATTGGAAATAAGTTTCCATATTCTAGGGCTATAATTAGATTTGACCATTTAGGAGATACATTTACTATAGTCAAGAAATTAAAAAATACTGAGAGTATTCGCGACATGTTTTTGTATAAAAATTATTGGTACATTAATTATGCAGATAATCCTACTTTTATTCAATTAGATACCAGCTTCAATGAGATCAAACGATTTGATATTCCAAAATTTCTATCCTATTGGACAGTAGTAGCCAATTCATGTGATTCTGTCAGTGTATATGCTTCGGGTTTAGATACAGACTTTTACGATGGATACAATACGATGAATAATGATACCATGTATCTTGTTCAATATGACATTGAGAATAACAAAGTAATACAAGCTTGCAATATTCCTACAGGCTTACATCCCGGTCATTTATTTTCTACTACAGAGTTTCTTGCGAGTGATCCGGAATGTGATCTACTCATTGATTTAGATAAAAATAATTCCTGTGGTTTACTTCCATATAATTTTCAACTGGATCGAAATTTTTGTGAAGACTCTGTTGCTACATTGCTTTGTGATGAAGATTTATATATTCATACCTCATTTACACTTGATAGCCTAACCTTCTGTGTAAGTCCTTGGAGCTTCAATTCTCTGGAATATTTGACTAGTAAGTCACTTCCAGTAGGCTTTAATTTTATCCGAACCAATGATTCCTGCTGGCTGTTGACAAAGCCATTTGGTTCAGATAATGACTATCGAATTGCTATGTCTTCAATACAATACATTAATCTTGACCTTACTCGCATTAGCCAAAGAAAAGATATACAAATTCAGGGTTTTAATTCAATAAAAAAAGGAACAATAGTTCATTGTTATCTCAATGTCGGAAGTCATGTATCAGCTGGCGTTGACAGTATTGTTACCATATGTGAAAAAGAGAATATAATTCCCATGAAATCACTACTTGACTCTAAGGCAGGTCAAAATGGTGATTGGCAATTCCCGAATTCTAACTTAAATGGCTTATTCGACCCATTGATAGATTCGACAGTACTTTACTCGTATATAATTAATGATAAATATTGTGGTAGCGACACTGCAAATTTTAAATTATCCGCAGCCAATATTCCTCCTCTTAATATCCTATTTATACCCGAAATCTGCAAAGGAGATAGTATCTATTTAGAAATTTCTAATTTTTCTTCTTACGACCATATTCTTGTAAATCAGAATACTAGTAATTCCAAATTTTTGGTAACTGAACCTGATACTTTTTATTTTGAAGCCTTCACTTCTGAAAATTGCAAAGTGTTTGACACCATTCAGATTCACAAATCCACTAACTTATTCCAAAAAGATCTTTCAATCCAACTTTGTGAGAATAAATCTTATTCATACAATAATTTAACTTATTCAGCGGGTTCTGTAATATTTGATACGCTATCAGCTTCTATGGGTTGTGATACTGCTTTACGCATTCAACTGATTCAAGTTTCAAATCCTAGAACATTTGATTCTATATTTATTTGTCCGAATTCTAAATTTAATTTTAAAAATCGTGATTATTCTATTGGAAAATCTTTCTTAGACACAATATCTTCGCTGAATTCTTGTGATACAATTCGACAATCATTTATTCACGCTTTTGATGTCGATTCAATAAATCTTTCTGGTTCACTTATCGTTTGCAAAGACCAATCAACTACTTTGACCACCGAGAAGTATAAAAATTATTTTTGGAGCAATGGTGATACAAGCAGCTACAGTACTTTTAAAGCTGGATCTTATTCTTTGCTTGTAAAGGATAAACATGATTGTAATATTTCTAATGATTTTACAATTTCAGAGTCGAATGATATTCTTTTTGACATTAATAAATCTGATCCTTCCTGTGATGAGCCTTTCGGCAATATTGTGCTTACAAATATGCACGGAGGCATAGAACCATATACTTATTTTCTTAATAACAATAAGTTTTCTACTCCTATTTTCTCTCAACTTAGTTCAGGTCTATGGATAATTAAACTTATTGATAGTTTAGGTTGTGTCACCTTGGATTCTGTAATAATTAATCCTGTGCATGATTTTGATGTTTCCATTGATCCAGAACAATTGGAATTAGATTTGTATTCTGATGGCATTAGTCATTATCGAATTAATGTTGGGAATCTTAAAGTCATAGAGGTCGAGCCAAATGAAGATATTCAATTCCTTCAAGACCAAATCATCATCCACGCCAGTAAGGATAGAGAGTATCATTTTCGCTTTATTGATATTTGGGGCTGTGTTATTGAAAAAATTATTCGAGTAACTATCAGAATTGAAACTGATGTTTTTATTCCGAATGTTTTCTCACCCAATGCCAATGAAGTCAACGATACATGGGCTCCTTTATTAGGTTCTTCATTGGATTTGATATCATTAAGTATTTTTGATCGTTGGGGAGAACGTATTTTTTTTACCAATAATTCCAACGAATCTTGGGACGGCACAAGTAAAGGCAAGCCTGTAGTTCCCGGAGTCTATATCTACTTAATTAATTATAAAGATCCGAATGGCAAGTCAATTCAGCTTTCAGGAGATCTCACTTTGTTGAGATAGGAGATTACGAAGTCGATTTATTGTATCCATTCAACTAAGGTTCACTTGACATTAAAAGTGAGGTGGTTTAGTTTTAGGTTAAAAAAGAAGACAAAGAAAGAGTTTAAGAAATTGTTGGAAGATATTGTGAATTGTAATCTTAGTTTAAGGGCTAATTCATAGGTTGAGTATGTATAAACTGACAGAATAAGACTAAGATTTCATGACGGTTCAATAGGGAAATATTTAAAGTTACATTTCAATAATTATAAATTATAAATTCCTAATTAGAGTTAAAATATTGAATATCAAATATTAATACAGATTTAATATTATAATATATTGTGTATTAATGCTGACTTAAATTCAAGATGTAATAAATTTTAGTTCAATATGCAGTGAACGCTTTAACTTTGCGCCGCTAAAATTATTTCTTAACCCTTAAAAATATCCAAAATGTTGGACGAAAAAAATGAATCCCAAGACAGCGTGCCATTATTTACAGTAGCCGAAGATACCATTCAGGCCTCAGTAGATAACCCTACGGCAGAAACAAAATTAAAAATCGACGATCTAGTCGAAGAAGTTGCCTTGGAAACCCTCGTCGAAGCCGATGATTATTCCGGCCCACATGACGAATTTGATTGGACAATTTCCAAAAAAAATACTATAAATTATGCTTCTGATGTATCTGAAAAGATGCTCAAGGAATATGATCAGACACTATCCTCAATTTCTGAGGGACAAATCATTGAAGGAACTGTAGCCAGTATTTCAGGAGGTGACGTAATTTTTGATATTAGATATAAATCTGACGGATTAATACCAGCATCTGAGTTCAGAGATCTGGACCTAAAACCAGGAGATAAAATCGAAATCTATGTTGAGCGTACTGAAGACGAAAAAGGTCATTTAGTTTTATCAAGAAAGAAAGCGAAATTACTTCGCGCTTGGGAGAATTTAGTTGACTCTTATAAGAACGGAACAATTATTAAAGGAAATGTAATTTCTAAAACAAAAGGTGGTCTTATTGTAGATTGCAATGGATTGGAAACTTTCTTACCAGGTTCTCAAATAGACATTAAGCCAATCATTGATTATGATTCCTATGTTGGCAAAGTAATGGAATTTAAAGTCGTTAAGATTAACGAGAATATAAAAAATGCCGTTGTATCCCATAAAGCCTTAATTGAAGGAGACTTACAAGAACAAAGAGAACTTATTATTCAAGGACTTGAAAAAGGTCAGGTACTAGAAGGTGTTATTAAAAACATTACTGATTTTGGTGCATTCCTTGATTTGGGAGGAGTTGATGGATTGTTATACATTACTGACATTTCTTGGGGTAGAATAAATCATCCTTCAGAAGTACTTGAAAGAAATCAAAAAATAAATGTTGTAGTACTCGATTTTGATGACAATAAGAAGAGAATTTCTCTTGGATTAAAACAATTACAGCCGCATCCTTGGGAAGTACTTCCAGAAACACTTGTTGAAGGTTCAATAGTAAAAGGAAAGATCGTAAACATTGAAGATTATGGTGCTTTCTTAGAAATTCAACCTGGTATTGAAGGCCTAATACACGTTTCAGAAATTAACTGGAATAATCAACCAATTCATGCAAAAGAATTTTTCTTCTTAGGACAAGAACTTGAGGCTAAAGTGGTCACTATTGACAAGGCTGAAAGAAAAATGTCTTTAAGTCTTAAGTTATTGACAGAAGATCCTTGGGCAACTGTTCAGAGTAAATTCTCAGTTGGAACTAAGCATACAGGTATTGTAAAAAATCTAACTTTATACGGCGTATTTATTGAACTTGCTGAAGGAATTGGAGGAATGGTTCATATTTCAGATCTATCTTGGACTAAACGATTTAATCATCCTTCTGAATTTACAAAAGTAGGGCAACCAATGGATGTAACGATCTTGGATATTGATATGCCAAACCGCAAATTGTCTTTAGGTCATAAACAATTGGAAGAAAATCCATGGGATACTTTTGAAACTGTCTTCCCTGAAGGTTCTTATCATTCCGCAACGGTTATTAAAAAAGATGACAAAGGATTCATTGTACAACTTCCATATGGATTAGAGGCCTTTGGTCCATTGAGACATATGAAAAAGGAGAACAATCAGAATGCTTCTTTAGATGAAACGCTAACAGTTAAGGTTATTGAATTTAACCGTGATGAAAAGAAAATTTTAGTATCACATACGCGATATTTAGAAGACATTAAGAAAGAAGCTGACGACAATATTAAGAAGGAAAAAAATGAAGAAGTTCGTGAGACTAAAAAAACAATTGAGAAGCAACAATCAAAAATTGAAATAACTACGCTAGGAGAAATTGAAGGATTTAGTGCATTAAAAGACCAACTTACTTCAAATGAATTGGCAAAAGTTAGCCCTCCTCCTCCGCCACCACCTCCACCTGTTGCACCTGTTGCACCTCCGATTGAGGTAGTCGCAGAAGCTCCTGTAGTTCCTGTAGCTGAAGTTACTGAAATGAAAGAAGCAACAACAGATAATGAGCCTGTCGCAAAAGTTCAAGAAGAAAAGCCAGTAGCTGCAAAAAAAGCAGATAAAGGGGATGACCTTAAAATTATTGAAGGAATTGGACCAAAAATTGCAGAATTACTTATTGCAAATAATATTACAAGCTTTCAACTATTAGCAAATACAACTGCAGAGAAAATAAAAGAAATTTTGGATAATGCAGGACCTCGATATCGCATTCATGATCCAACAACCTGGCCACAACAAGCTGGCTTAGCGGCTGATGGAAAAATGGATGAATTGAAAGTATTAAAAGATAGCTTAAAAGGTGGAAAAGCAGAATAATTTAAACTGCTATTGAAACCCTTATTTTTGTACAAATTATACCGGTTGGAATTATTTTAAAATTATAACGGTATTACTTTGAAAATAATAATGCTCCGGAAATTTCTGGAGCATTATTATTTTGTTCAAATAGATAAATGAACTTTATATTTCAATTTGAGTTAAGTTTAATTTATAAATGAATCGCGATAAAAAAAGAATAGCTGTTTTAGGTGCCGGAATTGCAGGATTAGCAACTGCTATTGATTTAGCGGCAAATGGTCATCATGTTATTGTATTTGAGAAGAATTCTACTGAAGGAGGGCGAGGAAGGAGTTTTACACAGGATGGATTTAGATTTGACATGGGACCCAGTTGGTATTGGATGCCGGATATTTTCGAAGCTTTCTTTAATAAACACAATAAGTCGGCAAGTGATTATTTCAAGTTGGTTAGATTAGATCCATCTTACAGAATTTTTTTTAAGAATCAAATCCTTGATGCCCCAGCAGAGATTGAAGAAACCTATAAATTATTTGAGAAAACAGAGACTGGAAGTTCAAATTTTTTAAAAGCTTTTCTTGCTGATGCAAAAATAAAGTATGAAGTAGGAATGAAGGACTTTGTTAGAAAACCGGCGCTCAAAATTTCAGAATATTTAGATTTTTCAATCTTTAAGAATATTTTCAAACTTCAACTCTTTAAATCCATCGATAAAATAATTGACAAAGGAATACAGGACAACAATCTCAGGAGCTGGTTAAAATTTCCCGCATTATTCTTAGGTGCAAAACCCGTGGATACTCCCGGATTATATAGCCTTATGAATTATGCAGATTTGGTTTTAGGAAGCTGGTATCCAATGGGTGGCATGGAACAACTTTTCAAAGCAATGAAATCTTTGGCTTTAGAAAAAATGGTTGACTTTCATTTTAATGAGGAAGTGAAATCTATAGAAATTTTGGATGGTAAGGCCCAAACAATAAAAACTGATCAGTCAACTTATGAGATAGATTATGTGGTTTCAACCATAGATTATCATCATACAGAAAGCAGTTTATTAAGTCCTGAATACCGACAGTATTCAGAAGAATATTGGAATAAAAGAGTGCTCGCACCATCTGCTTTAATTTTTTATCTAGGAATTCGTGGAAAAATCGACGGTCTACTGCATCATAATTTATTTTTTGATGAAAATTTTGAAGATCATGCTTTATATATCTATGACAAAAAACAATGGCCAGAAAAACCCTTGTTTTATGTTTGCGTACCATCAAAAACGGACAACACAGTTGCGCCAAATGATTGTGAAAATTTATTCGTTCTAATTCCCATATCTTCGGGACTAGTAGACAGTAATTCAGAAAGAGATAAATTATTTGAAACAGTTATGAATAGAATTGAATTTAAGTTGAATCTTAGTCTCAGCAATCGAATAATTTATAAAAGCTCCTATTGCATAGATGATTTTAAAAAAGATTACTATTCGTATAAAGGTAATGCTTATGGTCTGTCCAATATATTGTCACAAACCGGTCCATTGAAACCAAGGATTAAACACAAAAAAATATCGAATCTTTATTATGCGGGACAATTGACTCATCCTGGCCCTGGGCTACCTCCTTCACTTATTTCAGGTGAGATTGTTGCTTCATTAATCAATAAAGAAATTACAACGTGAAACCTTTAACACAGTACGATAATGTAAGTAGTAAAATTTCAATATTACTTACAAAGAATTATAGTA
The DNA here is from genome assembly GCA_040006775.1 of Saprospiraceae bacterium. GTDB lineage: Bacteria > Bacteroidota > Bacteroidia > Chitinophagales > Saprospiraceae > Vicinibacter. The sequence continues at coordinate 67,844 of JBDTWI010000020.1, forward strand.
CCTCCTTTTCTTTGGGTATTAGAATGTTCGACAGAGAATTGCGAGCACCTATTGCTGGAATTTATGGATTTGTAAGATTGGTTGATGAAATTGTAGATACATTTCATCATATTGATAAAGAAAAGTTTCTAAATCAAATCATTGAAGAAACCAATCAATGTATATCAAGTGGATTAAGTTTAAATCCAATACTACATACTTTTGGACAAGTTGTAAATAATTATAAAATTGATTGGGAATATATTGAATCCTTTCTGAATAGTATGAAGATGGATCTGGAAATTAAAAATTACAGTGAAGCAAAATATAAGGAATACATATATGGTTCGGCCGAAGTCATTGGATTATTTTGTTTGAAGGTATTTTTAGAAAAAGAACCTGAAAAGTTCGATGAATTAAAAATTAGCGCAAGAGCCTTGGGTTCAGCTTTTCAAAAGATTAATTTCTTGAGAGACATCAGGAGTGATTTTGAAGAAAGGGGGAGAATATATTTTCCTAATGTTGAATTTCAATCTCTTAGCAATTCGGATAAGTTAAATATTGAAAGAGATATTGAATCTGACTTCATGAAAGCTAAAGAAGGAATAAGTAGATTGCCGAATTCTTCAAAATTTGGAGTGAAACTCGCTTATATATTTTACTACAATTTGTTTCAAAAAATCAGGAAAGCATCAGTTGATGAATTAGTTACTCGAAGAATTAGAATTTCTAATTTTTATAAATTTCTTTTATTTATTAAAATTTATTTTCAGACTAAGTTTTCAAGTTTATTAAACAGATGACAATGAATTTCCAATGGGCTAAGAATTATAAATTAATTATTTCGGGTGTAATTTTAATTGGTTTGCTGTTATTTATTCTTAGTGCTCCTATAGTTCAAGCTGATTTCGAAATATCAACAGATAAATTATATGACTTAAGGATTGAGGATAAGAAGTATATTTATTTATTACATCACCTTTTTTGTTTTCTTCCTGTCTTTATAATTAGTCTTTTATTTCCTTTTTTCTCCACGCGTTGGAGTTTTTATAAGGCTTGGACTTTCCCTATTGTAGGGGTGAGTATACTTTTTGTAATTTGGGATATAATTTTCAGTAGATTAGGTGTTTGGGGCTTTAATCAAGAACATCTATTAGGAATTGGGATTATTAATTTTCCGATTGAGGAATTATTATGGTTTCCAATAATAGGATATTGTAGTTTATTTATTCATGCTTTAGTTGCAAAGTCTAAGCTTAAGCTGCGGAATTATTGGTGGGTAATTATACTGATCATTTTGACGATGATTGGCTTTATTGGAAGCTATCAAGATAGATTTTATACTGCTTTTTCAGCCTGGGTAGTCTTGATTACGATATGGCTTTTTTATGCTTTAAAAATGGAGGACTTATTCGATAAGTTTTTTGTTTCTTTTGGCGTTATTCTAATACCCATGATTCTTGCAGATGGTTATCTGACGGGTATGTTTACAGATCAAGCAACAGTACAATACAATCCATTAGAATTCTCTGGAATTCGGTTAATTAGTATTCCAATTGAAGATTTCTTCTTTGGATTTGCTTTTTTAGCAATAATTGTATTGTTCAAATCTGTTCTAAACAGAAGATTTTCAGCAGTTTAAATATAACAAAAATAAAATTTGTTATTTAATTGCAAAAATGGAAATTCGTATCTGTTTGCGCTCGTATATTTGCGATCCCAATACGAAAGTGTATTGGAAAATTATAATGGTTTAGATCTATTTAAGATAGGTATTAAAATCATAAAACGTTCATTGACAGACTGGGGAAAAGGAAAAAGAAGAAGGAAGGAATAAGTAAGGATTTTTGAGTAGAAGAAGAATAGATAACAAAGCTAGTAACTTGTCAAGATAATTTTTGGAAAAGAATGAATTGAGCGAGAGAAGTCTCTAC
>JBDTWI010000021.1:0-68567 GCA_040006775.1 Saprospiraceae bacterium
GATTCACATTTAATTTTTTCATACTATTTTAATTTAAGTGTTAAGAAATAAAAAATAATTACTGAAAAATTGGTCCACCGCCAACAATCGTGTTGGTCTGATTCACATTTAATTTTTTCATACTATTTTAATTTAAGTGTTAAGAAATAAAAAAATAATTATTGGAAAACAGGTCCACCACCACTAATTCCAATTGTTTGAATTACATTTAGTTTTTTCATGTTTTTTAGATTAATTTGTTAAGTAATAAATTTATAGAACAAATATCAGCATTCATTCTGAGCTTGTCAATCACATGAAAGTAGATAAATGGGAGTCTAAAGATAAAACGGAGTTAAATCTTATCTTATTTTAACAAAAGAGGGCTAATAATACTCTATTAGTAAATTGGACCAGTCATAGTAACTTGAGTTCCTTGATTCAAGGAAGATATGATATTGAATTGCCCACCAATAGATTGCATTCTTTTCTGCATGTTCTTTAATCCATTTCCACCTCCCTTTATGTGTATCTCGTCCATCCCAACCCCATTATCAGAAATCACGCACTCATAAGATTCTTCATTAAGCACGAATATTAAATCAATTTTTCGTGCTTGAGAATATTTCAAGGCATTATTCAGACTTTCCTTTATGACGAGATATAGATTCCTTCTGAGATCAGGACTTATTGTTTTCAGTGTTTCCAGTTCTGGAAAGTTAATTGAGCATTCGATACCGGTATCCTCCAGAAACTTCTCAACATAATTGCGAATGTAAGTTAACAAACTAGAGATATTGTCTCTATCTGGATTGGTTGACCAGATGATTTCTCCGAGTTTTGAATCTGTTTCCCTTGAAAATAGGCTGATTTTTTCAATAAGAGATTGATCAGGTGGTGCACCAGTTTGAGCCTTTGATTTTACAAGCTCGGCGAGCCAGGAAATTTTTGTGAGTCCAGAACTTATATCATCATGTATATCTTGCGAAATACTAGATCTGATGATCGCATTTTCTTTTTGTTTCTCAGTTTCAATTAATTGTTCCTGAGTATCCTTAAGATCTTTCAGCGTTACGTTTAATTGGCCATTCTTATTTTCCAACTCATCATTGGTATCGGAAATTTTAACATTTAGCGCTTCTAGAACAACATTATTCTTCCTTTGATTACTATAATTTCTATAAATCATCGCAATAGCTGTAAGTAGAAGAATAATTCCCAAAATAAAATAAACACGTTCATTTCTTTTCTTCTCAACTTCGAGTCGATCTATAATTATCTGTTTGTTCTTGAGCTCTACTTCTCTTTCTGTAGTTAATTTTTCGATTTTTACCTTACTTTCAATATTGAATAAGGAATCTGTGGTTTCAGCATGAATTTTGTTATATTCAAACGCAGATTTATAGTCACCAATCGCCAAATAATATTCAGTTAAGGATTTTGAATAATACTGAATTCCCTCCAAGACTTTTTTCTTTTCAGATATTTGGAAAGCCAAATCCAAATATTTTTTAGCCATGTTTAACAAGTAGTTCTTTGAACCTTGGATAGGAAATAGACTATCATTTTTCTCTGTTTGTCTCGAATAGCTCTTTAGATAGGCAATTCCAAGATTTCCATAGGTAAAGCTCAATTGTGAACTGTCTCTTATTTCTTCCAACTCATGGCATGAACGAATGAGGTATGGCTCTGCTTCTTTATAATTATTTTGATCACTATACGATACGCCTAAGTTGCATAGATTAAGTCCTAAATCTCGTTTGTAATTAAGACTTTCGAATATCTCTATCGCTTTTAAATAATATTCCTTTGCTTTGGAATAGTTTTCTAATTTATGATAATTGCTCGCGAGATTACCTAGGCAAACTCCTATTATGGCTTTGTTCTTTATTTTTTGCGCAATTTCAAGCCCAATTGAATCATAATAATTTGATTTTATATAATTTTTTTGAGCTCCATAAATATTACCAATTGAAGTCATTTGATTCAGAATTCCAGAGCTGTCTTTCAATGCTTCAAAAGACTCTAAGGCTTTAAAAAAATTCTCAAGGGCTCCCGGGAAATCCCCATTGCGATATTTAATAAGTCCCATATTCCCTTTGGTTTTGGCCATTCCTTGCTTATTATCTATGCTTTGGTAAGCCTTGTATGCCGATTCAAAATTTGAGAAGGCCGAGTCAGTTTGACCTAGACTAAAATAATTTGCACCTAAGCCATTATAACATTGTGCTTTTGGCAAAATTAGATCTAATTTATTCGCAATTTCTAAACCTTGTAAACCTATTTCAACGCCCATCTGTGGATTGAATTTGTACAATCGGAAAGAAACCTGGTTGAGGAGATTAAGTTTAGTGGAATCTATCGTCTCCGACTTTGCTATAAGTAGTAAAGAATCCGAGAAATTGTCTCCTGTTGATTGTGCAACGAGTAAACTATAACTTGTATAGAATAGAAAGAATACTAATTTTTTCATTTCACTCTAGCTTTGCGCTAATTTAATGCAATTTATCGTAATTAAAAAAGAAAGACCATATTGAAATGATTATCTTTCAATATGGTCTTATCTGAACTTAAAAGTTCAAACTTAATTACTTATTAATTTGTCCACCTGCTGTGAACCCAGAGTCCTGAATGCTACTTAATTTTTTCAAAATAAATTAGCCTAATTCATTACAAGACCGCCACCGTTAATGCTCGAGGATTGATTACTGCTTAATTTTTTCATAATAATTTTTTTAATATGTTAGAAAATAAATCAAATTAATTCATTTTAAGACCGCCACCGTTAATGAGCAAGGATTGACTAATACTTAATTTTTTCATTTCTTTTGTTTAAGTTTATTAAAAATAAATTTCTACTATTGAAGTGAAATTCCACCACCAGTTATGCTTGAAGTTTGGTTGTTTGATAATTTTTTCATTGTTTTTAATTTTAATTTGTTAAAAAATAAATCTACTACTAGTTAAATTTAAATCCACCACCTGTAATGCTTGAAGTTTGATTACTTGATAATTGTTTCATTGTTTTTAATTTTAATTTGTTAAAAAATAAATTTCTACTATTGAAGTGAAATTCCACCACCTGTAATGCCTGAAGTTTGGTTGTTTGTTAATTTTTTCATTGTTTTAATTTTAAATTGTTTAAAATAAATTTATGACTAGTTAAGTGAAATTCCTCCACCTGTGATGCTTGTGATTTGATTGCTTGTTAATTTTTTCATTTCTAATTTTTTTTAATGTTTAATAATAATTGTGATACAAAGATGCGGCTTCTGAAATCCCTTGTCAATCACATATAAGTAGATAAATGCAAATCGGCCCAAGTGTAAAGAATGACCATAAGTCTTTTTATTGAAAGCATATAACAGCTAAAACGATCTTAGGTTATTACAAAGAAAGAGGCAAAACTGATCCTAGATAAAAGTTAAAAGGGAAGAATAATAATTTTGAGATTATTCGTTAATTACTTGATATTCTTATGTTTATCTAGTTAACAATGAATATAATTAAGGTTGATACTATATGTGACTCATTCGCAAATGAAACCAGGCAAGTCTGAAGGAAAATAAGATCTATTGAGAATTTAGACGAAAGCATAACCGAACTGGCTACTTATTATTCTAAACTGAATTTGCGGTGAGGGAGGGATTCGAACCCTCGGTACCGTTTTCACAGTACGACGGTTTAGCAAACCGTTAGTTTCAGCCACTCACCCACCTCACCTAAACTCCCTTTTTATAGAGAAGGTGCAAAAATAGAAATATTATTTAACTCCTAAAGTTTTAGTGATGATCTTTTCGAGTTTCTTGCACATTTCTTCAAAACTCCGATCTGTTTCCTTAAGGTTTTCAACCATTTCACAGGAATATATTACAGTGCTGTGGTCTTTACCTCCTAAAGCCAGTCCAATAGCAGCTAAAGGCTTATTGGTAAACTTTTTAGAGAAATACATAGCCAATTGCCTTGCTTGTACAATATTCCTAACCCTACTCTTGCCAATAATACTGTGCATTGGCACTTTCAATTGCTCAGAGATAATTTCTGTTATTGCTTCAATACTGATCACCTGATTGGCCCTGTTCGAAAATCCAATCAAGACCTCCTTTACTAATTTGGAATCTATTGAGACCGAATTAAGACTTGATTGTAGTTTCAAATTGACAATAATTCCCTCCAATTCCCTTATATTTTGCTTGAGATTGAGACAGAGGGTCTCCATAATTGAGGGTTCAAGATGCAAATCTTTTTCTATGCATTTAGCTTCCAATATTGCCATTAAAGTCTCGTAATCAGGACTGAGCAACTCTAAAGAAGCTCCCCATTTAAATCGGCTAATCAGTCTGTCATCAATTTCCTTGAGATCTTTAGGTGCCTTGTCTGAACTAAGAACGATCTGTTTCTTGGCCTGATGCAGTTGATTGAACAGGTGAAAGAAGAATTCCTGGGTTCCTGCTTTCCCGGCAAAATACTGAATGTCATCAATCAATAAGACATCCAGATTCTGGAAATGCATGGCAAAATCATTCGTGCTGTTGTTCCTAATCGCCTGAATAAACTGATTTGTAAATCGGTCAGATGTAATATAAAGCACGTGCAATTTTGGATGCTTCTTAAGGACTGTATTGCCGATAGCCTGTAGTAAATGACTCTTTCCCATTCCAGTTTCTCCATAGATCAAAATTGGATTAAACAACTCTCCGGGACTGTTAGAAATTTGAATACCTGCCTGTCTCGCCACCCTATTGCAATGTCCTTCAATAAAATTCTCAAACAGGTATCTTGGATTGAGATTAGAATCAATGCTGACCTTTCTAATTCCAGGTATTACGAAAGGATTCTTGATATTCGCAGGATCTTCAAAGCGCTCACTAGATTTATCTGATTTGTTTATCTGACTGGTCTTTCCAGGACGCTTATAATCATAAGTTGCTAATCGATACTCGATCTTTGCGCGCTGTCCAATGGTCTTGCGCAAAGCTTCCTTAAGTTGTGGCAGGTAATTGCTTTCCAAATGGCTTAGAAAAAATTCATTAGGTACCTCCAAGGTAAGTACGAGTCCTTCGTATTTGATGGGCTTAATGGGTGTAAACCAGGTGCTGAATATTTTAGCTGAAATATTTCTGCGTACCTCTTCCAATACATGATTCCAAGAGCTTATAGCAGAGTTTTCGTTCATTTTTGGTTGGCAAACAAAAGGAAATTAAGATTTTCCCTAATGCAAGATAAGCTGCAAAAGTCCATATTTTTTACTAAAAACAGCCCGTTTTTGTTAAAAAAAATAAGGACAGCTAATTAAATTAGAATTCAAATGAAAATACATATTAAATAATAATTTAATATGATTTTTAAGAATTTATTGCGTTGATCTCAATATTCCAATTCCATTTATTGAGTTTGAAAAATAATTTCAGTGATTCCAGCATTTTTTCATCCAATTTGAAAAGGATGTTAGACTTAAAATAAGAAATGAGCTCAGTTGAATTTTTTTCAAGTCCAGATGCCAGATTAATCAAAGCATCCATCTTCACTCCTTCCTCAAATGCCTTATCCATCAATTGTATAAATGAATCATCCAGTATTTTTCTACTCATCCATACTGCAAATACAAATGGTAGACCGGTATTTTGTTTCCAAATTTCGCCTAGGTCATAGACGTATTTAAATTTCTGATGCGCTTCAAAGGCCTCATCTCCAATAATGAGCATCGCGTCACTTTCTTTAATAGAATTATAATCCAGAATTTGTTTGCTGTTGTTCCAAAAATTATGATTGAGTAATTCGAGTAATTTGTTTGAACTTCTGGAAGAAACAGATTCTCTGATTATTGAAATGTCTTCCCATTTTTTATCGGAGAAAATACATACGGTATATACCTTTCCATAGCAGGCAATTCCGAAATTCAGAGGCATGTAGAGTTTATCGAAATCTGCAAAAGAGCCGACCGGTAAGAGTACCAGATCTGCAGAATTAGTCAATAGAGCTTTTGCACATTCTTTGGGATCCGCAGTAACAATTTCTATTTTGGAAGCAAGAAGTGCAGAGTTTTGAATTGCCCTAATGTAAGGGAGTGTGTTCAAATATTCTACTGCAACAATCCTATACATTTATTTCAATTATTCTGCGAGATGTTGTAGATTATTTTCACTATGTACAGTCCATTTGGAGCCGTTAAATTGTCCAATATAAAGTCCAGTATTATTGTGGCCGATTTCTTCCATTCTAGTTAGTGGCCAATTTTTTAGTAAACATATTAGTGCTCGCAAAGTACGTCCGTGAGAGCAAACTAAAGCACGCTTAAATGGTCGACTTTCAAGCTCCGTAAGAAAGGATTTTAGCCGATCTTGTAATTCCAATGCACTTTCTCCTTGTTTAGGTCTTGCATCCAGATTTCCAGATTTCCATTCGTTAATTATGCGATAGTATTTTTGCATAAGTTCCGGCTCAGAAGCTTTTCCCTCGTGTTCACCCCAGGAAATTTCTCTTATTCGAGGATCTTTAATATGCGGAATCGGATCAAAAATGAAATGGTTTATAGTCTGATAAGTTCTATTGAGATTTGATGTAATAAATAGATCAAATTCCGTTGACTTGTAGTAATTATAAAATTTTTGGGCTTGCAACCTTCCTGTCGAATTCAAGGAGGAATCTATGCCCGATCCCTGAACGATGCCCTGAAGATTCTGTTCCGTTTCTCCGTGCCTTAAAATGTAAATTTCTTTCATGAATTAGTTCGCAACAGGTAGTGAAAAATAGGCATTGATTTTCTGGCTTTCAGGAAGCTCATAATCTTTGAAGTCCTGCACAACATTATAGATCGAATCCCTTTCAATGGGTTGTTTGTGCACGGAGCGAATAAGTTCAACAAATTGTCCTGTAGACATCGACGGCACCTGTTCTTCTGAACCAGCCATAGAATAAATCTTCGTCGTATCATCTATTGTTCCATCCAGGTCGTCAACTCCAAAACTCAAGCTGGTCAAGGCATTGTTTCTTCCGAGCATGGGCCAATAAGCTTTAATGTGATCAAAATTATCAAGGTAAATCCTAGAAATGGCGTAATTCTTCAAATCACTAATGAGATCAGATTCGGGAAGATGAGACATTTGATTGTCTTTATTTCTGAATTTTAGAGGAATAAAAGTTTGGAATCCACCTGTTTTATCCTGAAGAGTTCTCAACCGGTCTAAATGATCTACTCGGTGTTCGTAAGTTTCAATGTGTCCATACAACATTGTTGCATTGGATTTTTTGTTGAAAGAATGCCAAATTTCATGAATCTTTAACCATTCTTCAGACGAACATTTTCCGCCTGCAATTTCATCGCGAATTTTTTCATCAAAAATTTCTGCTCCACCACCCGGCAAAGAATCAACTCCACTTTCCAAAATCAATTTCATACCCTCTTCATAAGATACTTTTGCTTTTTTAAAAATGTAATGAAATTCAACCGGAGTCAATGCTTTGAGATGTAAGCCTGGACGGTGCGCTTTTATAGTTTTAAATAGATGAAGATAAAAATCAAGATCGTATTGGGGAAGTACTCCACCTACAATATGCACTTCAGTTACATCTTTATTGTCGTAAGACCGCACGATATCCATTATCTGATCATGAGTGTATTCCCAACCCTCAGATCGCTCTTTAATTAATCTAGAATAAGAACAAAAAGTACAGCTGTAAACACAGATGTTGGTTGGCTCAATGTGGAAATTTTTATTAAAAAAAACCTTCTCGCCATGACGTTTTGCACGGATATAATTAGCCAACGATCCTACATAGCTTAATGATCCTTCTTTAAATAAGTAATTTGCATCTTCATTTGAAATACGTGCTCCAGTGGATACTTTTTCTGCTATTTCTGATAAAATTTTCGAACCCGATTGTTCGACCAATAATTGGATGGAGTTTTCTAATGACATGCTCAAATTTGTACGTGAAGATATAACAGGACTTACCAAGCAAAGTTTAATACCGCGAATATAATAATCTCTGCCAAAGTCCCTACTAAAGACTGAATTAGCCCTAAATAGAATTAGGAATAATTTACTACTTTTGAACTATGCTTTCAATCCTTATTCCAGTCTATAAGCAGGAGATTAGTCCATTTGTCAGAGATCTAGAAAGTGCGGCAATTAAATTAAATATAGAATTTGAAATTATAATCATGGATGATGGTTCAGGGGCTGACTATTCCATTTGTGATTCAAACCTCCTGTCACATTCAAATATTGAACTTATTAAACTTCCGGAAAATGTGGGAAGAGCAGAGATCAGAAACAAACTTAGCGAAGTTGCAGAATATTCAAATCTGCTTTATTTAGATGCAGATGGACAGTTGATCAACAATGATTTTATAGTGAATTATCTGCCTTATTTAAATCAATCTAAAGTCTTTTCAGGTGGAAGAAAATATTCAGATCATGAACCTGAGAATAAGGCTAAATTTTTACATTGGAAATATGGTACTAAATACGAATCAAAACCTGCGCAAATTCGCAATGAATCTGCATATCATTCCTTCCATTCTAATAATTTCCTAGTCCCTAAAAGAATACTGCTAGAATTTCCATTTGATAAGCATCTGATTACCTATGGTTATGAGGATAGTCTGTGGGCAAATGAATTGAAGAAGGATGAAATAGCTATTCAACATATTGAAAATCCAATTATTCATTTAGGTGTTGAAGAAGCTGAAATTTTTTTACTGAAAATTAATTCTTCGATCGACAATTTAGTAAAACTTTCAACAACGGATTCAAAATTAAATCTTCCTTTAGAAAAGCTTTATAGCTTTATTTATACTGTTAGATGCCATCAACTTTTTGCTTATATCTTTTCAAAAATTAAAAGAAGAATAGTTCAAAATTTATTGGGAAATACCCCTAAAATATGGCTCTTACAAATCTATAAACTCGGATTGTATTCTGAGAAAAAAGCAAGCTTATAATTTTCTTTCTACTACTTAGATTGTGATTATTGCAATCCAATTAAAAAAATATTTAGACATCAAGTATAAAAAATTTAAGTACAAAAATTCGAATAACAATTTTGTAAAATGAATAATTTAATTAAAAATGTTTGATTTATCATATTAAATATATTTATAATGTGAATTTATCCATTTATTGATTAAGTAAGAAATATATTCACAAAACATTTGCTAAATGGGATAAGATTTCTATTTTGCATGTGCAAACGAACGAACGAATATTCCAAATCAAACTTTAATGCCAAAAATGGGAGCTAAAATATATAACTTATTTTTAATATGTATATTATTATTAAGCAACCAACTAAGCCTTAATTCGCAGTCAATAATTAGAGGAATATTAAAGGATAAAGCAACCGGAGATCCCTTAATTGGAGCTTCGGTAATAATGAAAGGCAGCACCATCGGAACCATTACTGACTTTGACGGTGTGTTCATCATTAAAACGGATAAGACCCTGCCGCAAACACTTGAATTTCGATATAGCGGTTATGCAAGCCAGGATCTCATTTACTCAGAAAACAATAAGAATGTGAGCATTGCTCTAACTGAAGAAGCCATTCAAATGGATCTTGTTGAAGTTGCAGGAACCAGAATTAGCGACAAACAAAAGTCTTCACCACTTACTGTTGAGTCAATGGATTTATTGGCCATTAAGGAAACGCCTGCAGCTAATTTTTATGCTGGACTTGGTTCTTTGAAAGACGTTGACTTAACAACGGCTAGTCTTGGATTCACTATAATCAACACGAGAGGTTTTAACAGTACCAATCCCGTGCGTTCCTTGCAACTCATAGATGGAGTAGATAATCAATCACCGGGTTTGAATTTTTCACTTGGAAATTTCTTAGGTGCTTCTGAATTAGATGTGCTCAAAGTTGACCTCATCGTTGGTGCGAGTTCTGCATTTTATGGACCCAATGCTTTCAATGGAGTGATCAGCATGGAAACTAAAAGTCCATTTCTGCATAAAGGTTTGTCAGCATATGTTAAAGTTGGTGAAAGAAACCTAATAGAATCCGGTATACGCTGGGCTGCAGCATACAAAAACAAAAAAGGAAATGATTATTTTGCTTATAAATTAAATTTGTTTGGATTCAAAGCGAACGATTGGGAAGCGGACAATCGCGAACCGGTATTCGGAAGTATTTCAGCAAAAACAAATCCCGGAGGTTATGATGCCGTTAATATTTATGGCGACGAATATCAATTGGAATTTGATCAGCGCTCTTCAGTTGCAACCTATCCCGGACTTGGTGTATTTCACAGAAGAGGATATGCTGAAAAAGATATTGTGGATTACAATTCCAACAATTTCAAAACAAATCTTGCCTTACATTTTAGATTGAAACCATCAAAGACTTATGAATCTCCAGAACTCATTGTTGCATCAAACTTCGGTGGTGGAACAACTGTGTTTCAAGGTGACAACCGATTCAGTCTTAAAAACATAGAGTTCTTTCAACACAGAATTGAATTAATTAAGAAAGACAATTACTTTCTTAGATTCTATGCAACTCATGAAGACGCTGGTGATTCTTACGATCCTTATTTTACAGCAATTAAGTTACAACAATATGCCAGTTCAAATGCAAATTGGTTCACTACTTACAGCAATGATTGGGTATTAAATTATGTACCTCAGATAAAAAAGTTAGAAGGTTATCCAAGCATTCTCGATTTCATTGGAAGACCTGATGATTACAAAAGGGCTTTAAATGATTTTTTAACAAAAAATCAAGATAGTCTAACGGTCTGGCATCAACATTCCCAGCAAGTTGCGAACACAAGTAATCTACAGGGAACAACTAAAGATTTTTTAGTTCCAGGATCGCCAGAATTTATAAAAGAATTTAATGAAATTATAGGCAAAATTGCCTATTCTGAAGGTGGAACAAGGTTTTTTGATAAATCTGCCTTGGTTCATAGTCAGGGAGAATACCTTTTCAAAGATGTTTATTCCAACAACTTGATAAATAGTTTGGATATAACAGTTGGTGCAAGTGGAAGAATTTATTACCCAAATTCAAAAGGTTCGATACTATTGGATACAGGAAGCAATAAAATTACGACCAAAGAATATGGTGTTTATCTCGGACCCACAATCAATTTTCTTCAAAACAAGTTGAGGTTTAATGTCACAGGACGTTTAGACAAAAATCAGAATTTCGATTATTTGATTTCTCCGGCAGCATCCATTGTATATCAACCTTCAAGGGATAATTATTTGCGCGTTTCATTTTCTTCGGCGATCAGAAATCCTACATTAGCAGATCAGTATCTTCACTATAATGTTGGTAGAGCTATTCTACTTGGCAATATCAACGGAATTGACAATCTCATCACTGTAGGTTCATTCATTGATTTTTTAAATTCAGGGAAAAACGATACGTTGGATTATTTTAATATTGCACCGATTCGTCCAGAAAAGGTGAAGACTTTTGAAGTTGGTTACAGAACTACGATTTTCAATAAAGTATTTGCGGACATGGGATATTATTTCAGTCAGTATAAGGATTTTATTGGATACCAATTAGGAGTTGATGCTGTTATTGATCCTAGCGCTAGTACGCCGACATCAGCGCAGGTTTATCGTGTAAGTTCTAATGCAAAAGATGTAGTAACTTCACAGGGATTTTCAATTGGTTTGAATTATTTTGTTAGTGAAAATTATGTTCTCAAAGGAAATTATTCTTGGAACGTCTTGAATACAAAAACGGATGATCCAATTATTCCTGCTTACAACACGCCAGAGAATAAATACAATATCGGATTGTGTGCTAGAGATTTAAAGTTTTTCGGTGTAAACAATCTTGGCTTTTGCATTAACTATAAATGGATTGAAGGATTTATATTTGAAGGATCACCACAGTTTACCGGATACATTCCAAGTTACAATCAAACAGATGTGCAGGCAAACTGGTTTTGGAAATCAAAAGATCTTACTTTAAAATTGGGTGCATCTAATGTCTTTAATCAAAAATCTTATCAGACTTACGGAGGTCCCCTAATTGGAAGAATGGCTTACGCAAGTATTTTATATGAATTCAAAAAGAAATAATTTTTATAATAATTAAATCAATAACATGAAAAAACTGTACTTCTTAATTTTTCTCTTAACTACAATGATGAATTTCGTCATTGCACAAAATCGCTATTCCGATGCAAGTTTCGCGGTGAAGAAGACTGCTAGTGTTACTTACGGTACAAATGTAGGTATCATTACAGGTGCTCCGGCCGCTGAATCACTATTGATGGATATTTATGAACCTGTGGGTGACACAAAAACGGACAGACCTGTCGTTTTGATCGCGCATACAGGTAGTTTTCTACCTCCATTATATAATGGACAAATTACAGGATCTCGTTCAGATTCAACAGTAGTATATACCGCTAATTATCTTGCTTCAAGAGGTTATGTGGTAGCAGCTTATACCTACCGTTTTGGTTGGTTGCCAACTGCAACAGATCAAAATGCACGAACTGGTTCTTTGTTACAAGCGGCTTACAGAGCGATTCAAGACACTAGAACATGCATTAGATATTTTAAAAAATCAGCTGCTGAAGATGCAAATCCGTATGGAGTTGATCCTGCAAAGATTTGTGTTTGGGGAATTGGTTCAGGTGGTTATCTTGCAATGGGCGCAGGAAGTTTAAATGATTTTGGTGAAGTTACCTTACCTCAGTTTTATAATTCAACAACTTTATTACCATTTATTGATTCCACAATTTATGGAAATATTTACGGAACAACTCAAGCAGCAATTTGTCTTCCTAATTATCCAAATTATTCTTCTAATTTCCAGTTAAGTGTCAACTTGGGCGGAGCTTTGGGTGATTCTACTTGGATGGATGGCGACGCAGTTGAACCTGCTTATGTAGGAGTTCACTGCACAAACGATCTTTTTGCTCCATATTATTCAGGACCTGTAATTGTTCCAACTACAAATCAGTTTGTAATTTATGCAACAGGAACAAGAAAAGCAATTGAAGCTGCAAACAATAATGGTAGCAACAACATTCTTAAAAATGTAAATGCAGATCATGATCCATTGAGACCATTAATAGAAGCTCAAAAAAACACTATAGGTGGAATTTTTCCTTCTAACGTACCAAATGTAATTAACATTGGAACAGACAATTTCTATGGATTCAACATTCCGCTCATTTTCAACAATCAGGCAGTTCCTCAAGGATCTCCTTGGGATTGGTGGGATTTAAATACTTTGAAAGCAGTAGTTGCTGCAGTGAATATGGCAAGAGGTACTACGTTTAATGCAGATACCTTGCATAGAGATGGACTAAGAACAAATCCAACAATGTCAGCTGCAAAAGGTAAAGCTTATATGGATACTATTTTTGCATTGACACTTCCAAGATTGTGCACAGCTTTAAATCTTGGTTGTACTTATGTAGGAACTAAAGATGTGGATGCCAATCAAGTTGGCCTTGATTTCGGACCAAACCCGTTCAAAGAATCCATTCAGTTTAGAACAAAATCTGAATTTCCAATCAGTGACATTTATGTTTATGACATTCATGGAAAATTAGTTAAAGCGAATGTAGAAATTAATTCATCAAACTATACTATGCAACGCAATCAGCTTCAGGCAGGATTTTATGTTGCGCAAATAAGAATGAAGGATAAATTGATTTCAAAACAAATTATAATAACAGATTAATAAATATTAATTTTTATATTTAAAATAGCTGTTCTGTGGAACAGCTATTTTTTTTTAAAAACAATACTTTTTAAAATCCATTTACAAAAAGAATAAATTTAATAATATGATCTATCGCAATCTTGGCAAATCAGGTCTTAAAGTCAGTATACTTTCATTTGGCTCTTGGCTCACTTTCGCAAAACAAATTGAAGATGGTACAGCCCATGAATTAATGAATTATGCCTATGATCAAGGTGTGAATTTTTTTGACAATGCAGAGATTTATTCCAAAGGCAATTCTGAAATTGTAATGGGTAAAATAATTAAGGATAGTCAATGGGATCGCACAAGTTATTTATTGTCCAGTAAGGTGTTTTTTGGAGATGGTAGAAACAAACCAAATCAAACGGGTCTAAGCAGAAAGCATATTGTAGAAGCCTGTCATGATGCATTAAAAAGATTGCAAGTAGAATATTTAGATTTATTCTTTTGCCATAGACCTGACAAATCCACTCCAATTGAAGAAACAGTTTGGGCAATGAATACGCTCATACAGCAGGGTAAAATATTTTATTGGGGAACTTCAGAATGGTCGGCTCAAGAAATAATGGAAGCCCATATGGTAGCTAAAGAACGAAACCTAATTGGCCCTACTATGGAACAACCACAGTACAATATGCTCAACAGAGAAAAGATTGAAGTTGAATTCAGTCAAATTTATAAAACAGTTGGATTAGGAACAACGATTTGGTCACCCTTGGCCTCCGGAATATTAACAGATAAATACGCTCAGGGAAATCCAAAAGATACGCGCTTGTTCATGGAAGGTTTGGATTGGTTAAGAGAGAGAAATATGACTGAAACTAATCTACAAGCTGCAAAAGATCTTTCCCTATTCGCGAAAGAGCACAATATTAGTCTGGCAAATCTTGCCATTGGTTGGTGCATAGCAAATCCCAATGTAAGTACTGCAATACTAGGGGCATCACAGCTAAGTCAATTGAAAGAAAATTTAAAAACTTTAGAATTCATCGAGCTGTTCACTCCTGATATGATGGAAAAAATTGATCAGATTTTGAAAAACAAACCAGTTCATCCCCTTTATTAAATTTATTTTACTTTTGTCAAATTTTAATTTTATGAAATCTATATTATTTTTTGCAAGTTTATTGTTTCTATTCAACTCATTACAAGCCCAAACTTGTGATTATGTAAAAGAGAAATATGGTTTTCGAGTAGAAAAGGGAATTTTTGTTGGCATCGAACCTGATTTTCAAGGCAAACCTGATTCCCTCTTTTTAGACCTCTACTATCCTAATGGAAGTACAGAAGCTAAAAGACCGCTAGTAGTCTGGATATTTGGAGGAGGTTTTATTGCCGGCAAAAGAGAGGATTTTGCATCTATATGTACCGCTTATGCAAAACGTGGATTTGTCGCAGCTACAATTGATTACAGAATTGGATTTCAGGGAATTCAAATTTTACCAGTTGATAGTGCAGAGATTATTCGCGCAGGCTATCGCGGTGCTCAAGATGGCAAATCTGCATTGAGATTTCTCAAGGCTAGGCACGATCAAGATTCAACAGATTTAGAACGTGTTTGGATTGGTGGAGCGAGTGCAGGATCAATAGTTGCAATGGCAACTGCATTCTTCAATAAAGAATCCGAGAAGCCAATTGAAGCAGGAAATATTGGCCCTGCCAACGGAAACGCAAGATTGGATTTAGGTCCTATTGAAGGTAATTCCAACCTCAATGGTTACGATACAAAGGTTCAGGGAATATTTAATATTTTCGGAGCAGTATTGAATCTTAATGTTGTTGAACCAGGAGATAATATTGCTGTTTTCTCCTATCATCAGACCGAGGATCCAGTAGTTGCCTGTGGAAGAAAAAGACCTTATTGGCCTTATGCGGTAGTTACCGATTTATATCCCATCGCTTATGGGACCTGTGTGCTCGATCCAAGATTAAGTGAAATTGGATTAAGTCCTGCATACCACAAAGCTTGGATTTATAATGGCAATCAACACGCTATACACAATGAAACAGAAGTAATTAATTATCTATTACAAAATGCAAATCCAATCTTGTGCAATACCGTTGGAGTTGTGGATCATTCTGCATCAGAACTGGATAATGTTCTTGTGTATCCCAATCCTGTTGTAGATCAATTGATACTTGAAAATATAGACGAAGAAACACACTATTATATTGACAATATAAATGGAAATAAAATCCTTCAAGGAAAATTAAATCAGAATTCTCATCTTTCTACAAGTGAATTTAATTCCGGAATTTATTTTCTTCATTTATCAAAAGGCAGTCACACAAGAACAATTAAATTTATAAAAACCATTTAAAAAACCATTTATGATACTTTTAGATGGCAATCATCTTTCTACAATTATAAGAAAGGAAATTGCTCTTCGTGTAATTGATTTTTGCGGTAAAGAATTTCGACCACCACATTTAGCTGCTGTTTTAGTTGGTAAAAATCCAGCTAGTCAGGCTTATGTAAGAAACAAAATTAAAGCATGTGAAGAAGTTGGTTTTGCATCTAGCCTAATCAAAAAAAACGAGACTGTAACACAACAGGAATTATTAGAGATTATTGATGATTTAAATAAAAATCCTGAAATTGACGGCTACATTGTTCAATTACCTTTACCGAGACATATAAACGAAGAAGTAATCAATCTTGCCATAGATCCTGCAAAAGATGTCGATGGATTTCATCCCAATAATTTTGGAAGGATGGCTTTAGGTATGCCGAGTTTCGTTCCTGCAACACCAATGGGGATAATGCTTTTATTAGATCGGTATGAAATTCCGACAGATGGTAAGCACTGTGTTGTCCTAGGTAGAAGCAATATTGTTGGTACTCCAATAGCTTTATTAATGTCTAAAAAAACAAAACCCGGAAATGCTACGGTGACTATTGCACACAGCAGAACCAATAATTTAGCTGACTTAACCAGATCTGCACAAATCATAGTTGCCGCATTAGGAATTCCGCATTTTTTAAAAGAGGAAATGGTTAGTCCTGGAACCGTGATCATTGACGTCGGAATAAATAAGGTAGATGATGCAAACAGTACAAAAGGTTATAAATTAGTAGGAGATGTCGACTTCGAAAGAGTCAGCCCTAAATGTTCTGCAATAACACCAGTTCCCGGAGGAGTAGGTCCAATGACTATTACAGCATTGTTAGAAAATACCTGGAAAGCTTTTAGAAAATAATTCTATTACTCAGATTTAGCGATACCGCTGGTTGCTTCCTTAATTCTCGCTTTTTTACCACTAAGTTTTCTTAAGTAGTAAAGTTTAGCTCTTCTTACATGACCTATCTTAATGATCTTAATCTCTGTAATGTTTGGAGATGCGAAAGGGAATATACGTTCAACACCAATACCGGAAGAAACTTTGCGAACGGTGAAAGTCTTAGTTTTGCCTTCTCCCCTAACATTTATAACATCGCCACGGAAATCCTGAATTCTTTCTTTGTTTCCTTCAATAATCTTGTAGCTCACTACAACAGTATCTCCAGCTTTAAATTCCGGGATTCTGCTTATGTCAAGTAGTTGATTCTCAACGTATTTTATCAATTCCATGGCTTTGTAAATTAAGTAATTTCCAATAAAGTGTGCAAAAATAAGCTTTTCTAGCTAATTCTACTTAACTGAGTCTAAAGAAAATTCCAAAAAAGGATAATTTTATCTTAGGAGTGTTGCATATCCTTTCAAACTCACCTCCTTATTCCTAGGAGCATTGTATTGAAGGGTATAGATGTAAACTCCGGGCTGTAAGAAATCACCTGTATTGTCAAAGCGTCCATTCCAGCCCAGATTAGGGTCTTCAGTCTTATAGATCAGACTGCCCCAGCGATCCCAAATGCTCATGCTGAAATTAGTCATATATTCTGTTCTTCCTACACCAAAAAAGTATTCGTTGTTGCCCTCCCCATTAGGTGTAAAAGCATTTGGCATATAATAAGTCACTTTAGGTTCTATGTCTACATATTTAGTCAAGGTATCTGCGCAACCGTTGGACCGACTTACAATCTGGGTTATTGGATAAATACCGGTATCCTGAAAATTGAAAGTAGGATTTCTTTCGAATATCACTTTGTTATTGATGATGTACTTTAATTTCTCACTATTTACAGATTTGTCGGAAACCAAGATTTTGGAATCAAAATTACTCAACACAGTTGGGTCAATATCGAAATCAGCGACCGGACTTTTTAACACATTAATCCAACTGGGAAAACTTGTAGCAGTTTCACAGCCGATTGGTGATTTAATTTTTAAACTCACTGAAAAAATTCCCTCCTTATCATAAGTATGCCTTGGAGATATTTTGTTGATGGTAGTGCCGTCACCAAAATCCCAAATTACATCATACGTGCTGTCTATTGGATAAGATAAATTATTAAATAAAACATCGAGAGGCTGACAGCCATTAAAAACATCCGGATTGATCACTAACAATGCAGGTACCGGATAATAATTAACTTGTTTTATAATACTGTCTCTACATCCATTGTTGTCGAGAATTCTAAGTTGTACATTTTTTATTCCCGGTGTTTGAAACTCATAGGAAGGATTTTTGTTGGAAATAATTACACCTTTTTCCATCGCATAATTCCAACTAACTATATTCGATTGAGTTGCAGTTGAAAGATCGGTAAACTGCACCGGTCCTGCTAAACAGGTGTCATAAACGTTAGTATAATTTGCATTAATTCCCGGAAATACATTTATTGTAATACTGGCGGTATCACTGCAATCTACATCTCCTTTATTTAAAAATAAAAATCCGGAATACTGTCCCAGATTAGGAAAGGTTATGGAGATATTATTTTTGTTAAAAGTTTGTTTCTGACCATCAATATCAAATTCCCAATCGTAAGTTTTTATGTTTGTTGCATCACTTATATTAGATAAATTCACAGTCCTATCACCACACGCGTTTATAATAAATCGATCATTAGACTGAACCGAATCAGAAACTATTTTTGCATCAACAGTTTTACGGCATGTTGTAACATTAAACTGAAAATCTCTTCGCACTATGGTAAGAAGTACACCATTGCGGTATTCTTTGATACAAACTCCTACAACGAACTGTCCCTGATTTTGGGGAGATCCTGTAATTATTCCAGTTAATGGATTGATTTGAACAATTGGATTTCCGCCTAAGGGTTCAAGGAAGGAATAAAAGGGAGTTTTGAAGATTACTGTCTGAAATGGCGGTGGGCAATTTCCCGGACTTGGTGTCACACCATTACAATCAGTAGGCATGCCACCATTTCCGTTTGACCCTCTTGTCCCACCGGCATGATATGGAGCGCAGAATTCATAAGTGATGAAATCACCTTCCTGATCGACTGCCGAATGATCAAAGTTTAATTCCGTATTATTGCAAATAATAATAGGAGGAAAATTCTTGAATCGCGGACTATTATTACAAAGTCTTTGAGACTCCGGGCTTATTTCAATCGTATAGGCGGCACCATAATTTCCCGGATTATTAATGTTGCTAATAGTTTCATTTCTGCAGCAACGTTGATAAGCAAGTACGTAAGGTCTACTACTAATAGGAAGTTCAACAATGTGCTCATAAACTCCTTTTTGAACACAGATGGATGGAGGAGTTATAATACAAGGATTATTAGATTCTAAAAGATCACTAGAAAGCAATTTCCAGCCTTCTGAAGAATAAATCCTGTAATCATTTTCTCCGAATTTCTCATAAATACCAACAGGCGCATATTCATCTAAGGCAGCACCTTCAGAAGCACAATCTCTGTAAATGTTCATCGTGAATTTGAGGGTAATTCTTCTAATGCCATTGGAACTATCAATCTTTATGCAGTTATAAAATATTTCTCCACCAATTATATGTTTTCCATGAACCAGAGTGGTCATTAGACAGAAGATGAAGACACAAAGGGCTGATTTTATTCTCATTTAGATATTACAAACATATAAACGACACAAAAGATAAGGGAATTGTTGCTTCTTAGGATTAGTTTTACCACAAAATTCCAATATATTATGACCGTTTTAGAAGAAGCACTCTTCGTTGCTTCATTGTTCAAAGACAATAAAGTAGTCTTATATCCCACGGATACCATATGGGGAATCGGAGCCAACATCCATGATTTACATGGAATTGAGCGCATTAATGATATGAAGTCAAGATCCTCAAATAAATCCTTTATCCTTCTTGTTGATTCCATCGAAATGTTAAAAAAGTATGTAATTAGAATTCATCCTAGAATTGAAACTATGCTTTCTTATCACGTTCAACCTGTAAGCATTGTTTATCCCCGCACTACAAATATACCGGATTATTTGCTGGCTCCTGACAAAAGTGTTGCAATAAGAATTTGTAATTCCTTTTTCTGCCAGGAAATTATTAAGGCAGTAGGTCATCCAATTATTTCAAGTTCTGCTAATTTTGGCGGCAAAAAATCGCCATCCAACTTTAGTGAAATTGATCCGGAATTAATTCCACTTGTGGATTATGTATGCAAATTTGGACAAGATGACCTCAGTATTAATACTCCAAGTGTTCTTGCAAAGTATGATGAAGACGGAGAACTAATTTTTCTGCGATAGCATTTTTTTAATTGATGGATTTCATAATTTCTTGATACACCAATTCTGTAGCGCCTGAATTTTCCAGAATCCAATTCTCAATTTTATCAAATAGCTGAGATTTTAAATTTTGTTTTTCTGCCTTATGCAACAATTCATTAAAATCTTCTGAAGTATTTATTTCAAATCCAAAACCACCTTCAATAAATTGAATTGCTTCAGGAAATTTTTGGTATTTAGGCCCGAAGCACACCGGAACATGGTGCGCTACAACTTCCAATGTATTGTGAATTCCCTTGCCGAATCCCCCGCCAACATAAACAAGGTTTGCGTATTTATAAATCTTTGACAAAAGACCAATACGATCAATTATAAGTATTTTCTTCTCGGTATTTATCTCCGAATATCTACAAGTAAGTCCTGAAAATAAATCTTCTATTTGACGAAGATGATCTTCATCGACAAGATGTGGAGCAATAATAATTTTCCAATTTTCTGTGGAAGATAATTGTAAAGTCTCCCATAGTAATTTCTCATCGTTTTCCCATGAACTTCCCAGAACGAGTAATTTTGAATTGGCTTTAAATACCTCAATAATTTCCAAACTGTATTCTTCAGAAGCAATTTGCAAAACTCGATCTAACCTAGTGTCTCCGGTAGTCTGAATGTTTTCAAAATTATTTTTTTGAAGAAAAGTATTGTTCTCTCGGGTTTGTAAAAAGAGTTTTTTTGCAAACTTTAATTTATTCAAAAGACTTCTAAATATTGGTTTTCGAAGGTAAGAATTTGTCGAAAGATGCATAGAAATAAAATAGTATGGAATGGACTTGCGCTTTAGTAAGTCTAGAGTATTAAACCAAAAATCATACTTAACGAAAACTACTAATTTGGGATTTACAATTGAAATAAATTGATCTACCTCTTCCATGTTGTCAGATGGAAAATAACTTATTATGTCTGCATAAGGATAATCGAACCTAACATCATATGCACTAGGAGAAAAAAAACTCAGCCAGATGATTTCATCTTGATGTCTATCTTTAATTTTTTCAATGAGACTTCTACCCTGTTCAAACTCTCCTAATGAGGAAGCATGTATCCAAATCACGGATCGATTGTCAGGATTTTTTAATTTTTTTTGTGCAGTGATTTTTTGAAAAAAATCTTTTCTTCCTTCTATCCATTTTTTCGCATCAGGTCTCCAAAGTGAGGCAATTTTAATTCCAAAAAAATAGAATCTTATAAAGAACGGATACAAAAGAGACATTAATATTCAATAGATTCTGGTGAGCTTTTAAAGAAAAATGGAAGATACCAAGCAATTTTATATTGTATCAGAATATCTTTTCTTGAAATTCCAAATTCAGAAACGTCCGTATCATAATTCCATTCTCTTATGTTTTTGGTAAAGCCAAATACTGATTCAAATCCTGTATAAAAATTAATCTTTCCATTGTTGGCCTTATACTCATATCCCAAAAATCCTACTGTGCACCACCCAGTTGTCAATCGATCATGACCTCTTCCAACAGTTCCACTGAATTGTGGTGCTGCTCTGGAATCATCCTGAATTCTAATTTTGTGTTCTATGTAACCCAGTCCAGCTGTCCACTTAAATCCCTGGCGGCATTTTCCTTGATTTCCAAATGGAATTAATCCTCCAATAAAAATCTGTGTAAAAAAACCACGTTCTCTGAGAGATAGGCTGGTAAGAAAGTAATCAACACCAATTATCTGTCCAAAATCTGTTCGATAAGGTGCTAGTACGTCTTCATTCACCTTATTTCCATAAAAGTATTGAAACTTAAAGCCATAATCCAGCATTTTTGGGGTCTCATAGCTTAAGCCTGCTCCAATTGTTTGATGTATCCCAAATCTATCTGAAAGTTGACCTACTGGAGTTCCAATCCCAAGATTCATGTCTAGAAAGACTCCTTTTCGATCGTAAATAGGAGTTTTTTCTTGAGCCAACACAATTTGGTCAAGATGCAGCATTATTAAGAATACTAAAATTCGTTGAATCATAATTTATTTAATGACAGGCTAAGGTAAGCATAGTTTAAATCCAAATAAATAACGTTCTAAAAGACAATATGTAAACACACAGAAATCAAATAGAAAATCTTTTTATATTCTATTTATATATATATTGTAAATTGATTATCAGATATTATACATATTACATATATTTGCAACCTATATGTTTAAAGGAAGATTATTGGTAACAGGTGCAGCCGGATTTATTGGCTCACATCTCTGTGACAGATTCATTAAAGATGGATTTCAAGTAATTGGAATGGATAATCTGATTACCGGTAATTTGGCGAATATCGAACACCTCTTTAAACTCAGAGAATTTGAATTTTACCATCATGACGTAAGTAAATTCGTACATGTACCTGGTAATCTTGACTTTATACTACATTTTGCCTCTCCGGCCTCCCCTATTGACTATCTAAAAATGCCCATACAAACCCTAAAGGTTGGTTCTTTGGGAACTCATAATTTATTGGGATTGGCCAAACAAAAAGGTTCGAGGATCTTGATTGCCTCTACTTCTGAGGTTTATGGCGATCCACTGGTACATCCGCAGTCTGAGGATTATTGGGGCAATGTCAATCCAATTGGACCCAGAGGTGTATACGATGAAGCCAAACGATTTCAAGAAGCTATCACTATGGCTTATCATCGATATCATGGACTGGAAACAAGAATAGTTAGGATTTTTAATACTTATGGACCGCGAATGAGGATGGAAGATGGAAGAGTACTTCCAGCCTTCTTCTCACAGGCCATCAGAGGCGAGGAGTTAAGCGTCTTTGGTGAAGGAAACCAAACCCGTTCATTTTGTTATGTAGATGACCTTGTGGATGGAATTGTCAAATTGCTTTTTAGTTCTTATTCCATGCCCGTGAATCTCGGTAATCCGCAGGAGATTACCATCTTAGATTTTGCAAAAGAAATCATTGAATTGGTTGGAAATCCGAAAGCAAGAATAGCCTATCACGAATTACCGGAAGACGATCCGAAACAAAGAAAACCAGATATCAGTCTTGCACAAAAAATTCTGGATTGGAATCCAAAATTTGATCGCAGAGAAGGATTAAAAATAACCTACGAATACTTTAAAAAAATAGTCCCTAAAGATTAATAAAATGAGAAGGATATTGATCACCGGAGGTGCCGGATTTATAGGATCACATGTTGTGCGACACTTTGTAAAAACTTATCCTCAGTATAAAATAATTAATCTTGACATGTTGACTTATGCGGGCAACTTGTCAAACTTAGTAGACATAGAATTAGCTCCAAATTATCAGTTTGCAAAAAAAGACATCAGAAATTTAAATGAATTGCGAGATGTCTTTCAGGAATTCTCCATTACTGATGTTATACACTTGGCAGCAGAATCACACGTAGACCGATCGATCGAAGATCCATCTGCTTTTGCAGTAACCAATATCCTTGGCACGACGAATTTACTTATATGTGCGAAAGAAAATTGGAAAGCAAATTATCCTGAACATTTGTTTTATCAAATCAGTACTGATGAAGTTTACGGCAGTCTAGGCTCAGAGGGTTTTTTCACTGAAACTACACCTTATGATCCCCGATCACCTTACTCAGCATCCAAAGCAGCATCAGATCATATGGTGCGCGCATTTCATCACACCTATGGATTGCAAATCGTGCTGAGTAATTGCAGCAACAATTACGGACCGAATCAATTTCCAGAAAAATTAATCCCGTTGATCATTAATAACATTATTCATCAGCGCGCTTTACCGGTTTATGGAGAAGGAAAAAATGTAAGAGACTGGCTTTGGGTAGGTGATCATGTTCGTGCAATAGATGTCATTTTTCATCGAGGCAAAAACGGAGAGACTTATAATATTGGAGGGAATTCAGAAATGCGCAACATTGATTTAGTTCTACAAATCTGTTCTTTAATGGACACTACACTTCAAAGAGAAGCCGGAAGTTCTAGCAAATTAATTAGCTATGTGAAAGATAGACCTGGACATGATCTTAGATATGCAATAGACTCAAGCAAATTGCAAAATGAATTAAACTGGAATCCGTCAATGAATCTTAATGAAGGACTTCAATGTACAATTGATTGGTACATCGATAATCAAGAATGGTTAAAAGAAATTACTACAGGCGAATATATGCACTATTATCAAAAACATTATTCAACACAAGTTTAATATGCGATCAATATTCATTTCTATAATTGTACTATTACAAATCCCATTGATTGCACAAACACAAATATCATTTCTTAATAAAGCTTATGAAGAGTTAGATAAGAGAGGTATTTCAGAGGAAGAATTGCGCGTAAAGTTAGAAGGAAGAGGCATTATCCTGGAAGATCTTAAAAAAATGGATCCTTCTGAAGCAATACATTATCAGACTGAAATCGAAGGAGCAATTAAAGAAATAGAATCTGAAAAATCAAGGAGTCCAAAATCAAAAGTACCTTCTGCAATAGATAACAATTTAGACAAAAGCAAAAAGGATATTGATGAGGATTCACCTTCCAAAATAAAAGAAAAAATAAGCCTTGATCAAAGAGCTAACGACTCAATGAAAATATTGATTCGCGACAGTTTCAAAGATGTTGAAATATGGGGGCAACACATTTTTAAAAACAAAAGCTTATCCTTGTATGAATCTTCAAAAGATGTCAAGGCTCCATCCAGTTATGTACTTGGTGTAGGTGACCAAATAACTATTGCCATCTGGGGAGTAAGTCAACTGAATGAAGTATATGAAATTAATTCTGAAGGATATATTGCACCAGCGAGAATGCCAAGAATTTTCTTAAAGGGTTCAACTCTTGGTAGAGCAAAAGGAATGTTAAGCAATTATTTCAGAAGATTCTATCGTTTTGATGCAAACCAATTTGATGTCAACTTGAGTTCTTCGAGAACAATTCAGGTAAATATTGTTGGTGAAGTGGAACATTTTGGCAGCTTCACACTTCCTGCAATAAATACCGTATTCAATGCCTTAGTTGCAGCAGGTGGTCCAAATAAAATAGGATCAGTTAGAAAAATTAATCTTATCCGAAACGGCAAAACAAAAGTCTTCGACGTTTATAAATTTATTATGAATCCAAGTTCGGTTGGTGATGCATCAATTGAAAACAATGATTATATTCAGGTGCCCATTTCAGGAAAGTTAGTCAAAATTAATGGCGCAATAAATCGACCATACAAATATGAACTTATAGATGGTGAAGAATTGAACAGTCTAATCTATTATGCCGGAGGACTAAAAGGCGAGGCCATTACCAAAACCATTCAGATACAACGAATAGATAATGATAAAAAAATAATCTTAGACGTTCCTTATAAAGAATTAATTTCTTCAAAAGGAGATTTTAAATTAAGAAATGGTGATATCGTTACTGTTTTTACTGTTAAAACAGGGGATGAAGATTTTGTTTTTACTAAAGGTGAACTGCGATCAGAATCCGCGTATCAATATAAGGAAGGAATGACCTTAGGAGACCTAGTAAAAAAACTTGATTTTACTTATGAGTCTGATTTAAAAAATGCTTTTCTAAAGAGAAACAATCCTGATAAAACAACAAATGTTATACGTGTCAATTTGATCAATGTTCGGAAAGGAATGGCTGAAGCCCAAACTCTATTAAAACCTCAAGACGAATTAGAAATTATTAAACTTTCAACTTTTACCGACAAGTCCTATATCTCCATTTCCGGAGCAGTTAGAAACAGTGGAAGATTTGCACTTAACGTTAAGGAAGATCTTCGCGTCAAAGACCTCATTTTACTTTCAGGTGGACTAAAATCAAACACCTGGGACTATGCTTATTTATTTCGAACTGAAAATGGAAGTCGTAAAGATCAAATTGTAATTAAGCTGCCTGTCAACGAAATAATGGACAATGAGACCTCAGATAAAAATATTTTTATAATGCCTTTTGACAGTTTAGTGGTATTATCCGGGAAACAATTTTCAGAGTACAGTTATATTGAAATTTCGGGAGCAGTCAGAAAACCAGGAAAATATCAATTTAGCAAAATGCTCAATCTTAAAGATGCAGTAACCCTTGCCGAAGGATTTTCTTTTTCAGCTGCTTCCAACAAGATTGATATTTATAGAATTGAAATCATTGACAATCAACCTACCAAGACCATTGTAAAATCGATTGTTTCTTCTAAGGATTTAATGGTTACTGATGCATCTTCAGAATTCATTTTGGAACCCTTCGATCTAGTAGTAATAAGAAGTCAACCGAATTTTGAAATGCAGAAAATTGTCTACATCGAAGGTGAAGTTTTATATCCCGGACCCTATGCAATTATTGATGTCAACGAAAAAATTACTGATATTATAAAACGTTCAGGTGGTCTAACGAGTGAAGCATTCGCTGAAGGGGCAACGTTAAATAGAAGTTTGGATGATATTGGTTATATTGTTATGGATCTTCCGGATGCCATGAAGACCTATAAATCAAGAAATAATATTCTTGTAAAAGATAAGGATTATATAAACATACCAAAGCGCAAAGATTTCGTCAGAATATCCGGTGAAACAAATGCTTCCTTGTTGTATCCAGAAAAATTACTTTCATCAAATAATTCTATAAACGTCGCCTATTTTGAAGGCAAAAAAGCAATATTTTATATTCGCAATTACGCTGCAGGATTAAATGACAATGCAGATCCAAAAAAGATTACTGTAGAACATGCAAACGGAAGAATTGAAAGTACAAAAAGAGGTTTATTTGGTAGAATTTACCCTAATGTTTATAAAGGTTCTATAATAAACGTAGGTGCCAAAGATGCAAAAAAAATTGAAGCGAAAAAGGATAAAAAAGATATAGATTGGGGGAAAGTTGTTGCTGATTCAATAGCACAAGCTACGGGTGTACTATCCTTAATTTTGCTTATTGAAAGATTGAATTAATGTCTAAATTGTTGTTCGAAAGCTTATTGAGTAAGGGCACTGAATCTCAAAAGACTTGAAAACCTGCATTTCTTATCTGGTAAGTCTTCTTTAGTCTAGTACTAAGCTAAACCTGATCAGAATGAAAACAAAATAACTCTTTAACTTCCTATCATTACTCTCCCTGTCCAAATTCTATCTTTATTGCTTAACTTGATAAAATATATTCCGGCTTGTAAAGTAGATATATCGAGTTTTAACTCCTGATTGTAAAACAGAATATTTTTATTCATAATAAGTTCACCTTGCAAATTAGATATTTGAATATTATTAGGACTTTCATCTATCCCAATTGCTTGAATAATTATAAATTCACTAGCTGGTTGTGGATAAATCAGTAGATCACCTTTTCTAAATACTCCTTCTTCTGGATCGGTTACAGAAGTATTCAAAGGAATGGTAATGGTGCTATCACATGGCCAGGGTTCATCAACTCTATAGTGAGGATTATTTGGAAGAGCGAAGGAATTCCTTGCCGGCAGTTTCAATCCTCTTTGAACGAATTTGCATTTTTTACCCTTTATGTCTGGATATAAAATGACATGCAAATATCTATTACCTCCATAGGTACTCATGTAGATTCGGCAATCTGGACCTAATATCATCTGTAGAAAAGTGGTAGGATAGGGATCAAAGAAATTATCAAATAGACCAATAGTATCAACTGCCTTTATGGAATCAGTTTCTTCAAGATCTACTTGCATTAATTCAGTATTCGTATTCACATAAACAAATCTTGAGTTAGGAGAGAATGCGCATCCTCCAAATACTGCGCGATTATAGTTCAAATTGAAAAACCTTGAGTTAGACATTAATCCGGTACTTCTATCAAAGTCCATCACCTGCAGTCCTTTGTTAGGAAAAAATATTCCAAATTTTTTTCCATTTGGTGAGAAGGAGGATTGGGCCTCTCCACTCATGCTAGTGTCTATATAAATACCTATTTGATTCTTAAGAATAGAGCTCACAGTTCCATCATACTTCAATTTTAATGCAACATAAGAGTTAGAATAAATTCTGGGATGCAATAACCACCAGTAGTCTTTATCACTAGATCTTATTGCAGTAAAGCCTAAAAGCAAAAGCGTATCCTTTATTAATATTTCATTTTTTCTTACGATAGAATCAATATTTTTATTTATACTAGTTAATAATATATATTTTCTATGCAATCTTTTACCAATTGTATCGGTAATTGTGTGAATATAATAAATTATTGAATCATTTGATTTGAAACTAATAAATAAACCAGCTTGTAAATCAATATCTAAAAGTGGACATGTATTTCTCTGTGTTCCAAAATTAATACCATCACCATTCTTTAAGATACTTGAATTACCATCAGCGATCAAGCATCCGTTTGACATTAACTCTAATTCTCCCAGATTATTAGAATAAGAATTAGTATTATATTCAAAATTAAATTCTCTTGTTTGGTTTTTAAAAGTAATACTCGAATTAAAATTAATTGTAAATCCTCCAAATAAATAAGTTTCTGAAGGTTCACTTCTGCCATAACCTAAGACCCAGTTATAATCAAACTTATTTTGACTATTACATGGAAAATATAAAAAACAAAGTATCAAAAATGTAAGTGATACTTTGTTTACATTAAGGACTGGTTTTATCTTATTATACAAATCTTAATAACGTTATTCTGATAATCATTAATCTTGAGCTGATAGACACCTGAAGGAATCTTACTAACATCAATAGTGAACCGAAGACATAAAATTCAAATGACTTCATGGGCTTAATGTCTCATTCCTCTTAAAATAGCTTGAATTTCTTCATCAGGCTCTATCTGATCCATTTGTTCTAGAATCCATGCTCGATGAGTGAGCATCCAACCAGAAGGATAACTTACTTTATATCTTTTTGGATTCGGCAAGCAGGCGGCGATTAAAGCTGCTTCTGAGCGATTCAATCTCGAAGCGGATTTATTGAAATAAGATTTAGCAGCGGCTTCGATGCCAAATATTCCAGGTCCCATTTCTATAGTATTCAGATAAACTTGTAATATTCTTTCCTTGGACCAAAGCAACTCAATCATGAAAGTAAAATATACTTCTAAGCCTTTTCTAATCCAGGATCTTCCCTGCCATAAAAAAACATTTTTTGCGACCTGCTGACTAATCGTTGATGCACCGTGTTTTCTTTTTGTGTGCTTACTATTAAAATCCATGGCTTTTTCAATGGCCTCATAATCCAAGCCAAAATGCTCCGGAAATACCTGATCTTCAGAAGCAATAACCGCTAATCCGGCTACGTAGGAAATGTCAGAATAGTAGACATAATCTCTACGCAAACCATATCCATCCATCAATCCTCCAATCTGTGTTGTAGTTATTGGAGGCAAGAAAAAGATTAAAAGGACCAAATACAACCAATGCAAAGCAATTATCAATCCAATGCATAGGAGCGTTTTCTTCCACCAATTTAAAACTTTGAATTTCGCAAAGAGCAATCTGAGCTTTTCCTTCACGGGCACTAAGGTAGAATTTCTTTAGCTTATTAATATGTCTAATTTTAATTCCAATTATTCAGCTAATTTTGCCTAAATATTGACCTTTATGTGGCGCTTCCTCAAGTTCCTATTCATTTTTTTATTGAGCTGTATTTTCATTTTACCGCTCCTAAATATAGAAGATCCGCTGCGGACAATTTCATTGTCTTTCTGGGGTAAAGAAACTAAGGCTAAAATTGTTGAACATATTTGCAAACCTGATCGAACGTACTGGTATGAATACTTGATAAATGGAAAATCCTACAGACAGCAGTACAATGGTTATGTGGAGAAATTAGATCAGCAAATTCCGGAAAACGAAAGATGTAAAGGTGTACTTCAAGAACCGGCCGAGATTGAAATTAAGTACTTTCCGATGTATTCTTTTTGGAGTGAACCCCTTGATCACATTGATATTAATTTCCTGGAAAAAATAATGTACATCTTAATCAAAATAATAGGAATTCTAATATTGATGTTTACTTTTTTTCGAAAATAAAATTATATCTTTTTGACTTTTGTGAGTTGATACATCATTCTGTTGATGTCCGTTGCATTGAGTTTTAATTCTCCAATGAGTTCTATAGGTTCACTAGAATATTCGATTGCGTCCAATGACTGAATTTCAACAACTGTCTCCGGCCCGGCCTGACCGCAGAAAAAACAACTGCTGTAAGGGAATGCGGAAAAAATAAATTCTTTGTGACTTTTATAGCCATCAGTAGGAATAATATATCCTTTCAATTGTATAGTTTTACCCTCAAGCTTTTTGACTTCAGCGCTAAACAATGGTTTATCTACCTGAATACCAAGAATTGCATCATAAGCTTTTTTATAGCTTACTTTTGCCAAAATAGGCCAGCAATTTGTAATTTGCTGTGCAGTCATCAAGTTAAAAGAAAAAATTAAAAAAATACCCATTAAACGCATAGTAAATCAAAAGTAAGCAATGAATTACAGTTCCATATATTTCAGCTTCTTTCTCTACCTTTCTTTAACAAATATTTATTAAATGGATCCCTTTAGAACAATTTTTCCTTTATTGGAATCGGACTATAAAATTCACCATTCCGAACAAATAATGAGTATCGGATCTTGTTTTGCTCAAGAAATAAGTCAATATCTTAAATCTTTTAAATTTAAAATATTTCAAAGTCCCTTCGGCATTGTTTTCAATCCATTGAGCATTGAAATCCAACTTAGAAAGATTCTTGATAATTACACTTATGTAGAATCCGATTTGATCAACAATCAAGGATTATTTAATTCCTTTGATCATCATAGCAGCATTTCGAATCAAGACAAAAGCCTTCTACTTCTCGATATAAATAACGGAATAAAGACCGCCAGAGAAAACATTCATAAAGCGAAATACTTCATAATAACATTTGGTTCAAGCTATTATTACAATTATCTACCAAAACAAAAAGTCGTTGCAAATTGTCACAAAATTCCCGCAGAGCAATTTGAAAAGAAAAAAGCTTCTACTGAAGAACTTATAATTATTTGGACGAAACTTTTAAATGATCTGTTTGCAGTTAATTCCGGACTTCAAATTATTTTTAGCATTAGTCCGGTTAGATATCTTAGAGATGGATTTGTAGAGAACAATCGAAGCAAAGCAAGCTTAATTCAGTTGGTAGAATCCATCCAAAACAGCTTCAGTAATATTACATATTTTCCGGCCTACGAAATATTTATGGATGATCTCAGAGATTATCGATTTGTTAAAGACGATTTAGTGCATCCGAATGAATTTGCAATAAAATATATCTGTCAATATTTTTCTAATACCTTTTTTAATCAAGGTACACAGTCAATTAATCAACGAATAAAAGAAATATTGGACATGCAGAATCATAGAATCAACCAACCAGATTCAAAGGCAAGCAAAAGTTTCAAAAAAATACTAGAAAGTAAAATGGATAAATTTAAAATCGATTATCCTGAAATAGAATAATTGATTGTAGAACTAGTAAGTCGAATTGGTATTGTTGTAGAATTGTCTTAATCTTTCTTCTTCAGCTTCCTTGTCCAATTGTCGTTGTGCAAGTGTTTTTTCAAAAGTATCTCTTTCTAAAAAATAGCTTTTATCTTTAGAATCCTTTGCCCAACTTGGCTCATTTTCAATTTCATCATGTTCTTTGAAATTTCTAAAAATAAATGCAGTCCAAAGTCCTGACAACGCTCCAAATAAATGACTTTCCCAAGAAACTTTTTCATCAATTGGAAGAAGTCCAGCCGTATAGCCGCCGTAAAGAATGACGACAATTACCATCAAAATAATAGATTTGGCATTTCGTCTAAAAACTCCTGAGAAAAAAACAAAGGAAATTAATCCGTACACAATTCCACTTGCCCCAAGATGCGAAGATTCTCGTGCAAACATAAACACTGCAAAACCTGTCAAGACCCAAATCAAAGTGAATACTGCCCATGCGATACTTCTAAAGAAGAAAAAAATCATAAATAGTGTAAGCACCATTGGAGGAAAATTTGACAGCAAATGGGTCCAACTTGAATGTATAAAATGACCTGTCAATATTCCATACCATTGATGAATATCTCTTGGATAAATACTGTAATAAAATTTGTCAATAGGAAACACATTAAAAATAATGTGAACCGCCAGAATAAACGCTGCAAAACCTAAAGAGACTTTTGCAGCATACCAAATACCTTCTTTCTGATTGGTAATGCTCTCCATTAAAGATGTCTTCTCTTCACTAATTTTATAAAAGCCAATACCGTTTTTTCTTTGGTAGGATTGACCCAATTATACTTTGGAATAACAAATTCACAAAGGAGATTTTTAGAACTGCTAAAATCAGGACATTGATTTAAACTTTGAATAATCTCATCAAAAGCAATCTTATCTCCGTTAAACAATTCATTTTGCGCTTGAATTTTTTCATTAAGCCCCATTCCTAGCTTAATATCCGAAAGTGGTTTTAATTCTAACTTGCTGTACACATCTTGTACGTTAAGATGTTCAAAAAGCTGAGGATAATGATTAGTATTTGAATCAAAATTATTGCTGACTTTATCAGCTGAAACCAATTCAGCTTGTTTAATAGGTTCCGTGACTTCCACTTTTTTTTCTTGATGTATTGGCTCAGAAATTTTTGTAGGGGGAGCATTGTGACCTTTGGCTTCCTGAACCATTTGTACTACTTCATCCTCTGCTTCTTCTTGATCAAGCTCTAAAATTTTGAGTTTTAAAATTTCTGATTTTATTCTTTCTGTATAATCAATTAGGAGGTTTTTCTCCGTATTAGTGAATTCATCATTGTTTTCATACAATTCCAAAATTTGGTTCATTTTTTTCATCCAAATTTTAAGTTTGCTAAAGTCCATTTTTAATAATATTTGTAAATCAACGAATAAAATAGTCTATGTAGTACAAAGGTTACGCGCTGCAAAAATAAGCTTCATTGAATTAAAGCACACATTTTAAACATATATATACAAAATATAATGATATTTGAGCAGTAAATGTTTCTAGAACCAGGTTTTAAATCTCAAAGAAGTGGATGGATTGAAGTCATCTGTGGTTCTATGTTCAGTGGCAAAACAGAGGAACTTATCCGCAGGTTAAAGCGAGCGCGATTTGCCAATCAAAAAGTACAGATTTTCAAACCCAGTAAGGATACTAGATATGATGAACGTCAGGTAGTATCTCACGATGACAATGCTTTAATGTCTACACCGATTATGCATTCATCCCAGATATTGGATCTTGTTGAAGGTATTGAAGTAGTTGGCATAGATGAGGCACAATTTTTTGATATGGAATTGTGTATTCATGTTCAAACCCTTTGTCTGAAAGGAATCCGTGTGATTATTGCCGGTTTAGATATGGATTTCCGAGGTCTTCCTTTCGGACCTATGCCCGGATTATTAGCTGTTGCAGAGTATATAACTAAAGTACACGCAATCTGTCCTCATTGTGGCAATCTGGCAACTCATTCTTACAGAATTTCAGGTGAAGAAGACACTATTGTGCTTGGTGAAATGGACAAATATGAGCCTCGTTGTAGAGCCTGCTTTAGTATGGGTAATATATTAAATTTTAATAGATAATATTTATTTTAATATATAAATTGTTGATTTAATATTATTTTAAAGTTTATTAATTATTATCATTTGATTGAATTGGCATAGTTATTGGTTATGCTTTTACCAATAATCCCATCAATCAATGAAAGCAATATTTACTATTGGTTTCTCTTACTTACTATTTCTACAATTTGGCTTATCTCAAATTTCTGGAATAGTATATAGAGATTTCAACCTCAATGGCCTTAAAGATTCAAGTTCAGTCTATGAAGATGCAGTTATTAAAGGAGCTACAATTCGT
The DNA here is from genome assembly GCA_040006775.1 of Saprospiraceae bacterium. Lineage (GTDB taxonomy): Bacteria > Bacteroidota > Bacteroidia > Chitinophagales > Saprospiraceae > Vicinibacter. The sequence continues at coordinate 34,091 of JBDTWI010000021.1, forward strand.
TTGTATGGAAAGAATGGTTTAATCGGAATATCGTTAACTGACCAAAAAGGGCATTACGTTTTCAATACACCAGAGCCAGCACCATATCGAGTAGAATTACTAATTGACAAGCCTTTGGATTTTGAAACTGGGATTAACAACAGTTCAGGTGGTTCAAATTCGAGTATTCAGTTTGTAAATCACCCAAGCAATCAAATAAATTTTGGAATTAATTACCCAAAGGATTACAATGAAAACGCCCAACTCATCACTCCCTGTTATGTGAGTGGAAATCCTTTAAGCGTTCCATCCAATTTTGCAAATATTGAATCTTTGGTAAGTTGGAACAGCAATGACGGTGGAACAACTTCTAATTCTGCAAAAACAATCAAAAATGGTGGCTCAGCTACGAATCTTACAATTCTCTCTAAAGCGAGTGAAATAGGAAGTTGCTGGGGATTAGCCATTCAAAAGAAAACACAAAAGTTATTTACTACTGCTACTTTAAAAAGACATATTGGATTAGGCCCCCTTGGAATTGGTGGACTTTATCAAATTGATCTCAATTCAAAAACAGTAATTTCTCAAATTGATCTCAACAGCATCGGAATTCCTTCTGGTAGTGTTCCTTCTAACGTTGACCGAGGTCTGCCTGGTGTGACAGAACCTCGTTCAAAAGACTCTCTAGCTTTCACCTTAGTTGGAAAAGTTGGATATGGAGGAATGGATATTTCCGAAAATGAAAAAACTATTTACCTCATCAATTTATACAACAAAAAAATATACTCCATCTTTATTAATTCTCCATATGTTCAACCTACAGCTGCAAACGTTGATTCATTTGCGATTCCGAATCCAATGTGTGGCGGTGGAAATTTTAGACCCTGGTCAATCAAAGTATATCGGGGAAAGATATATGTTGGTGTAGTGTGTGATGCTCAAATTTCACAAAACACAAATGATCTAAAAGCTACAGTTTATGAACTTAATCCTGTAACAAAATCCTTCTCGCAAGTTCTACAATTTGGATTAAATTATCCAGGATTTTCCGGCACTTCAAGATTTAGACCTTGGACAGACAATTGGGATGTAAACTGCTTGCAAGGACCAAATATTTATTGTACTTATCCACAAGCAATTCTTACGAGTATTGATTTTGATGGTGATGATGTCATACTTCTGGGTATTGCAGATCGCTATGGAATTCAAGGAGGTTATCATCAACCAAATACGGATGGTACAGGATTTTTCTCAGTAATTTCTTATGGTGATATTTTAAAAGCAAGAAAATCAAATGGCAATAGCACATTCATCTTAGAAAACAACGCCAATGATGGATTGATAGAAACAGCAGGAAAGAATACTGGAGTTGGTCCTGGATTTGGCGAATTTTATTCAGGAGATTTTTCATTGTTCAAAGACGGTACCTTAAACGAAACTGAAAGTGCAATTGGTGCAATTATAAATATTCCTAGTAATAAGAATGTTGTTATTACAACTCAAGATCCTGTAGATCTCTATTCAAATGGCGTAGTACACTTAAATAACAATGTAGGAATCTGGACAAAAAGATTAGAAATTATTCCTGCAGATGTAAATACTCTTATCGGTAAATCGAGTGGGCTTGGCGACCTTAGAATCAATTCTGAAGTTCCTCCCATACAAGTTGGAAATTACATTTGGAAAGACTTAAATCACAACGGTATTCAGGATCCAATCGAACCTCCTATGCCAGATGTTGAAATATTCTTAATTAAAAATGGTAATGTAATAGCCAAAGCCAAAAGTAATTCGAATGGACAGTATCTATTCTCAAATGATTCAAAAGCTTTAAACAAAAAAGATTCTTTGAATTTCATTTATGGTATAATCGATCTGCAATCAGAAGAAAACTATACGCTTAGGATCTTTACAAATCAGCCATCATTAAATAATTTCTTGCCATCAGCTTTCCAATCAAACTTTCCCAATGACAGTCTTATTGACAACAATGGACAAATCATAAATGCGGGTCAACTTGATTACAATTTCAATACTGGACTCAATGGTCAGAATAATTTCTCATATGATTTTGGATTTTCTCCTACCAACAATTGTGCATTACAAATAGCTGAAGTAACAACAAGCCCATGTAATCCACTTTCCAATTCTTTTGTTGCCAATATTGAATTTAATGTTACAAATGCACCTATTGGATATGTGATTATAGAATTAAGCACAGGAGAAAAATCTAAATTATTCATCGAAAAAGATGGAATATACAAATTCAAATTTCAAAATATTGAAAGCAGGGGAATAAACAATGTTTCAATTAAAATTAGTCTTGAAAACAACACAGATTGTTTTATTGACTTATTGAATGCATTCAATCAACCATCATCATGCTGCAATTTGAATTATGAATTGTGCTCCAATAGAAATCAACAGATTAATTTAGTGGCTGTTCCGGGAATGGCCCAATATAGATGGTATAGAACTTCCTCTTCACAGATTGTAGGCTTTACAGATTTACTAGTAATTGACAATACTTTTTCAGGATTGGAAGATAACTTTGAATCCTACTATTTTGTTGCAATTGATTCTTCAGGTGATACTGTAAGGCAATTTTGTACTTATGATGTTGCCATAGTCAATTGTTGTGCATTAAATATTAATACAGTTCTTCAAACAGATTGTAATAACAATGGCACACCATACAATACGAGTGATGATTGGTTTGGAGTACTCATAGGTGCTGACAATTCTGATGCTGGAACTTCTAGCAGATTTGAGGTGGTGAAAAATAATATTGTCTTGGGAGATGTTGCATATGGCTCAAGCATTCTGGTTGGATCAGCCATAGGCCCGGATTTTAAATCTGATAATTCAAGTATCTACAAATTAGTTATACGAGATTTTGATAATCATAGTTGTGCGGATTCAATATTTACTACTAAAAGCTCTTGTCCTGCAGCAAAACTTATAATGAAAAAGAGTATAGTTTCCTACACTGTTTTATCCGATGCAAGTTATAATATTACTTATAAAATTGAAGTTGAAAACCTCGGATCTGAAACAGGATTATTCAACTTACAAGATGCTACAGGATTTGATGATGACATTAAGATAAAATCTGCTTTTTACACCAGCAATGTACCTTCTAAAAATGGCGCTGCACTAATTGGACCAGGTCCATGGATAATTGCAAGTAATCAACTTATTCCATCATTCACTAAATATACTTACAATGTAATAATCAACCTTACCATAGATTTCAATCCACTCTCATCAGGAGATAATATTTATACTCCTTGTGGTATATCACCAAAATCAGGGGAAGGATTATTTAATCGCGCGTTACTTGATTCAGACGGGAATGGATCCTATGATATTGCAGACTCTGTCTGTGCAGAAATTCCTGTATTTGAAATCAATAAGGAATTGTTACAAACTGAATTTCTTGATTTGAGAAATGCAAAGCTTAAGTACCGCATTATTATTAAAAATTTAGGTGGAACATTTGGATATTACAATCTCATTGAAAGTCCGAGTTTTGATGACGACATTAAAATTAACTCCGCTCAATTCGGTTTAATCAACACGAGCTTGAGCATACTTCCATTGCCTAAACCTGCTAACGGTTGGGTGCTTACCAATCAACGCAAACTAAATCAAAATCAAATAGATACTTTCAATGTCGAATTTCTAGTTAATTTAGATTTACGCCCGGGATCACTTGGTGACAATATTTACAAATCATGCGGGAGTACCACTCCTAATCTGCCAAGACTTAATGAAGGTATGTTCAATATAGCAGGAATTGATTTGAATAATGATTTACGGGCTGAATTAAAGGATACGACTTGTGGTGATCTTCCAAGTATCTCACATGAAAAATTTCTCTGGTCCAAAAAAATTCAAGGAGTAGATAAAAATCAAGTGGTATATTTATTCGTAGTCAAAAATTCCGGAGGAGCTACAGGAGTATACTCGTTATATGATCAATTGTCTTTTGATGATGATATCAGTATTTTAAATACAAGTTATAACATTAATCATGGCATACCGAATTCAATTTCAGGTTTATTTCCAAATTCACTGATACATTTTATTCAAAATAAATCCATAGCTTCTAATTCTACAGATTCAATTTTTCTAACTTTCGATTTAGAATTAAATCTAAGTAATGTTAGTAAAGGTGATCATACCTATTTCGTATGCCAAAAAGACAATGCAGGAAATTTTCTTCCTGACTTTGGTTTATTCAATGAATCACAGCTTAATGTAAACAATGATGCCATTATTGACCAAAGAGATACCGTTTGTACTGACTTTGAATATTTTGATTTGGCATTGCGCAAGACTTCATTAAATGTCAATACGGTTAAAATCGGGACAAACATCTTTTTTAGAAGTTTGGTATTTAATCAAGGTACAGGTCTCGCTAAGAAGATCGAGATTACAGATTATCTAACCAGTGCATTTGATTTTAATCCAATTCTAAATCCTGGATGGACAAAATTGAATGACAGCATACTGACTTATACTATTGATTCATTAGCGAGTTTGGATAGTACATTCACAGACTTGGTTTTAACATTGAAACATTTTGATGATATTAAAAAAACGATAAACGTATCCGAAATTTCTAATTTTTTAAACTCTGAATTCAATCAGGCTTTTGATATTGATTCCGATCCTGATCAGATAAAAAATAACGACAATAAGGTAATTCCTGATTCTAAAGATGACGATAGAATTGATGGGAAATCTAAGCTAAATCCCAATGAAGATGAGGATGATCAGGATGTATCACAAGCACCGATTTTTGATATTGCTTTGAGAAAAAGATTGGCCATTCCGGGACCCTATAATTATGGCCAAACAATCCCGTTTTTGATTACGCTATATAATCAAGGTCACTCAACGATATATTCTGCAACAATTGTAGACTATGTTCCAAAGGGTTATGAAATTGATCCAAACTTAAATACAGATTGGCAATTCAATAATTCCGAAGGGCGATTACTTGTTAATGATCCAATACTTGAAGGAGATTCACTAAACAGAATTATATATCTTAAATTATTACCCGGAAAACAGCCTAAAGAATATGTAAATATTGCTGAAGTACTCAATGCATCTATTTCTAAAAGATTGGGAGTTCATGCGCTGAGTACTGATTTTGATAGTGAATTTGACAATGATCCAAACAATGATATGGGTGGAAAAGTGGGTACCTTAACAGATGATGAAATCAATGACGATGGCAACGATACCGACATGAATGGCATAAAAGATGAAGACGATCATGATCCAGCGGTTCCATTTATTTGGGATCTTGCATTGAAGAAAATTATTGTAACAAAAACTCCTCATCTACCAGGACAAAAGCTAGATTTTGTAATAAGAATATTCAATCAGGGGACAGATACACTAGGACAGATTGGACTTAAAGATTATATCTCTAATGGTTTACAATTTTTTGCTCTAGACAATCCGGAATGGACAATTAATGGTACTGAAGCAACGGGAATTTTTAATCATCGTGTTGAACCTGGAGATAGTTTTGACATACATATTTATCTGGTATTGAAGTCTGGTTCAAGACCTATTAAAGAGTGGATCAATTATGCTGAAATTATTTCATCCAGTAATTCACTTGGTGCGAATAGAACGGGTTTTGACATTGATAGCAAGGAAGGTAGTAACAATCTAAAGGAAAGAGAAGTACTGCCAAACGCATTGAATGATGACAACATCTTTTCAACTGACTTATTAGGAGAAGAAGATGATCATGATCCTGCGATGCCTTCAATTCTTGATCTTGCTTTGATGAAATATGTAAAAAATTCAAACGTAGTTAAATATGATGATACTGCGACATTTTGCATTGATGTATTTAACCAAGGCTTAGTAAGTGTTAAACAAATTTCATTGGTAGATTACATTCCATTAGGAATGTCATGGGTTGACAATCCATTATGGCTTAATGTTCCCGCCAAACGCTACGCAACAATAACTTTAGACACTACATTAAATCCTGGTGATAGTATAAAATTGTTTTTGAAGCTTAAAGTAAATACTCAGGATTCAAAAAGTAGAGATCTTGTTAATTATACTGAAATAACAAGTGCCCGAGACCTTTCATCAGCTTTATACAATCGCGACATCGATTCACAATTTGATTTTGACAAATTCAATGATACAGGTGGTGTGCCAAATTCATTGAGTGACAACAGTATTGATGATGATGGATTTGATACAGATGGAGACGGAGTAAAAGATGAAGATGATCAGGATCCAGCGATGCTTTCACTTGTAGATTTTGCATTGAGAAAAGAACTTTCCCCATCAAGTCGCGCATCAATAGGTGACACTTTGGAATATATAATCACCGTGTTCAATCAAGGAAATATTGAATCGGGAAGTATTTCAATAGTTGATTATTTAACACCAGCATTTCAATTCATTCCATCAATCAATACCGGTTGGACTGTTTCAGGATCGAATGTTAAATTTACAAAAATAGCAAATTTGAAATTTAGTGACAGTACAAGTTTTAAGTTAAAACTCAAAGTGCTTCAGAACAACAATCCACTTAATTATTGCAATTATGCCGAGATATTAAGTGTAAAAGATCTATCTGGACAAGAAATTGCAGATTTCGATGTAGACAGTAAACCAAATTCGGATTCTCCTGATGAAAGAAAGGTAAAACCAGGTACTGTAAATGACAACAATATACTTGGTGCTGGACCGTCAAAAAATCAAGATGAAGATGATCACGATGTCGCAGGAATTGGTGGAACTGCTAAACTAGGAGATATGGTATGGAATGATCGCAATGCAAATGGAATTATGGAATTAGGTGAAAATGGAATTCCAAATGTTCAGGTTATACTTTACGATGTCAATACTTTGACTCAGGTAAAAACTACGTATACAAATTCCAATGGCAAATATCTTTTTGAAGACGTTGTACCGGGTAAGTATTTCATCAAATTCATTCCACCAACAGGTTGTGATATTAGTCCGAATGATCAAACAATTGATACATTAGATAGTGACATATCAAGTAATTTCGGATATGGAACAACGAATGTTATTCAACTTTTCTCAGGAGATGACGACCGCAGTTGGGATGCAGGACTGTATAAATGCACTTTTGTTGATGGCTACATATGGTATGATACGAATCATAATGGGTTACAGGAACTTAGTGAGAATGGAATTAATGGACTAGAAGTATTTCTCTATTCTTATCCGGACAAGAAATTTCAATCAAAAATATTGACATATTCCAACAACACTAGATTTGTACACGATGGGTATTATAGATTCTGTGTCAAGCCTGGCACTTATTATGTCGTAGTCCAACAACTAAAAGATTTTCTAATTTCTCCATTTCAAATAGGAACAAATAGAAATTTAGATTCAGATTTAAATAATGATTTCGGACCATTTAGTACATACAAATTTACTGGGCTGGCTGGTGATTCTACCAAATATTTAAATGGTGGAATTTACAATCCATTTTATACCTCATTATTGACAGACAAACAATTCGAAAACAATCTTAATACTAGATCTAAACTTCAAATTAATTTAACTGGTAATTTAAAAGCCAATCTTGTGGAATTATATTTCCAACCGGAAGAACACAATTGTCTAGCTTATTATGAAGTTTACAAAATAGAAAATGACAATGAACAAGCATCACTTATTCATTCTAAAGCCTTTGTTGTAAACGACGAAAGTGATGATGATTGCACTTATCAGATGAGCAACAATTTGAATACTGGACTTGAAAAAGTAAAATATTATGTTGTTGGATATGATATCAATTACAACAAGGCAGTCAGCAACGTTGTAGAATTTGAATTGAGGAATACAGATAAATTAACTGTGACACCGAATCCTGTCGAAGAATGGACAGACATTCGTTATCAAGGCAAACTAGATAATCAATCCATTATTGAAATCAGAGACGCAAATGGAAAGCTGGTAATTAAGGAATTTATAAACAATGCCAGTCATTTCAGATTGAATACAAACATATTAACATCCGGTTTTTATTCAGTAGTTTGGACTTCCGGAAACAAAACAGCATTTAAGAAAATGGTTGTTTTGCATTGATTCTTTTAATTTAGTATTCGAAGATTCTTCAGAATTGACTCTGTAGAATAGTAAATTAGTCATGAAACTATACTTAGTATATTTTCGTAAATCGCTTTGTAAAACTAATATTTGAATTTAAGGAAGATCTTACAAAATAAACACCAGGTAGATAATCTTTGACACTGATCGTAATTTTTTCCTCTTGTGATTGAATCCGAAATTTCAGTTGATTAATTAACCGACCATCAACACTATAAATTTGAATATCTAAGAATTGGCTTGACTTAATAAAATTTGAATTTATTACTATATTTAAAATAAGTTCATTTGATAAGTTGTCTAGAGTGCAATCAAAATTATCCAATGCCATTTGACTAGATAAAGAATCCAGATATAATCCGTGCATGCAATTTGGACAATCAGAGCCAGTTACCAAATAACATTCTTTCGGTTTAGTATAGGAATAAATCATTCCATCAATTGTAGTACTGTAGGTACATTGGAAACATCTTTTACAAGCATCAGACCCAAAATCCTTACATATTACATCGGAATCCACTGTGCCATCAAGAATATAATAGCTTCCATTTGTACACTTCATTTTTGCTTTGCAAGGATTACTGGCGGTACTTAAGTCAAATCCACCATAATCTAGCCATTTATGCCATGTATTTCCTAAATTTGTCACTGACTCTATTTGCTGACAACAATTTGTAGGAATTATTTTACTAAAAGCATATTTAGGAAATGTAAAGTTTGGAGGATTGAGCCCAGCTAACTCAATAAAACCATTCTCTAATGGTTTACTTAAAGTAAAATTATTGAAATCCGAAAAATCACAAAATATTTTCTTATTACACTGCAACTGACCATTGGGGTAAGTATGTTCTTCAAAATTCTCATACTTTCTACCAATAATTTCTCTTGAACTCCCATTTCCACACTTATATTCGAACTTACATTGTTCTAGATCAATAATCTCCATATGCCCATCACTTAAAGTATTGGTCCAATTAAAGCTACTTGGCTCATTTCCACACCAGGTCTCCCAATTACAATTTATAAATTCTCCTGCATAATCCTTGTGAATTCCCCATTCATTAATAACTTCAAAAGGAGCACATTTTCTACAACCATTAGAAGTTGTTAAGCAAAGAAAATACTTACCTGCCAAAGTAGCAGAACTATGTATTTCAAGAATCTTTGTTGCTTGATTAAAATTCTCGTATGTTGTAATTAATCCACCAGTCCAATCGAAATCTACAATACGTTGATCATACTTCGCCACACCAATTCCTCCTTTAGAAAATTGGTTCAAATCAATCTTAACAATTATATTAGCAATTAACTTTTTATTATCTGTCTTTCCCGTGGGTAGTACTCCAAAACAGAGTTTTTCAATATTCCGTTCCTTTGTAGTTAAATCATAATTGTTGTATCCACATGGATTATAACTAACTCGATCTTCTGAAATACCACAAGGACAAATCATTTTTACATTTAAATATCCATTATCGAAACTTGAATTTACTAATTTTTTCATATCTGAATTGGTCAATTCAGGTGCTGTTGTGTTAACTACATAATAATCGTTCGCCCACCATTTATAAAAGCATTTACTTATATCACCTTCATACTCTACTGTTGCTTTAGCGAAGGATCCAATTGTAACTGGAGGTAGAGCATAATTAGTTATTTTTATTTTGGGAGGAGGATTTCCATCACAATCAAACAAATCACAATAGGTATCATCCACAAAACAATTACTGCCATCATAGACAAAGAATGTATAGTAACCATTTGAAAGATTTGTAATTGAGATAAATCTTCCATTACCTCCATTTCTAGGATCAAAATTCCAATTAACTGTTCTGAATATATTATTATCCTTGAAAATTTGAACAGTTCCTATCCCGCTATTAAAACCTCCGGTACTTAAATACAACTTTACTGAACCATTATTATACAATGGATCATTATTTGGATTTTGCTTATCAATGACGTCAAGTCCAAACTCAGATTTATTATAACTGAATGTAGTTGTAGATTGGCATTTGGAAACCTTGTCTGTAACAGTTACCACAAATGTTGTATTTTGATTTAAATCGAAGTCACGAGCAAAAGTCTGGTTTGCATCTTGATTCAATCCATCTGACCAGCTGTAATTATACAGTTGATTCATCGGCTTTAGCTCCAGACTACATCTTCTTATATTGGTACATTTTGCTGTGATGTTAGAACTGATTTGAGGATAATAACTCCTGTTGATAATATAAGTATTCTTGTAGGTACAATTATTTGCATCCTTGATTAAAATAGTATATTTATCAGGGCCAAGGTTCGCAATATTTTTACTGTTTGAAATTAATACATTCTTTTCATTGAACCAAGAATATGCCAATGGAGACGTACCTCCAATTACGGTAAGATTTATGAATCCATTCTTCTGATCATTATCCTTAAAGCATTCTGCTTTAAAATCAGCCACTGCCTGAATATTTGAGTTACACCCGGTAATCATTACATTAAATTCCCAATGCGCGCATTCAATACTTCCATCAACTTCAATGATATTTAATCCGACGCAAAGATCAGGCAAAATCCAAATACCATTCAAATCTAATTTTTTTACATCTCCATTTAGTTTAATTTTAAATGGACCTAAGAGTGGCAAGTCTCTGGCAATTACTTCTATCGATCCGGTACATTGTGTTCCATTGCATGGAACAACATTACCAATCTTAACTTCTGAGTATACATTTATTGAACTAAAAAGCAGGAAGAAAAGCAAGAAAATTCTCATTATAGTAATATTAGGTATAATTATTTAATCTCTTCTAACCAGCCTACTTTAATAAGAGCGGCATAAATGAACTCATTGCACCATCGAACTGAAATATCCCAGTTGCGAAGCGCATATCTTCGTGGAGGCAAACTGTCGAGATCAGGCTCTTTCTGACTATCTATTCTTTGCAAAGGAGCAATATATTTTTCTGCTAAGTCCCTATTTCCTAAATCCAATTGTTCTGTTCCTAATCTCGCCAACTCTCTTGCCATAGTTTCATCCATCATAAGGTGAAGAAAATTATCGGAAAATATTCTTAAACTTGGATTGGCAGAGGTAACCCAGGAGTACAATCGATCCCTAAATGGCAACCAAATTCTAAAAACTAAGTTTTCGCATTCTGTATTCCATACCGAAGCATTCCTGAATATTCCTAATACTAATTCACAGAAGTCAAATAACCGATTGAGTTCTGCTTCTTTACTTGAATCAAGAATTAGCTTATCAGCCTGATACCGATCTCCAATCAGCTGTGTAATCTTACGCAGATGAATTATTCTTGGATTACTGTTCAATCCATATTCAGTATGAATGGTATCCATTAACATATTATAATCGAATAAACTCAATTCATAGAATAATTCATCATTACTCAATGTATCAAAACTTCTTCCATCATCCCCTACCCAGCCGGGATGTGTTCCTCTGTTATTAAGTGTAGTATCATGATCTGCATGATATCTTCGAAGTTCTTCTGCAGTCCAAGAACTTCGATCAACGGGTTTCATTTGTTCGAGTATATTGCTATTATAAATCTCTCCAGTTTCAATACTTTTTTGTAAACTCTCCAAATCAGCAGGACTCATTCTTGCATAATTAATGTGATGGTTTAGAACCGAATCAATCATTTGTTTTTTTATTTGGAAAAGGGAGTCGAATATATTTTTCCTATTAAGTTCGGAGGCCTTCCTTTGATTTTCATTTCGCTCTAATCTTTTTTCAGAATGATTAAAGACGTAATCAAGATTTTCCATGTCGTAAATATCATTAGTATCAATTAATACTAAGAACTTCGCTTTAACAACTTGCTTAATACTATCTTTTTCTAATTCATTATAATAATTATCTGCATATGTTAATTTGGTAAAAATTAACTTTTTATCATTTAATACAATTGAATCAATGTGAGAAAAAATAGTATCGATTTGATTCCTAGTGTAAATATTAAAAATATATGGAAGAAAAATCTTTCTATTTTCATTATTTTCTTCATTAAAAATACTTATAAAATCAGAAACAGTTAATCCAGAAATTGATCTGCTTAGTGAAAAATGATCTGAACTAGCTAATATCAATTTTGTTCTTTCTGGGTTGCTTAAATTTGAATACTTTAATGACTTTAGATATTGACTAATACATGATATTACCCCATCAAATACAAATGTGTAAGGAATATTATTTCCCTTTAAATAAGTAATAAAATTTGAATCTTGAACTAATTCTATCAATGAGGAGTCAGGATAGAAATATATGTTTTTGAAATTCCAGTATAAGCTATCTGTTAATGGTTCAACAAAAAATGCAAAATCTTTATAATTATTCGAAACTGCATATTGCTTTATTGTAATTATTTTTGTTTTACAATAATTAACACTATAACTTAATGTTTGTGCATCTATTATTGTTGAAACACAAAGAAGTACTAATATAATAATATTTTTCATATTACTTCCATTGTTTACCTTGGCAATTAATCTTATCATATACAGGGAGATCTGGTCTATATGACCAATCAAGGTCATCTATGTTCAAACTACCAGAATTCAAATTCTTTGCAATTTCAATATCGTCTGGATCAATAATTGAATGGTGATATAGAGCCATCAAGCCAGTTCCATTCTTTTTTACGTCTCCATCATTAATTTTATAATTAAAATTGAATGGTCCAGAATAATTCATCTCCCAAAAAGTTGGAATTAAATCTTCATCTTCATCATCCACTACACTATAAATATTCGTAGGCCACCATTCCCTCCAAAACTTTATATGCTGATTTTCATGATGATTTACAGAATAAAAGCTATTTATTCCTTTCAGATTAAAATTAGAAGAACACTTTAATTTATCGAAATAAATAATATCATAAATTAGATTTGGAAGAAGTTTCAGATTAGGAGAAGCAAAGGCGTATTCAGGACCAAAGTCCTGCAATTCATATATCTCATTGTCTGCATAATCTTTAGAATCAATCACCTCATTCCAATACTTGAACCAATTTTTTTCTGGAATTCCATAGGAAGGAAAATCTTCACTGAGATAAAAGACTCTCGCTTTATTGTTGGTCGTCATGTATCTTTTTTGTGTAACGTATGAACCAATTGGATCAATTGTTGCTTGAGTATATTCTTTAAGTTCAGCTGAAGTTACAATATACATTTGTCCTTTCTCATCGTAAGCTTCAAGGACAACAATGGATTCATTGGACTCCCCAAAATTCGCATTTGATAAAACTCCGTTTATATTTTCTTCCTTAATTTTTAAATTAATACTTTCATAAAAGTCAATTGTATTATTCTCCAATTCACCCCAGAATCTTCCTAAACTCCATTTTGTTTTTTTTATTATTTGTGATGGATAAGCTTGACAAGTTATGTATTTATTCATTACTACAAACCAATCATGAGGTGCAGTCTTATTATCATCACTATACTGGAACTGATCAATCCACAATCTATAGACATTAATATTTAGCTCATTGCTTTTGCAATCTTGAGAACTATTCCATAGAGCACTAATCTTCAAAGTATATGTCTTAGGATCTACTGACTTAACTTCTTTGCCGATCTGTGGAATCATAAAAATATGACTTGTGAATAAACCATTAATGATCTGACAATTTTCTGACATTCTAGTAGTTCCATCAATTGAATACATCAACATGATGGGGCTTGATGGAGTAGTTACATTAAGTAATCCGCTCCCTTGCAGAGAACCAGATATTATGACACTGCTATTTTCATCCATACATTCTGTAATACTAGATTTTTCAGTAATAGTGATTCCTGTCATGATATAAACGATAAAACACTCATAATTAATACTTCCAGAAATGAGATCAGCAATTCTAACTATATAAATTCCTGACTGATTACATGGCAATATAGAATACCCTTCAGGATCGCAGAATGGAAGAGGTATTGTAGGGTGTTCAACATCTCTTGAGATCCAAGTATAACAATGATCTTTATTATAAGTCTCAGACGGCTGAAGTGTCAATTTAGGAGAATGAATACAGCTTAGCCAAGCCTTTGCTGTAAGAGATGGGAAGCCTGGGATTTGAATCTGTTCATCCTGAAGTGCTACTTTATCGGGAATTTTAAACCCTTGCCCATAGATAAAAGATAATAAATTCAAAATAAAACAAAAGCTAATAACCAGGGATTTCCTCATAAAATGAAAGTCAGATTATTGAAAATGATTTTAGAATAGAGTCTCTCTAAGATGATTTAGTTTCAGCTTGCGATACTTAAATCATCTTTCAAATTTAAGGCTGCAATAACAATAACAATAACAATAACAATAACAATAAGTTAACAATATATTAACATGTAATTAATGCTGGTTATCTTTCTATATAATTTTATTTCTGCTAAATCCTAACCTTAAATAATTCAAATTAATCTAGGTTAGACAAAAGTAATTGCATAACCTGCTAATTAGTTAGTCTACCTTGTTAGCGGAAAGGATTATCCAATTGATGAATTATTATACAGAATGTATCTATTCATACTTAATTTAATAAACCATTGATTACAATTTAAATTTAATTTACAAATTTGAAAGGACTCAAAGTAATATCAATACAAAAATCACTTTTCAATAAATAATTTTGCAATAAATTGCTTTTGATCAAAAGTACTTATTTGAATTAAATAAATTCCATTGGCAATTTGTTCCGGCAAGATGATTTCATGATTTATTTTATCCCAGGTATGCTGTTCGTTAAATAGAATTTTTCCTTGCAGATTAATAATTGAAATATTTGTAACCAATCCTATTGCTCCTCCACTAATATTGAGCAATCCGCTGTGAACTGGATTGGGATAATAACTAAAGTCTGAAAGTTTTGATCTCAACTGTGATTGATCATGGATGAATCCAGAACAACAGGTATCTGCGGGAGTCCCACCACTTTTATTACTGGTTCCAAATCGACTGAATTCAATCTCAACATCGTCAGATGATTTTAAATTATTACAGGTAGTCGTCCATCTAAATTGATACTTACCACTTTGATTAACTTTTATTTTTGATTGAGGACTAGTCTTATTATAAATGATTGCTTTTCCTTTTCCAGATACCTGTGTCCATTCTCCATGAGGAACTAAATTTCCTTGTAAGTTATAAATTAATCCGTTGACTTTGGAATCCATACCAGCGTTAGGAATATGATTGTTAGAAATTTTTACATTTATGCAACATTCTGAATTTTCAGGACAAGAACCTTGAGTTTGGTAACAGATCAATCCAATATATTCACTTGATGGCGCAGGATTATAGTTCCAAAGTACTTTAATTTCAGTTTGATCATTTTGATTATTGGTCAAAATTAGACCTCCAGAGACCGTCCAAATATGTCTTACATCAGTTGGAAATAATCCATCAACACGATAAACTCCTGTATCTCCTAAACACAACTCGAGATCTCCTTTGGGACATTTTTGTTCAAATTTCAAATCATCTTCATTCAACTGTTCACATATTGTGAACGTACATTTCTTTATTAATTTATCTAACTTCACAACAAAGTTTATATCACAACAATAATCTCCCTTTTTTACTAATTCTAAGATCTTACCCGTTCCAATTAATTTTTTTATAGTGTCTGATTTTTCAAACCATTCGTAGGTAAATGAATCTCTAGTATATCCATTTAAAACGCAAGTGCTATCTATGGCTGCTACTTCACAAAAACTAAGTCCTCCCTGACAGTACTCTCGCATACTTGCTCCTACATTAAGAAATACTGCAGTCAAGGAATAGCTGCTGTCACACTTTATAGTATTAGTAGATTTTGGTAAAAAAACTTCTGTTTTATTTTGACAAGTACTAAACTTTCTACCTGTTAAAGAATCTTTATAGATGTCTCCAATGCAGCTTATAAAATATATGTCAGGTGGTATGGGTTTATCCAGCAAGATAAAATTCACAATCGAATCATACTCACAACAATTCTTGTCCGTAAAATGCTGGATATATTCTCCCGAAGAATTAATATTTTGACTCCCCCAAAAGAAGGGTGAGTTTTCATAACATATGTATCGTGGCCCATCTTTTCGATCCTTTTCTTTTCGAACTTTTATTGTAATACACTTTGGCCCATCTTGGTCGCAGATAGATCCTGATTGTGGATTTCCTATAACTGCAGTAACACAAAGTACAAAGTCCCCCACATAAAGGAAGTCTAACTTAATTTCTTCATCATGCTGATTTAACTTTTTGCCATCCAAAGTCCATTGAAAATTGGGCTTACAAGATTTTGTGTCAATACTGTCAAGATACTTAATACTACAGGCACCAACACAGACATTATTTGGACCAATTATAGGACCCAATGGCGGTAATTCAGGTGCACCGCCTCCTGAAGTAGTTAGTGTAAAATGACAAACGTCTCCTAAACATCCTTCTACAAATAAATAATAGGTCTTACAAGCTTCTAATACACCGCATGCTTGCTTCGTTCCTGGGCCTGTACAGGAAGGATCGCAAAAAATAGACTCACTACAATCACAATCTCCCCAAATACCAAATTGCACTCCCATATTATTTACAGTGCAATTTGAAAAGGTAACTGTAATGCAAACGTTTCCTCCTTTCGTTACAAATGCCCACCAAGAGGTAAGGTGCGGTCCTCCTCCACCATTTGGACATAAAGGTGTACATCCTGTAGGATTTGAATAATCAGCATTTTGACAGGAATAGCCATTTATTTCATTTAGGGAACACAATACGTTGGCATCTTGACATTTATCCGCTGAAGCTGGTGTGCATTTAGCGGATAGTTTACTAATGGATAAGCTTACTAAGAATAAAAGCAATAATTTCATAGATAAAATCATAGTAGTGAATTTAATAAACTATTTGCACAAAGGGCTTATCTTTATTTAGATCATGTTAAGAAGATAAACGCTGCTTTCAAATTTAAAAACTAAATAGACTACTCTAGTTTATTTGAAAGCTAATAGTCCCAATTGTCTAGTAAAATTAATAAAATAAGGATAATTCTTGCTATAAAATTATTAAGCCAATAATTAGATGAACCATTATATTTAATGTCTAGATTTTTAAAAAAAATAAGTTGAATCACGATAATCTAATTTTCTTACTTTCACTAAAGCAATTAACTGAGCTGTGAATAATAAATAACAGATTAATACCTGATTTAATAATCCCTTGATTGCGTTTTAAATTCGAATTACAAATTTGAAAGCACTCAAAGTAATATCAATAAAAAATCATTGCTCAATAAATAATTTCGCAGTAAATTGCTTTTGATCAGAAGTACTGATTTGAATTAAATAAATTCCATTGGCAATTTGTTCCGGCAAGATGATTTCATGATTTATTTTATCCCAGGTATGCTGTTCGTTAAATAGAATTTTTCCTTGCAGATTAATAATTGAAATATTTGTAACCAATCCTATTGCTCCTCCACTAATATTGAGCAATCCGCTGTGAACTGGATTGGGATAATAACTAAAGATTGGAAGTTTTGATCTTAATTGTGATTGATCCGGAATGAATCCGGAACAGCAGGTATCTGCCGGAGTTCCACCACCTTTATTACCGGTTCCAAATCGACTGAATTCAATTTCAACATCGTCAGATGATTTTAAATTATTACAAGTAGTCGTCCATCGAAATTGATACTTACCACTTTGATTTACTCTTATTTTTGATTGAGGACTTGTTTTATTATAAATGAATGCTTTTCCTTTTCCAGATACTTGTGTCCACTCTCCATGGGGAACTAAATTTCCTTGTAAGTTATAAATTAATCCGTTGACTTTGGCATCCATACCAGCATTAGGAATATTATTGTTAGAAATTTTTACATTTATACAACATTCTGAATTATCAGGACAAGAGCCTTGTGTTTGGTAACAGATCAATCCAACATATTCATTAGCAGGTGCAGGATTAAAGTTCCAGTATACTTTTATTTCATTCTGTTGACTTGAATTATTGGTCAAAATTAGACCTCCTGAAACCGACCAAATATGTCGAACGTCACTTGCAAATATTCCATCAACACGATAAACTCCCGTATCTCCTAAACACAACACAAGATCTCCTTTAGCACATTTTTTTTCAAATCTTAAATCCTCTTCATTAAATTGCTCGCATTTTGTAAACGTACAATTTTTTGTAAGTTTATCTAACTTTGCAACAAAGTTTATATCACAACAATATTCACCCTTGTTTTTTACTTCTATGAATTTATCTGTTCCAATTATTTTTTTTGAAGGGTCTGATCTCTCATACCATTCGTAGGTAAAAGCATCACTAGAATATCCATTCACCGTACATGTGCTATCCATTGCAGTTACTTCGCAAAAACTAAGTCCACCCTGACAGTATTCTCGCATGTTTGCTACTCCATGAATAAATGCAGCAGTCAGAATATAGCTACTGTCACACTTTATTGGAATTGTAGATTTTGAAATAAAAATTTCTGTTTCATTTTGACAAGTTGAAAATTCTTTTCCTGTTGTTGGATCCTTATAGATGTCTCCTGGACAGCCTAAAAAATACACTTTTGGAGAATCAAGTTTTTTAAGAACAATAAAATTTACCACAGAATCATATTCACAGCAATTCTTATCAATAATATGTTGTTTATATTCACCTGTGCTGAAGATAGTTTGACCCTGCCATAAAAAAGGTAAGCTTTCATAACATAAATATCTTGGTCCATCTTTTCGGATGCTATCCTTTCTGACTTTTATTGTAATACATTTTGGTCCATCCTGATCGCATATAGAACCAGATTGAATGTTGCCAATAATAGCGGTGGCACAGAGAACAAAGTTCCCCTCATCCGGAAAGTCAAGCTTAATTTCCTGACTATATTGATCTAATTCTGTACCATCCAAAGTCCATTGAAAATTAGGCTTGCAAGATTTTGTGTCAATACTATCCCGATACTTAATGCTACAAGCGCCAACACAAACATTACTTGGACCAATTATGGGACCCAAAGGCGGCAATTCAGGTGCACCTCCTCCTGACGTAGTTATTGTAAAATCACAAACGTCTCCTGTACAACCGTCCACAAATAAATAATAAGTTTTACAAGCTTCCAAAACACCACAGGCTTGTTTAGTACCTGGACCACTACATGCAGGATCACAAAATATAGATTCACCACAATCACAATCACCCCAGATTCCAAATTGCACACCTGTTCCATTTACTGAGCAATTTGAAAAGGTAACGGTTATGCAAACGTTTCCTCCTTTCGTTACAAATGCCCACCAAGAGGTATTGTGTGCCCCACCACCTGTTGGGCATAAGGGTGTACATCCTGTAGGATTTGAATAATCTGGATTGCTGCAAGTATAACCATTTACTTCGTTTAAGGAGCACAAAACATTGGCATCCTCGCAATTATCAGTTGCTGCAGGGGTGCACTGAGCAGATAGTCTTCCAATACATAAAGTTATAAAGAATAAAATGAGCAATTTCTTATAAAAAATCATAGAAGGTGAATTTAGTAAACTATAAAGGTACAGAGGGCTTATCTTTATATAGATCGTATCAAAAGCCTAAATGCTGCTTTTAGATCAATATAAAAATAATATTCCTCTTGACAATCAGAAAACTTTAGGCCGTAAATACTTAGTAAAGTTAAAATTGCTGCTTAATTCAGTTTACAAATCAAGGCAAGAAGGCTCTGAATTCTTCGATAAAGTAGCTCAATTTGACTAATTATTGTTGAATATCTTGGTCTGATACATCAACTGATTTTTATTGTGTATACACAAGATCAATATTCCTGAATTAATTTGTGATAATTCGATGCTCTGTTTTTCGCCAAATATTGGCGCATTAAGTAACTCTCTGCCGAATAGATCCGTAATGGTATAGTGTAGACCATTCATTCCAGTAGGATTGTTTATTAGCCATTCGGAAGTGACAGAATTCTGGTTCATTGAGAATTGCTTAGACGATTGTGAGGATATTCCAGTTGTGATTCCACATGAACTCCCGAGTTGATACAAGGTATCCACTTCTTTACTGTTGAGTGCTCGATTGTAAAAACGAATGTCATCTATCTTTCCTTCAAACAATTTTCCGATACTGATGAATCCATCGTTTGTATTGAGTAAATATTTATCGGATTGATCTGAAATTCTTAGCGTGTCGTTTTGATATAGATCCCATTTTTTGTTGTTATATATTCCTACTAAATGGTGCCATTTTTTTTCAGGAATCGAATCTGGATGATTAGCCCAAATAGCATAATCTCTACCTGTTCCGAAAAGAGGTGCATTCCCATCGTACAATGCCAGATAATATGCATTGGAGTTTGAATTTGGGACGACTTCCTTTTTAATTAACCACTCTAAGTCTGCAAAACGAGTGGAGCCTCCGGAATACCATAGACTTATACTAAAGGAGCCATTCACTGGAATATTGAAATCGCTAGCAGCATCAATTTTAATAAAATTGAAAGTATCCCTTGGAAACTGATACGCGCAATTCGGATTGCCGAATCGGTCTTCGGTAAGTTTGAGATTACCGATAATCTTACCATGGTGATTGTTTCCACTGATGTCAGATGTATTCCCACTGAACCCAAGATTCAGTTTGAGTCCAGCGTTCACTTGAGCAATAAGGGAAACTCCAGTCAATAAATATAAAAAGAGCAGTCTTGAAATCACAATATTTAATTTTTGAACTATTTATCAAAAAGGGCTATTCTACTAATAGAGCTATTCAATAGCAAAAATGCTGCTTTAAGATCAAAAAATAATATTCATCTTGATAATTTGAAAGATTTAGGCAATAGTTGCCTACACTAAGAAATCTCAGCCTACCTATTTGAGTACTCAGGTTTCCAACTTTAAACTTTATACTAAGTTAGAATTTATTTAGATTATAAAATAACAAGCTTATATGAAATAGAAACATATTTGCCTAATTTCACATAAATTGTTATGCTATCAAAGAATAAAATTAGAAATTTGGAAACACACAAAGCAATACTTTACACATTTTACTATTTACTATTTACTATTTACTTTCAACTATTTACTTTTTACTTTCTACTTTCTACTTAATCCCCCAACCTCAATCTTTCTAACTAACCTACCAGGAACTCCTGCAATCAAACTATAATCAGGAAAACTCTTAGTAATTACAGAACCTGCAGCAACTATGCAATTTTCACCAAGTGTTACTCCGTGAATTATTACTACATGCGCACCAAGAAAAGTTCCTCTTTTAATGTGTATGGCTTCCGACTTGCGAGGATAAATTTTAGACATAGGCATTTCACCAAGATCAATATGTGTCATGAGCATAGAATTGGCACCAATACCAACTTCATCCTCAATTATAATTTCATTGGTCAAATCAAAAAAAACACCCTTTCCAATAACACAGGAATTTCCAATATGAAGATTTGAAAAATCATTCTTTGCATCCTGATCTCCAAATACATTATCGAAAGTACATTTTCCTTTCCAGTGAATACCATTGCCGATTTGTGCTTTGTAATGTTTCAATAAAGCAGGAATAAAAATTGGATGACAGTTTTCAAGTTTTCTAACAACATAAGAAATTCCAAAGAAAAATTTCATGATGCTTACATAAATTATGTAAACTTGAATGAGGATTAACTTTATCGCGTTTTTCAAATTATCTAGACTCCAGATTCGTCTCTTTGTACGCTTGTTACTCCATTTAATGCTGAAAGGGATTCTATAATTTGAGTAATATGATCTTTATTGGAAACCATTATACTCACTTTGCCTTCGAAAGTGCCTTCATGAGACATAATGCTGAAAGATCTTATGTTCACTCCATGAACAACAGATATCGTGTGGGTCAATCTTTCAATAACCCCTACCCCTTCGTCAATTCCATGAATGATTATATCTGCAGTAAATTTATTTCCTGTTTGATTTGTCCATTCTGCTTTTAGAATTCGATAACTATAATTCACCATCATATTCTCTGCATTCCTACAGTTTATGCGATGAATTTTTACACCGGAACCAGCAGTAACATAAGCAAAAATATCGTCTCCCTGAATCGGATTACAACAACTTGCAAGCGCATATTTATAAGTACTTGCGTCTTCACCATTTATGGTTAACCTTCCCTGAATTGTATTTACTCTTTCTCTAAGTTCACCGACTTCCTCTTCTTTGTATAACTCTTTAGACTTAATCGGAATCAGCCTATTGCCTTCAATCGTAAAGAGTTTAATCAAATTTGACCACTCTAACTGACCGGTACTTATGTCGTGAAAAAAGTCAAATTTATTTTTATAAGAAAGTGTTCTTAAGAGCACATCTATATTTTCTTCTAATGGAATTTTAGCATTTTTAAATTTGCGTTCTAGAATCTCTTTTCCATATTCAATTACAATTTTTTGATCTTCTTTTAGCGCTGATCGAATTTTTGATTTCGCCTTACCGGTCGTAACCATTTTCAACCAGTCTTCAGTTGGTTTTTGTTTTGCACTGGTTATAACCTGAACTTGATCTCCACTGACTAATTCATATCCAAGTGGAACAAGTTTGTTGTTGACTTTACAAGCATTTGCTTTAATGCCAATATCGGTATGAATGTTAAAAGCAAAGTCCAAAGCAGTAGCCCCCTTCGGCAGAACTATCATGTCACCAACGGGTGTGTATACATAGACCTCTTCACCATATAAATTGGCCTTGAAATCATTTAAAAATTCAATTGCATCATTGTGAGGTGTTTCCAACACTTCCTTGATACTATTGAACCATCGATCATAAATTCCATGGATGTTCGATATTCCTTTATACTTCCAATGT
Organism: Saprospiraceae bacterium; assembly: GCA_040006775.1. Taxonomy (GTDB): domain Bacteria; phylum Bacteroidota; class Bacteroidia; order Chitinophagales; family Saprospiraceae; genus Vicinibacter. The sequence continues at coordinate 57,035 of JBDTWI010000021.1, forward strand.
GATGCGTATCCTTTCTCTGCAATGTCATCCATTCTTTCAGACCGAATCTGCACCTCAACATATTTACCTGCTTTGCTAATTACCGTCGTGTGCAAAGATTCATATCCATTAGATTTCGGAGTAGTAATCCAATCTCGCAATCTTTCAGGAATAGGTCGGTGAACATCCGTCACAATGGAATAAATCTGCCAGCAAATTCCTTTTTCAAGTTCTTTCGGAACATCAACTACAATTCTAATGGCAAACAAATCGTAGATTTCTTCAAATTTTACTCGCTTGGATTTAATTTTATTTGCAATGGAAGATATTGATTTTGGTCGACCGAAAATCCTATAGGGCACACTTAAAAGATCTAATTTTTGTTTAAGCGGTTTAATAAATTCCGCGATGAATTTATTTCTTTCTTTTTGAGTTTCAAGAAGCCTGGAAGTGATTTGTTTATAGACATCAGGCTCAGTGATTTTAATGCAGATATCCTGAAACTCAGATTTCAAATTGTATAAGCCAAGACGATGCGCCAATGGAGCATAAATAAAACTGGTTTCAGCAGCTATACGCAATTGTTTGTGCTTTGACATCGCATCAATTGTCCGAAGATTGTGTAAGCGATCAGCCATCTTTATTAAAATGACCCGAACGTCATCAACCAAAGTACTCAAAACTTTTTTGAAGTTTTCAGCTTGAGGACTTTCGACATTGTACAAACCATCCAATTTTGTAAGTCCATCCACAATTTGGGCAATTTTGGGTCCAAACTTCGCTTCAATTTGGTCAAGACTTACGGGAGTGTCTTCAACAACATCGTGTAGTAAGGCACCGATAACAGATTTAAAACCCAATCCCAATTCCTCAAAACAAATTCGAGCTACTTCTATAGGATGAGTGATATAGGGCTCCCCCGATTTTCTTCTTTGACTTCCGTGGGCAATTAGAGCGAATTCAAAGGCTGTTCTGACTTCCTTTTTCTCTTCATCCGTTATGTTCGAATTATTTATAGATCTGAATAATTTCCTATAGGCAGTCCTAATAAGGTGCTGGTCTTGCGGAGGCCAGACAAATTCGGGTATATCTAGTAATGACGAAGCTAACATAGGATCAAGGCAAATATAACTTATAATCCCGCATTATGCAATAGAGTTTCGTAGTGAAAGTTAAAAGGTCAATAAAGACTAGTGCTCCCGGAGAATTTTTACCGCAAACATGGCCATCCCCATGGTGAGGATAAAAAATTGAGGAAGCGCTAGGATTTGCAGACATTTTTGACTTGTAATAGAAAGTCTATTACATAATGTGGGATAAATGTGTAAACAGAGCAAAATCAAGCCATTGTATCTAAATTGTATATCTTATAAAGAGCTTAATAGACATAAAATAATCAAAATATTGCATTTTAACCTTTGGGCAAACAATGAAATAATAAAACAATGTATATTTGCGCCCTCTTACGCGGGTGTGGTGAAATTGGCAGACACGCTAGACTTAGGATCTAGTGCCGTGAGGCTTGGGGGTTCGAGTCCCTTCACCCGCACTTCTTTTTTAGCATTATTATAGAACAATATCCTTCATTTTTCCTTGTTTTATATTCTAGTCAATTAAACCTATGCAAGTTAGCCTTCAAAACACCTCTCCCAATCAGGGTAATCTGGTGATCGCGCTTAATCAATCGGATATTAAACCTGAATTTCAAAAAGAATTGGAGAAAATCAGGAAGAATGCCAAAATTAAAGGTTTTCGCCCTGGAGCCGTTCCAATATCTATGATTCAAAAATTATATGGTGATGGAATAAAAGCAGAGATTTTAAATAAATTAATCAACAAAGCTGTTTCGGATTACCAACAGGAGAATAAGTTGAGTTTTTTAGGAGATCTACTGCCAAAAAATGACTCTATTTCGGAACCGGATATTGAATCAGAAAAATTCGAATTTAGTTACGAAGTAGGTATTGCGCCAATATTAAATCTCGATTCTTTTATTGCAAATACACATCTTACAAATTATTTAATAAACTGTAGCGAGGAAAATATCGATGCTGAGCTCGAAGCATTTCTAAATCACTTCAGCGATTATAAACAGGTTGAAGAGGCCATAATTCCCAATGACCTCGTCGAACTTAAAGTTAAAGAGCTTGAATCCGGTGAAGAAAAATTGGATGGAATCCAATCAGAATTTTCTGTTCTCATTGATGACAATGTAAAGGATGAAATTAAATCAAAATTACTCTCTTCGAATTTTGGAGATAAATTTAATATCAATATTCATCAGGTAGAAAATAATCAGGATGATAAAACTACTCGAAAGTATTTTTTGAAACTTGAAGATTCAGATATTCGTCAATATAATGATGAATTTTCTGCAGAGATTATTAAAATTAGCCGAAAGGTTAAAGGAGTTCCTGGTGAAGAACTTTATAAGAAAGCATTCGGTCCGGAAACAGAAGTAAACTCTGAAGAAAGTTTGCGTTCACAACTTAGAAAAGACATCGGTGAATTTTATAAGATCGAAGCAGATCGATTCATGGATGTAGAATTGAGTAAAAAAATAAGTAGTTTCGATGAATTAAAATATCCGGATGCATTTCTAAAAAATTGGTTGAGTAGTGCATTTGAAGAATGGAAAGCGAAGTCCAGTGCTGATTTTGATCATGACTTAATACATTTTAAAGAAGGTTTGAACTGGCAATTATTCAAAAAAACAATATTGGAAAAAGTCGAACTTAAAGTAGAATTAGAAGACATTAAGCATTTGATCGTTTCGAAATATCAAGCTCAAATTCCGGGACTTAATTTTACAGATGAACAATGGAGTCAAGTTGCAATGAATGTTTTGAAGGATAAGGAAAAAGCTCAGGAATTCTACACTCAAGCACAAAATTCAAAAATGTTGTTTTGGCTTAAGGAACAAGTAAACAAAGTAGAAACAGCCATCAATCTGGATGATTTCAGAGAAAAAGTTAAAGAACTCAACAAACACGAACATCATGATCATTCTCATGATCATCACGATCACGAACACCATGAGGGTGAAGATCATGAACACCACTCGCATTAATTAATAAAAAAATAAATAACAATGTATAACCAGGAAGAATTTAAAAAATATGCAGTTAAACATATGGGTATGTCTAGCATGCATCTTGAAAAATACATGGAAGAATCCACGCCAAATATTACAGGATTCACGCCGACTGTAATTGAAGAAAGACAGATGAATGTTGTAGGAATGGATGTTTTCTCACGACTAATGATGGATAGAATAATTTTTATGGGCGTCCCTGTTAATGATTATGTTGCTAATGTTATTCAGGCACAGTTATTATTCCTTGACTCAGTGGATGCACGTCGAGATATTCAAATGTACATCAATAGTCCTGGAGGTTCAGTAATAGATGGTCTTGGAATCTATGATACTATGCAATACGTAAAACCAGATGTTGCAACAATTTGTACCGGACTTGCTGCATCCATGGGTGCAGTGCTACTGTGTGCAGGAACTAAAGGAAAAAGAACCTGTTTAAAACATAGCCGTATAATGATTCATCAACCTTCCGGTGGAATGCAAGGACAATTTAGAGACATGGAAATTTCTTACAATTTAATTAAATCAATGAAAAAAGAATTGTATGAAATCATGGCAGAACACACTGGAAAAAGTTTTGAAAAAATAGAGGAGGATTGCGATCGCGACAATTGGATGAGTGCGCAAGATGCTAAAGAATATGGTATTGTGGATGATGTATTAACAAAAGCTAAATAAATAATTTCTTGGCAAAGAAATCAAAAGAACTAGAAGTAATTTGTTCTTTCTGTGGTAAGGAAAGAAAAGATGTATTGGTCATGGTACAGGGACTTGACGTGTCTATCTGTGATCAATGCACTGAACAGGCAAGTCAAATTGTCCAGGAAGAACTTGGTGTGCGAAAGAACAAATCTCCAAAAAGCAAATACAAACTTTCAAGCTCATTAAATCCAAGTAAGATTAAAGAATTTTTGGATGATTATGTAATAGGCCAGGATGAGGCCAAAAAGATTCTTTCCATAGCAGTGTACAATCATTACAAAAGAATTAGCCAGGCCACTGAAGACGATATTGAAATAGAAAAGTCCAACGTACTATTTATCGGACCAACAGGTACAGGTAAAACATTAATGGCTAAATCTCTTGCACGACTTCTTGATGTGCCTTTTGCAATTGTTGATGCAACCTCGTTTACTGAAGCTGGTTACGTTGGCGAAGACGTAGAAGGTATGCTTAGTAGATTATTGCAATCCTGCAATTACAATGTTGAATCCGCTGAACTTGGAATAATTTATATTGATGAAATTGATAAGATCGCCCGCAAGAGCGATAATCCTTCCATAACTAGAGATGTTTCAGGTGAAGGTGTTCAACAAGGAATGCTTAAAATGTTAGAAGGTGCTGAAGTAAATGTTCCACCTGCAGGTGGAAGAAAACATCCTGAACAAAGTTTTATTAAAGTCAATACTCGAGATATACTTTTTATTTGTGGAGGATCCTTTGATGGTTTGGAAAAACTCATTGCAAGAAGACTTAATACCAATGTTATCGGCTATAGTCAAACTAAAGAAGAAGATCATAAACAGGAAAATATGCTTTCTTATGTTACACACCAGGACATTAAGAAGTTTGGCATTATTCCTGAACTTTTGGGAAGACTTCCAGTACTTGCCTATCTCAACAAATTAGACAGAGAAGCCTTGGTCAACATTTTAACTAAACCAAAAAATGCATTGCTTAAGCAGTATTCTAAATTACTGGCATTAGATGGTATTGAACTTGTTTTCACGGAGGATGCGATTGAAGCTTTAGCAGATTCAGCATTGGAAAGCAATCTCGGCGCTAGAGGTCTGAGGACAATTTGTGAAACTGTACTTAGAGAACTAATGTTTGAAATTAAGTTGGAAAACAATGTCAAGAAATTGAAAGTCGACAACGCCTACGTACAAAAACAATTAAGTCGTTACAAATTAACTAAATCAGCCTGATTTAGTTATCTTCTTTTCATCTTAAACATATATAATTATTTTATAATATGTTTGGCCTTTCTTAATAAATAATTTGCAACACCAGAGTTAAAAGAATTAACTTAGCAACGTTATTATTTTATTCAAAACAAAACAAAATTTTATGAATGCATTAACTGGACTCGGAAAGTACTTATTTTCAATTCCAATGTTGGTCTTTGGAATTTTTCATATGCTGTATGCAGATATGATGGCATCCATGGCACCTTTTGGAGGCACCACAATAGTTTATCTTACAGGAGCCTGCTTAATTATGTTTTCGATAAGTGTACTGATTGGAAAGTATGACAAGTTAGCCGCTGTCTTGCTTAGTGTCTTCCTGTTGCTTTGCGTTTTTATCTTGCATCTAAAATCCTTTATGGCAAGTGAGCAACCTGGAACTACAATGTTTCTTAAAGATATTTCATTAGCTGGAGGTGCATTAATGTATGCACATTCAATTGCTAAAGATAAATCTGTAATTGGATAACAAATATTAATACTACTAAAAGGGCAGAAAGTTTTCTGCCCTTTTATTTTATCTTCATAATTAATGAGACTCGTATTAGAACTTTGCTATGAAGGAACTGCTTTTTTTGGATGGCAAATTCAGAAAAATCAAATTAGCGTACAACAAGTAATTCAAGAAGGACTTCAGCAACTTTGTTCCAGACCCATTGAAATTGTAGGTTGTGGGCGAACAGATACCGGTGTTCATGCAAAAAAATATTATGCTCACTTTGACATTGAAGAACATGAATTGTGCAATCTTTCTGTTTACAAAATCAATGCAGTCCTTCCTCAGGAAATTGCAATAACAGAACTCTATAATGTTGATGATAAATTCCATGCGAGGTTCGATGCAAATCACAGAAAATACATTTACAAAATTCACAATCGAAAAGATCCTTTTGCACGTCAATACAGTTTTTATTACAATAGTATTTCAACTGAACATCTGGATAGTCTGAATTGCATTGCTGAAATCATTCGTCAAACTTCAGATTTTAGAACTTTTGCAAAATCAAATTCCGGTCTTGAAAACTTTAATTGTACCGTAACTGAGTGTATCTGGAAAGTAATTTCAGACAATGAATTCGAATTTCATATTGCTGCAAATCGATTCGTTCGGGGCATGGTAAGACTTTGCGTTGGCGCCTGTCTGAGCTTTGCTGCCAATAAAATTAGCCTCGATGAACTCAACGAAGCCATCAAATCAGGGACTCAACTTCAAAAGAACTGGAGCGTTCCTGCCCATGGATTGTCCCTTACCGAAGTAAACTATCCTGATTCTATACAGCTTAATAAAGCGATCATTCAGTAGATTATTTTTTAAATTACTTTGTTATTCATAATTTCAATATATAATATTGAAAAATAAACTTTTTTTGTTTTATTAATTTAACATTGATAATATTTAAAAAACTATATATTTTTACATATCTTATTACAAACGAAAACAAATAACTATGCAAAAATTACTAAAACTTTTTACACTATTTATTTTCTTGACTACATCAGCTAATGCACAAATGGCTGTACTAAAAGGTCAAGTAAAGGACGCGAATGGAAATCCAATAATTGGTGCAAATGTTTCTCTTTCTCCGGGAAGTATGGGCACAATTACAGATGTTGATGGAAAATGGATGCTTGAAGTTGAACCGGGTAATTATACTCTTACTATCAGTTATGTGGGTTACCTCAACCAAACATCCAATATAACAGCTAGAGCAGGAGTATTAGAGTTAAGCAGCTTAACTCTCGAAGAGAATGACATTACCTTGGAAGATGTTATCGTTGTCGGAAGCAGAAATGCACCAAGATCTATGACGACAACTTCATTACCAGTTGATGTTCTAACCAGCAAAGAATTACTCAATACGGGTCAAAATTCTTTTGACAAGACACTCCAATACCGAGTACCTTCTTTTAACGTAGTGCAAACTCCAGTCAATGATGCTACTTCCTTATTAGATCCTTATGAAATTAGAAATATGGGTCCGAGTAGAACGCTTATATTAATCAATGGCAAAAGAAAAAATTTAAGCTCTTTACTCAACACTCAGACTTCACCCGCAAGAGGTGAAACCGGAGCTGATATTTCTGCAATTCCTGTAGACGCAATCAAAAGAGTTGAAATTCTTAGAGATGGCGCTTCAGCTCAATACGGTTCAGATGCTATTGCAGGGGTTATGAACATCATATTGAAAGACGATGCAGAATCAGGCAATCTCACTTTGCGCACTGGTATAACTGGTGAAGGAGATGGTGGAATGATCGGCGTAGCATTGAATAATGGATCCAAACTTGGAAACAATGGATTCTTGAATTATACGATCGATCTATCGAAGGTTAATGAAGCAAGACGTTCAGGTAAAGTAGATGCCGCAGGTGATGCCTCTGATTTCGGAGCAAGCATCGATGATGTCAACGCCTTCTTGGCGAAATTTCCTGATGCGGGAAATCGAAACTCTTCACCGGCAATTGCAGCAGCTAAATTCGAAATAAATGCAGGTTCTAAAATTTCCGCAAACAATGAACTTTATGGCAATGCAGCTTATGTGGTTAAAAAAGTAAATAGCTATGCCAATTATCGCACACCTTATTGGAGAACATTGGCAGATTATCCATACCTAAAAGATTTCTTTCCAAATGGTCCTAATGGCGAATACGTTGGATACGTTCCTACATTTGATGGTGACCTAAGAGATTACAATATAACGCTTGGTATCAAAAATAAAATGAAAGGTTGGACAAATGATGTGAGTTTAACAACCGGAGGAAATCAACAACTTTATACTGTTTCAAATTCTCAAAACCGCAATGAAACAAAGAATGCTGATGGAACAAATAAATATCAGGAAAACAGTCCAATTGTTTTCAAACCAGGAGGTGAATCCTTCAACCTCGTTGTTGGAAATATTGATCTAACAAAGAAATTAAACAATAGAATTGGAATAGCCTTTGGTTCTGAGTTCCGATCTGAAAATTTTGAAATAATTGCCGGCGATCTATCCTCTTATGAAGATGGAGGTGCAGATTCTTATGCCGGAAATGATTTAAAAACTTCAGGTAAGTTCAACAGATATAATATTGGAGCCTATGGTGATTTAGCCATCGACTTAACGGACGCATTCTTAATAGATGGAACGGTTCGCGTTGAAGATTATAGCGACTTTGGAAATGCTACAGTCTGGAAAGCAAGCAGTCGATACTTACTTTGGGATGACAAGGCAACCATACGCGCATCTTATTCAACAGGATTCAAAGCACCGACCTTACACCAGATTTATTATCAAAAAGCACAGTACTCATTCGTTCCTGGATATGGAATTCAACTCAGTGGATTGATTAACAACGTATCTCGTGAAGCAAGATTACTTGGATTAGCTTCTTTGAATCCGGAAAAATCTAAAAACTTAACCGCAGGAATAGCATTAAGACCAACAGATAGAATTAGTCTTACAATAGATTATTACAACATTGCAATTAAAGATAGAATTGTACTCAGCGCAGAAATAGATTCAACTGATTCTGGAACTACTAAATTAGATCAGGTATTGAAAGAGGGAAATTTACAGAGTGTAAGTTTTTTTGCCAATGCTTTGAATTCCACTACTTCAGGTCTTGACTTTGTAATTGGATATCGTGGAAGTTCTATTGGATCGGGTAAACTCAACATTAAATTTGCTGCAAATTATGTAATTGAAAACGACAAAACTGAAATATCCGAGGGTAAGTTTATAAACAATCCTAAACTTATTGAAGAGGCAGGAAAATCTATAGTAAATGAGACACAGGAGCATTTATACTTCACATCAAGACCTGAATACAAAGCTATTTTGGGCTTGGATTATGAAATTGGTTCTTGGTTATTCTCCCTGAATAATACCTTATTTGGTCCTACAACTTTCAAACAAAATCAAATAGATGCTGATTTATATACTCAATTCAAACCTAAGATTGTCACTGATCTTGGAATTGGTTACAGTTTCTGCAAAAAATGGACAGTGAATCTTAATTTGAATAATTTATTGAATGTGCTTCCGGAATGGGAATTTAAGTCTGAAAATCCCGCAGGAGAAACTAAACTTCAAGACGCTGCATTTATTAAGAATCAAACAAACCTACTAACTTTTAATGGACGATATCCAACTATTACTTATGATGGAAGCCATTTTAGTCAACTGGGTTCAATATTTGCACTTACAATCAATTATAAATTATAAAACAGAAATTATTATTCTATAATAAAAAAGCTCATCTTATGGATGGGCTTTTTTATTTAATACCAAATCTTTGGAATTAAAAATAATTCTAATAGGCATTATTTTTCAAATTATTTTAATAATATGAAGAACCAAAATTATATAAATTATTTTAGTCTGATAAACATCAATATTACACAATGGTAGAACGCCAAAGATGATCCAGAATTTCAAATTTTTCTGATTCACATAAAAAGTAGATATTCTCACCAAATCGCCCTTTATGCTTGAGCTGTATTTTTGCAAGCTGTCTTACAGATAAAGACTTACAACTAATACTTTCTATTTGTTCATATGGTATCCTTATCGTTTTTACATAATTAGATACATATACAAAATCATCATCTGCATCTACTCGCTTTAGTCTCAAAATAGTGCGATAAATAATTATACAAAATAGTATGAACAGACTTAACATAATCCATTTGATCATCCCAAAAAAACTATATTGTATTTCATCAGCTTCAATGACCATCAATGCCAATGCCAAAGATCCAAAAAAAACAAACCAAAAAACAGGAAGAAAAACAGCAAAAAAAAGTGTTGAGGCGGAGGAAATTCTACTCATTAAATGGATAATTATTGATTCGTTAATTCTCTTCTTTTGAATAAGTTCTGGCTGCTACAATGATGCTTATTTCATATAACAAGGCAAGTGGAATAAGAACTACAGTCATTGAAACCACATCCGGCGGAGTTATTATTGCAGCAATTATCGAAAGAATTAAAAATGCATGTCTTCTATAAGTTCGCATAAAACCCGGTCCCATAATACCTAGTTTGGCCAGAAAATAAACAGCCAAAGGAAGTTCAAATACCAATCCCGTAAAGAAAGTAAACATAACCATGATGTCTACAATGGAACTCAGAGTTGCAGAATTTTGAACTAAGTCACTTACTGTATAAGAAGCAAGAAAACTCATCGAAAATGGAGCTAAAACAAAAAATCCAAATAAGACACCAAGAATAAAAAGAAAAGAAAGCACAAAAGCAATACCCTTGGTCGCTTTTTGTTCTTTGTCGTATAGACCTGGTTTTACAAATTTCCAGATTTCGTTAATCACAAAAGGCGAAACCAAAAAAAATCCTACAAAAAAACTAGCCTGCAGATGGATCATAAGGGCCTCAGAAAGTTCACGTGTAAAGATTTGCGGCTTTGGTGGTTTTATGCAGGTAAATTCAGAAAGCCCACAAAAGAACTTATAGGTGGGAAAATCTTCTGACAAGGGTCCAAGAATGATATATTTAAATAGAAAATCCTTATTCAAAAATACTACGATCGTTCCACCACAGACATAAAGTGCAATTCGAAATAAGTGTTTGCGAAAAGCATCGATATGATCCATAAAGCTCATTTCAGCAACATCCTGATTTGTTTGTTTAACTTTAGAAAAAATCTTGCTTAGGAAAGCCATTTCTATTTAGTCTTTAGGCTGCAAATATAACTTACTTCAACCTAGTTCTTTATGCCTCAAATCGTTAATGTTGGCTTAAGCTTAGCTGAAAAGCTCAAAGATTAGACCCCATTTATGCTTGTTTCAATAACTTTGCACATATGATGAGATTTAGTCACATTCTATTCCTAAGCTTATTTACAAGCCTTTATCTGTTTTCTCAAACGCGATTTGAAGCTTTATACGATTTTAATGGATGTTCTATCAAGGACAGCAAAGGCAAAATTGGTGATTTAGTCAACGTTCAAAATATTCAATGTCTATGTGGAGTAGACAATGATGCCATGGTTATGAATGTTAACTCCTTTGAACTTCCCAATACCTTTGACAGCTTATTCAGATCTAATTTCACTATTTGTTTTGATTTGTTAATTGAAAATTCTTTTGGTGAAATTGATATCATGACTAAATCCAAACTATGTAATTCTGATACGACCATTGATATTAGTTATAGAAGTCAAGACTCTACATTTAGCATATTTCTTAAGGAAGGAAATGATGAAGCTTATGTCTTATTTGCTAAAGCAGATCCCAAAAGTTGTTGGCAAAACGTTTGTTTAAGTGTCAACGGAATAGACATTCGTGTTTATGTTAATGGAAAAGAATCTGTAACTTTAATAGCGAATGACCTACTCAGACTTGACAATGGTATTCCTGTTAAATTCAACGCCTCAGATTGTCAAAATAACAATTTGCTAGCTCTTAAAGGAAGATTGGATAGAGTTATGTTTGCCAATTACCCATTTAATAAAGATAATGCAAATAAATTTTTTATTCCTCAACAACAAA
>JBDTWI010000022.1:0-63403 GCA_040006775.1 Saprospiraceae bacterium
AGCAGTCAGAAGTATTCTCATGGTTGAACTTTATATAGACATAAAATTCTTTATTTTCATTACATGGAGTTTTCTCAAAACTAAGATCTGATAGCTTGCAATCACCTCCTTGAGTTTCACAACACACTTTACCAAGTACGCCTTCTATGGAGCATTTTTCATTTTTGCAATCGCGAATTACAAATTCATAATTGGTTTCACAATTTCCTTTAAGAGGTCCTATTTTTATTGGAAGATTAGCATAATTAAAGTTGCCATAATTCTGTCCGTTGCCAGTTACAGTAAAGCAGTCAGAAGTATTCTCATGGTTGAACTTTATATAGACATAAAATTCTTTATTCTCATTGCATGGAGTTTTCTCAAAACTGAGATCTGATAGCTTGCAATCGCCTCCTTGTGTTTCACAACACACTTTACCAAGATTTCCATCTATTGCACATCTTTCATTCTTGCAATCGCGAATTACAAATTCATAATTGGTTTCACAATTTCCTTTGAGTGGGCCTATTTTTATCGGAAGATTAGCATAATTAAAATTGCCATAGTTCTGCCCATTGCCTGTGACCGTAAAGCAATCAGAAGTATTCAAATGGTCGAAGTTCAGAACCACATAAAATTCTTTATTCTCATTACAAGGAGTTTTCTCGATACGAAGGTTTGAAAGTTTGCAATCACTACCTTGTTCACAACAAACAATATCAATTTCTTTTTTAAGAAAACATTTTTCATTATTAGAGTCAGATATTTTAAGCGTATATACAGTTTTGCAATCTCCTTTAAATGGACCAATCAAAACAGGTAATTTTGCAAATGCAAATCGACCATATTTTTTACCGGTGGAGTCAACAACATCAAAACTGTCAGAAGTATTTTTGTATTTGAAATTAAGTTTTACAAAAAATTCTTTTTGCTCATTGCATTCAGTTCTAGAAGTTTCCGCTTCGTAAATTTTGCAATCACTTTCTTGTTCACAACATACAATTCCAATCGATTTGCCAACAGTGCAATTTTCATTTCCACAATCGCGAATTACAAATTCATAATTGGTTTCGCAATTTCCTTTAAGTGGGCCTATTTTTAAAGGTAGCTGAGTGTATTTAAATCTACCATAGCTAACTCCGTTGCCTTGAACAGTAAAACATTCTCCAACATTTTTATAATCAAAATTAATTTTGACATAAAAATTCTTGTTCGAATCACAAGCTTCTTTTGTAATGTTTAGTTCACTCAACATACAATCTCCACCTATGGTTTCACAACACACTTTGCCAAGTACATTTGCTACACTGCATTTTTCATTGGCGCAATCGCGAATTACAAATTCGTAATTGGTTTCACAATTTCCTTTAAGTGGTCCAATTTTTATTGGTAATTGAGAGTATTTGAACTGGCCGTATTTAACACCGCCACCAGAAACGTTAAAACATTCAGATGTACCTTCAAATTTGAAATTGATGGTTACATAGAAAGTCTTTTCTGCCGAGCAAACTGATTTCTCAATGGTTAAATTACTTAAAGAGCAGTCTAAAGGTTTGTTTAGGAGTAGAGAATTGCTAGTTGCTGATGAATGGCCTAAAAAGGGTAGGCAGGCTAGAATTACAATTCTTAAAAAGTGGAAGTACAATTTTTGCATCTTAGTTTATTTTTATTGAGGACAGTAACAAAGTAATTTTTGTTGCCTAAAGGTATATAATATTCAATGAAAATAAACGTAAATTAATTGTTAATACTTAAGATATATAGATAAATCATGATATATCATAACTTAGAAAGCTATTATTTATATATTATGTATTTATTAAATAAGTTTGCTTTTTTTGCCATATTTAATTCTGTTAGGCGGCCAAAATATCTGTTTTCACAAGCCTATTTTAAAGCCTATTTTTAGTACTTCAGTATTCAAAATTTTAGGGTCTATTTCAATAAAACAATGAAAGTTAGAATACAGTTAATCAGTAAATTATACGTTAATTTTAATCTTAATGTAAAAAGAGCTAAACGGGCAGTATGATATTCTTCTTCAAGGCAAAGAAAATATTTAAAAAAAATATATTAAAAAATTTGTCAGAATGGAAAGAAGACTTATGTTTGTGGGTCCAACGAAGTATCTAACCAATACTTTTGTGGCGAAGCATTTAAGAACTTTAGATATAAATTATTGTAATTCAGGCTTTTGCCTGTATCTTCTGTTTTTAAATAATAAACCAAACCAAAGCGATGACGCAAGCATTTACCTGCCAAACTCTATTGTCTATATATAGGACAAAGCTTGCTTTTGGTACTGTTTCTGAAATTTTTTCAAATAAAATTTTCACTTTTCTCGCTATTGGCCTTTTGGGTCTAAGTATTTCTTGTAAGGCAAAATCTTCTAATCCTGTAAATACAAATTCAGAAGTTCTTCCTGCGGCTTCAACAAGCGCTACAGTACCTGCTGGGGAGTCAAGACCACCTTCCGGATTTCCATCCTCTGAAGAATTTATTAAACTTTTAGAATCTAAACCAGAATATGCTGGGTTTTTCAATCTTCTACATGAAGACTACTTGCTTAAATATGTTAACGTTAGACCGGAATACGACTTTGTATTTTTTGTTCCTAATGAAAAAATTGAGGACAAAGAGTACATAAAGAAATATCTAAGTTTCGAATCTGCGCCTATGGATAAGCTGAATTTCTGGCTTAGTCACATAGCAGTATCTTCCAAAGCAATTCCTTTCGAAGGTAATCCATCTATATATCAGGTTATGCTCAAGAGAAATAAAAATGTTATTTCTTATGAGGGTGGCTCTGCCAACATCGTTTCAGAAAAAGTACTTAAAGACGGTACTCAAGTCATATTTATTGACCAACCATTCAAAATTAATTCCAAGCATTAATAATCCATTTTCTCATGAACAAATTATCTACTCAAAACCAAAATCTTAACATCAGCTGGAAAAGCTGTATTAAGCTGTTTATTGCCTTCTTAGGAATGCAGTCGGTACTACAAGCGCAAATTCCAGTTTGTAATCCGATAATGAATGGCTGTCTTTCTCAGGGCAATGCTGTTCCAGTTACAGTAAATTTGAATGCAGCTTGTCAGTTTACCTATCCTGATCTGGTCACTATACATGCCTGGACTGCAGCACCCGTTTGCTTTGACGGGGTTAACAACTGGATTAGAATTGGCGTTCCTTTCGTAGCTCAGGTACCTCCTCCTGGAACCGGACCTGTAGGTTCAGGAGGCAATTCAGCCTGTTCTAATATCTCCTTACCGGTTGATATCATTGCTACATATTTTCTAGCACCAGCTTCAACCTGTACCATACTAAAAGGTGATATGTTTAATATTACTGATATTATGCCTCCAATGCTTGTTCAAATAGCAACACCAACTCTTCAAACGAACTCAGGTTGTTCAGTTACAGATGCTGTAGTTCTAGCCGCAGTAAAAGCGAATACAATCGGTACGGACAATTGTACAAATCCACTTACATTAAATAATAATATAACGATAATTGGTGGCCTTCCTGTTCCACCTCTTACTTGCCCTCTTAACAATCAAATTAGAATAGTTCAAATTCAAACAACAGATGCTTGTGGAAATGTTAGTCCACCATTTCCTTTTGCATTTTTCTTACAGGATCTTACTGTGCCAACAATAACTTGTCCACCAACACAAACTGTTTTTGTTAATGGAAGTTGCGTAACAACTCATCCAGATTATAGGGGTTTAGCTACAGGTATGGATGCTTGTGGTACACCATTAGTTATTACACAAAGAGTAATTCATCAACCAGGTCAACCAATAAATGACTTCACATCCTTATGGGGTTGCCCTGGATGCAGCAATCAAGGATCCTGTGGGTCAACAATTAGATTATGTGCAACAGACTGTTTTGGTAATGGTGGTGACCCACCGAATCAATTGGTACCTGCAAATTGCTGTTCCTTCTTTGTTCGATTTGTTGACAATACCCCTCCAACACCTAATCCGGGAGCTTGTCCTGCTCTTAGTACATTAATTGCAGATGCAAATTGTAATGTTGTTATTCCAGATAGAAGAGTACCTGGATTGTTTTCAGATAACTGCGATCCAATAAATGTAGGCAATATTATACAAATACCTGCTCCTAACACTACAGTGAATTTTACAGGTTTGTGTGTTCTTGCCATTCAAGGGCTGACTTTTATGTATACAGATTGTAACGGAAATGGGCCAGTTACTGTAAATTGCCCAGCTTCATTTCTTATTATTGACGTTACTCCTCCTACAATTGTTTGTCCTTCACCGCCTGCTGTTTTGAACTTAAGTATTGATCCAGTAACTTGTACATATACTGTTGTAACACTACCTGCAAACTTCTTTCAGGGTATTGCAAGGGACAATTGCGATCCGAATCCAATAGTAACAAACCCTGCTGGAATTACGCAATTTGATTGCAATTCACTTGGATTAATAACTGTACCTTTAACTGCAAGAGATTGCTCTAACAATGTAACTAATGGCTCTTGCACTGTCTTGGTACAAGTAGATCCAAATGATGCATTGTGGAATGCTCCTGGAATAGTATGTTTCAGTCAGCTGCCATTAAACTTATGTCCATTTATTGCAGTAGCACAAGGCGCTGAGACCTGCGGTTCATGGTCAGGAGATGGTTTAGTTACTCAGTTTGCAAGATGTAGCAATGGTCCGGTTCTGTTTAACCCAACTACGGCTGGTGTATATTCAGTAACCTATACTGTTGGGGACGCAAGTTGTCATTCAGAATTCACTAGAGATATTACTGTGGAGTTAGATCCACCGGTGACTCCATGGTTCATTTCAAACATTTCTAAATGCCTTTGCCCTGGAGCATATATTGACTTTGAGACCTTTATTAAAGCTTCAGACAGTATACCAGAAGGAGGTGTCTGGAGTATTATATCTAATCTAACTCCACCTGTAGTAATGCACCCTGGATTAGGTTCTCATTCTGCAACCTATAATGGTGGATGTGGAAACTTAGTTATTAGATATACTTTAACCAGATGTAATGGAACTACTGTTTTTCAAGATTATACTCTGGGAATCAGACAATGTGCGAATATAGAATTTGATATACCTGATGATTTATGTCAGGATGAATCATTTATATTATCACCTGCGACTCTTGCTTTCACCGCTTCAGGTTGTGCTGATTACAATTTTAATGCGGTAACCTTTAATGCATCTACAGGTGTTATCATTACCAATCAAAACTTTACTGTTGGTCAAATAAATGGTGGAACCGGATTAGCTTTAAATGGATCAACATATCCTGCGGGTAATTATATATTTAGAATAGTAATTTCTGATCCTACAGGAGTTTGTGCTCCTGATACCGCTGAGGAAATATTCAGAATATTCCAAGCAGCAAGAGTGCCTAATGGAATCAATCCTGTTGGTCCACTTTGTGAAAATGCAACCTTCCCTCAAACTTTAAGCATCATAAACCTTTTAGATGTTAATGGTACT
This sequence comes from Saprospiraceae bacterium, assembly GCA_040006775.1. Lineage (GTDB taxonomy): Bacteria > Bacteroidota > Bacteroidia > Chitinophagales > Saprospiraceae > Vicinibacter. The sequence goes on from JBDTWI010000022.1 coordinate 5,475, forward strand.
AATAACTTAACTCCTGACAATGTCAGATGGAGTGGTGCTGGAATTACTGATCTTGGCGTAACTGCAAGCTTTAATCCACCGGATTTGGATGCAGATACAAGACCTGGTCCAGGCCTGTTTACAGTATGTGTGGATCTTGGAGATGCCAGATGCCAGGATCACTATTGCATAGACATTCTAATTCGTGACGATATTCCGGATTCATCAAATAATTTGGTTGCAAATCAGACGATTTGTGCAACAACCAATATATTTATTCCTTACGATGTATTAAGAGCAGCAGGTGGATTGCCAGGTGGTGTTTTTACAGCAATAGTTCCTACAACGATTACTGGTATTTCATTGCCAAATGGATTTTTCTATACGGGTGGTTGTGGAACAATAAGTATAACTTATAATCTTAACAATGACTGTGCGCCTGACAACGTAGGAAACACAACTTTAGTAACGATAAGTTCTAAACCTGATGTAGAAATTAATGGTGCTCAATCTGTATGTATTACAGACGCAGCTTATACTATTGGTACCAATATTCCAAATGGTGGCTTATTGAATTGTCCGAACACAACGGCAGCTCCTTGGTCAATTGTACCTAATAGAGGTTTGACCCCAGGAACGAATTCTGCATCCTTTAACCCTGCTGTTGCAGGAGAAGGAACTTTCATCGTTCAATACATTTATTCTACCGCTGCAGGTTGTGCAGATACAAGTAGAATAGCAATAGTAGTAAGTGCTGCTTCTGATCCTACTTTCAACGTAACCTCACCGTTATGTCAGGCTGGACCAAATCTTACGATAAGCTTATTAAATCCTAACCCTTCGGTTCAGGATGGAAACATATTAAATGGAGATAATTTCCAAGAAGTCATCTGGAGTTCTTCTTGTGGTGCTTGTTTAACAACTTCAACACCAGATTCAACCATGGCTGTATTTAATCCTACAATAGCAGGCCCTGGTATTCACTTAGTTTGTGTAACAACAGGTGATCCAAGTTGCATGAAGAATTACTGTCAGTTGATAAGAGTTGTACCAACAACTGTGGCAACACTAAGAGCTGACACCATCAGAGGTTGTTATCTGTTTGCTGAAGGAAATCCAGAGGAATTAGACCTAGAACAATTCTTTGTTGCAAATACTACAAGAGGTGGTACTTGGACTTATATCGCTGGTCCTGGAATTGGAATATTAAACCATACTTTAAGAGCTTTCCCTGGTTGTCATCAAGTTCGTTATACTGTAACGGGTGAATTGCCAACTGGTGCTTGTGGTCCTATGTCAGATGATATCTTCATTGTACTTAAAGAACAACCAAGACCTTACTTTGCAATTCAAGATCAGGTATGCTGGTCTGCCGGAGATCCTCCTGCAAACCATATTTATACCCCATTTATACAAAGTCAGAATTACTTTGCTACCGGTACACTTACAAGAAGATTCTTTATAAGTTCCGGAACTAATGGTTCAGTAAACGCCAATACAGGTGTTACTACTATTACAGGCGTGGGTACTTTAACCGTATGCATGGAAGAAACCTTAACTTATGGTACCTGCGGAACTGTTCCTGCCGGTGCTTTCTGCAGAGATACTTTCTGTCAGCAAATTAGCGTAAGCAATGGTACTGCCTTAAATGCTTCATTTACGGTCAGCAATGACAATCCTTGTGCAGGACAACTTGTTAACTTAACAGCAGTTACTCCTGGAGGACAATTTACAGGTATAGGCGTTATAGACGGTGGTGGAAATGGAACTGGTACTTTCACACCTAATGGTTGTGGAACATTTGCCGTGACCTATACTGTAGACGATCCAAATGGTTGTAACGCAGTATTTACATTAAATATAACAACAGATAGAACTAGACCAACTGTTACCCCTCCTGCTGACCTTACAGTAAATTGTGATGGCGCTGGAAACGTTGCTCAGATGACAGCTTGGGCTGCATTAGCTACAGCTACTGACAATTGTGCACCTGGTTTAAAACTTACCAACAGAATATACGACAGAAGATCCGGTTGTGGAATAAGAGCAGGAATTTATGTTTTCGAATTTAGAGCAGAAGACTCTTGTAGAAACATCTCTTTGGCTTATGCCAATTTCACTATTCAGGATACAACAAGACCTGCAATAACTTCACCTGCTACTGATCTTGTAATTGAATGTGGTAATCTTACCAATACTTTAATTATTAGTTGGTTGAATAAAAATGGCAATGCAATAGCTGCAGATGTTTGTTCAGGTTCAAGATTGACTTGGTCAAATAACTATACAGGTAACATAGCAAGTTACTGCTCCGCAATTGGTGAGCCGGTAACATTTACAGTAAGAGATGAGTGCGGTAATAGCAATGCTACTACTGCTAGAATTATAGTTAGAGACTTAATTGCACCGGTATGGAATATTAGTCCGGTTAACATTAAACTTGAATGTAATGGAGCATTCGGAAGAGATCCTTACAATGAAGTTACTTCATGGTTAAATAGAGTAGGAGACGGAGTTGCTTTTGACTCTTGTCAAATCTCAATTACTTACACAAACAATTTTGCAACTCAACCTTGGGTTGGTGGTTGCAACAGAAATACCGGATCTAAATTGGTAACTTTCACTGCTTCCGATGCTTGTAACAATACAAGTACACGTCAAGCAACAGTTTCGATTATTGATACTACAAGACCTGTAATTACTATTCCTGCAAAAGATACCGTTGTTGATTGCGATGGATCTGGTAACGTTGCAGCTTTAAATACTTGGTTGTTAAATAATGGAGGCGCAAGATCATTTGATGATTGTAGCGGTTCTGCAACTACTCCGGGAATTTTGAGATGGAATACAACCCTAATGAGAACATTGGAAGGTTGTGGACTTACAAGACAATTAACTTACATGTTTACTTCAGTGGATTCATGTAATAATACTTCTTTAGCAACTATTGCAAGATTTATAGTTCAGGATACAATGGTTCCTGTATTTGTAATCAATCCAGCAGATCTTTCAGTTGCTTGTAATAAAGCTACTGGTACACTTCCGGAATTAGATGTTTGGTTGAATACTCGCGGTGGTGCAACTGCAGTTGATGTATGCGCAGGAGGTCCATTGAGATGGGAAACTGATCTAGTTAAAACTTTAGATCTTTGTAGCAATACAGCTCAATTTACTTATCGATTTACAGCATTTGATTCTTGCGGAAACAGTGCATGGCGAGAAGCGAGGTTTAACGTTATAGATAATGTTGCTCCTCTTATTGATCCACTTACTGGTTACAATAAAACTACTTCATGTGAATTATTAAATGCCAATAATATTGATCAGTTAACAGCTTGGTTGGATTCATTTGGTGGCTTAAGAGCTACAGATGCATGTTCTGATGCGCTAAACTGGAGACATAACTTTAGTGATACAAGATGGGTTTATGGTTGTGGTAGGACGCGATCTGAAGCGGTTACTTTTACAGTTACTGACGATTGCGGAAATTCAAGTACTAGAATTTTAACGATTTCTACAACTGATTTAGTTAAACCTGTATTCTTGAATTGCCCACCTCCAATTGTACAAGATGCTGAGTTTGGACATTGCGATGCATATGTTACAGTTCCAAAATTAATTGCAACAGACAACTGTTCTGATCCTGTAACTATTACTCAAATATTAGGACCAAATCCAATTGGATTTAGATTCCCTGTAGGAACTACAATACTTAAATTCGAAGCAAGAGATGCTTGTAACAATAGGGATACTTGCTCAATGAAAGTTATTGTAAATGACTACTGGGATGTTCCAGCCATTACCTGTCCTGCTAATGTTGATACAACAAATTCAACAGGTTTTTGCGGTAGAAATGCTTTAGGTGGCTTAGCTCCTCGATCAGTTACTGATGTATGTCCTCATACTGCAGTTCTATATGTAATTAAAAACTCTGTAGGCGATACCATTAAAAAAGGTATCAATGATGCAAGTGGTTCTGATTTCCCTAAAGGATTGAATCAAGTGTGTTACACAGTTCAAGATCAACCAATATTATTAATAACTGAAGTTACTCAGCAGATTGATGCAATTGTTGTTGGTGGAACTTCACCGCTTCCTGCATTTATTAGTCCTGCGGATGTAAATGGAGACTATCTAGAAGTGACCAATTTTGGACCTTCTTCAATAGACTTAAGCTGCATGTCAGTACAAATCTTCCAAGGAGGTGTAATAGTGGGTACATATACTTTACCAATTGCATTGAACGGGCCAGTATTACCTGCCGGTGGTGTTTTGACATTACACGTTGGGCCAGTAGTTGCTGGTTTCCCTGATAATCCTGCATTATTCTTTTATAATATGAATTTGCCGGAAACTACAATTGGTACACCTAGAGGTTATGTAATAAATCATGTAGGATTAAGAAATATAGATGCAGTTACTACCAATGGATATAGCTTAATAGCGCCTGCTCAAGGAACGCCTACGCTTACAGCTAACGATTGGAGTGGAGTGAGTCCTACAAATACAAGCAGTGGATCTTACTATAGAAATTGCATTTTTGATTTTAATTCTCCAAGAGGATGGGCACTTGCTGAAGCTTGTGAGCCAGCTAGCATTGGAAGAGTAAATCCAATTTTAGTGCCTTTTGTTTTCCCTTCAAATGGACGAACTACATCATTGCAAACAATTGCTCCTCAAAAAGCAACATGTTGCTTTAATGTTAACGTAAGAGACACTGAAGTGCCAATGTGCGGAAATGCAAGAGATACTTTTAATTTTAATGGAGTAACAAGTACTGCAACAGGTCCTAGTTGTTCTGTATTTACAATATTAGTTCCAGCTTCTCCAGTTGTTAAAATTGGTGAGGTTTGGATTAGAAACTTGAATTTAACAGCAACGAACTTTGCCAATACTGAAGCTACTTTAGTTTCTCCTGATGGAACGAGAGTTAGATTATGGGACGATGGAACCTGCACAGGATTTACAAATTTTGTAGCAGCAAGAATTTCAGATTTGGATAATGTTAAGGTTGCTAATGCAGTCTGTGCAGTATTAAATTCAGGTCAGAATTATCAACCATTACAACCGTTGATGGCCTTCTGCAATAAGCCAGCAGCAGGATTGTGGAGATTAGAAATTGAAAATAATTCACCAGCTCCATCCTCAATTACATTGACAAGCTGGCAGTTAACCTTTATCAATTCCGGACCAGGTATAACAAGAGACACAATTATCTCTAATGATCCAAATTTATGCGGTGCAAACTTTATGTTCAATTTCCCTACGGTTATGGATAATTGCTGCATGGGTACCGTTGATGTAACTTATACAGCTATTCCAATGCCGGGTTGCCCACTTCATACAGTTCCAACAGGAGGAAGAGTAATTACTGGAGGAAAAACAACGCAATTCTTTGGAGTGGGTATGACTCAAATAACTTATTTGATTACAGATATGTCTGGCAATACCAATTCTTGTTCATTTAAGTTAACGGTTAGAGATGTTCAGCCTCCTGTAATATTAAATTGTCCTAAAGATTATGTTGCTAATCTACAAGGTGGAGAATGTTTCAAATTCTTAGAAGTAAACCCTCCTATTGACGCAAGAGACAATTGTGATTCTATTGCAATTAGCTATAATCCTAAATTAGGAACTCAATTACCAATAGGACCAAATAAAATTACAGTTACTGCTACAGATAAAGCAGGTAATACTGCAACTTGCTCATGGACTATTACGGTTATTGAAAGCAATCCAACTTCTAGAGCATTAGCATGTAATGATTTGATTAATTTCTCTCTAGGCCCTGATTGTCGTGGAGTCTTAACTGCAGACATGATTCTTGAAGGAATTGGTTATGGATGTTATGACAGATATCTGATTACTATTGAAGATTGGATTACAAGACAAAACCACATCAATCTATTTACAGTAGCAGATATTAATAGATATTTCAAAGTAACTATTACTGATCCAATATCAGGAAATAAATGTTGGGGTAAGGTATTAGTGGAATACAAAGCAATTCCACAAATTAATTGCCCTTCTGATATCACTGTAGATTGTAACAATTCATTGGATCCTGCTCAGACTGGTAATATCAGTATAACTTCTTGTATCTTAAATTATACAACAGCATGGGAAGATTCAGTAATTCAAGGTAAATATTGTGATACGCCATATGTATTTATTGTTAAACGTACTTTCTATGTTACTAATGAATTAGGAAACACAGCAAATTGTACGCAAACAATTTATGTTAGAGCATTTGATTTGAATAGAATCGTATGGCCTAGACATTATGACAATTTAGATTTACCAGCATTGAATTGTGATGAGAAAATTGATAGAAATAAGGATGTAACTCCACATATGTCAGATTATCCACAGTGTGTGGATGGCTATCTACTTGATTCCGCTTATTGGTTAGCTAGACCTAATCAACCTGATATTTATCCGGCAAGAAGAATTCCGATGATTTTAGGTTGGAATTGTATCGACGTGAATGGAGATCCTAATTTTGGACATCCAAATCCTGATCCGGTTTACTTCCCGCAACACAGACAATGGACACCATCAAATCCATTGTGTTGGGGACCTAATGAAAGAGTAGAATGGAGAGGTACAGGATGGCCTACTTTATCCGATATTCCAATTAGAAAAGATGCATTTAACTGTAACTTATCTATGAAATATGATGATGAAGTATTTGACATCTGCGCAAACGGATATGAAATTCTAAGACATTGGAAAGTAAGAAATATGTGCTTGCCACCAGTAGCTGGAATTAACCCAATTGAATTTATTCAAGTAATTAAAGTTATAGATCAAAAAGGACCAGTTATCGCTTATCCTGATACAGTTGTTATTGGAACTAGTTCTTATACTTGTACAGGTATGTGGGAAGTTCCAAAACCTTGGATAATTGACAATTGCTCTGATTCAGTAACATTTACTGTAAAGACATTAAACGGTAATCCAATTAAACAAAATGATGGTAGCTGGATAATATTCAATATGAAATTGGGTATTTATAATGTTACAATTACTGCAGAAGACGTTTGTGGAAATAAAACTACTAAAGTTATTCATGCAAATGTGATTGACAATACACCTCCAACAGTTGTTTGTAGATCTAGAACAGTAGTTAGTATTACTGGAAATCAATCTCCAGGTGAGAATTTAGCTAAACTTTGGGCTGATGCTTTGGATGAAGGAACTTATGACAATTGCCAGGCTCATGTTTGGTTTAAGGTCATAAGAATGACAGAATTGCTAGGTACAAATAATGGATCTAATGCAAACAATGTTGGTTCATGCAATGGTATTAATGGTGATGACAACTTTATTGTAGCAGGAAATCAAGTATACTTTGATGACTTTACTTACTTCTGTTGTACAGATGCAGGTCAAAAAATCATGGTTGTACTTAGAGCATTTGATGTTGATCCGGGTGCAGGACCTGTAACTCCGGCTAGAATGACTAATGCAAATCAACCATTACGTGGTCACTTCTCAGATTGTATGGTAGAAGTTGAAGTTCAGAATAAAACTATTCCAACTGTTGTGCCTCCACCAAATATCGTTGTTAGCTGTTCATTCTGGTTTGATGTCAACAAGTTGACAGATCCTAATGATCCAACATTTGGTAAAGTAGTAACAGATCTTACTGCAAGAAAAAAAGTTGTAACTCAAGATATTGTATGCCACAAATTCTGTGAAAGAAATCAACGTACGCAATATCCAGGTTATGTAGTGACTAACGTAATTCCTAAACCAGCGCCTAATCAAGCATGTGATTATTATAATACTTATTTTGACACAGCACATTGGGATCGCAAGTATGATCTGGTATGGGGATTTGATGGTTACGTAATAAGTGGTTGCGGAACTAGTCCTACTATCTCTGTAAATGACTTAAGAGAATGCGGTCAAGGACAGATTCAACGTGTTATTTCTGCCATTGGTCCTAATAACTTAAACGTTTCTGCAATTCAAACAATTTGGGTTGTTGATTGTGATCCATTCTATGTGGATATCCTTACTTGTAATGATGCAAGATTCACTGACCTATTATGGCCAAATGGAGTTTGTACTCAGACACCGGTAACAGTTGAAGGTTGTGGTGGTGATGTAAGTCCTGATAATCCGCAATTAGGAAGACCTCAGGTTATAAATAATGCTGATGACAATTGCGCATTGATTTCAATTGAATACAAAGACGAGATCTTTACAATTGAACCTGATGCTTGTTTCAAAATCTTGAGAACTTGGACAGTTATTGACTGGTGTCAATATGATCCATTCATCGATCCAAATTTTGGAAGATGGGATGCATTACAAGTAATCAAAGTTAGAGACAAAAACAAACCGGTTGTAACTTGTCAGGTTGGTCCTTGTGAGCCTGCTACTATTAGCACACAACTAGGAGTTTGCGTTGGTCATATAACATTAACTGCAGAAGCAACTGATAATTGTAGTCCATTAGATTGGTTGTTGTGGGAATACAAAATCGACCTATATAACGACGGAAAAGGAATTCATGGCGGTTATGACTACCGTGTAGGGTCCTTGACAAGACAAAGCTTCGCAAGAGGTGATACAGTGGAATACAGTCACAATCCATTTGCTGACGATAGACACAATCCATTTAATGCTGATGGTACTTATCCAATTGGTATACATAGAATCTGTTGGTTCGTAGAAGATGGTTGCGGTAATGTTGGTACATGTTGCACTCTATTTGAAATTAAAGATTGCAAAGCTCCAACTCCTTATTGCTTAACTGGAATAATTACTGTTCCAATGCCAAGTTCTGGCTGTATCGATATCTGGGCTAAAGACCTTGATCATGGATCATTCGATAATTGTACTTCAAAAGACAATTTGAAATTCTATTTCGATGGAGATCCTAATAAACCAAGCATCAGAGTTTGTTGTGATGATTTCGTTGCTAATAAGGTAAATGATGAATTGATTGTCGATGTAGAAATGTGGGTTGAAGATGAAGAAGGAAATAAGGACTATTGTAGAACCACTATAATCGTTCAAGATAATCTTAATATTTGCCCTGATAATAACCTGACAGGAAAAGGTAAGATTACTGGTAACTTAAGGAATGAACATGACGAAGAGGCAAGTCCTGTAAATGTTTATCTATTTAATAATCAAAATATGATGAATCAAAGAATTGGTAGTCCTTATCAGTTTGGTGATTTAGCACTTAATATTGATTATACTATAGTTCCTGAACGAAATGATGATCATTTGAATGGTGTAAGTACTCAAGATATCGTATTGATTCAAAAGCATATTTTAGGTAAGAAGCAAATAACTTCACCTTATACCTTGCTTGCGGCTGATGTTAATAATTCTGGAGGAATTACTTCTGCTGATATTTCTGAAATTAGAAAGTTGATACTTGGTACAATACCTGAGTTTACAAAAGTTAAGTCTTGGACATTCGTAAATAATAAATACGTATTCCCTGACCCGGCTTCTCCTTATAGCGCGCCTAGAAATGCAGATATCAAGTTTAAACAGACTACAACAAGCGAAACTATTGATGCTTCATTCATGGCAATTAAGATGGGTGATGTATCCTTAGATGCTTCAGCTAGTGGTGTTGCTACTAAAGTAAGAACTAGTGGAGCACTTAATCTTGAAATTGATGAAGAACAACTTGTAGCAGGTCAATCTTACAGCATAGCATTCAAATCAAGTGATTTTGAAAATATAGCTGGATACCAATTCACTTTAAGATTTGATCCTACTACACTTGTATATGAAGGTTTAGAATCGGGTGTATTAAATACTGATGCTTCCAATTTCGGAACAATGAAAACTGCTGAAGGTATACTAACAACAAGCTGGAATTCAAATAAAGGAGAGAGCTTCTCTAAAGATGACAACCTCTTTATTGTTAAGTTCAAAGCTTTAAAATCTGGAAGCTTAAGAAAATTGTTTGCTATAACCAACGATATTACAAGTGTTCAAGCATTTGATGCAAATGATGTTGTAAAAGACATTAAACTAAATGTTAGAACTAAAGGTGGAATCGTTGAAACAGGAATTTTCGAATTGTATCAGAATGAACCTAATCCGGTATCGAAGCTTACTAGCATTGGATTTAGATTGGCTGAAGCTGGTCCAGCTACGCTTACAATCTATGAGCCTAATGGTAGAGTGCTAAGAGTATATGACATTAACGGTGTTAAAGGATTGAATAAATTAGAAATCAAGAGCCAGGAATTAAGTACTGCTAGTGAAATTCTATTCTATCAATTGGATGCCGATAAGAATTCTGCAACTAAGAAGATGCTGATTATAAAATAGAACAATCTTCTATCTGATAAAAAATAAAAGACCGCTCCAATCTGGGGCGGTCTTTTGTTTTAGAATAGTTATCTCGCTCTAAAATTTTGAGCTTATTTTGAATGTCAAAATTATTTAGTAATGTGCTATAATGTCAAAAGGATAATGTTGAAAGCCTAATTTGAATTTCTACAGTGAACTCTATTAGTCAAGCACTATCTTTAAGTTAATTATAAGATAGGCATTGAAGGAATTAATACATAATATTAAAAAACTCTTTACGCTGTCTCTGCCAGTCATGTTGGGCAGCGCAGGGCAGAATCTCATTGCGCTAACAGACAGTATATTTTTATTTCATTATAATGAGCATGATTTTGCTGCAATTGGTATAATTAGCGTTTTTTATCTAATCATTTCTTCCATTGCTTATGGATTTTCTAAAGGAGGACAAATACTTATTGCAAGAAAGTATGGGGAGCGAATGCCTGAAGTTGTTAAAAAGTATTTTTATACCTTATGTGTTTTTGAAATTGGATTAGGGCTTTTTGTATTTTTAATACTAAAATTATTCCCCGAACAAATTCTTGGTTTTTTTATTCATTCGGAAGTTATTCTTAAAAAGTCTTTAGAATTTCTGCATTACAGAATTTATGGATTGTTATTTTCCTACCTGGGTCTTGCTTTTTTTGCATTATACATGGGACTTTCGAAATCAAAAATCATTCTAATAAATACCATATTTCTTGGAATATGTAATATCGTACTCTGTTTTGTATTTGTATACGGAAAATTTGGATTTAATGAAATGGGCATTGCCGGAGCTGGCTTGGCAAGTTCAATCGCTGAGATATCTGCTTTTGTATTCTTTTTACTTTATCTCTTATACGATAAACATTTGCAATTCTTAAATCTTAAAGTCTTACCAGAATTTAACATAGGCCATATTAGAACTTTAGTAAAAGTGAGTATGCCAATTTTATTTCAATCAATAATTGGAATAACAAGTTGGTTTATTTTCTTCGTTTTTATAGAAAAATTAGGAGAGAGGGCATTGAGCATTTCGAATCTTTTGCGCTTAATTTATTTAGTATTTACTATTCCGAGTTGGGGTTTTGCACTTTCATTGAACACCATTATAAGTAAAACAATTGGCAGAAAAAGAGAGGACCGCGTGATCAAGCAAATAGCTCACGGTTCTCTTTTGTCAGTGACAACCACAGCAATAATATCATTCCCATTTTTATTTTTCCCGTATACTATGTTAAGTCCCTTATTTGGAAAAGTAGAAAATGAAATATTTATGGATTCTATAGTCTATTTTCCTTTGCTCTTTATAATATTGCTTGTTGCCTCTTATTCTATTATTTTATTCAATGGAGTCAGTGGAACAGGTGAAACCTTAAAATCATTGAATATTCAGATTATCAGCTCTGTAATTTATCTAATTGTTTGTTTTGTCTCTGTTACAAATGCGAATTATTTAGGGCTTTATTTTGCATGGTGTGCTGAATTGGCTTATTGGGCTGTTCAAGGCCTATTTTCCTGGCATGTCCTCAAATCAGGGAAATGGCATTCTCTAAAATTCTAAAATCACATTAATATTATCAATAATATGAAAAAATATTTTCATATACTATTAACAATCAATTGATTAAAATTATTTATATAAAAAATACATATATCATTATTTCCTTACTTTTGCCTCGTTATGCAACTGAAATCACTTGAGATAAAAGGCTTTAAAAGCTTCGCCAACGAGACCATTATTAACTTTAATGAATCTATTACAGGAATTGTGGGGCCTAACGGCTCTGGAAAATCTAATATCGTTGATGCCATTCGCTGGGTTCTGGGAGAACAAAAGGGTAGAGAGCTGAGATTAGAACAAATGTCTGACGTCATTTTTAATGGGACTAAAAAGAGGCGAGAAGCACCCATGGCCCAGGTTACCCTTATTTTTGAAAATACTAAAAACCTTATTCCTACTGATTATCAAACTGTTAGTGTATCTAGACTATTATACAGAAGTGGCGAATCTGAATATCGACTGAATAATGTTACTTGTAGATTAAAAGACGTTACATCCTTGTTTCTGGATACTGGGGTAGGACCGGATTCGTATGCCATTATTGCATTAAATATGGTTGAAGACCTGCTTTCTAATAAAGAGAATGCAAGGAGACGAATGTTTGAGCAAGCAGCAGGAATTTCTAAATACAAAGCTAGAAAGCGAGAATCTATAAATAAATTAAAAGCTACCACTGAAGATTTAGCAAGAATAGAGGATTTGTTATTTGAAATTAATAACAACCTCTTAGAATTAGAGAAACAAGCGAAACGAGCTAAAAAATTCTATGAAATGCGCGATAAGTTTCGCGCTGCTGGACTCCTGCTTGCTCATTTGAGTATTAATAATTTAAAGAACTCTGCCATTGCAACAGACCAGAAATATGAAGAGGAAATGGCTGCTTTACAGCTGCTTGAAGTAAGTATTAGGACTCAAGAAGCAGAACTAGAAAAATATAAAAAAGATCATCTCGATCAGGAAAAGAATTTAAGCGATCATCAGAAACAAGTCAATGATTTACTGGACAAAATTCGAAATCTCGAAAGCGAAATTCAAATTAATCAACAACGAAAAGCATTATTTGAATCACAAATTGTTCAAATTAAAGAGTCTGGTTCAATCCTGGAAATTAAGTTCAATAATTACGTAAAGGATATCCATGCTATAGATCAAGATATACATCTTCTTGAAAGTGAAATTGTTCTTGCAGAAATTAATTTTAATGACTTGCAAGTTTCTCTGGAAAAAGTACAGAATAATTTTAATCTTCTGAAATCAGGAGTTGATAAAAAATTAGAAGAGCGTCAAGAGTTTGAAAAATTAGTTTTCACAAAGGAGAAAGATATTGCAATTTATTCCAATCAAATAGAAAATCTGAACGCAGAAAATAGACGTACTAAAGATGAAATCAATTCTCGTTCTTCAGAATTTGCAAATGCTGAAACTGAAATAGAAGAACAAAATGCAATTGTAAACACAGTTAAAAATAAACTACTTGAATTAATACAAGCAGAAACAAATAGAAAGGACTCTATCACGCAACAACAATCCAAAATTGACAAACAAATTGGTGTTGTAAATTCATTTAGCAGAACTAGAGATGCTAAACAAAATGAATACGATTTGTTGAGTTCAATGATAGAGAAGATGGAAGGATTTCCAGAATCTATGCAATATCTCAATTCAAACTGGAAGAAAAACGTTCCTGTATTATCTGATGTTATTGCAGTAAATGAAAACTACAGGGCGGCAATAGAATTGTGCCTTGAGCCATATTTAAATTATTATCTCGTTCATAAATCTGAAGATGCAATTGAAGCCATATCTCTATTGCATAAAAACTCAAAAGGAAAGGCCAATTTTTTTATAGTTGATCAATTCAATGTAAATAAAGGGGCTAATCATTCAGCTCCCGCTAATTCAATTAGTGCATTGGAATTGGTAGAATCTGATGCCGTTTATAAGAATCTATTGACTCATTTGTTGCAGCATGTATTTATAGTTAAAAATGAAAATGATTTTGATAGAAATTCTTCAATTCCTGAAGGGATAACGCTGATAAGTTCGAATGGAAGTTTTTTGAAACAGAGTACTTCAATCTCAGGAGGTTCCACAGGAATATTCGAAGGTAAAAGATTAGGACGACGAAAAAGCCTCGAAAAATTAGAACAAGAAATTAATAATATCAGTAAGCAATCGTCGGATGCTGAACAGGAACTTAATTCGTTTCGAATGGTGTTGAAAGAATTGGAAGGTATAAGTTATGAAGTGCAATTGTCCGAACTTCGTTTTAAGGAATCCAATTTACTCCAAAAATTGACAGAGTACACTACAAGATTTAGTGGCTTTGTTGATTTTAAGAATCAAATGGAGAAGAGATTACTTACTAATGAAGAAATATTGAGAGAATGTGAAGTGAATATTAAAACTACTTCTAATGAATTGCTAAGTCTTAAGAAAAAGCAAGAAGATTTGCATGGAGAAATTAACCAAAACGATCTGGTATTTAATCAGGTTTCTTCTGAGCTTGCAAACGCTTCATTATTACACAATCAAACGAACTTAGAATTATTAAAGACCCGTAACAAGTTAGACAACCTTCAAAAAGACAAATTATATAAAGAAAATCAGAAAGCTGAAAGTGAAGAAGAAATTAAGATTAGTCAGGCTAAAATAATTGAATTTGGCACTGAAGTTAATTTGATGGATACTTCCATTAAATCGAATCTAGATGATTTAGAGAAATCGTATACGATTCGCAAGAATATGCAATCCGACTTAAGCACTCTAGAGCAGGAATATTATGAAATTAGAAATTATATAAGTCTTGCAGATCAATCGATTAAGGACATTCAACGAGGGATTTATGAATCGCAATCCTCAATTAATTCTTTAAAAGAGAAAAGAAATGACATAAACTACCGTATGAATTCTACTCAGGAAAAAGCTGAATTAGAGTTTGGTACAAAGTTTGAAAATTTTCAACCGGATGCTGAGACTTTAGATATGGATGAAAATCAACTTAATGATAGGGTAAATTATTATAAGACACGACTAGATAATTATGGAGAAATAAATCCACTCGCAATGGAAGCTTATGATGAAATGAAATCCCGTTTCGATGTGATTCACTTTCAACGTGAAGATATTCTTAAGGCAAAAGAGAGCCTACTAGACACAATTAAAGAAATTGAAGAAACCGCTACTGCGAATTTCTTAGAATCCTTTAATCAAGCAAGAGTTCATTTTCAAACGGTATTTAGATCTCTATTTACTGAAGATGATGATTGCGATTTAATTTTATTAGATGAAATGGATCCTTTAGAATGTGATATTGATATCATCGCTAAACCGAAAGGAAAGCGACCTAAATCAATAAGCCAATTATCAGGAGGGGAAAAGACATTAACCGCAATAGCCTTGTTATTCTCATTGTATTTATTAAAGCCTGCACCGTTCTGTATATTTGATGAGGTTGATGCACCATTAGATGATATCAATATTGAGAAATTTAACAAGATTGTAAGGCAATTCTCCAAAGATTCTCAATTCATAATTATTACACACAATAAATTGACCATGGCGGAAGTAGATGTTCTCTATGGAGTGTATATGGAAGAACAAGGTATCTCCGGAGTAACAGCTGTTGACTTTAGAAAATATGAATACGAAAATGTATTAACTGAATTACAGAGCTAATTCTTAAATTATACTAAGGAGTTACAAATAATTTCTTAGAAATTCTGTTATTGCCTTTCTCTAACTGAAAAATCAACAGTCCTGATTCAGCTGAATCGATAAATAATTCTGTGCTTAAAGAATTTAATTTTCTTCTTTGTATCATTTTTCCATCTAGGGAGTAAATACTTAAGATTGAATTATTCCATTCCTCTGAGAGCTCGATCCTTTGTCCACCGCTATTTTGGGTTTTGATTATGTTAAATTCATCCTCTGCTTCACTTAAATCCTTAGTTGCAGAAAAAAATGAACTGTCTATAATAATATTTTCATCCCCGTTTTTGTAAAGAAGAAAAGTAAAATATACCAACATCATTTCATCTGTTGTTGACTCTCCCAAACTTACCAATTTTGGTGGTGAATTTGGATTGTTGGGATTGTTCTTAGTGTTGTCATAGCTGGCTTTGGATAATAATTTTGTTCCTGAATTTAAAATTATTGGTTTAGGAAATGAATAATAGCCTTGCCAGTGAAAATCCCAATCATTTATTTTAATCAAATTCTGAATTTCTTTATTTGGTTTTTGAGCGTATACTTCAATAGATTTTCCAATTAAATGCATATGTGGTGCAACACTTAATAAAGTAATATTTAAATTATTTATTAGATATTCCGCATTAAATGTCTTAACGGTGTTTGCAGGAATAATTAGAGGCCCATTAGTCAAACTAATGTCGTGGTTAAGAATTGGCGAAATAAAAACTTGTCTTGTTGAAGCATCTTTTGAATAAAAAATTTTCAACATAGTTTGATCCATTTGTCCATCTGAAGAACGAGGGTAGTGAATCTGTAAAACGATATCGCCATTTGCAGGTAATTTGACCCCCATTCCTTTTGGGTATTTTTGTGGAGTAGAGCCGGGAACCCAAGCTCCGATTAATTCAGCACCATTAACCCCAATTCCGCCAAAAGACAAGTAACCAGGTTCTTGTGATGCATTATCTAGATTCCTAGCTTGTCCAGTTTTATCATAAAATATTAATACATGATGTACTGCATTTCTATTTCCCGGAATTACTTCCATTGCACTTATAAAACGATCAATTGTTTCAGTATTTTTTAGTACAAAGCATTGATAAATATCATTCGTAGCCTTGATATTAAAAATTGGTGCAGTTAAAACTTTATCAGGTGTACCTTCTAAGTCCCCGTTTACTGGAAAAATAGGCAAAGGGGGCTCCTTCGAAAGTTCTCCTCTTATAGTGCCAGTGTTAAGCCAGCTTAATAAATTCGATTTTTGGATACTGCTTAAACTTCTGGAATGTGCGAATTTTGAATAAGTTTGATCCGGAGGCCATGGAGGCATACTTTCATTACTTACAGCATTTTGAATTCTTGTCTTATTGGAAACCGTTTCTTCATAACTTTCTAGAGTAAAGGGAGCAATTCCGCCCGATCTGTGACAAGAAGTGCATTTGGTATAAATTGTTGATGCAATATCAGCAGACCAAGTCAAATTCTGAGCTTGAATGACATTTGTAAGAAGAAGAATGAAAAGTAATTTTTTCACAAAAATAAATTTAGTATTAGATCGAAAAATAAGAACAAAGTTTAATTTAAGAAGATATTAATTTAATACGGTCCAGGCAATTCTTCCAAATATTCAATCTTCATTGAGTGAAAATCAACTTTGGCCGCAATTCCTTCACTTCCATTAGTAATACAAATATAAGGGGCTTTGAGCGCAATGTTGTATCTAGAAGCTTGATAAATTGCATCTTGCTTAATTTTAATTTCGTAAGATTTACATTCAATGAGCATGTAAGGATTTAAGTGTTCATCATAGATTAGAATGTCAAATCGCTTCATGGACTTTCCTAATAGGACTTTTTTTTCTACTGCAATCCTGCCTGATCCGTATTTTAGAATTTGTGTTAAGTAAGCCAGCATTAATTGTCTTACCAGTTCTTCCTTAGTTTCTACAAGCCATTTCTTTCTTATTGGATCAAAAATGTATTTTTCCTTTCTCAACAATAAGTCATGATACTGCTCGAGTTTGAATTCCTTAAGCATGTACTTCCGATGAGCGCTCGATACTATTGTAGTAGAGTGAATTCCTATTTGGAAATTCCCAAATATTTCGAATGTTTAATAATATTTCACTCGAAAAATTTTCTATTTGGAATCCGGCCACCTTGAGACATTTAATAAAATGTTTTTGCCAACTGAGTTGCTGAATACTTAATGATTCTGTGTTAATCAAATTATCCATTGTCCAAATTATTTTCTTAGTTGGTTTATACATTAACCAATCGTTGAATCTTTCAAAATCCTTAGACTCTGAAATAGAAAAAATATTGTACTCGTTCTCGTGTAGATTGAGCATAAGTTTTGTCATCGATAAAGTTAGAAAACTAATAATTAATTCATCGGAATTTAATAATACTGTAAATGAAGGTTTATTGGAAAAAATAAAGTTGCTAAGTTGTTGAATAGTTGTAAAGGATTCTGAATGATGTGTTTCAAATAAAATATTCTTTAATTTTTCAGGTGCTGATTGAGTCAATGCGATATTAAAAAATACATCATTTGAAGGGGTTTCTTGTAACTGAATAATATGGTAAGCACTACCAATAAGCTTATGAATATTAACATTTGTACTGCTGTCATCCAATATAATCAGCTCATCCCAGATTTTGTTAGCAATTGAAGGAAAGTAATCGAGCTTTGTATTTTCCAGAATAATAATAGGAAAAAGTTCAGCCAATAGTGGTATTCTAGTATAGTAATCTGAAAGGCTTAATTCTGAAAAAGCTCTGTCAATAATTAGTTTCTTTAATTCCGGTTGATTATTTTTAATCTCTTCCAATTGACTGTGTTGTTGCTTTTCATATTTTGCAGCTAATGTTTTAATCAATTCTTTTTTGTATTGTTCAAGACTTTGATTGAAGCCATCTAACCTTTCATTTAAAGATATAGCATCGAATAAATGGCCTTGTTCTATTAATTTTTCAGTGTGCGATAATTCCAGCAATAATTGCCACTGAGAAGAAGGTAATACTGTAAGTTCCTGAAGAAATTGTTGCTGATTTTCAGTGCAATTTAAAAGATATTTTTTCCAGGAGTAAAAAAGTGAAAAATAGGATTTAAGACTTAAGACTAATTCGGCTTCTTTCCTTAAATCTAATAAGATACTTTTAATATGTTGTATACTTAAGAATTCTATAATTCTAATTTCAAAAATTCCTGAATGATTCAGTTTGTAAATTAGTGAACGAGCTTGAAAAACCAAATCAGTGCTAAGCTTATCCATTGATTGACCGTTGAACAGCGTGCAAGATTCAGAGTTCCATTTTTCTTGAGCATGCATTGCGATTAAGTGAAGCAACTGATGGATATTGAGTTTTTTAAGATTCTCAATTTGAACTAAACTTTCATCCTTGCTTAGTTGTGAAATAGAACTCGTTAATTTGGCTGTTATAAGACTTAATTGAATCTCTTCTTCAGAATCTAAGACTGATTTTGAATTTAAATTTACAAATAAGTTAAAATGACTTAAAATGGCCTTCTGTTGATCGCAGATTAGTCTTTCAACAAATTGTTCTTTAATGAATTGAATGGTACTAAGAATTGGAACAACACTTTCTTTAAGTGAGTTTAAATGTTCAGAAATTGTAAGCCAGGCTTCTTCCTCATTAAACAATTCAAAAATCTTCTTATTAATAATTTGAAATACTGAAAGAAATGGATTGCTACCTTTTGACAATTCAATGGCTTCCTTTAAATTCCTTTTCAAACTGATAAAATCCTTTTGACTTAGTTTGGAAAAGTCCGATTGAAATCCTTCATATGGTATTAGATTTTGTCGGATTCTAATAGATTTTTGAATGTATGAACTTAGATTTTCTTGCAGTAGGATATCCTTTTGGTAATAGGCATTATAAGATCTTAAAACCTCTGTGTACGATTTCATTAAATGCTTCACGGCAATTCCAAAGGAGTCGGGATTTATTATGCCATTGACAATTATAGGCTCAAATTCTTTTAATTTTTTTTCATTGTTACTTCTCGAATGTGTAAAACTAAAACACAACTTGTCCAGGCCAATTTCTTCTAAAAATTCAGTAATTAGCAAAGCATCTGTCTGGTTATCTATTTGCAAAATCGTTTTTCGATTAGTCAATAGGTTTTTAAGTAATTTATTATAAAGCCAGACTTTTTTCGCATTGAGATTAATAGGGCGAAGATGAATTTTGCTTTCTGTTTCCGCGATTAGTATGGACTGTGCAATATCATCCGGCATTGGAAAATAGTGCTCAAAAATTTCGTTTTGCATTCTTATTACATATTAGCAATGCAAATATATATAAAAATATTTAATATATGAAAGGACTTGCTACCTCAAAACAGCTAACTTAAAAATTTATTTATATTACAATATAATTTAATATATAAATATTTATATTGCAACAAACTATCATTTAATTTGAAAATTTCATCCGTTGGCCGGCTATAATATTGGGTTTGTCGTTTCCATTGTAAACCTGAATTCCATTCACAAAAGTTGCAAGTACTTTCCCCTTGAGTTGATTTCCGATAAGAGGTGACCAGCCGCATTTGTAATATAATTCCGACTCCACTATTTGCGAGCTGGTATTTGGGTCAATTAATACTAAGTCAGCGAAATAACCTTCTCTTATATAACCGCGATCAATTATCTTAAAACAGTCAGCCACATCATGCGCCATTTTTTTAGCAATAAAGGGAAGCGACCAATGCGTTTGCTCAGCAATACTAAGGACCATTCTCAGGGCATGCTGCACCAAGGGAAGACCTGATGGTGCTTGAATGTAAATTTGGTTTTTCTCTTCAATTGTGTGTGGAGCATGATCTGTTGCAATGACATCGATTCTACCGTCCACAATCGCATTCCAAAGTGCAGTTCGATCGGCTTCATCCTTAATGGCCGGGTTGCATTTAATTAAGTTGCCTTTTAGTTCATAATCATCACTGGTGAAAAACATATGATGAACACAAGCTTCGGCTGTAATTCTTTTATCTTTAATTGGTCTATTGGGTTCAAACAATTCAAGTTCTTCAGCAGTAGAGATATGTAATATATGAAGTCTTGTGTTGTATTTTTTTGCAAGGTTAACGGCATAAGACGATGACTTAAGACAAGCCTCCCTCGACCTGATTAAGGGATGATGTTTGGTACTTAATTTGTCGCCATATTTCTCTTTAAAGAGCTCACTATTTTTTAAAATAATTTCTTCATCCTCACAATGAACTGCAATAAGAGATTCGCTTTCACTAAATATTTTTTCTAAAGAATTTGGATTATTGACCAACATATTTCCTGTTGATGATCCCATAAATATTTTAACACCACAAACATTCTTATTGTCAATTCTCAAGACTTCTTCTGCATTTGAATTAGAAGTGCCCATATAAAAAGAGTAATTGGCAAAAGATTTTTTTGAAGCTATAGTATATTTATCCTCTAAAAGTGCTCTGGTCAAAGCATTGGGTATGGTATTGGGCATTTCCATAAAACTCGTTATTCCACCTGCAACCGCTGCTGCTGATTCAGTATGAATGTCTGCTTTATGGGTTAATCCAGGTTCTCTAAAGTGAACCTGATCATCAATACATCCTGGTAGTAAATACATCCCATTGCCTTCAATTATATCTGCTTCCTTGAAACTAATATCTTTTGAGATCTTTTCAATTCTATTATTTTTAATCAAAAGATCTGAATCCACAATTGATCCTTCATTAACAATTCTTACATTCTTGATTAAAAGGCTTGACGACATTTTATTAGCTTTGTGGCTTCAAAATTAAGGTATTCTAAATATTTATATGCAGTATAAGCCAAAAGACTTTAATATTGGAGTTCTCGGAGGGGGCCAATTAGGTAAAATGTTGCATCAGGAATCTCTATGTTTGGATCTGCAACTTCATTTTATGGATAGCAATACATCTTCTTCAGTTGCCAAGGTATCACCACATTTTACTCAAGGCAATATCAATGACTATAATGATGTATATAATTTTGGAAAGGATAAAGACATTCTAACAATTGAAATAGAGCACGTCAATCTAGATGCCTTAAAAGATCTCGAAGAATTAGGCGTTAAAGTATATCCTCAATACAACATCTTAAAAATTATTCAAGATAAAGGTATGCAAAAGGAATTTATAGTAGAAAATAAATTTCCTACTGCACCATTTTTATTTGTTCAAGATCAAAATGAAATTCACTCACTTCTTCAATCCGGTAGTATTCAGTATCCATTTGTTCAAAAACTTAGAAGGGGAGGATATGATGGGAAAGGAGTTAGCATAATTCGAAATGAAAATGATTTATATAAACTTTTAGAAGGCGAATGTATAATTGAAAAATTAGCAGATATAGATAAGGAAATTAGCGTAATAGCTGTTCGTTCTTCGAGTGGTCAAACTAAAGTATATCCTTCTGTAAGTATGGATTTTCATCCAACTGCAAATTTGGTTGAATTTTTAATTTGTCCGGCAGAAATTAATAATCAGACGGAGGAACGTGCACAAAATCTAGCGCTTGAATTACTCAATAAATTACAAATCGTTGGATTGCTAGCAGTGGAGATGTTCCTAAATAAAGATGGTTCCATTTGGATTAATGAAATGGCGCCCAGACCACACAATAGCGGACACCATACCTTAGTTAATGGATCAATAAGTCAATTTTCAAATCATTTACGTGCTTTGGTTGGTTTGCAATTAGGAGACACACAAGGAAACCAGACTGCAATCATGTTAAATCTCTTAGGTGAAGAAAATTATTTTGGAGAAACTTGTGTTACAGGATTAGAAAACGTTTTGTCTGTTCCTGGTATTTTTGTTTATTTGTACGGAAAGGATGAGACTAAACCATTTAGAAAAATGGGACACGTAACCATCCTTGATAAGGAAGTATCTTTATGTAAGAAAAAAGCTAATTTAGTAAAAGAGCATTTAAAAATTATTTCATCAAACTAATATATGGTAGAAGTAGGCATAATTATGGGTTCAGATTCGGATCTGCCAATCATGAAATCTGCAGCTGAAATTTTAGATTTTTTTGGCGTTACTTATGAAATGAGAATTGTCTCTGCGCATAGAACACCATCACATATGTTTAAATATGCAAAAGAAGCACGAAACAAAGGATTGAAAGTAATCATTGCAGGTGCTGGTGGCGCAGCGCATTTGCCGGGTATGATCGCATCAGTGAGTACACTTCCGGTTATTGGTGTTCCAATTAAATCAAGCAATTCGGTTGATGGTTGGGATTCCATTTTGTCTATACTTCAAATGCCAAATGGAATTCCAGTGGCTACTGTAGCGCTTAATGGTTCAAAGAATGCCGGTATACTTGCAGCAAATATCTTAAGTTTAAGCAATGTAAGACTCGCAAAGAAGTTAGAAGATTATAAATTGCAGATGCAGTCTGAAGTAATTGAAAAAGACAAGAAATTAAAAGCGAGTTCAAGTAAGAAGAAATAAAAAAGGGCCGATACTTTCCTTAATAGTATCAGCCCTAGAATCGTAGTTTAATTATTTTATTTTGCGATTCACTTATTCAAAATAAGTCAATCTACCTTGTTTACTTAGGTTCTCATTTGATATTTTATAATAGTATATTCCGGTTGACAATCTTTCCGGTAATAAAATCTCCCATCGTGAGATTCCTTTTTCAAATATTTTTGACTGTTCTTTTAGCAGCTTTCCATTTAAGTCAAATATTTGAAAATTCAAGTTTGAAGCATTTTGTAATGATAGATCTATATTATACAATTGAGATCTAATTAATGGATTTGGATAAGAATTAATAACTTCGAAAACATTCGAATTCAGGATTGACTTTATCTGAATTGACTCGTGTTCAAGATCTTTTAATAGATTTTGTAGAATTGGATCCTGTATGTTGAGATCTTTATTAAATCTAATTTGTAAGGTCATTTTATTAGATCCATTAATCTGAGTAGAAGATGCAATTCGAGCTGTATTCAACCATTTCCAATTTGCATCTATTGATACTACTTCATATGCAGGATTTAAATTTAAAATTATCCCATTTAATGATTTATTCAATTGCAATTCAAGATGAATCAATTCGTTTGATTTAAATTGATTTAAATTGCTTATTGCATAACAACTATTGGTAGATCGTGCTTGGCTTTCAGCATTTAAAGTCCCGGTTTTTCCCGTTTCAAGATCTCCAACTTTGATTGCTGTAAAATTTGCTTGAGTAGTTGAATTTTTAAGCGGCAAATACATAAGGTATTCCTGAAAATTTGTTGGATAATTAGCTGCATTGTATATGGTTGGAACAAATCGATAAGATTGAGGAAAACTAGAAACCGGCTTAGTTCCATTTAATATTGCATAAAGCAAATCGAAATCAGAATTGTCAATTTTGCCATCAGTATTAATATCAGCAGCTATTCTTTTATATGGAGCAGTTATTAATTCTACTCCGAGAAGATGTCTCAAAAGTGAAATTGCATCATTTAGATCTATCCCTTGGAGATCTTTTGTACTTACTTGCGGAAATAGTTTGTACTCCTTATTAAGCACTAAATTTTGAAATGCGTATGCTCCATTTTTATCATTGAGCTTACTGTTTGTTATAGAAGCTTTTACTGTATCCCTTGTCACATGAATTGTAGTGTCTCTTCTAAGTATATAAAAAACAGTCCCACTAGGCCTTACCATTGTATCGTATTTGATGCTTATGCTTGTGTCTATTTTTTCAGTAATCGTGAAGGTATTCATATCAGTAAGACTCATTAATACATTTTCCATTGGAATCTTATTGTCTCCGGCTATCAAGCCTGAAACAGTCAATAGGCTTCCGGTTGGTCCTTTTAGGCTGTCTCTTTTGCAATTTGGAATGTTGGCATTATTGTTTTGAATTTCAATGTATGTTTTGCAAAAAGATTGATTTCCAAATTGGTCAGTAATCCATAATTCCACATAATTTTTTCCTAATTCAGCACAGGTAAAGATTTTTGATTTATCTTTTATATCCTTAGAGAATGAGTAATTTAAATTTTTGTAACCGCACTTTGAGTAGGATCCATGATCGACGTCTTTTGCCCATACTTCAATCATCCCGTTTTCAGGGATACCATCTCTATTTGTGTCCACCGGCATTAAAGCGACTATTACACCTGGAAGACAATAGGGTGTAGGTGAAACCTTGTTTACAACAGTAACATTAACTTTACAGGTAATTTGCTTTCCACATGCGTATTCCCCAAAGAAATAAAAACTTGTCGTTCCCAATGGATAATTACCACTCGCATTAGCTCCTTTGGAAGTAGAATAAGGGGAGTTGTTGCTTATTTTCGTTATATTTCCACACTTAGAGAAACCATACACGCTATCTAGTTTTACATACGTACCATTGCAATCAGAAAGAGACATGATTGTAGTATCTAGAGGACAGATTAATTTAGCTGTACTGTCTTTTGCAATAAGTTTAATTACCTGTGTATAAGTCCAAATTCCAGTTGGGTATTTCGCATTTGGAACGTACTGACACCAATCAATTACCTTCCACAAACGAAGAATCTTAACACAACCGTCTGCAACAGTGAATTTTGAATCTGAATAGGAATATAGAGGTTGACTGCAAGACCTTTTTGTGAAAACAGGGTAATTGTAAGGCTTAGGTAAAACTTTAGGATCTGCATTGGGATTACAGCCTTCTAGTTCAGTGGAAGGAGGCCAACTTATGTCATTCGCTGAAAAAAGTGCTCCTGTTCCTTGAACTGTTATTTCTTGGTAACAAGTGTGGATATTCCAATGGATATCTTCATACTCCCATTTTCTAATTATTTTACCTATTCCACAGGAATTCAAATCATACAGAATTTCCTTGGGTGCGGGGGCAGATTTTTTAACATAGTTTTCCCATACCCAGGCTTTCCCCCAATAATCCAAATCACTAATTGACTGAGTACAGTTAATAGTAACATTAGGAGGACATTCAAGCCAAATATTCTGGGGAGATGGTTTGGCATTGAGTGCATTATAAAAAAGAGCAAATAAAATTAAGGAGCCTGCTCTTAGCCCATTGAATCTGATATCCATATCGAGATAATTAAATTGGTTACAAATTATCAGGACTGAATTTGGGAGCAGTGTGTAATCGGCTACAAATATATAAATTATTTATAATATGAACCTTTTTTTCATATTATATTATTTTAAAATGTATAAATTCTTTAAAATGGATAGTTTAATGCCAGATGTAGGCTGGAATTGTCGTAAATTATTTTAGGATTTACCTTGTTTTTAGTATAAATACCATAATTTCCTGAATCATCGGGAAAAGGGTTGCGCCATTTCATTCCATAATCCAATCGGAGTAAAAAATAGCCAAAATCAAGCCTTAAGCCAAAGCCTGAACCAGCAGCAATCTGCTTATAAGCATCCTTGCTAATCACTCCGGATTTATCTTCTAAGTTATTATTTGGTAAAAGCCAAATATTACCGATATCAGTAAATATTGCTCCTTCGAATCTCCAGTATATTTTAAATCTGTATTCTATGTTGGTCTCAAATTTGATGTCACCGGCAGAGTAATAACTGCTGTTGTCTTTTGCAAAAAGGGAAATTTTACTAGCCCCTGGCCCGGGCTCACGTAAACGCCATGCTCTAAGACTCTGAGGACCACCAAGGGAAAATTGTTTAATGTAAGGAATTGATTTATTCTTGCCAAATGGAACAGCTATTCCATAATTAATTTTAAAAGCCATCGAATTCTTATCCCTAAAGGTATAATACCATCGATGATCAGCTTCCATCTTAATAAATTTTGAAAATTTTATCGAACTTAAATCAGCTAAACCCTTATTAAAAATAAGATTACTCAATCCATCAATTAGGCTGACTTCAAGGCCGCTCGTTTCTAGAGCAGCGCTAAATGACTTTGACCACTTTGGTGAAATTTGCTGTTGATGATAAAATTGAAGATGACTTAGGAAAAAGGATGTAAACAATCGAGTCCCCGTAAAACTTAGTTTTAAGAACGCATTTTTATTCAGTATTGAATCAAAATCGCTATATGCCTGTGGAATGTACAAACTAAAATCAAATGTACTTAAAACCAATCTTTTGGTTTTTCCAAGTTGAATGTTATAAGAAATGGAATTATTGACAGAAACGTAGTTAAATAAATTAATCAAACTAACCCATTCAATGCCAAGATTGAAAGAAGTCTTTACATCAGGTCTTTGAAAATGAACATTAAAGGGTTTGAAAAGATACTTAGAAATTTGATAAGTGCCTGTTATGTCATGAAAAACGGGTAAATGATATCCATTGCTAAAATTTATATTGACAGCATTGAACAAGGAAGTTGAAAAGAAATTGAGTTCAGTACCTACTTCTATTTTGCTGTCTAATATTTCACCGCGATGAAAGGCATTTCTGTTTTTCAATAGAGCAAAACTGGATATGCCAAATAAAGAGGAAGAGGTTATCGCATTTGTTCTTAATGAAGTATAATTCAAATCAGCTCCAATGTCATACAACCATTTGTTGTTTGGTGTAAGGTAAATATTATGATTTACCCTATCTGGAATAAAAGAATCTAATTTAGTTTCTATATTGATAAACTTATAGAATTCAAGATTAGATAATTTGTTATAAGTTGAATCAATTTGTCTTTTACTAAATACGTTTCCTGAGCGAAAGAGTATTTTTTTTGCAATTAAACTATTTTTAATATAAAAGTCTGTATTGGTATTTAAAAAATATACAGAGTCAATTATTGAAAGAGACAAAGGTTTTTGAATATTGGGATTGTAATCTGTAAATACCTGCACTTTATTTACTTTAAATTGGGTGTGGGAAGATTTTTGATCTGGATTAATAATGTGCATAACAACGATAACCTTATTATTCGTTGTATCAGTGTCTAGATTCTGTATATAAATAGGATTAAACTCTGCAAATCCCAAGTTGTTTAACAATTCAGTAATGCGAGATTTTTCTTTTTGAAATTCAAAATTATCTAAGGGTTTACCTTTTTTGATATAAGCATCTTTAAGATTAGAAATTAGAATTTTTTGAATAACAGTATCTTCGCATTGGTATGCAAAGTTATCGATGATATATCTCTTTTTGGGAGATATTGTATAGCTTACAACAGCTTTAGTTTTTGAACTTTTAATTTTATGATTTACTTCAACATCAAAATACCCTTTGTTGAACATATAATTATACATGTTGCTTTTTGTGTCTTGAATTAGGGCCTGACTAAGTATGGAGGGTGGTTCCGCAATTTTTTGTAATGTTTTTTTAAATAATATCTTTTTATTCTTTCTATGTTCAAGGAAGCTATATATTTTTTCCCTTTTAATCAATAACAACCATTTTCGATTGGGTCTTTGTTTGAAAAGAGTTAAGAGCTCTGACTTAAGGGCCAGATTTTTATTTCCATCGCTACCAAATCCTTTTAATATTATTCTGTTTTTCTTTAATAATTTTTCATTCTCCTTAAGTGGTACCCGGGTTACACATGAACTAAGCATGCAAAGCATAACAATTGAGCAGAAAAGATTAAATTTGCCGACGCTAGAAAATTTATATAAAAGTGTAGATTGCAAATGTTTATAAATAAGGATTTCAAATGGGTTAAAAAATTACACAACAAGTCTTTTAGAATTGAAAGCCGATTGTACCTTGCTGAAGGATCTAGGTTGGTACTTGATATGGTTCTTCACAATTCAAAGTATATAAATAGAATATTTGCTACTACTGACTGGATTAATCACAACGTTGCAAAGCTACAAAATATTCAAAATATTGTTCATCCTATTAGTTATTCGCAATTAAAGTCGATCGCATCACTTAAATCAACTGAAGAAGTTTTAGCAGTTATGAATATGCCCGAACCTATTCTGCAAGAAAATCTGGTCATTCCTACAAGGGGACTATACCTATATCAAATTCAGGATCCGGGGAATTTTGGAACTATGCTTAGAACTGCTGATTGGTTTGGCTTGTCAATTGTGTTTTGCTCAGAAAATTGTGCTGACCCTTTTAACAATAAGTCGGTTCAAGCCAGTATGAGTAGTGTGGCTAGGATTTCAATCATTGAATGCCATGCAGAGGAATTAAAATCAAGGTATGGCTATAGATTTTTATTAGGAACTGAAATGCATGGTCAAAATTATAAAACATATTCAATGAAAGAGAATAGTATTATGTGTTTTGGAAATGAGGCAAACGGATTGCCACAAGAATTTCTAGAACTTTGTGATGAAAGACTATCCATTCCTTCCAATTCACTAGGTTCTGAATCACTTAATGTTTCAATAGCTGCTGGAATTCTAATGTCAAACTATTTAATTTAAACCTATAATGCGCGCAGCTATAATTTACGGAATAGGGGAAAAATTCAAAGTAGAAAATACCACTGATCCTATTTTGGACGATTCAAAAGTAATTATTCAAACGAAATATTGCAGCCTCAATCACAGAGATCTATGGATTAGTAAAGGCCAATATGCCAATCTTAAATTTCCTATAATTCTTGGTTCAGATATTTGTGGAGTTTATGGCAGTAAGTCGGTGTTGGTAAATCCGAGTCAATTCTGGGGGACTAATCCTGATTTTCAGTCGATAAATTTTAAAATTCTGGGATTACCGGATTCCGGAGGTCTAGCTGAAAAAGTATTGGTTCCGGAAGATTCTTTATTTCCAAAACCTGAACACTTGACGGATCTTGAAGCCTCTACATTACCCTTAGCAGGATTGACGGCATATCGCGCCTTATTTATGAGAGCAAAGCTAAAACCTGAAGATAAGGTATTCATTAGCGGAATTGGAGGCGGGGTAGCCTTGTTTGCGATGCAATTTGCCTTATCTATTGGTTGTCAAGTATTTGTTAGTTCTTCAAGTGATAAGAAAATTGAACAAGCAATTGGGCTTGGAGCTACTGGAGGAATAAATTATACAGATACAAATTGGAATAAGCTGTTTTTTACAAATTATGGTGGAGTGGATGTTATAGTAGATGGAGCCGGTGGATCTGATTTTTCAAAGTTGATCAAAATAGCAAATTCAGGTGCGCGAATTTCTGTCTATGGGGCTACAAGAGGAAGTTGGAATGATTTATTAGTTCAACAGATTTTCTGGAAGCAGTTAAACATATTTGGAACTACCATGGGTTCTGATGAAGATTTTAAAAATATGCTTCAATTGGTCTCCTCTAAGTTAATACATCCTGTTGTCGATAGTGTTTTTCCACTTTCAAAAATTAATGATGCTTTTCTACGTATGGAAAAGGCAAATCAATTTGGTAAAATAGTTATTGATACAGCGCTTTGAAATTAATTGGCCTACTTTCAGACACCCATGGATATTTAGATGCAAAAGTCATAGATTACTTTAAAGAATGTGACGAAATCTGGCATGCCGGAGATATCGGAAATTTTGAAG
Source organism: Saprospiraceae bacterium (assembly GCA_040006775.1). Classification (GTDB taxonomy): domain Bacteria; phylum Bacteroidota; class Bacteroidia; order Chitinophagales; family Saprospiraceae; genus Vicinibacter. Next base: position 35,479 of record JBDTWI010000022.1, read on the forward strand.
TACTTGATCAACTAAAAAAAAATCAAAATGTAAAAGCTGTTTGGGGTAATATCGATGATCATTTAATGAGAAGAACTTTGCCCGAAGTTCAAATATTTACAATCGAACAATTTAAAGTAATCATTATACACATCGCAGGAAAATTTGGATCTTATAATCAACAAGTAAATACACTTATTAAAGAACATCAACCTTCAATTCTAATCTGTGGGCACTCTCACATTCTTAAAATTGCTTTTGACGAAAAAAATAAACTTATGTACCTAAATCCCGGTGCTGCGGGTGTTTCAGGTTTTCACAAAATTCGAACAATAATTAAATTTGAATTAGATGCTATGAATATAAAAAATATGCAAATCATTGAAATGCATAAATCTATCCGAGAAGCATAATAATTTAGGACTTTAGAAAATCTTCGAAATTGTTTGTATCCTTACTCAATTCTTCTCTCTGTGGTGCAGGTGAATTTAATTTGAGCCCATCCCCTTTACCACCCATTAAAAGCAACTTGCTTTTTTCTTCATAATTCTGGAGCATTTTCAAACCCTCTTCTTCAAAGACACCGTTTTGAAGATCAACTGAACTCATAAAATTTTCTGATAATTCCATAAATCTTTCCATTTCACCCACCTTACTAGCTACGTCATCAGCAATATTTTCTAAAGCCTGATCGAAAATCATTCGTTGATCTGCATTTCCGGATATGACATTCATAGCAGATTTCATAGCACTATGGGAAGCTCTTATTGCTTTTCTTTCTTCTTCTTTAAGCTTAACCTGATCCTTGGTGTCTTCTAATAAGATTTCTGAATTTTGATACATCTTAGACAAGACCTTACTCAGTATATCCATCTTACTTAGAAGATGATTATATTTTTCGTTGGTTTCTTGTAATCTTGCTGCTTTTCGAGTTGCCAAAACCATCTGACTTTCCTGACCTTGTTTTTTAGCAACATCAGCCATTCTTAGATTGGATTCAATTTCTTTGCTATTGTCACTAACATTGGTTTGTAGTTTTCGGATTTGACCTTTTAATACACCAATTTGCTCACTCATTTTGGCGAGATTAGATTGTAGGCTTTCAATATAAGACTTAAGTATTCCAATAGGATCGATATTTACAAAAATTCCTGTTAGCCATCTCATAATGCTTTTATACATGTAGCCTACAAGGGTGCGCATTTTAGGATCAAGGACCATATAAATAATGGCTCCCAAAACCAACAGCATACCAGACAAATAGAGTAAGTTACTGGTAAGAGAAATCAGGTAGGGCAAGAATTTGTAAGTGAGATAACCTGCTCCAAGCACAAGACCTCCTAGTACAATTGATCCGGCAACGCCTTCTGGCCTTGACCAAAATGATTTTTGAGTCTCGAAACCTGCTGGACTTGAAATATTATTTGGCATAATTATAAAATTGATTTAGTAACAAAAGTATTAAAACAAAGCTATTAATAAGAATATGTATTAAATAGTTCCCTTAGGATTGAAATCTTATAATTAAATAAAGTCTACATCCGGTAGATAAGGGTAACGCATTAAAAATTCAATGGCTTTTTGAACGTCCATTTTTTCAAATAATACGCTGTATATCATTGAGATTATAGGTACTCTAACATGGTGATAGCGAGCCAATTGTTGGGCAATTCTTACAGTTCTAATACCTTCAACGATCTCATTCATATCCTCTACAATATCTTCCATTTTTTCACCCTTGGCATATCGATATCCAAAGGTGTAATTGCGACTTTTATTACTTGTTGCTGTTGCAATTAAATCTCCAATCCCTGCGGTGCCAAGAAAGGATCTGTGCGTTGCACCTACTGAACGTCCTAATTCAATAAGCTCTCTAAGACCTCTTGTTATAAGCATGGCCTGAATATTTTTGCCTAATCCCTTGCCATCCAACATTCCTGATGCAAGAGCAATAATATTCTTAAGTGCTCCAGCCATTTCAGCACCAACAAGATCATAAGAGCCAAAAACAAAGAAATACTTACTAGTGAGGTATTCCGAACCAATTTTAATTACTTCGTCAAATTCGCTTGCAATTACGCAGGCTGTTGGCTGGCCTTCCAAAATTTCTTTATATAAGTTAGGCCCGGCAAGGCAGCCTGTCCGAAGCACGGAGGTTTCTTGCTTTATAACAGTACTCATTGTATGAATATGTTTACTGGACAGGTTGACTTTCATCATATCCTCAATAGGAACTCCTGAAATATCAAGTCCCTTAGTTCCATGGATCAATATATGTCCTGGTGTGAGCAATGTGGACATTGACTTCATGGTTGTCCTAAAACTTGAAGAAGGGAGAATGGGAAAGATCAATTGACACTTTTCAGTGATTTCTGATAGGTCACCAGTAGCCTTTATTTTTTCTGAAAGCTTTATATTTAAGTGAGTATTTTTCTTATTAATACTTTCAATAACTTCGGACCTTCTTGAGAAGAGTAGAACATCTGTATTGTGTGCGAGTAGGGTAGATATCGTTGTTCCAAAACTACCGGCACCAATTACACCTACTATATGAGGATTTGATTTTTTCATTTGAATGGAGCTGCAAGTTACGAAGGCAGAGCTAATTCTAACCCATAATTTAGCTTACTAGCGAGCTCAATGCCAAGAATTTTTATTATCTTTGATGAGTAAATTAATGTCCACGTTTTAGTTTATTTTATAATGAAGAATATTTTTTATCTTGTTTTTATTATTTTTGTTTTTGGCACTTCATGCAAAAAAGACAACCCAACTTGGGATGTCGGCATATTAACGCCACTAGTAAAAACTTCTTTCTCCTTAAAGAATCTTGTAAACGATTCAATATATAAATTGGATTCTGCACAACTTATTCATTTCGTTTTTAATCGCAATTTATACAACCTTAGTTTAGATTCTTTTTTCTCCATTTCCGATACTACAATTTCAAAGTCTTTTTCAATAGACTCCTTGAAATTATACAACATAAATATTAGATATCCATTAAGTTTAGGTGAGATTGCAAAACAGTCAGGAAGTATTGGTGCACTAATAATTGCATTGAATGGAAATAAATTAGCCATACCTGCTCTGGGGCCTCTGTCAGTTCCAAAAGTTGAATTTAACGCGGATACTTTATTTACATCCATGACTCTAGATGATGGAAAAATTGATATCTCATTTAACAATAATCTACCTGTAGATATTACAAATGTAAATTTCATACTGAGAAATGCTAATAATAATGCAACTATTGTACAAGGAAGTTTTCCATTAATAAAATCAAATAGCACCGAATCACAAACATTTTCATTAGCCGGACAAACTGTCGAATCAAAGATCAGCATAGAAGTTACAAATTTTTCTTCACCCGGAAGTCAGGGCGTACCTGTTTTAATAGACACTTCCAGTTCTATAATTGCAAATCTAAAAGTATATGACTTAAGACCTTCTAAAGCAACAGCAATTTGGCCGGCGCAGAACATTATAGAACAACATTTAGATTTTAATTTGCGTAGGCTTGAAGTATTTTTAAAATATGCAAAAATTAAAAACGGAACAATTTATTTAAAACTTAGTAGTACCATTGATGATACTTTACATTTTGAATATAAATTACCTGGCGCGACTAAAAATGGAATGGGGTTTGAAATAATTAAAAAATTGTTGCCAGGCACCATTTCGAATCCATCAGTAATTTATCAAGAGTATGATTTTTCAGGCTATGATTTGGATTTATCCGGTTCAAATAAAGATACCTTTAATGCAACACCAAATTCAATTATTGTAAGCATTGACGCCACAGGAATTCAGAAGACTTTTTCTAAGGCAGACAATATATTAGTAGAATTGGGATTTAAAGAATTGAAACCATCCTATGCGATTGGATATCTTGGTTCCAAAACATTTGCCTTTGGTCCATCTACTGTTGATCTTGATTTTTTCAAAGACGTCAATGGAATAATTAATTTTGAAGACATCAGTTTGGGAATTGAAATCGAAAATAAAATCGGTGCAAATGGAGAATTGGAAATTTCAAAATTTAAGGCAAATAATATTAGAAATAATAGTTCCGCTGAACTTGTTTCCCCTCTCCTAAATCAAAAGATACTTATTGACAGAGCCACTGATATGAATGGAATGCTCCCAATAAATGCAACACAGACTAAAATCAATTTTGACAAAGGAAATTCTAATATTAATAACTTAGCAAGTATACTGCCTGATAATTTAGAATACGCACTAAATTTAAAATTTAATCCACAGGGAAACATTTCAAACTATAAGGATTTTCTTTATGACGGCAGATTGCTAAATGTGAATTTAATGTTAGATGTTCCTATGCATTTTGCAGCCAAAGGATTGAGCTTAATGAAGACGCAGAACTTTGATTCTGATCAAATTGATTTTGAAAAAGTAATAGATGGAATTTTGTATTTGAATGTTGAAAATCAATTTCCAATTAGCGCCATCGCAGAAATAAAATTTATAGATGATAGCGGCCAGTCTGTTTTAGAATTGTATAAAATTGACGGCTTAATACAAGCAGCTACAGTTCCGCCATCAGGAATTGTAATAGATAAGAAAAAGTCCTTGATTAGTATACCGATCAATCAACAAGATATTCAGGCTTTAAAGCACGCCAGAAAAGTGACTATAAAAGCTATATTTGATACACCTAGTAATCAGATTCCTGTTAAATTATACGACAATTATTCTATGGATATTATTTTAAGTGCGAGTTTTAATTATAAAGTAGATTAGTATGTATAAATATTTTTTTCTTTTTTCCTTTGTTATTATTTCTCAAAATCTTGTTTCTCAAGATATCGAGGGATTGAATAAATATAGTCTTTCTGTTTACACTGATTTAGATGGTGGCTCTCAAAAGTTATCGTCAAAATTTATTGATAAATATGTAAGAGGTGGTTATATAGATAATGAAACTAAAGATGCCTTTTTTAGTAAATTAGAATCAAAAAATCGCGCAGGTGTTGTATGGGATACTAAAATAGAATTAAAGAAATATTCTGGTAATTCCGATAATAAACGCCGTTCATATCAGTTGCTGGGGTTTGAAAATTATTATTTATACGAAGCTGAATTTACAAATGATTTATTCGGACTGTATTTTTATGGCAATAAGAGATATGAAAATACGAAAGCTGATTTGTCTGATATGCGATTCAAATCATTAAAATTTCAAGTAATAAAATTTGGATTTTATCAGCAATTTCAGCGACTTGGATTTGGATTAAATGGAGGTTTAGTTCTAGGGCAAAACTATCTTACAGTAGAAACGAATAAAGCCAGTATTTATACAGCAGATCATGGTCAATATCTTGATTTAGACATAAACGCTAAATCCACGAGCTCAGATTTTTCTCAGGATAAGTTATTTTCAGCAGTTGGTAAAGGTCTGTCAGTAGATGCCAAAATTGATTTTTGGTATCAAGGGAATTCAAAAATTGGATTTGAGTTGAATCGTTTAGGGTTTATTAAATGGGGTGAAAATTTAAAGGAACAGAGTGTTGATACAAGTTATAGATTTGAAGGAATTAATATTTCTAGTATAATTGATTCTTTTGTAATTGATTTAAAGTCGCCGGAAGAATTTAAAGACGAATTGGTACATTCAAAATTAAGCGAAAAAAGAAATAGAGCATTACCAGTGCAATACGCTTTTAATTTACATCATTCATTTAAGGATGAAAAATTATGGTTGGATGCAAAGCTAACTATGATGCCGAATACGTTGTATAAAACTTCATTTCAATGTGATCTGAATTATCAATTTATTCGTCTTTTAACATTAGGTGTAGATGCAGGAGTTGGTGGTTATTCTTCTTGGAATACTGGTATTAATGTTGGTGTTCGTTTAGCAAAATTTATTACTGTTGATCTTAAAGCTAGATCATTGTTTAATATCTACAACCTTAATAAACCAGCAGCATTGATTGGATCAGCGAAGCTTGTAATTGGATTTTAGTTGACTTATCTAATTAGCTTTTTAAATCTTGGTCTGTGAGGATTTACATTGCCTAATCGCTGTTTTTTGTTTTCTTCATAATCTGCAAAATTTCCTTCAAAGAAGACAATATTTGCATCGTCTTCAAAGGATAGAATATGTGTTGCTAATCGATCTATAAACCACCTATCATGAGATATTACCAAAACACATCCTGCAAAATTTTCGATAGCTTCTTCTAAAGCTCTAAGCGTATTGACATCTATATCGTTTGTAGGTTCATCCAACAACAACACATTGCCACCTTCTTTTAAAGTCATTGCAAGGTGAACTCTGTTTCTTTCACCACCAGACAGTATACCGAGTTTCTTACTCTGATCTTGTCCAGAGAAATTAAATTTACTGATATAGGCTCTAGCATTAAAAGTATAGGTACCCACTTGAAGTAAGTCATTTCCTTGAGAGATTACTTCATAAATTGACTTTTCCGGAATAAGTTCCTCATGACTTTGATCAACATAGGCGATTTGTACAGTATCGCCTATTACAATTTCGCCGTCATCGGCTTTAGATTCACCCATTATCATTCTAAAAAGGGTTGATTTTCCAACTCCGTTTGGACCAATTATTCCAACTATAGCGTTCCTAGGAATATCGACAGAAAAATTATCAAAAAGTACCCGATCACCAAATGCTTTATTTACATTTTTCAATTGAATAACAACGTCACCTAATCTTGGGCCTGGAGGGATAAACAATTCCAGTCTCGCTTCTTTTTCTTTTGCTTCTTCACCGGCAATTTTGTCATAGGCACTCAACCTTGCTTTGCTTTTAGTGTGGCGTCCTTTTGGATTTAGTCTAACCCATTCTAACTCTCTTTCAAGCATTTTGCGCCGTTTGCTCTCTGTTTTTTCCTCCATTGCTAAACGTTTGGATTTTTGATCTAACCAGGAAGAATAATTGCCTTCCCATGGAATTCCTTCTCCGCGATCTAATTCTAAAATCCAGCCTGCTACATTGTCTAAAAAGTATCTGTCATGCGTTACTGCAATAACTGTTCCCGGGAATTTTTGTAAAAATTGCTCTAACCAATATACCGATTCTGCATCCAAATGATTGGTAGGTTCATCCAATAAAAGGATATCTGGATTGCTTAACAATAACCTTGCTAGTGCAACTCTTCTTTTTTCTCCACCTGATAACAAACTTATATTAACATCTCCTTCGGGGCAGCGCAAAGCATCCATAGCAACTTCCAACCTGTTATCTAATTCCCAGGCTCCCAAAAGCTCTAACTGTTCTCCAACCTCTCCTTGTTTTTCAATGAGCTTATTCATTTCATCATCACTCATAGGCTCGGAGAACTTTAAATTAATATCTTCATATTCCTTGAGTAGATCAACAATGGGCTGTACAGATTCTTGTACTATTTCTTTTACTGTTTTAGATTCATCTAATTCAGGCTCTTGTGCAAGATATCCAATTTTGAATTTACCATCAAATTCTATTTTGCCCTGATAATTATTGTCCAGACCTGCAATCAATTTTAATAAGGTAGACTTACCAGAACCATTTAAGCCTAGAACACCGATTTTAGCGCCATAAAAAAATGAAAGGTAAATGTTCTTAAGTATGGTCTTAGAAGGTGGAATAATTTTACTTACTCCAGTCATGGAAAAGATAATTTTGTTGTCTGCCATGTTTTAATTTGACGCGAAAATAAGCAAATCTAATTCTTTACCATGTTCTAATTTTTTCAAAGAACCAAACTAATACTATTTTTGACTCAGGACTTATAATAGTCTGTGGTCTAAATTAGATGGATAAAATGAATTTACAATGAATCATCAAACAAATAAGGAGAAATTATTGAATGAGCTTCTTCACAATTCGTATGTTCGGTTATCGCCGTCTGCGGTTCATGGAATTGGAGTATTTGCTATTAAAAAAATTCCAAAAGGCTGTCGAAACTCATTTAGTGATGAAGAAGGGGAGTGGGAACTGTTAAGTTTTAAGGAAGTGGAAACTATGCCGCAATTTGCAAAAGACTTAATTGAAAATTTTTGTTTATTTGATCAGCAACACTATTATGTTCCGGCAAAAGGATTTAAAAGTATTGACCTTTCGCTTTTCTTAAATCATTCTGATCAACCAAATGTAGCGAGTATTGATGATGGAAGGTATTTCATAGCAATGAGGGAAATCTTACCGGGAGAAGAGCTTTTTGTAGACTATGGTACTTTAGTAGATTAATTGTCGAAAATTTGAGCAATTTTATTTAGCGTATTTACTCAATTAAGTAAAGCATTATCCTTGTAACATTTAATTATAAAGAGTTTGAATTGATTGTCAGTTCGTTCAATTTACTTTAAAATAATATTGGTAAATTAATTATGTATTTTTGGCTTAATCTTTGATTTCAAAAACCAAATCATAATTGAAATCAACTTTATCATCGACTTCTATTAAGCCAAATAACATTGGTGGCAGAACTATGTTGAAATCCCGCATGCTTAATGTTTCCCTTCCTTTGATGCGATATTTATTTTTGGAAAGTCTTAAAGCTTTTGCACTTACATTTTTGGTTTTTTGAACTTCTTTAATAATTAATTTCAATTTTGCTCCTGTATCGAACCAATCGGATTCATTTATGAAAGTAGTATGATCTTTTTTCCAGGCTTCGAGCAAATTTATTTTTATAAATGGAAATTTTTCAGAGTTTAACCCTTTTTTAATGTTGTAATTGTATAGAGAATTATGACAATCAATGTTAGTTGTAGAAATGTTCATTTGAATGTCCTGAAAAATAGCTTTGTTGTTTTGAAAATTAAAACAAAGTGGAATATATACCTGTGGATGTTGGCAATCACAGATATATATTCCAAGATTTGTCTTTCCTTCTAGATACATTTTTGTGTCTGAAGTAAAAAATATTTTACTGAGTGGCATAAAAGAAATTGACTTATTCAAACTCATCCAAAAGTAAATTGGAATGAATCCAAATAAAATTAATCTCTTCGAATTCATGCTTTAGAATCCAACTGAAGCTTCTAGTACGAATCCACTGAATTCTCCATTATTTCTATAATCTACTGCAGAAAAATCTTTATAAGTCTGCATAACATATTCGCCTTTAATTTGTAAATATTGCAATGGAAACCAACCTGCTGCAATAGCTAATCTATTGATTGAAGCTTCTTTTGTAACTACAGGAGGGGCAAATGCAGAATAAGCTACAAATGGAACACCAGTCATTGTATTGTATTTTACACCTATATGAAACTGTTCATTTTTTAGGAATCTATACACAAGTTCAGTGCTAACTTGGCTTACTTTTCTGGAAGGATCCTTTGCTAAATAAAATGGAAGCTCAACTCGTCCTTTTGCTGTTTCATAAGTTCCAAAGAACTCAAGTCCCATATATTTTACAAAAGCACTTACAATTAAGCTATTGACTTCACTGTTAAATACAGGGATAAAACGACCTGAATCCTTATTGTTTCTATAACTACTTTGGCCAATTCCTTGAGAAATTCCATCTACTCTTATCTCAGATCTATTTTGTTCCATAACCATAAAATAATGAGATCCGGCTCTGTCCCCATAATATAGTGTATTGTTAGGGCTTGCGCTATTTTGATATATAGAAGCAGAAAGTCTATAGCGCAATTTATTCATCGTATTGTCATAAGCTATTTTGGCATGTATGGCAGGTTTTCTTTTAGTTTTATCAAAAGTAAATGGTTCAGGTTTTGCTTCAGGAACATCAATATTTCCTTCAAGTGTTCCACCGGTCAAACCTGCCATTAACATCAAACCTTTTACTGGAAAAACATAGGCTTCTCCACCAATTTCTGTAGTAAAAGCATCTAGAATATTATTTTCTACAAATGGATTTGACATTGTATTTCCTGCATCAGATCTTCTGAATTGCATGTCTCCATGATTAGGTTGAAAGTGACCTACTTTTAATCTAAGATATTTCTTAAACCATTCCGGATTTCCAAACATTGGTAATTTATCTACCTGAATATATCCACCTTTTACCCAGAACTCGTTGTGATGTCTAGTTGACATATAAGACTCTACACACATTCGAATTCCATCTGCAAGCTGAACATCCAAATTAAGATTGGCCATTGCAGTGTTGAAACCAGTTAGACTTGCTGAAGTAGAATCACTACTTGTAGTTCCGTAAAGCAAGTTTGAGTTGATTCCTGGATCTCTAGGATCTTCAAAATAGTTTGGAGTATTAGAATGTTTCAAAGATTGAAAATCCTGTGTGAAATTTGCACCAAACTTAAGGTGAAGCCCTTTAAATTCTGGTTGATCATCCGTTTTTGAAGGTTCAAAGACGTTAATTCCTTTTTTGTCCCATTCTCTAAAATACTGTATTCCGGAATCTTGTGAATACAGATTAAGGGTCATAAAGACCAACGATAAAATAAGAAAGTTAGTTAGTTGTTTGTTTTTCATATCAAGAATTTAATTAATTTGTTTTTTGCATTACAATTTCAAATTTAACAGTTACTTCATTTCCAGTATTTATTGTTCCAAGCATTGCACTTGGTGGTTTAATATTGTAATCTGTCATTTGTATTTTTTTTGTTCCATTAAAAAGTATAGTACCATCAGAGTTGACCTTAGTTTGTACTATAATATTCTCATCTCTACTTGTTCCAGCAATATTGAACTTGCCTTTTGCACTTAACTTGTTGTCATTGCTTGCATTTGGATAAGAAATAACTTCAATTAATTGAAAACTAATACTTGGAAATAATTTAGCCTTCATCGCATCATAAATCTTTTCATCCATGCCTTTGCTTTTCTTATCACTTTTTAGATCTTTTGCCTCAACTGAAAAGTTCATTGACTTGATCTCTTTTAATTGATTGCCTTCCATACTAATTAAACCCTTTGCAGACACATTATCTCCATTGACAATCCAATCGTGTATGGTTGAAGTGCCATAGATATGTATAGAGTGAGATTTTAGACTATAAGAATTCTGTGCTGATAGATAACTAAAAAGGTTAATTAATAAAAGTACAGTAATCAATTTATAGATCATTTTTTCACATTTCATAAAAGAATTTATTAAGCTTATTATAGGTTAAAAAAGAAAGAAAAAAGTTATCATTTATTAATTTTCAATGAGAAAAATACTTTTGTTAATTTTAAATGATTTGATTAGCTTTTTTAGAAATCAACAAATACAGTATTCAATTTCAAAGGTTTATGCAAATATAATTTTTTTTTATTATTGGTTAATTAAAAAATCAATAATATACTTATTCAGGCTCTGATATCGCCAATAAATATTGTAATACTGTGATTATCAATAATATATAATTTACTTAAAATATTTATAAATTGAATAGATCTATTCAATTAAAGGCAAAATATTTTTTATTATTATTTTAAAAAAGTTTCTTCTTAAATTCTATATTAAGCCGAATTACATAGGGGATTTATGAGAACTAAAGTATGTCAATTCTGATTTTATTTATTACGCCTTATTATAAGAGTAAACTTACTCTTGAACATGACCTTTCAGAGAGAATTTCAATTACAATGCCTTTCCTGATTCTAAAATGTTTACAAGGCCCTCCATGTTCCTTTTATCTTCAGGAGTAGGTGCTTGTTTAAGTGCAATTCTTCCGTATTCTAAGGCCTTTTTAAGATCACCATTGGCAGAATATCCTCTCATTAAACCCGTATTAGTAGGCCAAATTCCATTGTGTTTTGCGTAGTTCTTTTGAAAAATTTCCATGGCTTCTTTAGGCTTTTTTTGATTGAGCAATTGTCTTCCATATTGATGTAATTCTATTACTCCACCATTTTCTATTGCAGATTTCATCATTTGGTCAGATTCAGACTGTTTTCCAATTTTGGCAAGTAGTCCTGCATGAGTGGAAAGTGCTTTAAATGATTTTATCCCACCTAAATTAGGATCAGTTGCTGAATTAATCCAATTCAAAGCTTCGTCTAAATTAACATTGTTTATAAGACACCAGTTAGCACCAGCTTCAAGACTAGGAGGATCAAAACCCATGGCACCACTCAATTGTGAGCGTATGGATGCTAAATTTGTATTGATCAAATTGACTTCAACATGAAATGGAATTTTCCAGTGTTCCCATTCAAGTGTTACTTCTACAGCATTTTCTGTTTGCTTATCAAAACTATACTCAAGTCTTTCTTTAGAATCTTTTACATCTTTTTGTTGTCTAGAACTTACTCTTAACACATCAAGCCCTTTGTTATAGAAATAGGAACCCCAGCCGTTAGTATTTTTATTAAAAATTAGGATAGACGAATCAGGATATACTTCAATAAAGAATCCATATTTACCTGCAGCTAATGATTTCCCGTTAATGCTAACGTCGGTTGAAAAACTAATCGTAGTATTCTCATCTGCCCCCGCTCTCCATGGAGATTGGCCATTGGAACCAAATCCAAGGGTAGAATTTCCATAGTAGACCAAATTTCCCCAAATCTTTCCTTCCCGACCTTTTACTCCTGGAGCATTCCATCGTATTTCAATCTCAGTAAGTCCCAGTGTTCTGCCAGCAAGGCATTTGTAATTTACTCCATCATTTGGCAATTTAAGTAATTGCGATTGTGCCAAATTTAAGGCAAGTAAAAGAATCAAACTTAAAAGGGTTTTTCTCATGTCATTAAATTTTTATTTTATTAATCATTTATTTAATCTATTTCAAAATAAGCTTATTCATTTCAATCAAATAAAATAAGCTAGCTTTATTTTTCTTATGTTTTTCAATTAAAATTCGATTCGAAAAATAAGCATAATTACTTAATCCATCAATTAATATTATCTTAAATTTTTGATCAATAGACAGATTACAGTTTAGAAATTTGCTTAAAATTCCTTTGATAATATGTTATTTAAAGCATGATCATGAGCTTCAATTGGAACTGATTCTACAAGCTGAAAGGGATAAAATATGCCGAGATTAAAAGCTCTTGGCAGTCCATTCAAAAAATTATCATAATAGCCTCCACCATATCCAAGCCTATTGAGATTTTTGTCATAGGCCAAACCGGGAACAATAATGAGATCATAATCACCATGATAGATGTTGGCTGCGGAAGGGTGCTGTGTTCGTAAGACGCCTGTTTCTAAATCATTCAATGAACTCAGGATTCTGTTCTCCATTTTACTTTTAGGAAGTACTTTTGGACATATGATTTTTAAACCTTGATCTAAAAGTCTCTGAAGCAAAGGAATAACATTAATTTCAGATGGCATTGGAATAAAGGAATGAATAATTTTAAAGTTATTTTTATGAATCATATTTTCTAATTCAGAGCAAATCCAACTGTCATAATCTTTTTTGATAAGAGGATCAATCTTATTTCTCATTGCGATCATTTCTTTTCGCAAGTTTAGTTTTTGATTAACAATATTCATTTCAAACCTGTACTATTAAGTTCAAATATATTTAAAATTTCTAAATTGAATTAATTGACTTAATTCACGATCAAAAAAAGTGTTCAGATATTGAAGAATTCGATAAAAATGATTTATCTTTGAATTAAAGCAATAGAAGAAGTATTTGATTACTTGAAATAAGTTAGAGTATTTCTTAGCAATTAAAATTAAATTGTAAATTCCAATTGTTGAATTGAAACTGAACGGAGCTGTTTGTCTGAGTAATTTTAAATTATTGTAAATTGAAACTCGCAGATACATTAATAAATTCAAACATTTATATATCCTTAGCTGCCGTTTTTCTTACCGTAGAAACACAAATTCAACTTGGAATGCAACCGCAATGGCACCCATATTTATTTCTTATTTTTTTTGGAACCTTATTAGAATATAATTTTCACAGATTTGTAACCATATTTACTCATAAGGAAGCATTAAAATCAGATAAACACAGTTGGGTCAATAAGAATTTAACTAATTTCTATATTTTAGTAGGAGTTTCTTTGATTGGATTTGTTGTAGTTGTTTTTATGGCAGAGCTTAAGGTGTTGCTGACATTAACTCCTATTGCCTTAATTACAATTTTGTATTCAATGCCTTTTTTTGGTAAAACAAGAAGCATTTTTCGATTGCGTGAGATTCCTTTTTTAAAAATATTTCTAATTGCTTTTGTATGGGCGACTGCCACAATAATATTACCAGTTTCGAAATCACTGGAATCTATAAATTATTATAGCGTAATCGCCCTGCTTATAGAAAGATTTCTATTTATTTTTGCAATTACTATTCCCTTTGACATTAGGGATATAGATTCAGACAACAACCAAGGTCTAAAAACAATACCAAATACACTGAGTGAAGAAAAGTCATTGAATCTTGCATATATTTCGTTAGGACTCTTTTTTATAATTTCAGTAATTCATTTTTCAATTCTAGGATATTGGTTTGTACTTTTTGCAATCATAATTTCTGCGGCAACCACATTTATTTTTTTAAGTTCTAAAAGAATGAAACAAATGCCTATTTACCATTACGGTATTTTGGATGGAACGATGTTGCTACAAGGACTATTGGTCTTCCTTTTTTATTACATAAATTTGTATTCAATCAGTTAATACTTTGCTTTTAGGAGATAAGTTAATCTTGTATTTGCTAATTCAAAAGAAGCAAAGAAGAAGTAATAATTGAACAGTTAAATATTGATCTTTAAATTAAAAACTCATCTAAGATGTTCATCAAGAAAAGTATTGATTTCTGATTCAATACTTGATTCAAGTTCCTTGAGACCTTTTGGCGCAGAATGCGAATCTGTAACTGTTTTAGTTCTTCCGGAAGTGTTCAATGTAATAATAGTTAAAGGGAGGTCAGGAATTTGCATATTTCCTTCCTGAGGATAAATACTGTCTAAATTGAAAAAATTAATTTGATCCGCAATTTGCAAAAGATTTTGCCAATTTTTTTCCTTCATTAAGCCATAAGTTTTTCCTTCTTGTTTAACAAAATTCAATCCATTATAACAACTAATTCCATTGGCATAAAGAGTGAATTCGTAAACAGGGCAATATCCAAAACAAGGAGTCTTTTTATAAACAAGAAGCTTTGGCAGATTTGTAACATTGGTATCAGACCCCGACATTTTCGTAAGAAAAACAGGAAGTCTGGGAATAACTACTTTGCTAGTATTCTCATTTGAATTATCCTTAATCCCTTTTCGGTGGCAGCTCAATATAATTCCAATACCAAAAAACATAATTAAAGCCTTGAATTTCATTATTTATTCTTAATATTTTTTGATTTTTCCTGTTCTAGTCTTTGGCGTTCCTTCATCAATTCTTCCATTTTAGATTGAAATCCACCTTTCTTTTTAGGCTTGGACTTGTTTAGTTCCAAGGAAGCTCGTATTTTTTCTGTATCAAAAAGGAATGAGCGACCAAGAACAGTCTGACCAATATTCAGCAAGTTGCTAAAAAACATATAGCAAGTTAATCCTGCAGCTGTTTTATTAAACATAAACCAAAAAATCATTGGCATAACATATTGCATATAAAGCATCGCTGGATTTGCAGAGAAATCTTGAGACTTTGAATTGTAATAAGTAAAAATTAATGTAGAAACTACCCATAGAAAAGCAAATAAACTTAAGGTTGCCCCAAAAAGTGGAAGACTAAATGGCAAATGAATAAATTCATCATAAGAAGTTAAATCCGTTGCCCAAAGAAATGAGGCCTGTCGAAAATCTATAGTTGCCGGAAAAAACCGATAAAGCGCAATCCAAATAGGCGTTTGTAGTAATAGCGGGAAACATCCACCTAAAGGATTTACTCCAAACTCATTATACATCTTCATTGTTTCCACCTGTTGTTGCTGCATGTCATCTTTATGCTTTGCTTTTGCCTTTTCAATTTCTGGTTTTAGCGCAAGCATTTTTGCCTGAGATTGAAGCATCTTATAGGATAGTGGAAAGACTATTAATTTAACCAATAGGGTCATTAAAAGAATAATTATCCCTTTGCTGCCAATATAATTGCTCAGGAATGAAAACATTGGCCGAATTAGATATTTGTTTATAGAACCAAAAATGGACCAACCATAAGAAATAACATTTTCAAGACCGTTGTTGAATGCTTTAAGTCTATCGTATTCATTAGGTCCGATATACCATTGCATTTCATAAGTATTGTTGTTTATTAATGTGGCAGGGAAAACAATATTTGTCTTTAGTATTTTTAAACTTTTGTCATTGTCTGCAAGCATTGCAGTTTCAAAATTTCCTCCAGCAAATGGAATTTTTGGGATTATGGCACTATTGAAAAATTGATTAGCATGCGAAAACCACTCTATATTTTTTTTGCTGTCCTTGAGGTCGCTTGATGTACAAGAACAGTAATCAACATTTTTATCTGTTTCCTTATAATAGTGTGTGGAATATGATTTTTCGTATGCTGTATTTTTTTCTAAACGATCTAAATGGTTTTCCCAATAAAGTTTTACTTCGTCACTTAGATTCATTCCTTCAGCTCTTATGGTATAGTCTAACTTGTAATTGTTTGGATCCAAACGATATTCTTGAATAAAATAACCGCCATTAGGGCAGGCTGCTTTAAGGCTAATCTTAGTATCACTGATCTCGCTAGCTTCAAAAAAAAGTGAATTGGTATTTATATCACCGGTGGAAGTTTTTAAAGTGTATTCAAATTTATTATTCAAATTCTCTTGTAGAAATAAGTCAATTTTATTTTCCTTATGTGTGCTGTCAGTATAAATTTTATTGTACTTAAGCATTTTACAAGAAGTAATTCGGCCACCTTTATTGCTTAAATTAACTTCAAGAAGGGAATTTTTTAACTGAAATGTTTTTTCTGATATTGGATTAATAGCATTGCTATCTTTAATTAATGGCGTAGCATTAATTTGCTCAGAATTTTGAACTGGTAAGACTTTTAGATCTTCTACTTTTTGTGTTTGAGCTAGGGAATCTTCATATTTTTTTGAAATAGCCTGTTTTTCCATTTTTGGCTTTATATACAATTCGCTCCAACCGAGCATAACAAGTAAAATAAGAACAAAGCCAATAATTTGATTGCGATCCATGATGTTTTGGTAGAATAGAGCGCAAAAATACAATTAAAGCTAAAATTGGGGAGAGCTTATTTAAGAGTTTAATGTTATTATTTTATTCGTCTATATGTATAAAGTCCTGATCTTTAAACAAAAAAATAACTATCCGACACCTTTGGCCGGATAGTTCCTAAGACAGTAGTAGGTAAATATGTATAAGAAATTTAGGCAATTTATTGGTTTGGATCTGTGGTGAGAACTCCGATACAAAAAGTATCGGAGCTAACCATACCTATTACTACCTGAGGTAAACAACAGGTAAATCTTTATTCCACAGAAATATCAAACCAGTTAAAAATCATATCTTAATACGACTTATAATAAAGATTCCCTAAGTTCTTTTTTCGTTGCCTAAAGCTTAATATTTTTTTATGAATCTTAACTTATTGAAATACAATATTTTATAAATAATAATTATTTATAATATAATAGTATTTATTTTAAATTTATAATCTGAAGCTTGATCTTAGCTCAGCGCTTACTTTTGACTTGAATTATGAGGATTCAATTAACAGCTCTAAATGAAATCAATTGTTACAATGAAATTGACCTGCCTCTTTCAAAAAGCCAATCCAATAGAGCTTTAATAATACATTATCTTACTGAATCCCAAACAGAACTTCCTCCCTTGTCCGAAGCACAAGACACTCAATTATTAAAGGGTGCTTTATTGGATCTTAATAAACTTATTGATGTTCATCACGCAGGAACTGCTTTTAGATTTCTAACTGCTTTACTCTGCATTGTTGACGGAAAAAGAATTTTGACAGGTTCATTTAGACTTCAGCAAAGGCCAATAGGTCCTTTAGTTGAGATATTAAGAAGCTTAGGTTCAAAAATTGAATATATAGAAAAAGAGGCTTATCCACCCTTGTTAATAGAGGGTAATTCAAATTTGCATGGAGGTAATATTAGTATTGACTCTTCAATTAGCAGTCAATTCATTAGCGCTTTAATGATGATTGGGCCTAAGCTTAAAAATGGATTAACGATTCACTTATTGGGTAAGACAGTTTCAAGTCCATATATTAATCTCACAGCACAGATGATGAAGAAGTCAGGTGCAAGTGTAAACCTTCAAGATAAATTGATTACTATTTCTCCAATTTCATACAAACAAAATAAATTTCATATAGAATCGGACTATGCTGCTGCTTCTTATTGGTATTCCTTGCTGGTATTTTTGCCAGAAGGAACTGAAATCTTTATGCAAGGCTTGGGCAAAGACAGTTTCCAAGCTGATAAAAACGTTATTGAAATATATGCAGAATTAGGAATCAAAAGTGATTTTGTTAATGATAGACTTCTAATTTCAAAAATTAAAAATTTTGTACCTAATAATAATCTAAAGTTTGATATGAATGATTCCCCTGATCTTGCACAAACTTTGGTTTGTACTTGTGCGGGTCTTGGCATAAATCTTCAACTAACTGGTCTAAGTACTTTAAAACTTAAGGAAAGCGATCGCAGACTAGCTCTTAAAACTGAATTGATTAAATTTGGAATATTCGTAGACTTAAATGTAGAGGATAGCTTAATGCTTAGAGGAAAATTTATTAAAAATAAAGATGCCATTATAAATACCTATAATGATCATAGAATGGCCATGTCATTTGCTCCTCTAATGATTTGTAATTCAGGAATTAAAATTGATGATTCGCAGGTAGTTGAAAAATCATATCCAAATTTTTGGAAAGAAATGCAGAAATTTGCAAGCATTATAGAATTTGAATAGTGTGAATACATTTGGAAGATTATTTAGATTGAGTATTTATGGGGAATCACATGGCCCCCTTATTGGAGTTGTAATAGATGGAGTCCGTCCAGGCATTCCGATTGACATACATGACTTCAAAGCAGATATTTCGCGTAGACAAGCAGGAGCTTTAGGAACTACTACTAGAATAGAGTCAGATATTCCATTAATTAAGTCAGGGATTTTTAATAATTTGACAACTGGGGCTCCAATCTGTATTGAATTTGAAAACAGCAACGTTCAATCAAAAGATTATGAGCAATATGTCACTCTGCCACGACCAGGACATGCGGATTTCACTGCTAAAATAAAATACAACTCATTTAATGATTACAGAGGTGGAGGACATTTTTCAGGAAGATTAACATTATGTCTTATTGCTGCTGCAGTAATTGCAAAAAAAATTCTTGGGAATTTAAAATACAACACTAAAATTATCGAAATAGCTGGAGAATCAGATCCTGAAATAGGAATTCAAAAAGCGATTCAGGCACAAGATAGTGTTGGTGGAATTGTGGAATGTAGAGTAGGTGGATTAGAACCCGGAATAGGGGAGCCTTTCTTTGACAGTATTGAATCGGTTCTTTCACACTTAATTTTTTCTATACCTGCAATTAAAGGAGTTGAATTTGGTTCAGGTTTTGCTTCAACAAAAATGTTTGGGTCATTCCACAATGATTCAATTTCAGATCAATTGGGTACAACTGAGACAAATAATAGTGGTGGAATATCTGGAGGAATCAGCAATTCAAATGAGCTTATAATAAGGGTTGCTGTTAAACCCACATCTTCGACTCCTCAAATTCAAAAAAGTATAAATCTAAGTAACAATGAAATGGAGGAATTCAAAATAATGGGACGACATGACTTATGCATAGCCTTAAGAGTTCCCGTAATTCTTGAGTCAGTAGTGGCGATAGGACTTTGCGATCTATTTTTAATTAATAAAAGTATTTACAAATAATACCGATAGGAATTATTTTCAATCCAAATGTCGGATATCAATTCCAATCGAGTATAATATTAGTAATGATTTGATCGTAAATTCAATTTTGTGGTAACTTGACTTATTTGCAAATCATTACAGTGCAATTACTTTTTTATAAATCGTAAAGTTCCAGCTGTATTCTCCTTGTCAATAATTTGAATAAAATATACTCCGGTGGAAAGTTGATTAATGTCTAAATTGCATTTGTCAACAAAAGTTTTTGTTAGAATTATTTTTCCTTTTGTATCATACAATTTTAAACTTAATTCTTTAAAGTCATAATGAATTTTTTCTAGCAACAATTTTTCAGATGCAGGGTTAGGTTGAAGAACCCACTTATCACTGAAAGTCTCATTATTAACTGTTATTATTGGGTCGCCAAGTATAATCCATTGCGAAGCAAATTTTATAAGATTATTATTTGGAAATAAAGTATTTCCATCAATTTTACTTGAATTCAACTGGCCAGGCAATGAAGCAGTAGTCCATTTTAAGCCTTCAGCAAAAGGTTCTGTTCTTATTTTTAAAGAAGAATTACTAGAAGCTAATCCAGTATTGTTAATGTTGATATTTTTCAAACCATTGAAAGTTGAATTGCTTCCCCAATTTCTTAATACAAAATAATCTTTGGAAATTTTTTGAACGCTTTGTTCTATAGTATCCACAGGATGGTGAATTCTGTACATTACCATTTCTCCATTTGGCAAAATAGGGTTAGCTGAATTTGCAAATTCTAAGGAAGTTGTGGTATTGTTTAAATTATAATTGCCAATTGCATTTACATTAAAGCGATCACTTTGGCCAGGTCCAACAGCAACTGTTGATTTTTGTAACGGACTGTTGCCATTTTCTCCATGACTTATTCCAGATTTGTCATAAATTATCGATGGTGATTTTTCATTAAATTGATAATATAAAACTAAAGCAACATCTAAAGTATCAGGAATTAAATGCATTTGTTCTCTAATTTCATTTTGACTAAGCGCTTTGTTGTACATTTTTAGTTCATCCATTTCACCATTGAAGGTACCACCTTGACCTGGAACTCCATTTCCAATTGTAAAGCCGGTTTTATCCAAATCTATTAATAAATTTTTGTTAAGCACCCATGCTTTGCCATCCATGTAAACTGTAGCTTTTGTTGAGTCAACTGTTAAGGCTACATGAGTCCACTGATTTATTGGAACTTCATGTGAAGTAGTTAATTGATATGCAACATCTTTCCAACTGAAAGTCAAATTGGTTGTTGGAACATAACCTTGAAATGCAAATCCAAATCCAAATGAAGATGCACTTCCCCAGTTTGAAATAATCTGAGTGAACCATTCTTGCTTTGCAAATATTTTAATCCAACACATAACTGTAATACCTTTTGCATCTTTTAATTTGGATATTGCCGGTAAACCTATAACCTGCTTTTTGCCATTCATTACTAGGGCATTTCCTGGATGTGGATCCAAATTACATTCAGAAGGTTCAACACGAACCATTTTCGGAAATATTCTGGATGAACTTAAAGTTGAATTACTAATTTTTAAACTTACATCAAATTCTCCTACTGAACCAAAAACAACTTTTGGATTTCTTATATTTTTATTGCTGACGTATTGCGCATTTGGAAATTCCCATTCCCATTTTTGACTCCCATCATAAGGAAAAACGGAATAATCATCAAAATAAAAAGTATCTCTTTCACAGGCACTGGATTTTTTATCGACATTGGCTTGTGCTAAAGGTTTGGATGGCTCAACAAAATCAATTTCCCATATTCCGTTAGAACCTGCGGATCTTAATTTTTGATCTCTGTAAAAAGGCCTCATTTGTGTCGAATTATGATTGAAGGGTAAATTAGAATTATAAATTTCCCACTTACTCATCGTTCTATCCTTATAAAATATTCGACCACTTGAACCAGCCAGATAAACCGTTCCTTTTTCAGATCCTAATTGATATTTAATACTTTGAAGTGCGATATCATTGAGTTCAGAACCGGACCAGTTAGACCAACTAAGACCAGCATCTAAAGATCTAAAAACATTATTGCCATTTGCACCAGTTCTCAAAGCGACATATATTTCATTGTCCTCATTAATTGCCATATCCATAACTCTTCTTTGTGCAGAACTAACAGGAATCGGACTTGTTTCTTTCCAATTTAATCCGCCATCTTCTGTCTTCCATATTTTTCCTTCTGCTGGGCTATTTGATCGTGTAGTAAAAAAGATTAGATCTGGATTCATTCTAGAAATTTCGATGTGTTGTACAACTGCATTAGGGTCTGGGACGGCAAACAATTTAACAAACGAAATACCATTATTTTCAGTCTTATAAATTGAGCCCCCGTTGCCTATAAAATAAGTCTTACTATACATTGGGTGAAACTCCATTTCGCTATATTCCATAGTATAGTAACTTTCATTTGGCCACATTGAAATGGATTGTGAAACAACTTTGTCATTTTTTGTATTCCCTAAAATATAAGAGCCAATATCAGAAAAATAAACCTGTTTATTATTAATTGGATTTACATACCCGGTTGGCGATTCAGCACCACCCATTCTTAAATAGACTTGAGGGGAAAAGTTTTCATGCCATACTGTGTTGCCATTGTGATATCTACCTCCAACAAATACGTCTTCATTCCAACCACTTCCAAATCCCCACATATCTGTTGAGCTAATTCCAAAAGTTCTGTAAGCATAATTTTTATTAAAAAAATCATTCGAATAATTAATTCCTCCGTCTGTACATATGTACGTGTCATCTCCATTGTTTCTCATAACTTGTACATCTGGATGTAAGTTAAATTTTCCACCATAACCACCGATATTTGTAAAAGTAAATCCACCATCTGAACTTTTAAATGCACTTGCGGTACCAACAATTATTTCGTTTGCATTTTTCGAATTTACTGCAAGGTCTAAGTCATAAAATCCTTGCCAATTGTCCATTCCAAAATTTGTAGTTTCACCTTCTGCAGTTATTGTCCATGATTCTGCATAATCGTTGCTAACTAAAATTCTTGGTCTATCACTAGTTAACAATACAGCGTATACATTATTTGGTGCAGCGGGACATATTGCCAATCTTCCAACGCCATTCGTAAGGCCGGTAGGCCAGCCATTTGTTTTCGAAGTGAAACTAGTTCCTGAATTAATGGATTTCCAACATTCAAAAAAGTTTGTAGTTTTATTTTTTTTAAGCACATACACTATGCTTGAATTTCCAGGTGAAAATTCTATATCCAAACATTCATCTGTTAAAATATTCACCCAGTTATTTCCACCATTGCTTGATCGCCACAATCCGGTTGTGCTAGCAGCTAAAATAATGTTGGGATCTGTTGGACTATATCGTATGTCAGTTACTCCAAGATTATTATTGCTAAATACTATATTGAAAGTATTCCCGGCATCTGTACTTTTTCTAATCATTGAATTTACTCCAACTAATATGGTGTTCTGATCGATTGGATTAATTGCAATAGCTTCAGATCCTAAGTTGTAATTTTGGCCTTTGAGTATCCAATTTTTGCCTTTGTCTGAACTGCGAAACAATGAGCCGGTTTCAGTAATACAATAAAGAATAGAAGGATTGGATTTTGAAATTTCGAAAGCATAAATATTGGCTTGCCATGGACAGAAAGTATCTAAAGCATTGTCATTAGCTATCCATTGTGTAGATCTTGGTCCAAGATCTTTCCAATTTGGAATTGGATGCTGATTGATGTTTCTATTTGTGTTGATATAAGAATTATGAAATTGTTCTTCAGAATGTATTATTTTTTCCCATTGTGAAGCAGACCAATCTTTAACAATTCCATCTAAAGAAAGATGAGGACCTAACCATCTTCTCCATCTCCTATAATATCGAATATAATGATTTTTTTTGTAAGGATTTATTTTGTAATAAGCTTCATACGCACTATCTAGCTTATATACATCAATAGGATTGGAATACATATATTGAGCCCATGTAGGTGCTGTGTCATTCAATGCTGGTTTTTCAAATTCCAGATAGGGATTTATCTGAGAAAATGTGGATTTAAAAATAAAAATAGTAAGGGTTAAAATTCCAATTAAATTATTCATAACGACCAAAAATTACATCTAAATGAAATCCAAATATAATCAATATATTAATGAGGATTCGTGAACAAAGTTCATTTTTAATTCCAAGTCTAAAATGCGACGTTTTCAGAATCTCTTTATGTAAACAAATTTAATCTAGACTGAAATGAAATTAATTATTAGATTTGGTGATGATTTCAAGAATTAGACTTTTTTAGCCTGTTTAAGCAACGAATTTGAATACTAAGTACTCTGTTATTATAAATTACATGAAACATCTATCAAGTTTAATTTAATTGAAATTTGCAATATTTAAAATAAAGCACAAAAAATTCTTAAAATGAGATTAATATGAAAAGCATACCTTACTTAATTTTCTTCATTTTTTATTTTTATAACATAAATCAATTATTTTCACAATGCACACCTGCATCAGCGGATAATTGTGAAGATGCCAATGTATTGTGCTCTTTAACGGAAGTAAATGGATATACATGTAAGAATACAGATTATAATAATCCTACAGGATGTGCACCCTTGTGCCCAAATGGTTATGCAGCTCAAAACACTGGCTGGTGGGCATTTGTAACGAATGGAGGAAACGTATGTATTACTCTAACTTTTTCAAATTGTTCTGTAAATATGCAGGGAATACAATTTGGTATATGGGGAGATTGTGATTGTGGTGAATCTATTTTTTGTGATGGTCTTTGTACTGGATCATCTGGAGTAAAACAAGCCTGTGGTGTATTAGAAGCTTGTAAGACCTATTATTTATTTGTTGATGGATGTAATGGAGATGTTTGTGACTTTACACTAACTACTTCAGGTGGTTCCGCTCCAATGCTTCCACCACTAGGCAATATTGTTGGTCCTACAACTTTATGTAAGGGAGCCTGTAACGTAAAGTATGGAATAGATGTACTTGGAGGGATGTGTAAACCAGCCTATCAATGGACTTTAGATGGTACAGAATTAGATCAGTACATTAAGGATATTACCTTAGATTTCCCAGATGAGGGCGACTTTGTTCTATGTGTTACGGCAGTCATAGGTAACCCGCAGTCAGGATCAATCTGCGACCAGGAAGGGCCGAAGTGTATTACAATAAAAGTTAGACAAGAAAAAGATCGAAAGGATGGTCCTCGATTTATATGTTATGAGAATTCACCCACCACCTGGCAAGGTCAAGCTGTAGGTTCATCGGGAGAATATACCCAGCATTTCACAGACAAGAATTGTTGTGAGTATGATTCGGTGGTGAATTTCATCTTGCTCGATAAACCCATTTCTCCAGACATATATTTTATAGGATGTCCAGGAGAAATCTACAAGGATCCAACTACTGGAAAGCAGTTTTCAAGTTGTCAAAATTTAACTGAGGTAACATTACCAAAAGCAACTAATCCACATAAGTGTGACAGTAGTTATAATCTTACCGCAGCATTTATAACTGGAACTGGTCGAATGCGAGAGTATTGTCAGGGAGGAATGATCTTGTGTGAGGTAACTCCAATAGATAGAACCTGTCCGGTGAATGGATATTTTACAGAATCATTTATATACAAATGGTATAAAAAATCAGATCCGGGACAAAAGTCAATCGGTACTGATGAGTATATAGAAGTCATGGATAAGGATGACTATTGTTGTGACATTACGTTTATAGGAAAGTTGGATAAACTTACAAAGAATTGCACATTTACAATATGTGAACAATTCAATGAGGATGATTTCAAATTCAAACAAATCTGTCCAAAAGGAGATCTTCAACTTTGTGTTGGAAAAGTAGGCACTTATACCGTTGACACAATATTCCCAGCAGATGCAAGACATATCTGGACGGTATCAGGTGGAATAATATTAACACCAAATCCGGGCACAAATAAGACGATTGATATATTATGGAATTTTGATCCAAAACCAGCTAAAGAATATGATGGAATAATCTGTTATCATATGGAAAGTTCATGTCCAGAGACCCCGGAATGTTGTATAACAATTAAGATAAAAGTAGCACCACAGCCAAGTGCAGGACCGGACATAACCTTGTGCGGATTGGATGCTAAATTGCAAGGAAAATTTGATGCAGGAGGTGGAACTTGGGTACAGGTTTCAGGACCACCGGCAACAATAACACCAAACAATATAGCAAATCCTGACGTGAGTTCAAGTGGCTACGGACGTGGGGTATTTGTGTTGTCAGAAAATAGTCTGGGCTGTATAACAGCAGATTCAGTTGTTGTAAATTTTAATGAAACACCTGAGAAGGGACCAGTGTCTTATATCTGTGCTGGAAACAATAAAGAGTTTACGTTTATATTCGATATAAGCAAAGGAAAAGCTCCATACAAAGTATTAAAAGGCAATGGAACAATAAGTCCATTGAATGTCTATACTTCAGGGATTATACTAAATCTTAAAAAAGATACCCTTATAATTGAAGACATCAATGGATGTCAGTTCAACTTTATACATGATTATGAGTGCAAGTGTACGAATGACATCGGAGAGATGACAAGGACACTTCAAGAAAGATGTGCAGATGGAACGATAGACATTTCAAAGTTGTATGATCCTGCAAAAGAGATATTAGATATAACACCACGGGATACAGTAATATTCTTTTTCTATGATGCATCAGGAAATGTATTGGGATATGTGAATTCAAAGATTATAAAATACGATCCTAACTGGATGCAATTTGGAGTAGAATATTATATCGGAGTAAAGTTGGGAAGAGCGAATGGTAAAGGAGATATCAATGCGATATTGGGCTGTTTGCGAGAAGACCGCGGTACGCCATTTGCATTCTATGAAATCCCAAAACCACAAGCTGGATTGGATGTTTCGGTCTGTGCTTCAAGTTATAACCTTCAGGGAATACAATCTATTGTAGGAACAAAAATTACTTGGAGAGCTGATAGACAAGTATCGTTTAGCAATATCAGAGATCCAAATTCAGTGATTGACATCTTAAATGGTTTTGGAACTTATACCTTTACAATTGAGGAAGACAACCACAATGGATTATGTGTACAAGAAGATGAGGTAAGCATTACCTTCAATCCAAATCCTGAATTAATCAATGTAAATAAATATTGCACGAGAGACGTCGGTGGCTTAGGATCAGATGATCGATATTTAGTAAAAATAGACATCACTACAGGAAAGCCGGGATACACATTAGTTATACCACCATCTACAGCAAATGGTACGATAGTAGGCAATCAATACGTATCAGATACCTTGGCAAGTTTGGAAGATTTCATAGTTGTTGTAAGAGATGCGAATGGATGTGAATCACAATTGTTATTGGATAATTACAATTGTAATTGTGGACCTATCGACGCTGGAAAACTAGATACAAATCTGATAAGAGTATGTCAGGATAAATGCGTACCGATAACAAGTTTAATTCCTGAGACAATTGATCCAAAGGAAGACATTGCGATGTTTGTATTGCATACCTCGTATGGAAATTTCCTAGATCCAAATGGTGTGTTAGATACGTTCTACAGCATTAATGATGTTATATGTTTTGATCCAAAGAGAATGAAGACAGGGTCATTGAATTCAATATATTTAACAAGAATAGTTGGGGATGATTTAAGTCCAAAAGATGGGATAGTAGATGTTAAAGATCCATGCAAGAGAAATTCAAAACCAATGCAGATTGTATTTGAACCTTATGCAACACCGAATGCTGGACTAGACAATAAGATATGTGGATTGAATTATACTTTGGATGGACAGTTAACCTTTGGAAATGGAACATGGAGAAAGCTAAGTGGTCCTGGGATTCCAACATTTGCTGATGCCACAGATCCAAAATCAGGATTGAGTGTAAGTGTAATCGGAACATATACATGGGAATTGCAGGGTGACAATTTTGGATGTTTGGGATTCGATACCGTACAGGTAACATTTGTAGATGAACCGGAGTTTGTAGACAATTCAATTACCTATGTATGTGATAATGTAGCAGAGAATTATAAGATCACAATAAATTCAATCAAAGGAGATCGACCAAGCTGGGATCTTACAGGAAAATATGACAACGGGAACAATGTATTGTTAGGTCAGTTTT
>JBDTWI010000023.1:0-61555 GCA_040006775.1 Saprospiraceae bacterium
ATTCAAAGCTATATTAGGTATTTTAGCCTTACAAACTTGTATTAATCCCAAAATTGTCATTTGAAATGACAATTTTGTCCTATAGGCCGACGAAAATCATTGTTTTACAATGACTTGTCGGGTGCTGACGCTTGCGGTCAGCATGCTGATCAATTATTTACTCTAGTATACTGCATCAGCGATTAACCCTGACATTGAAAATGTAAAAAAAATTATTTTATAAAAATAAACAACACCTTTATTTTCAATCGTCAGCCAAAGGCAAAAAAGTCTAATGACTTTTTTGGGTTAATTCTTATTTCCTTGTATTTTTACTGATATTTGCAGGATATAGCTTATGTATCAATTAATTCTGTGTTTCATCACTTCCTTTATGGTCACATACATTGCTATTCCTTCTATAATTACCATTGCAAAAGTCAAAAGACTTGTTGATGAACCTGAAGAGAGAAGAGCTCATAGCAAATCTGTTCCAACTTTAGGTGGAATTGCAATTTTTGCAGGAGTTTTGTTTAGTATTATTCTTTGGACCCCGTTTCAGGTTTTTGGTAATCTTCAATACATCCTTTGTGCTATGGTTATCTTGTTTTTAATTGGGGCTAAAGATGATATCATTCCACTTGATCCATCAAAGAAATTTGTGGGTCAAATTTTTGCAAGTTGCATTCTGGTGTTTAAAGCAAATATTCGAATTTCAAGTTTTTATGGTGTACTCGGGATTCAATCAATTCCGGATTGGTTAAGTATTTTTATTTCAATCTTTACCATTCTACTTATTATTAATTCAATGAATCTCATTGATGGAGTTAATGCATTATGCGCAAGTGTTGGCTTAATTATATGTGTAACCTTAGGGTTTTGGTTTAAGGCAGTGGATCAAATTGTCTTTGCCATTATAGCTTCCGCTTTGGTGGGTTCATTGGTTGCATTTATGAAATTTAATCTTTCTCCTGCAAAAATATTTATGGGAGATACGGGTTCCATGTTGGTTGGAGTAATTTGCAGTATACTTACCATAAGTTTTATTGAAATGAATAAAAATCCAGTTAAGCCCGAATTCCAGGTATCTGCCGCCCCAGCATTGGCAATCGCAGTTTTATTTATTCCTCTTTTTGATACCCTGAGAGTATTTTTATTGAGGGTGCTCAATGGAAAGTCTCCATTCACTGCCGATCGACAGCATTTACACCATTTGTTGCTTGATCTTGGACTAACACATTTACAAGTGACTACAATTTTAATTCTACTGAATACATTGATCATAATTCTTGTTTTTAAGTTGCAATTTCTTGGCAACATTACACTGATCTGGTTAGTGTTATTGTGTGGTATTGTGTTCACAACTATCGTTGGATATTTAAAAAATAAGCGATTGCGAAAACAATTGGTCGAATGAATCTACAATCACTCATATTGGTATTTTTAGGTGGCGGAATTGGAAGTTTATTTAGATATTTTTTAGGATTTTTATTTGTTGAGTCCCGTTATTTTTTTCTTTCAACACTAATTGTTAATGTTATCGCTTCATTGCTCATTGGCATTTTTATTCACCAATATCAATTACAAGTTGAGAAAAGTTGGATTAAACTCTTTTTATGTATAGGATTTTGTGGAGGATTGAGTACTTTCTCAAGTTTTTCCATTGAAAATCTCATTCTGTTTCAACAAGGTAGATTTTTAGAATTATTCCTTTATATTCTGTTGAGCATTGTACTCTGTCTCTTAGCGGTATTTCTAGGTTTCAAATGGTTTGAATAAGATCTGAGGGCTTTTAATATTGAAAAGTCGGGGGTCAATTGAATAGAAATTATTGTTGGTTCAGTTAGCTATTTGGAAATTAATATATGTAAATCTTAGCAAGCTCTTTTTTTGCTAAGTTAATGTTGTTGGAAGCTTTAGTTAGAATTCATAACAAGATGTGAAGCCGATCCTTAGATTGACTTGGTTTTAAGCTTTTGTATATAACTTTGCCTATTATTAAACTAATTTAAAAAATGGAACTAGTTTCGAATCAATTAAAATACAAAGTTAAAGACATAAGCTTAGGAGCTTGGGGTCGAAAAGAAATTGAATTGGCAGAGGCGGAAATGCCTGGATTAATGTCCTTAAGAGAAGATTACAGCAAAACCAAACCTTTAGCTGGTGCTAGAATTGCCGGTTGTCTTCATATGACGATACAAACAGCAGTACTAATTGAAACCCTTATTGAATTAGGTGCCGAAGTAAGTTGGTCTTCATGCAATATTTTTTCAACCCAAGACCACGCTGCAGCAGCAATTGCTAATGTTGGAATTCCGGTCTTTGCATGGAAAGGCATGAACAATGAAGAATTTGATTGGTGCATTGAACAGACTTTATTTGCTTTCAAAAATGGAGAGGCGTTAAATATGATTTTGGACGATGGTGGAGATCTTACTAATATGGTTTTAGATAAGTATCCTGAACTAGCGCAAGGAATCAGAGGAATTTCTGAAGAAACAACCACTGGTGTTCATAGACTATACGATAGAGTTACAAATGGAACTTTACCCTTGCCAGCAATTAATATTAATGATTCTGTTACCAAATCTAAATTTGACAACAAATACGGTTGTAAGGAATCTTTGGTAGATGCAATTCGAAGAGCTACAGATATCATGATGGCTGGAAAAGTTGCTGTAGTGGCAGGTTATGGTGATGTAGGAAAAGGATCCGCAGCCTCCTTAAAAGGTGCAGGTTGCCGAGTTATTGTTACCGAAATTGATCCGATCTGTGCCTTGCAGGCTGCAATGGATGGATTTCAGGTTATGAAAATGGAAAATGCCGCAGCCCTTGCCAATATCATTGTTACTGCGACTGGAAATAAAGACATTATTTCAGGCAAGCATTTCAAATTAATGAAAGACAAAGCAATTGTTTGCAATATTGGTCATTTCGACAACGAAATTGACGTGGCTTGGTTGAATACAAATTATGGTAAAACTAAAGTCGAGATTAAACCTCAGGTAGACAAATATACCATCGATGGTAAGGACGTACTTTTACTTGCTGAGGGTCGCCTAGTTAATCTAGGTTGCGCAACAGGACATCCTTCTTTTGTTATGTCCAATTCATTTACCAATCAGGTATTGGCACAGCTAGAGTTGTGGATAAATTCAAAGAATTATGAAAACAAAGTATATATGCTTCCAAAGCATTTAGATGAAAAAGTTGCAATGCTTCATCTTGCTAAAATTGGCGTTGTACTTGAAGAATTAACTGACTCTCAAGCTGCTTATATCGGCGTGAATAAATCCGGACCTTTCAAACCAGAATATTACAGATATTAATCAATAATAATATTATATCGATGATTTAGAATTCCGCAAACGATCAAGTTCTGCGGAATTTTTTTTATGCTAACTAAAGTAAAATATATCCTGCCCTTTATTCTCTTAACTTATTCGGTTGGGCTTAAAGGACAACATACAATAAATAATTTTCTAAAACCTTCAGAGAGTTTTTCTAAAAAAAAATATCTCATGGCCACTGGTTTCAGTGCAATCTCTTATTCTGCGTTTTCAGTCGGTTTGTATAAGGCATGGTATAATAAGAATCAATTGAGCAGATTTCATACCTTCAATGATTGGAGAGAGTGGAAAAGTATGGACAAATTTGGACACACTTATAGCGCTTATTTACAAACTGCCTTAGTGTTTCAAGGAGCACAGTGGATTGGAATGAACAGAACAAATTCACAATGGTACGCAGTTGGATTAAGTTGTCTTTTTCAATCTACCATTGAAATATTTGATGGATTCAATGAAGGCTGGGGATTTTCATGGTCAGACATTGGCGCAAATATTGTAGGTAGTTCCATATTCATCACTCAAGATGTTCTCTGGAAGGAACAAAAATTCATCCTTAAGTTTAGTTCACATAAAATCAAATACGATCAAACAAATTTAGATTTGAATAAAAGAATTCATAATCTTTATAGTGAAAATATTCTTCAACGCCTACTTAAAGATTATAACGGTCAAAGCTATTGGTTGTCCTTCAATCCTGTAAGTAGTTTCACTGAAATGAAAACTTTCTGGCCTTCTTATCTCAACCTTGCAGTAGGCTATGGAGCGAATGGACTCTTTGGCGGAAAATCAAATACTTGGTTTGATTCTGATTCGAGGCATATTCAGCTTTCTTCTGTGGACTACCCAAGATATAATCAATACTTTTTATCTTTCGATATCAATTTGCAAAAGTTACCCGTGAAAAGTCCACTATTAAAAAGCATTTTTAGCGTTATTAATATATTTAAAATTCCTGCGCCTGCTCTTGAAATTAATTCCTTGCATCAGGTCAAATTCCATTATCTATTATTTTAATTAAAAGAAATGAAATCAAAATTATTATTCTTAACTACCCTATTTATTCTTTGTTCATGCCATACAAGCACTAGAGTTGCAAGGGTGGAAAGCGATCATGTTAAATTTACAATATTGCAATTCAATGATTTTTATGAAATAGCCCCATTAGAAGGAGGTAAAATTGGTGGAGCAGCACGAATGGCAACTTTAAGAAAAAAACTTATTTTAGAAAATCCAAATGTCTTAACCGTTTTAGCTGGCGATTTCATCAGTCCTTCTTTATTAGGAACACTAAAAGCAGATGGTGAAGGCATTAAAGGAAAGCATATAATTGAAGTAATGAATGCTATTGGAATTGATCTGGTCACTTTTGGAAATCATGAATTTGATTATGATCAAAAGACTTTACAAAAAAGAATTAATGAATCTAGCTTTGATTGGGTTTCCACCAATGTCAATGAAATAAAAGATGGCAAAATTGGTCCCTTTAATAAAATGCAAAATGGAATTACCCTTCCAATTCCAAAAAGTAAAGTGATTACTTTCACTAATGCAAATGGTCAGAAAGCTAGACTTGGATTTGTCGCTCCCTGCGTTGATGCGAATAGGGTCAAGTATGTAGAATATGAAAATATAAATACAAGCTTGAAAAGGGAACTTACTGAATTGGCAGATAAAGCGGATATTTTTATTTCATTAAGTCATTTAAACAAAGAACAAGATCTTCAGACTGCTACAGATTTCCCAGTATTAGATTTTATTTTTGGGGGACATGAACACGACAACATGATTTACACACGTGGAAAAACAACTTTAACTAAAGCAGATGCAAATGCAAAATCAGCTTACATTCACCGAATAGATTACAATGTAAAAACAAAAAAATATTCTGCAAACTCAGAGTTAGTCAAACTAAACTCCACAATTCCATTGGATGATAATTTATCTTTAATTGTAAAAAAATGGAAAGATCTTGAATATCAAATTATCCGAAATATGGGCTTTGACCCGGATCAAAGAATTCCAGGTGCTAAAGTAAATTACGATGCAAGAGAAACGATTTTACGCAACAAACCGGCAGAATTTACAGAAATGATTTGTAAATCAATGCAAAAGACATGTCCTGGATCCGAAGCGGCTATTCTAAATTCAGGTTGTGTGAGATTGGATGATATTTTAACCGGTTATATTTCTCAATATGATATACTTAGAGCATTACCATATGCAGGAGCTATAGTCCAATTCAATATTAAAGGATCATTATTGCTCGAAGTCTTGGATGCCGGTTGGAACAATAAAGGTAAAGGAGGATTTCTTCAGTGGAGTCAGATAGAAAGAACTTCAGATTCAAAATGGTTGATCAACAAAAAAATGATCGAGCCTTCAAAAACTTATCCCATTTGCATGAATGAATTTCTTCTTACAGGACTTGAAAAAGGATTGGAATTTCTTACAAAAGAAAATCCTAACATCAGCAATATCAAAGTGGCTAATCCAGAAGATAAATCCGATCTCAATAATGACATTAGACTTGTTATTATCGACTACCTAAAAAAAGGTGGAAGATAAAATCCTAATCGATTATTCTTTTACAAAACTTATTCTTTGATGTTGGTTTTGAAGTCCAAGATCCAATTGATAGTACCCAGCTTGCAGCTGATGAATATTAATTCTATAATTACCTGTCGAGATGAGTTCAGCTTTTAATACACCTAAGTCCTTTCCATCTACGCTGATCAAACTAATTTGATTAAGTTGTAATGTAGTATTAATAAATAATTCTTCTTTTGCAGGATTTGGAAAAACATTAACTGTTTCACGATTGAAATCTTTAGTAGCAACATTAAGTTTTATTTCGAAAGTTTTAGTTGTAACACAACCATTGGCATCTGTAACTTGTAAGGTATAAGTTCCTACTTCCAGACTGTCTTGACGGCTAACATTTAAAACTTTATAAGAATATGGAGGAACGCCACCTTGTGCTTGAATGCCAGTAACTTTTCCCTTATTAAATCCTGAATTCACATTCTTCACTTGAATATTTGTTATTTGGATTGCATCAAATTCTGCAAGGCTAATGTCAAAAGAAGCTTTGGTGTTTTTTGAGCTTGTAACTTCAACGCTTAACTTACCTTTCGCATTGGTAATTGGATTTGTAGTACTTCCATCACTCCATAAGTATGTAAAAGGGCCAGCACCGGAAATGCTGTCCAAATAAACTGAGGTCACATCTCCAAAACAAAAAATTTCAGGATTGATATGATACTTCGTAATTTCAGGAACACTACAGATTACATTTAACAGAGTACTTAGAGTATCCACATTGCAATCACCTTCTGACACAAGACTTATTTTTTGAACTTTTGGATCGCATGGAAGTGATACAATTAAGGAATCGTTTATAATTGTTTTTCCATTGACCAACCAGCTATTCTTTTTTGAATTCACACTATTTGCCACAGCCCTTAAAAATTCATAATCCTGAATGTATAGAATGTCTGCTTCAGTCAATGAAGAATTTTGAATTGTTATTCCTGCCCTTGTTCCTGCAGAGCGATTATTAAAAGTTCCTGAAGCGTTTTTTTCTAATTTTATAGCAGCTACTAGATATTCATAGCTTGCTCCTTTATCAAGGCAGCTTTCAGAATATGTAGTAGCTTTAATTTTATCTGCAATCATTTCAAATTTTGTTGCTGGAAGTTTTCTTCTAAAAATAGAATAACCTTCACTTGCTTCTGTCGAAGCTTTCCAACTTAGGTTTACCATTTTTCCAAGTTCGGTAACAGTTAGTCCAGTAGGCGGAAGTACTGGTAATAAGGTCAAACTTGGGTCCCCCATTAAGGAGACGTGCGCGCCTCTATTTCCATAAGGACTTCCGGTGTATTGTTGATTATTAATCGTGGTTTTGCCGCAGAAACCAATGGTTTCACCCATTGCCATATGGTGAATCTGCCATCCTGGTCTTCCTGCCCAAGCACAGGTAAGGATAGTTCCACTGGCAAGTGCAGATCTAAGAAAATTATCTTGTACGTCCCAATCACCAAAATAGGAGCCAAATAAGAAGGTAAATACGGTTCTCAAAGAATCTGTTGCCATCTGTGGTGTTGTGGAAATACCACCTGCACCCTGATACCAACCACCTCCTGCACCATAGGCGCAGAGATAAGATTTTTCTAAAAGTCGGTCGCGGAACACATCTGTTTTAACGCTATCAGGACCAAAAAATACGGTGTAATTTCTATAACCTGAAGATCCAAAAAATTCTCCAGCAAAATTAAAATTATCCTGAACTATCGCCCTTCGCTCAGGTCTAATCTTGCCAATTCTGAACAGATGATCTTTATTCAAATAATTCTTTAACAGTTGAGTTTCTGATTTTATCAAAGCAGGCATATTGAAGAAATCTACTCTTCCTACTTCGAAATCAACATCTGAAGGGATAACATCATTATCCCATTTTTCATCTCCAATTTCATTTCTATTTTCTACTCTTCCGGCAGAAACAT
Organism: Saprospiraceae bacterium; assembly: GCA_040006775.1. Classification (GTDB taxonomy): domain Bacteria; phylum Bacteroidota; class Bacteroidia; order Chitinophagales; family Saprospiraceae; genus Vicinibacter. Next base: position 7,832 of record JBDTWI010000023.1, read on the forward strand.
TACTTACAAATTCGTCTGTCCAATTTCCATTAATATCCGCATAATAATTGTCACAAACCCATGCGCCTTGATGATCAGGATGCCCATCCCAGTTGGTATTTCCACTGTATGGAACTGCGACGTGTCCAATTATAAATATTGAACTTAAATTGGGATTGATTTCATATACTTTTCTAATGGTGTCTTTAACTTCTATGGCTGTTTTATCCTTTGGAATACTAAGTTCAATGACATTCCAACTTTCATTTTTTAAATCTTCAACCAAAGTATTTACTTCAGTTTGAATAGCGCTTTTAACGTTTGCATCAACTAAGAGAAGAATAGTTTTCTTAAGTTCTACTTGTTCGACATTAACACCTCCGTATAGATAAGTATAAGAAATAATACCTCCTGAAGTTTTTTTAATTCTGTATTCATATGCCTGCCCAATCTGAATGGCTGTGTCTCTCCAAGATAGGTCTGTTTTTCCCAAAGTAGCTAAAACTTTAGACGGCCATAGTTTGGCATCTCTAGTTTTCCTATAGATCAAATAGCTCGTTGCGCTTGTGTCATTGACCCATTTAAGGGTTAATGCAGGTTTAGCCACATCCGGTTCTGCCCAAGCCATAACAGAATTTAACAATGAATAATTCTGAGCGTTAGCACAAAGAATCCAAAGAGAAAAGAAAAAGGTAGAAATAAGAACCTTCATTATTTTATTATTTAGAGTTCAAAATTAACCGAAATAAAATTCTTTTTAGTAAAGATTTAAAGCTCAAATAGTGTCACTGGGTATCTTCGTCCAGTGAAAGTCTATAAAACCGTAAAAGGCCTAAGGAAAAAACTAGATTCATTAGAGAGCCAAGGCCTTAGCATTGCATTTGTTCCAACTATGGGTGCTTTGCACGAAGGACACATGAGCCTTATACAAATTGCCAAAAAACAAGCAGATATTGCAATCGCCAGCATTTTTGTCAATCCAACCCAATTCAACAATCCTAATGATCTCGCAAAATATCCTAGAAATCTTGAGGAAGACAAACAAATATTGCAAAAATTTCATTGTGACATCCTCTTTACCCCTTCAGTCAAAGAAATCTACCCTACTAATCAGATTGTAGCGCCCAAACTCGAACTTCATGGGATGGATGCGGTTATGGAAGGGAAATTTCGCCCAGGGCATTTCGAAGGTATGCTTCAAGTTGTAAAAAGATTACTTGACATTGTGAATCCTCGCTTTTTAATTATGGGCCAGAAAGATTATCAACAAATCAGCTTGGTAAGATTAATGATTGAACAACTTCAATTATCTGTCAAACTCATTCAGGGAGACTCAGTTCGCGAAATTGACGGACTAGCTATGAGTTCCAGAAATCGAAGATTAGATCCGATTTTTCGAAAAAAAGCAAAAATTATTTACGAAGCATTGATGTATTGCAAAACTCATTTGGATAAAATGAAGCCTTCTGATTTAGAAAATTATTGCGGAAAACTAATAAACGAAGCTGGACTCAAGACAGAATACTTTGAGATTGTAGATGCAAAGAGTTTGAAGAAGAAGTCGACTTATACTACGAATGATAAACTTGTTGCCTGTGTAGCAGCCTGGGCGGGAGAGATTAGACTTATAGATAATATAGCTTTGTAACATAAAATTAAATTTGTATTATTAATATTAGTTTGGTAAAGACTAGACTTAAATTATTATAGGATTATTCGTTAAAAGGAATAATACCCCTTGATTTTTTGATAAAATTTCATATTCTTGAACCTTTTGGAGGAAAAATGCCTTTGTTTATCAGAGTTTTATTTTTTTAATTTTACGCCATGTTATTGCAATTCTTTAAGTCAAAAATTCACCGGGCCACAGTAACCCAGGCAAACCTCCATTATGTTGGCAGTATTACCATTGATGAAGAACTGATGGAAGCCGCTAACCTTTATGAAGGAGAGAAAGTCCAGATCGTCAATAACAACAACGGTGAGCGTTTTGAAACCTATGTAATAAAAGGAGAAAAAGGCTCAAAAATGGTCTGCCTAAACGGAGCGGCAGCCCGCAAAGCAGAAGTCGGAGACATCATCATTATCATTTCCTATGCCTTAATGACTCCAGATGAAGCAAAATCCTTTCGTCCAATTTCTATTTTCGTTGATGAAAATAACAAGATTAAACAAATTTAATCTTGTCTTCACTCTTTAAAAAAGTAGTTCAATTTCTATTCTTTCTTGCACTGGGAATAGGAATTATGTATTGGGTTTATCTTCAACAGAATGAATCCTATCTGGCATATTGCAACGAAAATAAAATACCAGAAGCAGAGTGTAATCTATTAGAAAAACTTTGGAGAGATTTATTAAGCATCAACATTTATTACACAATACTAATCTTTATTGCCTTTTTTCTTAGCAACTACTTCAGGTCTTTGCGCTGGAGAATGATGCTGAAATCCATTGGTTATGAAGTTCGTGGAATTAATTCTCTAGCTTCAATTCTTGTGGGATATTTAGCGAATCTTGGTTTGCCTAGGTCGGGTGAATTCATAAGGCCAGCTTTGTTATCTCGATATGAAAAAGTTCCCATTACTGTATCCGTTGGCACTGTAGCTTTAGATCGTTTGGTTGATTTGTTGTCCATGAGTTTAATTATGCTCTTTACTATACTTAGTCAAATGGATACTTTTGTAAGATTATACGACGAGCATCTTTCGGGTGTACCCTTAATACAACAATTAATCCTTCCAGTTTGTGGATTCATTTTTTTAACCCTGTGTTTTTTGACAAGAAAAATATGGAGAGACTGGCCAATAGTTGTTAAATTTAAAAACAAAATCAGAGGGTTTCTAGATGGCTTATTATCTATCAGAAAAGTTGAAAACAAAGCTAGTTTTTTGTTCTATACGCTAATGATCTGGGTGTGGTTTTTTGTGATGATGTATGCAGCCTTACAATCCTTTAGTGCAACAGCTAATTTGAGTCTTTCAGCTGCATTGGTGATCTATGTTTTTGGTTCTTTGGGAATGTTGGTACCAACCCCGGGAGGAGTAGGTTCTTATCATTTCTTAGTCATACTTGCATTGGGATATTTTGGCATTGCCCAAGGAGATGCTTTTTCTTTTGCTAACATCTCATTTTTCAGCGCTCAGTTTGCAAATAATATTGTCTTAGGAATAAGTGCAATTATTATCATGTATTTTTACAATAAGAAACATCCGGTTCAGCGAATTCAATAATGCGCAATATAAAAAATACTTTCTTTTTATTCAATTTCAAGTGCTAACTAAGCTTATTTAAACAAGTATAGCCTCAGTCACAAATGATTTGGAATTCATAATTTTTGGCGGTATTTTTGCATGAAATGTGCAAAAATAGTGACAAAAATTTCACACTATTTTATTCACCCAAATACACACTAAAATTGACTACTAAAATTCAAGAAGTCTGTGCGTTCCTCGAACAGATCGCTCCATTAAATCTGCAAGAATCTTATGACAACGCAGGCTTAATAACCGGACATCCTGATTGGGATATTAAATCTGTGTTAATTTCTTTGGACGCTACAGAAGCTGTTATCGATGAAGCCATCTCCATTGGAGCCAACCTAGTTATTAGTCATCATCCAATTGTTTTTAGAGGTTTGAAAACATTCAATGGCAATCATTACGTCGATCGCGCTATCATTAAAGTAATAAAAAACGACATTGCATTATACGCAATTCATACTAACCTTGACAATGTCTTAAATAATGGTGTCAATCAAAAAATTGCTGAAAAAATAGGACTTATAAATTGCCATATCCTTAGCCCTAAATCCCTAGAATCAGAGCTAATTGGAGCTGGCCTCTTTGGATCTCTTCAAAATGAACTTAGTCTAGAGGACTTACTTAAGCAGTTAAAAATCAAAATGAACACAGGTTCAATAAAGCATACCGTCACACTTGGAAACAAGATTCAAACTGTTGCCCTATGTGGTGGAAGTGGCTCTTTTCTTATCCCCCAAGCCATAGCAAAAAAAGCGGACGTTTTTATTACCGCAGACCTTAAATACCACGAATTTTTCGAAGCCAATGACAAAATTGTCCTCATCGATATTGGACATTATGAAAGTGAGCAGTTCACAATTGATCTTTTGTTTGGGCTCATTTCAGGAAAATTTCCTAATTTTGCATCCCATTGTACAAAAATGAACACTAATCCTGTACAATATTACTAATTTATGGCAAAAGCAGTTACTGGCACAGAGATCCCAATTTTTACTAAACTTAAACAATTATTTGAGTTACAACTTATTGATTCTGAGATTGATAAGATCAAAGTATTGAAAGGTGAACTACCTATGATTGTGAGCGATTTAGAAGACGAAATCAGCGGATTAAACATTCGTTTGACCAAATTGCAATCCGGCTTGGCAGATCTGGAAAAAGAAGGATCAAACTATAAAACTTCTATAAAGACAGCTGAAGATGCCATAAAAAAATATGAAAAGCAGCTGGATGGGGTAAAAAATAACCGGGAATTTGATGCACTTACCAAGGAAATAAATATGCAACGCCTTGAGATTCAACTTTATGAAAAAAGGAAGAAAGAGGTTGATGATCAGGTGAAAGCTAAAAAAATCAATGTTGAAACCATAAAGGAAAAATTAGGCCTCAAACAGACAGAAATGGATGAGAAAAAGGCTGAATTGGAGAAAATCATTGAAAAGACAGATAAAGAGGAATCTACCTTAAAAAATAAATCTGAAAAAGGCCGCAAAAAGATTGAAGCCAGATTACTACACGCCTATGATACCATCCGCAAAAGGTATCGAAACGGCTTAGCTGTTGTAACGGTTAAAAGAAATGCCTGCGGGGGCTGCTTCAACCAAATTCCTCCTCAGGTTCAATTGGAACTGGGATTGAATAAAAAGATCATTGCCTGCGAACACTGTGGAAGAGTTCTTGTAGATGAAATAATACTTACTACGGAAGAGTAAGGTTTATTTGTTTTCCAAATATTTTTAATTAGCGAATAATCTGCTTGTCCGGATTGTACTTTTGCAATGGATTAATTGACCTCCAATGCAGAACATTTTTATCAATAATATCGAGCAGTACAAGAAGAATTTCAAGAAATTCCTAAGCAATCAGAAAGCTACAAGCAGCACTGAAATTTCAGAAATTATTGAACTCATAAACTACCATGAGTACAAATATTATGTAGATAATGATCCCCAAATTTCAGATTTTGAATACGATCAACTTTACAAAATTCTGGAAGCAGCTGAATTTAGTCATCCGGAATGGAAACGTGCAGACTCTCCAACACAGAGAGTTTCCAGTGATCTTGTAAATACTCTTGAATCTGTTGAGCATCTTTCTCCAATGCTTTCTCTGGATAATAGTTACAATTTGGAAGATCTCATTGAATTTGAAAATAGAATAAGAAAGCTCTGCTTTATATCAGAAGAAAAAGATATTGAATACCTCGTAGAGCCGAAATATGATGGCGGTAGTCTTTCCGTAATTTATGAGAATAATCAGTTGGTTAGAGCTGCGACTAGAGGAGACGGATTTCGAGGTGAAGAAATGACCCTTAATGCCAGAACAATTCGTTCGCTTCCATTAAGCGCTAATTTCTCAGCTCTGGGAATTCAAAAGGTAGAATTGCGCGGTGAAGCATTAATTAGAAAGGACGTTTTCGAAGAAGTTAACAAGGCGAGAGAAGTGGATGGATTGCAATTGTTAGCTAATCCTAGAAATGCAGCAACCGGAGTCTTGAGGGTCAAGGACCCAGCAGAAACAGCTTCGAGAAGATTGGACATGTTTATTTTCCAATGGGCATATGCTGTTGATGCAAATGGAGTAAGCAAATTGATGGATTATAAAACTCAATCCAATTGTACTGAGACCTTAAAGAATCTCGGTTTCAAAGTTGCAAATGAAGAAAAAAAAATCTGTAAAAATATTCGAGAAGTTTTTGAATTTATAAATCTCTGGGCAGAGCGCCGAGACTCTTACGAATATGAATTAGACGGTATGGTTATCAAATTGAATGAGCTTGCCCTTCAGGAAATTTGCGGTACTACCGCCCATCATCCGCGTTGGGCTATCGCCTTCAAATTTCAAGCGAAACAGGCTAGTTCAATACTTCTAAAAGTGGAGTTCCAGGTAGGAAAAGTTGGTTCAATTGCTCCGGTAGCGAAAATTGAACCTGTTCAACTTGCAGGAGTTACTGTGAGTTCTGTTTCCTTGCATAATGAAGATTTCATTCGAGCTAAAGATCTTTATATTGGAGATACCGTTTTGGTTGAAAGAGCCGGCGATGTAATTCCATACATTGTCAAATCTTTTCCTGAGCAAAGACCTTCGACTGCAAAACCAATTAAATTTCCAACTCATTGTCCCTCATGTAATACGGCTTTAATTCGCGAAGAAGATGTCTCTGCCTGGCGCTGTCCTAACCTACATTGTCCAGCTCAGATCGTTCAGAAACTCATTCATCACGTTTCCAAAGATGCCATGGATATAGATGGATTAGGTGCTTCCAATATTGAGCGATTCTACGCTCTTGGCTTGATTAGAAATATGGCTGACATTTATCGATTAGATTATGATAAAATTGCTTCTCTCGAAGGATTAGGTGTTAAGTCGGCTGAGAATCTCAGATTGGCAATTGACAAAGCTAAACTAAATCCAATACAAAGGTTTCTACACAGTCTCTGTATTCATCATCTGGGTAAAAAAATCAGCAAACTCATTGCTGAACATCTGGAATACGTTCCAGATCTTCAACATTGGACAATTGAACAATTTAAAGCAATTAAAGACGTCGGACCTGTGGTTGGTCAAAACATTATAGATTTCTTTAGTGACACAGATAATCTTAAAATGATTCAGGATATGGAATCTCTTGGGCTTAACCTTCGTCAGTTGGAAGCAGACAAACCCAAACAACTTGCTACGGATGCAATATTCTCTGGACAAACGATACTATTTACTGGAACTTTGACCAGAATGGGACGCAAAGAAGCTGAACAATTGGCAGAAAAGAACGGTGCCAAAGTACTTTCTGCTGTGAGTAATGCCTTGAATATTCTGGTAGTTGGCGAAAATGCAGGATCTAAACTTTCTAAAGCAAATAAACTTGGAACAGTAAGAATTTTGACTGAAAATCAGTTTTTAGAATTGTTGGGAAGAGGATAGAATTCTATTAAAGGCTAATATCAAATAATGATGAACCTAAGGAGCTAGAATATTCCTTTTCCAATTCATATGTTCATCCAATACATACTCCAATCGGTCGTGAAGTCTATTTGAGCGACCTTGCCAAAACTCAATTCGATCAGGTTTAACAAGATATCCTCCCCAATGATCAGGACATACAATTTCCTCAACATGGTGATTGAGGTAGTTTATTTTTTCTTGCAAACTTTTCTTGCTTTCAATAATGCTGCTCTGTGGAGAAGCTATGGCCGAAATCCTTGATTCCATAGTTCTAGAGTCAAAGTATTGCTTAGATTCAAGTGGACTTACTTTCTCAGCTTTCCCTTCAATTCGCACTTGTCTTTCTAATTCCTTCCAGTAAAAATTTATTGATACGAATGGGTTGACATGAATATGTTCAGCTTTCTTACTCTTATAATTCGTATAAAATACAATTCCCTTATCACTTAAATTCTTTAATAAGACAAATCTGGAAGAAGGCCGTCCTTGCTTATTTACGGTGGACAAACTCATGGATGTCGCATCTTCAATTCCGTTTTCGATGGCATCATCTAACCAAGATTTAAATTGATTAATTGGATTCAGATCTGCGCTCTCAAAATCAAATTCCAATTTCTGATAGTCTTTTCTTAATTCGTTATATTTCATAATACTTGATAATAAAAAACCCGTCCACAAAGTTAATGTGAACGGGTTCAATTTTTTATTGTACTTAAGCGAAATATTAATCCGCTACAACTTCAAATTTTAATTGTGCAGTTACCTGTTTATGCAATTCAATCTGAGCAGTGTATTCGCCCAAATCTTTAATTTCATCCGGTAATTTCACCTTCTTTCTTTCTAACTCAATACCAGCTTGCTCTTTAAGCGCATTGATTATTTGAATATTTGTTACACTACCGAAGATTTTTCCACTTGTACCGGATTTAGCACCAATTCTTAGTTTAAGCCCTTCCATTTGAGCTGCTATTTCTTTGTATTGATTCAGCTTCTTATTTTCTCTGGCATCTTCCTGGCGCACCAATTCTTTCAATGCTCTCATGTTTGCATCACTTGCAGGCAAAGCAAATCTTTGCGGGATTAGATAATTGCGGCCATAACCTGGCTTTACACTTACAATATCATGCTTGTCACCAAGCTTATCCATATCTTTTATTAATATGACTTGCATCTTATTTTTTTTAAATGGTTAGATAAATTATTTCATCAAATCTGAAACGAAAGGAAGTATCGCCAGATGTCTGGCTCTTTTTACTGCAGAAGCTACTCTTCTTTGGAATTTTAAGGAGTTTCCAGTTAGTCTTCTAGGTAGTAATTTCCCTTGTTGATTGATGAATTGAATTAGAAAATCAGGATCCTTATAATCCACATGCTTTAATCCAAATTTGGTGAAACGACAATATTTCTGCTGCTTCTGACCAATATTAGGGTTACTTAAAAACTTTATTTCATCTTGCGTTGCCATTGTCTTAGTTTTTTAAAATTAATTAATCGTTTACAGGACTTTCAGAAACCACATCTTTAGGAGCACTTACTGCGGGCTCTGCAGCCGCTGCTTTTGGTGCTGAATTAGAAAATGGTTGATACGAATTGTAATCCAATGGTAGCTTTTTGGAAGGAGGATCCTTAGGTATTCTTTTCCCTATTTTTCCACTTCTCTTATCCTCATTATACTTGACAGCAAATTTGTCAAGTCTTACAGTAAGAAAGCGCATGATCCGCTCATCGCGTTTCAAGGCCAATTCAAGTTTTGCAATGAAAGCTCCGGTTTCGGCAGCAAATTCAACGCAATAATAGACGCCTGTTGAGCGCTTGTTGATGGAGTAAGCCAATGGCTTTAAACCCATCTCATCTACATTGACAATACTTGCACCTTCATTGGTGAGTATTTCTTGGTAGGTTTTTGCTGTCGATTTAATTTCATCGCCCGACAGCACTGGATCTACGATGAATATTACTTCAAAATGTCGCATTATTTAAAGAATTTTTTAAAAAGGATCGCAAAATTAATTCATATGAAGCTATTAATCAAATAATTAGCTTCATTTAATAACTAAAAAAATAACTTTTGGGAAAAGTTTAGCGATATACAGTTTAACCTGTTGTCATTCAGAATAATACATATTTGCAAAATTTTAAAACTCCCAGCCTTCTTCTTTAATTTTTGGAATTTTTATACTCCTTTTTGCCTCTATTCTTAGTTTTTGACGATCCCATATTGCTTTAGCTAAGGCATCAGGCAACTGATCTGAAGAATTAACTTTGATTATATTCTGAATTATTTGCTCTTCTACATCCAGACGATAGAGAAAACTGAACAAAAGATCTACATCTTCATCAATCAACTCCACAACCCTTTTCTTAATCCTGGATAAATATATATCTTCCTGCTCATTGGATTGAGGTAGTAATTCGGAAGCAAATTCTTCATTTATCATAAATCAAAGCTTTTCACTTAGAAACTATTTCTTTTTCCGCTTAAAATCTCCTCTTTTCCAAGCTTTAAAAAATTCTATCCAAGCCCCTGGACTCAGTATTCTTTGGGGTGGAATTTGACCTGCATAGTAATATTTTTCAGCTTGTTGTCTGAGGTAAAAACTTGCATTTTCTTGCCCGTCTCTAGCCGTTAAAGTCATTAATTCTCTTATTCTGTCCTGAGCCAAATTTGCCATGGCTATCTCTTGCATACTTTCTTCAACATTCATTGCAAGAAACTCTGGTCGAAAATGATTTTTATCCGGCCAAGGATTAATCAAAGCCTTGGGAAGGTAGATGGTGTCTCTTTTTAATACCTGATTCAAGGTTATCATGTCCGGGAAGTAATCCATAGGAATTATGAATTTCTCTTCTTCATAAGATAGATAATTAAAACTCAAAGTATCCCCGCGCTGTGCAGCTATGCTATAAAATCCTTTATCATCAGCATAGACCGCCCTATAAGAATTCATAATACTTACTTCGGCATAAGGCAAGACCTTGATTTTAGAATCCTCCACATTGAAGACAATTCCAGAAACCTGAACAAGTCTGTTGTCTTGAGCGTGAATTCCATAAGTCAAGGAACTTAAACAGCATATTAAAATGAAATATTTGTACATCCGCCTTCTATCAACACAAAAATCAAGCACAGGTTTCACACTGTCCGTTTGAAGCTTAAATAATGACTTAAAACTAGGACTTATTGTCAAAACCCGGACTTTTTTATTTAAACACTCGATGTCATGCATGTTCATACTTGTTTCATTAAGAGGATTGCTCTATAGAATATTAAGAAATTGAAAACTCAAAGAATTGAATTCCTAATTAGAAGACGAATTAATTTCATTCCTGTACATTTATCCCCAATTGGTAATCATGCTTGAATATTAAAATAAATATCGAACAAGCTAGATATACAAAGCGTTAAACTAGTAAAAATCTACATGAAATTACTTTATTCAAAATGAGCCAATCCTATGATTAACTCATCTTATTTTTTAATTGAATGTGGCTGTATTTTAACTTTTATTTTGCTTACGAATTATTATGACTAAAGATCCTATTATGTTTAAATTGTTTCAAATCCTTGTTTTATTAATTATATTCAGCTATAGTGTTAAAACTCAAATACTAAGCGGCCCTATGTTGGGCTACATTGAGTTGAGAACCGCAAAAATTTGGTGCGAAATTAAACCGCAGACTAAACTTGATCTGATGTATTGGGAAGTTGGAAAACCAAAACAAATAAATCATGCATTCGCAACCAACACAAGGTTTATGAATTTCGAAACGGTATTATTTGATCTCGTTGCCTTGGAACCTGGCACAAAGTATGAATATCAAATACTGGTAAACAATAAAACTAAAACACAGATAAATAAATTTGAGACACAGGAACTCTGGAAATGGAGAATACCTGCCCCAGATTTTAGTTTTTTAACTGGAAGCTGTTTATATCAGAATGAACCGAAGTATGACAGACCAGGTAAAGCTTATGGATCTGATTCAATAATCATTCAATCTATGTCAAAAGAAGATGCATCATTTATGCTTTGGTTGGGTGATAGTTGGTATACACGTGAAGTGGACTACGGCAGCGAATGGGGATTATGGAATCGTGCATCTCATGATCGATCTTCAGAATTCATGCAGGGTTTTTTGAAATCTATGGCTCATTTTGCAATTTGGGATGACCACGATTATGGGCCGAACAACGAGGGACTTTCTTATATTTTCAAAAATGAAAGTCGCAAAGTATTCCAATCCTATTTTGCAAACCCAACGTATGGTATGGATGGTCAAGGAGTCTATACAAAAATTAGCTATAATGATGTTGACCTATTTCTAATGGACAACCGAACCTGGCGCAGTTCTGATGATATGCCGGAGATCCTAAATGGCAAGTTAAATCCAGAGAAAAAGATGTTTGGTGAAAAACAAATAGAATGGTTAAAAAATGCTTTGCTCAACAGTACCGCAGCATTTAAACTTATTGTTACTGGATCTCAAGTCTTAAATGAACTGTCTCCGAATGATTGTATGACGCATTACCCTATTGAAAAGAAAGAAATTCTTGACTTCCTAAGAGACGCTAAGATCAATGGGGTACTCTTTATTACAGGTGATCGCCACCTAAGTGAAATTAATAAATTAGAAAGAGACAGCTTATACACATTATATGATATTACTGTATCTTCACTGACTTCTGGAAGTTCTAAATTAAGAAAAGAAGAAATCAATAATTTAAACCGTGTACCCAATTCACTACTTGAAGAACATAATTATGCAAAATTTAATTTTATTGGCAACACTAAAGAACGCAGATTGAGAGTTGATTTTTTGGATAAAAATGGGCTTATCAAATCAACATGGGAAAGCAGTTTGGCTAAGTTGCAAAACAATAAAAAATAAGTATTGATGAAATTTTTAAATTTAATCATAAAAATACCGATCCGCCTATATCAGATTCTGCTTTCTCCACTTCTCGGAAAAAATTGTCGATTTGATCCAAGTTGCTCTAACTATATGTTACAAGCTGTTGATGAGTGGGGTCTTTTTAAAGGTACTTTTCTTGGACTTAAACGTATAACAAGATGTCATCCATGGGGAGGAACAGGGAGTGATCCTGTTCCAAAAAGGACTAAGGTCTAAATAATTTAAATCCAACTATTTCATTATTTACATAGAGAATAAAATAATTTTGCACTCTATACTCTAGAAAGCAACACTAAAATTTATGAAATTCGAAACAAAAGTAATCCATAGTGGAGTCCATCCGGATCCATCAACAGGAGCTATTATGACCCCTATTTATCAGACATCAACTTATGTACAAGATGGTCCTGGCAATCACAAGGGTTATGAATACGCAAGAACACAGAATCCTACAAGAACAGCCTTACAAGACAACTTAGCTGCACTCGAAAATGGTCAGATCGCCTGCTGCTTCGGAAGTGGATTGGCAGCTATGGATGCGGTTATTAAGTTGTTAAAATCGGGTGATCAGGTGCTTGCAAGCAATGATTTGTATGGAGGATCTTTTCGTTTGTTGGACAAAATTTTTAAAAACTTTGGAATTGATACTAAATTGATTCCAATGCAGGATCTCAGCTTGGTAGAAAGAAGTATTACTGATCAGACACGCTTAATATGGATCGAGACACCGACAAATCCACTATTGAATATAGTAGACATCAGTGGAGTTTGTGAATTGGCTCATAAAAAAAATATCCTTGTTTGTGTAGACAATACTTTTGCAACTCCGTTTTTACAAAATCCACTTGATTTAGGAGCTGATCTTGTTCTACACTCAGCAACCAAATATTTAGGTGGACATTCTGATGTGGTTCATGGAGCTGTAATTGCTAAAGGATTAGAACTTGGAGAAAGATTAAGATTTATTCAGAACGCAAGCGGAGCTGTACCGGGACCAATGGATTGTTTTTTAATTCTTCGCGGCATTAAAACACTGCATATAAGAGTTCAGAGAGCCTGCGAAAACGCAGCAAAAATTGCCGAATTTCTTTCTAATCATCCTAAGGTTAATAGAGTTCTATACCCTGGCTTTGCCACACATCCGGGACATGAAATTGCAAAAAAACAAATGCGCATGTTTGGAGCCATGTTGTCTTTTGATCTTAAAGATGAAGATATTCAAGCTGCCAATAAAGTATTAGCCGGAACTAAGCTTTTTTCTTGTGCTGAATCCCTTGGAGGAGTGGAATCATTAATAGGACATCCTGCATCGATGACCCATGCCTCCTTGCCTAAAGAAGAAAGGTTGAAAAGTGGACTTACAGACTCTCTAATTAGACTCAGTGTTGGAATTGAAAATGTGGATGACCTTATTCAAGATCTTAAGAATGCCATTGGTTAAATAAATTATGAGCACCCTAGAAAATAAATCAATTAAAAATTGGGCCGAAGACGATCGTCCACGAGAAAAATTGGTGCAAAAGGGAAAACATGCTTTAAGTAATTCAGAACTTCTAGCAATAATTCTTGGCTCTGGAAGTAGAAATCAATCAGCTGTTGATCTGGCAAAAGAAATCTTAGAATCTTGCCAGAATAATTTGATTGAACTAAGCAAATTAAATATTGAACAGTTATCAAAATTCAAAGGTGTTGGACCTGCAAAGGCAATAGATATCATAGCAGCATTAGAATTAGGAAATAGACGACAGAAGTCAGAAGCTCTACAACGCAAAGCAATAAGTTGTAGTAAAGACTCTTTTGACGTATTGAGATCGAGTATGCAGGAACTAAATAAAGAGGAATCCTGGGTAATATTTCTAAATAGAAGCAACGCAGTTATTTCTGTGGAAAAAATTAGTTCCGGTGGAATTACTTCAACGGTCATAGACCCTAGAGTTGTCTTTAAGAAAGCACTCGAACTTCAAGCAACGAGCATAATTCTATCTCACAATCATCCATCCGGTCAGTTACAACCAAGCCAGGCTGATAGAGATATTACTAAAAAAATAAAACAAGGAGGTCTGAGTCTGGACATACAATTGTTAGACCATCTCATCATAAGTGAACGAGGTTACTACAGTTTTGCGGATGAAGGTCAGTTGAGTGGTCTGTAGAAACTTTCAGAGAATTCGATTGTTTATGACAGACTTTTTATGATGGATCAAACCAAAAAATCTTCAAGCATTTCTTTGATTAATAGATTGTTGGTTTTTGCCAAACCACATTGGAAGCTTCTATTTATTGCACTACTCATGGCCTTAGTCATGGCTCCTCTTAGTGCCTTATTACCTTATCTAACCCACAGAATTGTTGACGATCATATTATGAAGCCTGATCTTGAAGGCCTTCAGAGAATGGCAATTATCTTTCTTTTAATATTATTCGCGTCCACGATTCTCAGATACTACTTCAGCATACTAACCAATACCATTGGCCAAACGGTTATACAAGAATTAAGAATTAGTGTATTCCGAAAAATTATTTCTTTCAGATTATCCTATTTTGATCAATCCGCTGTAGGAACAAATACCACTAGAACAATCAATGATCTTGAATCAATTAATGTCGTTTTTTCTGAAGGATTAATTACCATTATCTCTGACATACTTTCATTGGTAATGGTCTTAATAATGATGTTCTACACCAGCGTTAAGTTGACTTTGATCTCCTTAGTAACCTTTCCACTTTTGCTTATAGCTTCCTATGTCTTCAAAGAAAAAGTAAAGGGCTCTTATCAGCGTGTTCGCAATGAGATTGCTAAAATGAATGCCTTCCTGCAAGAGCATATTTCCGGAATGAAGCTTGTGCAGTTGTTTGCAGCAGAAAAGAAAACCGCATTAAAATTCAAACAAATAAACAAATCTTATACTCAGGCAAACCTTGATGGAATTTTTTATTATGCCATTTTTTTTCCGGTTGTAGAAATAATTTCAGCCGCTTCTCTTGGATTCATGATCTGGTGGGGATCTAAAGGTGTAATATCGAATGAAGTAACAGTGGGCCAACTGGTTGCATTTCCAATGTTCTTAACAAGATTGTTTCAACCTATTAGAATGTTGGCAGACAAATTTAATACACTTCAGATGGGTCTGATTGCTGCACAGAGGGTATTCCAGCTTATTGACTTAAATGAATCAGAAATAAATAATGGCAAAATTATTAAAGAAAAACTTCAAGGACATATAGAATTTGAAAACGTAAACTTTGGATATGATAAAAAAATTCCGGTTTTAAAAGACCTGAGTTTTGAAGTTAAAAGTGGCCAGTCACTTGCAATTGTTGGCAGTACAGGATCTGGTAAAACTACTTTAATTAGTGTCCTTAATGCCCTTTATGATATCGATTCCGGTCAGATAAAAATTGATGGCATCCCAATTAAAGAATATGAACTCAACTTCTTAAGGAGTAGATTTGGTGTCGTTTTACAGGACGTTTTCTTATTTCATGGAAGTATATATGATAACATTTCTTTGAAAAACGAATCTATTAGTAAGGATACAATAATTGAAGCTTCAAAAGCTATCGGTGCGGACGAGTTTATACAAGATTTACCTGGATCTTATGATTATTTGGTATCAGAAAGAGGAAGCAATCTCTCCATGGGTCAAAGACAGTTGATCTCATTTGTTAGAGCATTGGTTTACAACCCTGACATCTTAATTTTGGATGAGGCGACTTCTTCCATTGATACGCAGACTGAACTGGTGATACAACAAGCTATTACAAAACTTATTGAAGGTAGAACTTCAATTGTTATAGCACACCGGTTGTCAACAGTTAGACAAGCAAATCAGATAATGGTCATGTCTATGGGTAAGATAGTCGAAAAAGGCTCGCATAGTGAACTTTTGAAGATTGAGAATGGTTTATATAGCCAACTCTACTATTCCAATTTAGAAAGGGTCGAAGTTTAGAAAAAACGAATCAACAACTTTTTAGGAAGAAATTAATATATTATTAAATAATGTAATACATTTTTTATTTACTTTTGCATTGAACATGTTGAACGGTCGTATTTATACTTATGAATCTCGCGGAGGAATTGCTCAAAGAATTTTGGGAGCACTTGCCTTTTTATTAATAATCATTCTTTGTTTTTATCTGTTCTTTCAGATTTATAAGTTACTCTTTTATTTATCTCCCTTATTCATTCTTATTGCACTGATCATTTATCCTAAGATTGTTTCTAATCATATTAAAATGATCGCCAATTCTTTCTCAAACAATGTTTTGGGTGGTTTTTTAGAATTGGGTTTGCAGTTTGTAGGACTTCCATTAGTTACTATTGGTTTGGTCATTAAAGCTTGGGCATATAAGAAATTTGGTCAAGTTCGCGACAAACCTGAATCTGCAAATCAATTTGAAGAACGATTTTCAACTTATGAAGACGTTCAGGAGGAGACCATTGAACGCACTGAAATTTCCCGCTTGGAAGTTCAAAAGAAGGAATCGAATAATTACGATGACCTTTTTGAATAAATAATCAGTGACTTTTTTAATCTATTTATCCTCTATCTTTCTTTTCCTCTATTTGATAATTTTTATCTCTCTCATTTTTTATTGGAAAAAAGGTAAGCAATTTTCTAATCCGGTTGGCTTTATTCCTAGCACAAAAGTAACCGTTATAGTTCCTGTAAGAAATGAAGCGGAAAATATCCAAAGTTGCATTGAAAGTTTGATTGCACAGAATTACCCTAAAGAACTTTTTGAAATCATTATAGTCGATGATCAATCTTATGATGAGACTCCGGATATTTTAGAGGCACTTACACATCCTAACATCAAATGTATGCGATTGGGTGTTGAAAAGAGAACTACCATAGAAGGTTCGAAAAAGAAAGCAATCGCCTATGGCGTTAATCATGCAAATGGAGAGCTTATTGTTACTACTGATGGTGATTGTATACTACCTGAGAATTGGCTGAAAACTCTTGTTGCATATTATGAAAAGACCGAAGCAAGATTAATTGTTGCACCGGTGCTTACAGATTCAAGGTCAGGCCTTTTTGACAATTTTCAAAGTCTGGATTACATGTGTACCTTTCTTATTCAGACCGCCGGAATTCAGTCAGGCTTGTATTATTTATGCAGCGGAGCAAATTTAGCCTATGAAAAAAATGCCTTCATAAAAGCCAATCCATATGAAACAAATTTAAATATTGCATCAGGAGATGACATATTTCTAATTCAAAAATTTAAAAAATTATTTCCAGGAGAAATTAAAGTTCTCAAATCAAATGAGGCAATTTGTGTGACTAGACCAGAGATGAGCATTCGCCAATTTATAAGTCAAAGGTTGAGATGGGCTTCAAAAATGAAATTAAGTTCTAATCACTCTTCTTTATTTCTTGCAGGTATTATTTGGTTTCAAAAAATCACAGCTTTGGTATTCCTGGTTTATTCAATTCTCTCCCAAGATCAGAATTCAATTCTAATGAGTTCAGGATTTCTTTTTCTAAGTATATTTCTGGACTTTATTCTTCTACATTCTGCCGCAAGTTTTTTTAAAAAGACAAACAAACTTTGGTGGTTCCTACCTGCTGAACTAATATACAGTATATACTTTGTTGTAATTGGCATACTAAGCTGGATGCCTGTTTCACTCAAATGGAAAGATAGAAGTATCTGATTCTTACCTACTACTATTTCAATTTGAATGTCATCAAATTTTAAGTACAAAGTTCAGCACTTTGAACTCTTTCTTAGCATCATACTATTTCGCGATTTATATAGCTTTATCGTGGCTTGCACATGATAATCTTCGAACTGTCTCCATAAAAATTCAGATTATTTAACGTGACAACTCTATAATCGCTTTCACCTTCTTGCAGAGTAATAAACTGATTTGGTTTTACATTTTTAAAAATTTGCACTTTTCCAGATTTCTGCCAGGTGATTTCAATTTCATCTATATTTTGAGCGGTGCCGATACCAATTTCTCTTCTCAATGTGGATGATCCAAAACTGCCACCGGTATTCACATCCCTATAAATACTTCTTTCAATATTGTTTTCTTTAAAACTTAGTTTAATCCTACTACCGATAGCTGATTTGTTTGTTTCCATGCCCATTAATCGGATATTGATCCAGTTATTTTTATTTTGTCCAGGATTTAGATATAATGAATTATTGTAATCGTCTCCTTCATATGCTCCTCCGACTTCTATGAAGATATCTTCGTCACCATCATTATCAATATCCGCGATTGCTACACCATGGCCTTTTTGTAAATTACCAACACGGGCAGGGATGGTAATATCAACAAAAGATTCTTTGCCTGTATTTTTAAACAATCGGTTTGGTATAATGGCAGTGTATTCCGGATTACCAGTGCCAAGATACATATCCAAATATCCATCATTATCGATATCGCCAAAATTTGAACCCATTGCAAAAACCGATTTATTCAAACCAGCTTGTTTCGATATATTAGTAAAAGTACCGTCTTTATTGTTTTTGTATAAATACATCTGACTGGCATCATTGGGAATTCCAAGTGCTTCTGTAGCAGCTGTATGCGCTATTGATTTACCAAAGTTATATCCACAAACAAAAATATCCATCCATCCATCATTGTTAAAATCCCAAAACCAGCTTGGAAAGCTCCGCATCCTGATATCATCTAATCCAGATTCCTGGGTAACATCTTTGAATTGTGGAATATTATTGGAAATACCTGTATTTTTTAAAAGCCTCCTTTGACCAAAAGCACTGGTAAGAAACAAATCCATAAGACCATCATTATTAAAATCGCTTGACGCGACGCTTTTAATAAAATCTACAACTTGACAATTTGCAATTGCTGCAACCTCTTTAAAAGTTCCATTCTTATTATTCATATAAAGTTCGCAGGGTTCCGGATCTTTGGTATTTGTAGTTTCATTACCTATATACAAATCAAGCCACCCATCATTATTAAAATCTCTCCATACGCCTGTTTGAGTTGGATGTTTGGATAGCAATCCGCTTTCTATGGTCACATCGGTAAATGTATTATCCCCATTATTTCTCAGCAAAGAATTTGGTATTCTTCCAAATTGTTCCCACCAACCACCACGCAAAACAAAAATATCCGGATCACCGTCATTATCAAAATCCGCATGCAATAGATTTAATCCTCCTGTTACATTAGACAGTCCAGATTTTTCTGAAATATCAATGAAGCCTCCTGATTTGTTATTCAGAAAAAAATGCATGTGCTTATCGAGTGACCAATCTGAAATTACAATATCCAAGTAACCGTCATTATCCATATCCTCGACTATTGCTCCTCCAGCATTATTTCGGGTACTAAGTCCTAATCCCGGCGAGACATCCATAAATGGTTTAATGTTTAGATGAGAATAGTCATTATCAATACCTTCAATTAGCCATTTAGCAGGGACTTTATTAGGATACTCACCTAAAGTCATGTAAGCAATATTCAACAACCATCTCGAACCATAATCTACAGGATCTACATTCAGTACTTTTTCGTAAATTTCAACAGCCTTCCTAGAACCATTTTGATTTTTATGAAATCCTCCACCCCGTATCGGTATAATACAAGACTCTACTGAATGATTATTCACACAATTTTGTCGTTCACCCAATCGCAGATAAGCCAAAGCAAGTGTTGGCATTAAAGACGTTCCTGAATTATATGGATCTGTTATTGCGTCTGCTATTTTAGTAAATAAATTAATCGCTTCCTGCTCTTTCCCTTTTTTCAAAAGCGCGAATCCTTTGAAAAATTCAGCTTCCATTTTTTTTTCCATTGGAATATTAGTTGCCAATATTGAGTCGAAAGAGGCTATAGCCGCATCTGCATTGTAAATATTATCTTTATTTCGAAATGCTATTCGGGATTCTTCGATAAGTTGTTCTATGCTGACTGCTTTATTATTTTTATCTTTTTTACAAGATTGAAAATATGGAATAAATATAATAACCGTGAGGTAAATTCGAATGATGTTGAAGCTCATTATCCGCGACTTTAGTTTGATAAAATTAGGCAATACATTTAAAAATGAAATCCATTTTTTTGAATTCCACAAAATGGATTGACTCAGTTGGTTGAAGAAATTAATTTTTACTATCATTGGAAATTGAAAAATGAATTTAATAAATCAAATTTTAGGCTAGGTGAATAGGATTTTTCAGTTTATTTCCTTTGTAAAGATAGCAATGATTTGTGATTCACCCCAATTGTATTTATTTTTTAATCCAGATATCTAGCTAGGCATATTTCCATCCAAAAGTATATTGTAAAAAATAAGATTTGTAAATTCATATCTCTTAGTGTTTATTGTAAAGCTCAAATTATCAATTAAAATATTAGCAATGGAATTATCATTATTTAATTCCCTGTTAAGCGTAGGCTCCAGCCTACGTTTGTGCGTTTCCAAATTTCCAATTTGATTTTTTTAACATTATTAAGATCCATGATGTCAATTTCCAATAAATTATCCAATCTTATATAGCTCCACTGATTGGTATATATCCAATACACACTTTTTCAATCTATATTTCGTAGAATAAGCATCTGCTTTCTGTTCAGCTTTCCAAGTATACTTCACCAAAGAATTCATGTCTGAGGTCTTTGCTAAAAATTCCTCCAAGTGCTTTCGCATTAGCTCATTTCGAGTGCTGTCACACTCGATTCCTTCGGAAATCGTTCGGTCACCCCATAAGGCAAATATAGAATAAATTGAATGGAAGACCACCCTCATCGGTTAAGAATCTACTTTAGCCAATTTGATCCAGGAATCTTTTAATTTTCATTATTTGATTTCTCCAAGCTGATCGAAGAACGATCAGTTCCCTCCATATTGCGTGATATCCATCATTCAATTTCCGAAAATATGTCGGGATCTGATAGTCATATCGCAATTAAACATATGATTCTAATATAATTACTTTGGCCAATCTAGTTCTAAGACATTTACTTCCATACTTCTCAAGGCTAACACCAATTCTTTTGATTTATTTACACTCATCGCAGTTGTATGTTTTCTTTCAACAGGATCTCCTTTCAATTTTATATAATGTATAGTTGAGTGATATCGCTTCCAACTATAATACATTGAAATTTCATCAATTTTTGATAAGTTGTATTCGAATATTTCAGGCTTAAAAAAAGGATGATAGATTAATTGCATACTTCTTTGAAATAATTTAATTTCAGCTATTGATTTTAGGTCGCTCCATAAAACGACAAGTAAAATTATAATTATGAATACTAGAGCTAATTTACTAATTTCTGAATTAAATAAGTATACGATACTAAACAATAATATTATCATAATAAAATGACTTTTGTAATTATAATTCAAATAAAATTTGAACTCTTTAGAATCAATACTTTTTTCTTCCATTTTGCTCCATAGATGTGTTTATTATTAAATCTTTAACATCCTCAATATTTCCAATTGATATTTTATTATCTCTGGACATTTGTCTACCATCGGATCTACCCTTAAAAATCTCTGCGTTCTTATTTCTTATAAAATCGGATTTATGTTCACTTGAATGTAGGAACGAAGTATTTCCGATCAAGCTTTAAGCATCCCATTTGTCGATAAAGATACTTTTATTTTCGAATGAGATTCTCATTTCTTTTAGGATTTCCTTTGAAAAAAAAATTGAGTATGATGATTCTCATATTTTTCATAAAAGGGAGTTTTTTATTTTTTCAAAAATATAAACTTTTACATCTTTGTCATCAATCCTATCAAAATCATATAAAAACTCACCCAGAAAAACGTTGACTACTAATTTATTTGTAAAAACCTCTCTTGCGAGCAAAAATTGTATTTCTTCTAATCTAATAAAATACTCCTTTGCTTCATCTATACTATTAGTATTTCTTATATGTTTAAAAAGCGTTTTTACTCTTTCTTCAATAAATTCAATTTCGTTATTTATCATATCATCTTTTCACTTAATTGGCTGAATATGCCATACTTCTTTAGTTGTTGGATTGAAAACCCTGCTAAGAGTAGGCTCCAGCCTACGTTTGTGCGTTTCCAAATTTCCGATTTGATTATTTAGTGCCATGTTAAAGATCCATAATATCAATTTCCAATAAATTATCCAATCCACTATAGCTCCGCTGGCAGATATACATCCAATCTTCAGCTTTTTCAATCCATGCCATTCTGACTCTATAATTTTTCCTTTTAAAAATATCGGCCTAATCCACTTCTTGAAATATTAGATTATATGTTCCTTCCTTGTCAATGATCTGATATCCTGCAGTTATATTTAGGCGAAATTAACAACCCCAAATCACAAACTAATTCTAAGATCATAATACCTTACACTAAAAACGAATGGTCCAGGGTCTGGGTTTATTTATATTACTAAATGCTATTTTTTTTAAATTGCTTACTTAACACTTCAAATTCAGCAACATTAATAGATACTGAGGATTCATAATCTTCATTTCTACATTCTACATGCATAGTTGGGTACAATTGGCCATCCAACAAATCATATCTTACAATAATTAAGTTATTTATATCATTTACATTGCAACTTGAAGTTATAATTGTTCTGTATGTTAATATCCCATTGGAATATTCCATAGAATCCTTTAGTTGACACAGTCCATTATACCAATATGTAAAATTAGTAATCTTTTTATTTCCTAAGTTGTCAGAACACAAAATGTTAAGAAACAAAATATTTTTAAATTCGAAATTAATAACCAATCTTGGTTCCATAAAATTCTTTTCAATTAAATCAAATACAGTTAAATACCCCTCTTCTATTTCAAAAAATTTATCAAATTCTAGTTCAATTTCTTGCCATGTGTTCATACTCTTTAAAAAATATTTAATTAAAACTGGGTTGATGATTACTTCTCGCATTTTGTTACGTTTTTTTATTTATAAAAATGTCCTCCCCCCTTTGAGAGTAGGCTCCAGCCTACATTCGCGTGTATTCAAATCTCTGATTTGATTATTTAGTGCCATATCAAAGATCCATAATATCAAATTCCAATAAATTATCCAATTTACTATAGCTCCAATGATTGCTATACATCCAATACACACCTTTTCAATCTATATTTCGTAGAGTAAGCGTCAGCTTTCTGTTCAGCTTTCCAAATATACTTCACTAAAGTATTCATGTCTCAGGTCTTTGCTAAAAATTCCTCCAAGTGCTTTCACATTCCCTCACTTCGAGTGCTGTTGTACTCGATTCCTTCGGAAATCGTTCGGTCACCCCATAAGGCAAATATAGAATAAATTGAATGGAAGACCACCCTCATCGGTTAAGAATCTACTTTAGCCAATTTGATCCAGGAATCTTTTAATTTTCATTATTTGATTTCTCCAAGCTGATCGAAGAACGATCAGTTCCTCCTTATAGAGTAATCTCTATCATTCGATTCACGATAATAAATCGGGATCAGTCTGACGTCTTCGCAATCATTATTTTTAGGAGTTTCATCATTAAATATCAAAGAAGTCAAGTTCAGTTTTGTTCTTTTATTTGGCGAAGTGATTTAAAAATTACAAATTATCATATTGCATTTCAGTTGCAATCTGCGACATTTGATAACAGGCAAAAACCTGTCAGATCACTACCAACTTATTTAATAAAAAAAGATTGAATCGACTTATCCATCATTATCTTCTTTTTTGGGCTAACATTGAAATAACCAATTATTATTTTATTTTTCTTTAATTCTTCATACCAATAAAGTTTCTCTGATGTAATTCCGCAAAATGTAATGGTGTCTGTTAAATTCAATGCGTTATATTTTTTAGAATATTTTCCTTCTATTCTTAAGTTTTCTTCATTTAAGCTATTTGCGAATGTTGTAATATATATAATTGACGAATCTGGATAGACATAATTATACTCTATATCATCATCACCTTTATATATTTTAATTTGAAAATTCTTTGGCAGCAAGATACTATAATAACTATTTTTTAATTTATTATTAATTGAAACAAAGCCCTCTTTGCTACTCGCGCAATTCATACAGAAAATTATTGTCAATAAATAATAACCTAATTTCATTTCTTTAATTTTTATACTTTTTACGTTTCCAAATTTCCAATTTGTTTTTTTAACATTTTAAGTATCCATAATATCAATCTCCAATAAATTATCTAATTCACTATAATTTTGCTTACTGTTATACATCAAGTACTAACTTTTTAAATCCATTCGCTTCTGACTCTATAAATTTTCCTTTTTAAAATATCGACCCAATCCACTTCTTGAAATGTTAGATAATATGTTCCATCCTTGTCAATGATCTGATATCCTGAAGTCCTATTTAGACGAAATTAAACAAAAATAAGTCTATATTTCAAGTGCTTATAGTTTGAAAACTTAAATATGTTCTAACTTAGCTTGCGGCTTCAGGCTGAAAACCTGGGTACACATGCATGTAGACACGAATCTACACTCAACGAAGGATAATTCGAAAAGATCTACACTTATCATGTTCCCTGCATTTTCTTTTTTATCGCGTTCATTTCATCGCGATACTGCGCAGCAGAAATAAAATCTAAATCTTTTGCAGCAGCTCTCATTTTTCTTTCTGCTTCAATTAGTAATTTGTCTAATTGATCTCTTGTGAGATAATTCATAATAGGATCAGCAGCAAGACTAATTTCATCACTTTCAATATAAGCTTTACCCATCTGACCTCTACTATCCAGTATACTGCTTTTACTCATAATTTCTTCTCGGGATTTCATTAAAGTCTTCGGTGTTATTCCATGAAGTTCATTGTAAGCCATTTGTTTCGTGCGTCTCCGCTCCGTTTCTTCGATGGTACGTCGCATTGATTCTGTAATCTTATCTGCATAAAAAATTACTAATCCATTTGCATTTCTTGCTGCACGTCCAGCAGTTTGTGTAAGCGATCTATCACTTCTTAAAAATCCTTCCTTGTCTGCATCAAGTATGGCCACTAGTGATACTTCCGGAAGATCAAGTCCTTCCCTTAATAAATTCACCCCAACCAAAACATCAAATTCACCCAATCGAAGATCTCTAAGAATCTCTACCCTTTCCATCGTATCGATTTCAGAATGCATGTATTTACACTTGATATTAAGTCCTTGAAAATATTTACTAAGCTCTTCTGACATCCGCTTTGTCAATGTAGTAATTAATACTCTTTCGCCAACAGCCTTGCGCTTATGGATTTCTTCCATTAGATCATCTATTTGGTTCATTGAAGGTCTTACATGAATAGGCGGATCCAATAATCCGGTAGGTCTAACAAGTTGTTCTACAACGAGACCTTCCGTTTTTGAAAATTCAAAATCTCCTGGAGTTGCGCTGACATAAACTACCTGATTGATTTGTTGTTCAAATTCTTCAAAGCTCAATGGCCTGTTGTCCAGAGCAGAAGGGAGTCGAAATCCAAACTGAACAAGATTCATTTTTCTGGCTCGGTCACCTCCCCACATTCCTCTTATTTGTGGAATTGTTGCATGACTCTCATCAATAATCATTAAATAATCCTCCGGAAAATAATCTAACAAACAGAATGGCCTTGTTCCCTTTGCTCTTCCATCAAAAAATCTGGAGTAATTTTCTATTCCACTGCAATACCCCAGTTCGCGAATCATCTCAAGATCAAATTGAGTTCTTTCCTCAATACGTTTCGATTCAAGGTATTTTTTTTCGGATTCGAAATATTTTTTTTGTGCAAACATTTCATCTTCAATTACCCGAATAATAGAATTTAAGCGATCCTTTGGTGCAACGTAAAGATTTGCCGGAAAAATTGCTGCAAAATCAACACTTGTAATTCTTTTGCCAGAAGAAATTTCAATCTCATCAATTCTCTCAATTTCATTACCAAAAAAACTAATTCTCAATCCATGCAAAACATAAGGTAGATAAATATCAATCGTATCTCCTTTTACTCTAAAGTTTCCGCGTTGAAGATCGCCCTCAGTTCTATTGTATAGGGAATCTACCAAGCGATACAGCAAGTCCTGTCGAGAAATAATCTGACCTCTGATTAAACGAATAATTCCAGCTTTGTAATCTTCAGGGTTTCCCATTCCATAAATACAAGATACTGTAGCAACCATAATTATATCCTGTCGACCTGAAAGTAAAGTTGATGTAGCCTTAAGTCTTAATCGATCAACTTCTTCATTTACCTGTAGGTCTTTTTCAATATACGTATCGCTTACAGACAGATAAGCTTCAGGTTGATAATAATCATAATATGAAACAAAATATTCTACGGCATTATCCGGAAAAAATTCTTTAAACTCTCCATACAATTGTGCGGTAAGGGTTTTATTGTGCGAAAGTATTAAAGTTGGTCTATTGAGATTTGCTATTACATTGGCGATTGTAAAGGTTTTTCCAGATCCGGTTACTCCAAGCAGTATCTGGTACTTTTCCTGTGATTCTATGGAATCTGTCAATTGCTTTATCGCCTCAGGTTGATCACCGGATGGTTGATAATTTGAATTTAATTTGAATAGATTATTGCTCATATTGAAATAACTTGTAAAATTACAGTTTTATGTCGGCAATTGATTTAAACTTTAAAAAAATTGGTCAGGGAGATCCAATCATCATTCTTCATGGATTGTTTGGCAGTTTGGATAATTGGCAAACAATTGCTAATGAATTGAAGAATTATTATTGCGTTTATTTAGTAGACCTGCGCAATCATGGTCGGTCTCCACACAGCCAAGAAATGAATTATGAGTTAATGGCTGCTGATGTCATTCGTTTAATGCATAAGGAATACATTCTTTCTGCTGGTTTAATAGGTCATTCTATGGGCGGCAAAGTAGTACTTCAAATTATTCAAACTGAATCTATAAACATTCGAAAATCTATAGTTGTAGATATAGCACCCAAAGCCTACCCAAAGGGACATGAAGTCATTTTTAAAGCGATGATGAATCTTGATCTGACTCAGATTGTGAAGCGATCAGAAGCAGAAGAACAAATTTCCAAGCTAATTACTGAGCCTATAATTCGTCAATTTATTTTAAAAAATTTAGACAGGAATACAGATGGAAGTTTTAATTGGAAGTTGAATTTAGATGCTCTGTATGTGCATTATCCATCCATTTCTTCAGCAATAGTTTTTTCAAAGGTGAACCTGTCAGACGTGCTTTTTTTACTCGGTGAAAAATCAGATTATGTGAATGATATAGACCGTATTGAAATAAAAAAAATATTACCCAATGCACATTTTCAAATTGTTAAAGGATCAGGCCATTGGGTACATGCTGAAAAACCTATGGAAACTATTTCAGCTATAAGAAATTATTTTAATCCCGGAATTGTCAAATAATTTGAAAGAGCAATGATTTAGTTAAGCCTTGAAACCATCCTATTTTCTTAAAAAAAATGAATCTTCTTTAGGCCAAATGAAATGTTTGGCTCCAAAAAAAATCTCAAAGTAATTTTTAATTTTTACTTTGAGATTTATAAAATTAATCTAAAGGCTAATTAAAGAACTTAGATCTAGACTAATTTAATTCCCCTTTTATAATTGAAATAATTTATCAGATTTTTTTAATAAATCCAGGCTCACCTTTCGACTTAAGTTTATTTAAAGATGCACGAGCTGCTGCTTCTGTTTCATATTGACCAGCAATTGCAGAATAGCTGGAAGCATTAGCAAATACTTTTTTAGTCGAATTAAAGAAACCTAATTTCTTCAATTTAGCTACTTGATTATCAGCATTTGATGGCACAAGGAAACTTCCACTTATTACATAATAATTTCCTTTACCGGTTGTCGAAGATTTTTCTGTAGCTGTCTTTGTTGTTTCCTTTTTATTTTGAGCTGTTGTATTCGCTTTTTCAGATGATTTCATCACTTTCGTAGAGCTAGATTTTGATTCGTTTTTTGTGGCTGCTTTAGTTTCTGTTTTAGCTTCAGCATTATTCATTTTGTTTTCAGATTTTCGCGCAGCTTCATGATTGGCAACTGGTTTTGCAACCGGAGAAACATTCTCCTGAATAGCTGAATTTACTTGAGTAGGAGTAGAATTATCGAAATCAGGTCCAACCTTAGTTGGTAATTCTCCTGTTAGTCCCAGAATAATACTGTCTTCTGCAGAAAATGGCAATGCCTGATTGCCTGTAGAATCGATATAGGATTGTTCCATTGGTTCAGCTGCGGCAGTGCTGTCTACCGGGGTTTTAAACTTTTTATAGATCATCACTGAAATGGTCACAACAAGAAGTCCTAAGAGAACATATAGGAGCACATTTATTAAATTCTTCATATTTATAATATATTTAATGCAAAAATACAACTTTTTATAAATTATAAAAATATTAAATATGTTTTTTTACTAAAGCGGGTTAATTTCTGAGTTAAAACTCTGTTAAATTGAAATTCTCTAAAAACTAGCACGAAAATGCAATCGTTATTATTGGATTAAATCAATAAAATAAATTTAAATGAAATCGATATTTTCGTATTTATTTGCAGGCATCCTAGGAGGATTAGCGGTATTAGTAGGTAATAAGTACCTATTTAAACCCGAAAATTCTAATCCGACAACCTCAAATTTTGTTCGTCAAGTAAATGAAACTCCGAGTTTAAGTCTTACTGGTCCTGATTTTACCTTGTCCGCAGATAAGGCACTAGAGGTAGTAGTTCAAATAAATGCCCAGGAAAGCCAAAAACTTGCGAAACAAAAGGAGGAAGAAAGCAGAAAGAATGATCCTTTCTACAACAATCCAATGTTAAGACAGTTTGATTTTGGCCAATTTGGATTTGGGAATCCATTTAATCAGTATATGCCTAAAAAAGGGAGTGGATCAGGAGTAATAATCTCTAACGATGGCTATATTGTTACCAACAACCACGTTGTTGAGTTCGCCGATGATATTGAAGTATTATTAAAAAATGGTAAAAAATATACTGCCAAGAAAGTTGGTACAGATCCAAGAACTGATCTTGCCGTCCTAAAAATTGAAGAATCAGGATTACCAGTACTTGTAATGGGTAATTCTGACCAACTCAAAGTAGGAGAATGGGTACTGGCTGTTGGCAACCCATTTGGTTATCTTACCTCTACTGTAACTGCAGGTATTGTAAGTGCCAAAGGAAGAGATCTAAACATTATAAATAGTCAAGATGATGAAGATGATTATTCTCAATATTATAATCAAGGTCAGAAAACAAATGCTTTAAAGGGTATTGAGGAATTCATACAGACTGATGCTGCTGTAAATCCAGGCAATTCTGGTGGTGCTTTGGTCGATGTCCAAGGAAGACTTATAGGTATTAATTCTGCTATTGCATCCAAAACAGGATATTACAGTGGTTATTCCTTTGCCATTCCTGTTAATCTTATGAATAAGGTGGTCAATGAGCTTATAAACAAAGGAAGTTTTGAGCGTGGAAGACTCGGAATTCAGGTCTCAGAAATTGATGAAGAAAGTATGAAATCTCTGAACCTTTCTTCAAAAAAAGGCGTTGTTATAGAATCCATTGAGAACAATAGCTCCGCGAATTATGCCGGTTTAATTCCCCAAGACGTTATAATAGCCATTGACGGAAAGGAAATTAACAATTACGAAGATTTGCAAAGAATTATTGGTCTCACTAAGGTGGATGAAACACTTAAGGTTAAAATTATACGTTCTGGTAATGTTAAAGACATATCAGTAAAAATCCGAAGAGGATTATAAAAAGGTTTTTGTAGCTTTCTATAAAGTTGGTTTTTCGTTTTGTTTGAAGGTCCCGATCAGAAATGATCGGGATTTTTTTTTATACCTTATTTTGATGCTGGTTGATTTCTTGAATATTGTCCTTCACTTTCCTATCTTGTCCTTATATCTATTTTGTGAATACGATTAGAAAATATATTGATGCACTTATTGATGTTTTTTTTCCAGTTTTTTGTCTAAACTGTGATAGAAATTGCGATAACCCAAAAGAGCTTTTTTGCTTCAGATGTCAGTCAATTCAAGCCCCAACAGATCTTCATCTTAGAAAAGAAAATGAGTTTACAGATCATTTTAGAGGAAGACTAACTATACATACGGCTGCTAGTTTATATTACTATACACCCGGTGGAGTAATACATAAACTATTGGAACAAATTAAGTACAGATCAAAACCCCAGCTTGCTGAAAGAATTGGCCATTATTATGGCTCAATTTTAGCTTCAAGCCCACTTTATAAAGACATTGACTTAATCCTACCTGTGCCGCTTCATCCTTCTAAGCTAGCTCTTAGGGGATACAATCAATCTCAGGTTTTTGGTCGAGCAATTTCCGAGGAATTGGGAAGAGAAATGAATACTCAAATACTTGTGCGAATTAAAGAAAGCAACAGTCAAACTGAAAAGAACAGAATGGAAAGAATGAATAATATATTTAATGCTTTTTCATTACTAAAATATGAATCAGTTAAAAATAAAAACATTCTAATAATTGATGATGTCATGACCACCGGAGCAACACTTGAAGCCTGTGCTTTAGAAGTCTTAAAGGGAAGTCCCCAATCAATAAGTTTTGTAACCATTGCATTAGGCAAATACTGATTCTTCCTGATTAATAAATTCAAAGTAGTATATTCGCCTTCTTCAACAAATTATGCATGAAATATCTCTTGAATTTAGACCGTGTTCACAAAGAATATACCAATCTTATTGCTGTTAATCAAATTAGTTTTAAAGTCCCTGAATCCTGCATATTTGGATTATTAGGACCCAATGGTGCAGGTAAAACTTCCTTAATTAGAATCATTACCGGAATTACACAACCAGATAGTGGAACGGTTAAATTTAATGATCAAATTATTAATAGTGCGGTTAATTCTTCTATTGGCTATATGCCTGAAGAAAGAGGATTATATAAAAAAATGACTGTTGGAGAGCAATTGATTTATCTCTGCAGGCTGAAAGGATTGAGCAAGGCTGATGCAAATAAATCTGTAACTCATTGGGTAGAAAAATTTGAAATTCAATCTTGGTGGAATAAGAAAATTGAAGAATTGTCGAAAGGCATGTCTCAAAAAGTTCAATTTATAGCAACTATTGCTCACAATCCAAAACTTATTATTTTGGATGAACCATTTTCCGGACTTGATCCTATTAATACAAATCTTATCAAGGATGAAATTATCGAATTAAAAAATCAGGGAGCAAGTATAATCTTTTCAACACATAGAATGGAACAAGTTGAAGAGCTTTGTGAAGAGATAGTTTTAGTAAACAAAGGCAAAAATGTTCTGTCAGGTCCTGTCAAAGAAATTAGAGAAAAATACAAAGAAAATTTATTTCAAATTGAAACTGACAGACCAATAAATGATGAATTAAATACAGAATGGAATATTGTACAAAAGTTAGGACTGAGTACTATTATCAGAATTAAAGAAAATCAGAGTTCCAATCAATTTTTGAGCCGGGTAATAAATGATGGACTAAACATTCTTTCGTTCCACGAAGTATTGCCAACTTTTAATGACATTTTTATTAGAACTGTAAATGAAGCAAACCATGAGTAAATTAGGAATAATTATTAGCAAGGAATATCTGACAAGAGTTAAAAATAAAAAGTTTATAATAACTACCTTACTAACTCCATTGGGATTTCTTGTATTTTTTGTGGTTATTTTTTTACTCATGAGTAATGAAAGCGATAAGAAATATCGGGTAACCATTTCTGATCAAAGCAAGATAAATCTAACGTTGCCATCAGACAGTAAAAAATTCAGTTTCATAAAATCCGATGCTCCAATGGATTCTTTGAAAGCCCAATACCAAAGAGGTGAAACAGATGCAATTCTTGTGCTGCCAAACTTTGCTGGTGTTGATGTAAAAAATTATACCGCATACTACTACTCTGATAAAACTTTGGATATCGAGATGGAATCCAAACTCAGTAATTATTTGGACAACAGTTTAAGAAATTACAAAATGCAATTGCTTTCAATAGACAAAACTCAATTGGAAAAGATTGACACAAAAATTAGTATTGATCCCGAACCGGTTTCAGAAAACATTACTGATCACTCTGAATATACTTCAAAAGTTGCTACAATGTTAGGTGGAGCAATGGGCTATATAATTTTCTTTATTATTTTCTTATATGGTGCAGGAGTTATGCGTTCCGTAACTGAAGAAAAAATAAACCGCATTGTTGAGGTGGTAATTTCTTCGGTGTCACCAACTCAACTCATGTTAGGAAAAATTATTGGTGTCGGCCTTGTAGGATTAACACAAATTGTAATTTGGATGATTCTTATTCCGGTGGTTTATTTGATAGGAATTTCTGTATCCGGTTTTCAAGTCCATGATATCCAGCAAATTGCGAGTCAGATGCCTCAGGATCAATTGAACAAAGCCGAAGAAATACAATTTGTAATTCGAGAACTAATGAATTTAAATTGGTTAAAAATTTTAAGCGTATTTATTATCTACTTTTTAGGAGGGTTCTTTATTTATTCTGCAATGTTTGCAGCTATAGGTGCAGCAATTGGAGATGATGTTAATGATTCTCAATCTCTTACAATGTTTGTTTCGATTCCAATTTTACTTGGAATGTATGCGATGTTTTCATGTATCAGGGAACCCGATAGTTCGCTTGCTACTTTTGGAAGCTTGTTTCCGCTTTGGTCTCCAATTATAATGCCTGCTATGATTCCCTTTGATGTTCCGTGGTGGCAATTATTACTTTCTATAGTAATTTTATTCCTCTTTGCCTATTTTATAATTTTTCTCGCAGGAAGAATATTCAGAACAGGAATATTGCTTTATGGAAAGAAAGCAACAGCTAAAGAATTATTTAAATGGATGTTTGTTAAACAATAGCACCAAAAATAATTTATTGGCTTGAGAATAAGTGGATTTACTTTTATGCGCAATACGGATAAACTCTATTATCCTCTAGCTGAATCGATCCAATCCATTTTACCAATAGTTGATGAATTTGTAATTGCTCTTGCAAAAGGAGATGCAGATGATCAAACAGAATCAATCATATCTACAATCCAGTCTTCAAAAATAAAAATTATCAGAACTGAATGGGATGTAAATAAATTTCCGGGAGGTACAGAATTTGCACATCAGACAGATATTGCAAAAATGGCCTGTAACGGAGATTGGTTATTTTATCTACAGTCTGATGAAGTAGTTCATGAAAAATATCTTGAACCAATAAAAAATTATTGTAGTAAATATTTGGCAGATCCAATGGTTGAAGGATTTCTTTTTTCTTATAAACATTTTTTTGGTGATTACGAACACTTTATTGAATCACATGCCTGGTATCCAAAAGAAATTAGAATTATCCGAAATAATGAAAATATACACTCCTGGGGTGATGCCCAATCTTTTAAATATATAAGCAATTTTGATGAAAATAGAAGCTATGGAAAAAGGATAGATACTCGATTGCTAAATGTCATTAAAATTCCAGCTGAAATTTATCATTATGGTTGGGTAAGACCTCCTCATCTTATGCAAACTAAATCAAAGGCTATGAACATGATGTATCACAATGCTTCAAGAATAGAGGAAGAATATGCGAATAAATCTATAAATTTTGACTATGGTTGTCTCGCAAATTTAAGTTTATTTAAAGAAGAACATCCAAGTCTAATGTCTGATTTTATTTCTAAGTTTAATTGGAGAGATCAACTACATTACGAATCAAATTACAAGGTGGACAGAGCATTGATGAAGCATGAGAAATTAAAATATAGGATACTCAGTTGGATTGAAAATAAATTATTAGCGGGAAAGATGCTCTTTGGTTACCGCAACTGGAAAATAGTTACTAAACGAAAGTAATTTATTTTATTTTAAAAAAAGTATTAGAATTCATTTCATTATCCAGATGAATGGAATCGCCCTTATAACAACTTACTTTAAAAGCATAGACAAAAGCCGGGAAATGTATAATTAAACTGTCTTTTTCCAATTCAAACTTAAATTTATGTCCTGCATCCTCTTGTAAAAAAGCAATGCTATCCTGTTCTATTGTAAAATCCGGAACTGGACTCAAAGCATTTTGCCAGGTTCCTTTCAAAAAATTTAAACTCGTTTCAATTGGTTTATCTTGTTCCGTTTTTTTATCTGATTTACAAGAAACAATAATTATGCAAATTGCTGTACAATAAAATATCCACTTATTCATATTGCAAAAGTATGCAATTATTTAATAATGAATACAAGAGTTTATATTAAAGTAGTAATGATATTTAAGTTTCTGTTCATCAATTAAAAACCAAAAGGATTTATCTTAAGAAATGAATGAAATATTTGAGAATTGCAATTTGAATATATCATTATCGATGGGATGTATGTAAGCCAAGAGATTAAATTAGAATCCCTAAAATAAACTTCAATGCGTAAAAGCTGGCCCTGTTTTCAATGAACTAAAACTTCATGGCTTCAAAACATTTGCATTGCTGATGCATCTATAGTTCCTTTAATTATATGCAGTAATACTCAAGCAGTATGCTTGAGTATCGCTAAAAAAGCTTCAGAATTAATTTTGAATTTGCAATAATTTTATTCAACTTAATTTGTCCTTGAACTGTTAATCACATCTATGGAAAATTTTGATTTTAACAGAGATGTTGTAGAACTTAGTTTTAAAAAATATGTTCTCCTTGACTTTTGGGCAGACTGGTGTGGACCTTGCAAAATTCTCGGCCCAATTCTTGAGGAATTGGAATTGGAATACAAAGGAAAATGGTCACTTGTTAAAATTGATACTGAACAGCATCAAGAGATTGCCGCTCATTTTCAGATTCAAAGTATTCCAAATTGCAAACTAGTATTTGAGGGAAAAATTGTTGACGAATTCAGCGGAGTTCAAACCAAAGAGGCGACGAAGCAGTGGCTGGATAAATATTTATCGGAATTCAAATTGGAAGAAGTTGAGGAAATTGAAGCTGAACCAGACGATTTTGAAGAAATCATGGCAGGTCAAGAAAATATTCCTGACAAAAAATTTGTTAAAATTCTAGAAAGCTACGTAAAAGCTCATCCGGAAAATGAAGCAGCTCAAATTAGTTTGCTAAAGCATCAAGTTTTTTTTCAGCCAGGAGCAAGTCTCCAAGCATTAAAAAACTTTTCTAATCCAATGATCATTGAAGAGTTTGAATTGCACTTCAAAGTAATTCAAGAATTTGTTCAGAATGAATTTGATGATACTTCAATTGCATCTAATTTCTTATCTGAAGCAAAAAAATTCCTGCTTCAAGGTGATGGTCAGAATGCTATTGATTATATTATTAAGTCTCTGCATCAGGATTCAAAATACAGCAATGAAATTGCGAGAAGGTTTGGTATTACACTTTTTAAAATTTGGGGCTATCAATCCGCATTAACTAAAGAAAACAGAAAATTATTTGATATGGCTATTTGGTAAGTTGTATCTATTCACAATACAGTGAACGAATATTACTCGTTCATTTTTATTTTCGAGTCCTTTGCATCGCCGGATGAAATTTAATTAAACTTTCTCTTAGGAATTCAGTATCGAGATGGGTATATATTTCAGTTGTGGTAATTGATTCATGACCAAGCATTTCTTGAACCAACCTTAGGCTTGCTCCGCCTTCTACAAGATGAGTTGCAAAGGAATGACGAAAGGTATGTGGACTGACTGATTTTCTCATTCCTGCACGGGAAACACACTCTTTGACAATATTAAATACACTTATTCTTGACAATTTTTTGCCAAACCTGTTTAGAAAAACATAATCTTCATGAGATTTTATTCTTGGATAATGTATTCTTTGATTTTCAACATAATATTTAATTTGAATCAGTGCGTGTTCCCCAATTGGCACTAGCCTTTCTTTATTTCCTTTTCCAATAACTCTTAAAAAACCTTGATCTTCAATTATGTTATTCAATCTTAATTCTACCAACTCTGAAACTCGCAATCCAGAAGCATATAAGGCTTCCAAAATTGCTCTGTTGCGATGTCCTTTATCCGTACTCAAATCAATGGATTCAAATAAATTATCTATCTCTCCAACACTCAGTACATCAGGAATATATATACCCAATTTTGGTGCTTCCAATAATTCTGTAGGGTCATCCATCAATAAATCTTCAACCAATAAGTATTTGTAAAAAGCCTTGATGCCTGAGATAATTCTTGCTTGGGATCTGGCTTCAAGTTCAAATTGATTTAACCATGAAATAAAAGATCTTAATTCTGATAGGCTTAGCTTTAATGGAGACATTCCATCTAAATTTTCTACTGCAAATTGTCCTAACTTTCTAACATCTCTGATATAAGCATCAATAGAATGCTTTGATAATGATCGTTCTAACTGCAAGTATGCCCTAAATCCTTTGATGCCTGAATTCCAATCCATACAACAAAAATACTCATATTATAATAAAACATAATATGAATTTTAGATTAGCTGGCTTTGATTACATTTGCTGTAAGTAAAATTTAGCCTTGTTATTATGATGAATTTACAAGATGCGATTCAGAAAGATCTCAATGATCCTCTAAAAAAATTTCGAGAAGCATTTTTATTTCCTCAAGATAAGGATGGCCCATTAAGCTATTTCTGTGGTAATTCATTAGGTCTTCAACCTGTTCAAACCTCAGAATATGTAAATCGGGAATTACAAGATTGGGCTAAGTTTGGTGTTGAGGGACACCTAGAGGCTAAATATCCATGGGTTAAATACCATGAATTTCTAAGTCCTTATATGGCTGAAATTGTCGGTGCTAAGGAGTCTGAAGTTGTTGTAATGAATACACTGACCGTAAATCTTCATTTGATGATGGTTAGTTTTTATAGACCAACTAAGAACAGATTCAAAATACTCATTGAGTATAGTGCTTTTCCTTCTGATCGCTATGCTGTTGAATCACAGCTTCGTTTTCACGGATATGACCCAAAAGATAGTCTAATAATTTTAAGTCCTGAGAAGGGTTCAGACTATATCAGTATGGAGAATATAAAGTCTGTATTTACGCATCATGGAGAGGAAATAGCTCTTGTGCTAATTGGTTCAGTGAATTATTATACTGGTCAGTCATATCCGATAAAAGCCATAACAGATCTAGGGCATAAATATGGCTGTTTTGTAGGATTTGATCTGGCACATGGCGCTGGAAATCTCTATTTAAATTTACATGATGACGGACCTGACTTTGCCATTTGGTGCAGCTATAAATATCTTAACTCCGGACCAGGAAGTATAGCAGGTTGTTTTGTTCATGAGCGACACGCAGATTCATTTGATATTCCAAGGTTTGCAGGATGGTGGGGACATGATAAAATCAATCGATTTAAGATGTCTTCTACAATGAATCTTATGCCTGGTGCAGAAGGATGGCAACTGAGCAATCCACCAATATTACCAATGGCTTGCATAATGGCCTCTTTGGAAATATTTCATGAGGCTGGAATGCATGAACTTAGAAAAAAGTCTCTCGCTCTTAGTCAACAACTCATAACTTTATTGAGTGATTTAAACCACCCAAAAATTAATATTTTAACACCGGCTAATGAAGAAGAACGAGGATCTCAGGTCTCCATACAAATTCTTCAATCAGATAAAAGCATCTATCAAAAAATTACATCCCAAAGAATTATAGCTGATTGGCGAGAACCGGATGTCATTAGAGTTGCTGCAGTTCCATTGTACAATAGTTTTGAGGATGTGTATATATTTTATGAAACACTGAAAAATATTCTCGTAGATTATGACTAAAATTTCTGAGAAAAAAATTGCAATTGTTGGTGCTGGTCTTGTAGGTTCATTACTAGCCTTAAGATTATTACAAAGAGGCTTGAAGGTAGAAATATTCGAGTCTAGAGAAGACATGCGAAAGCAAACTATTTCTGCCGGAAGATCTATTAACCTAGCACTTTCTCATCGCGGAATTAGAGGATTGAATTTGGTTGGTCTTGAGGATAAAATTCTGGAACATGCTGTTCAAATGAAAGGAAGGATGATTCATAAAATTGATTCGGAATTATCTTTTCAAGCTTATAGTATTCGCGACGGTGAATATATCAATTCAATCTCAAGAAGAACATTAAATATAATACTCTTAGATGCTATCGAAAGCTTTGGTGTAAAAGTTAATTTTGGTAAAAAATTGCATTCCTTTCTCCCTGAAAAAAATCTTATCTATTTTGAAGATAAAAATAATCAGCAAAGTCAGGTTGAAGACAGTATCTTAATTGCTACCGATGGTGCGAATTCCATGGCAAGAAAATTTATGTTGGATCGAAGTGCAGAATTAAAGATGAATTACAATCAGAAATTTCAAGAATATGGTTACAAAGAATTAAATATTTTACCGGGTAAAAATGGAGAATTTCTACTAGAGAAAAATGCTTTACACATATGGCCGAGAGGTCATTTCATGATGATCGCTCTAGCTAATCCGGATGCAACATTTACGGCAACGCTATTTTTGCCATTTAAAGGAGAACAAGGATTTGAATCATTGACAGATAAGAACTCTGTTAATAATTTTTTTGAAAAGTATTTCAAAGATGCAAAGGAATTAATTCACGATTTGGATGGAGAGTTTTTCCAACATCCTATAGGTCATTTAAATTCTGTAAAATGTAAGCCTTGGCATTATGAAGATAAGTTACTTTTAATGGGAGATGCTGCACATGCTATTATTCCTTTTTATGGTCAAGGTATGAATTGCGGTTTTGAAGATGTTGTAGTATTCAACGAACTCTTAGATAAATATAATGACACTCTTGAGCTATTTGAACAATTTGAAAAAAGCAGAAAGATCAATTCAGATGCAATTTCCGATTTAGCTGAAGACAATTTTGAAGAAATGCGAGACAAGGTTGCTGATCCTATTTATCAAAGAAAAAGAACTCTTGAAGCACAATTGGAAAAACAGTTCCCAAGCTATTATTCCAAATACGCTTTAGTTACATTTTGTCCTGATGTGAGCTATTCTGAAGCCATGATAAGAGGTAGAAAACAAGACGATTATCTTATGAACTTATGCATGACAAAAACAGATTTCACCAACGAAGATCTTGGTAAGATTTTTAAAGAATTAGAGTCTTTAAATTTGTGAAATTAAAATTCAAATAAGTACTTACTTATATCCATAATTGAATAGTTTCTAACTTAAGTATATTTTTAATTTCTTAAGTGAACATGAAATTTACAATCCTATCTTTTTGCCTATATCTTTCGGCACAGCGTTTTTGTGAAGCATGATGGACATTGTTTTATTTCTAAAATATGCTTTGCTCACAAATAAATATCCACCAGTTTTCTTATTCACATCTTTTCCCCATGAATTTTTAACCAGATAATATTCACTGCCATTTTGATCTTTTACCAATCCAACAATATGCATCCCGTGATCATCTGTTGTACTGAGATTGTCAAATCCTACTTGTCTTTCTTCCTGGCTTACGAGTTTTTCTGGGCAAGGTTTTTTCCAAAGGCTGTCTCTATCTGCTTCATCCATATCTTCCCAAGCTTGAATCGGATTTAGCGCTAAACTATTTTTACCTGAAAAAGTCTTTTCACTTACATCAGTTGCCCAAATAACGGTGTATCCATTTTTAAGAGCGTTGTCTACACAAGCTACGAACTCATCAATAGGGAGATTCATAAACT
Organism: Saprospiraceae bacterium; assembly: GCA_040006775.1. GTDB lineage: Bacteria > Bacteroidota > Bacteroidia > Chitinophagales > Saprospiraceae > Vicinibacter. The sequence goes on from JBDTWI010000023.1 coordinate 47,538, forward strand.
GTCCTTGAGACCAGTTATCGGACATTTCAAGAATAAATGGTTTGTAAAATGGATGGTGATTGAATGAGCTCAAAGCGATATAATTGCTAGGGTTGATTCCAATATTTTCTGCAAATGATTTTGCTGTATAATTCTTTCCATTGTACTCAAATTGTGTGGGTGGAGTTCCAAAATAGGCATCTAAGGCTGCGGTATATACTCTTCTCCAGTTTGGACTAAGTTTTCCATCCGGCAATTTAATCATGGCATCACAGATCGCTTTTAGGACTCCTTCAATTTCCCCATGAACAGGTTTATCCTGGCCTTGTGGAAATCCCGAATATACAGATTGAGGAACAATTCCATACTCTGCAATAATATTCATAACATCATGATTCTCAGCACCTTGTCCGAAACTTGTTGCACCTTGTCTGTGAATATAATTTTCAGCTTTCTGAAGATATCCGGCGCGAGCAACAAACATTTCACTCAAATCAAATTCACCCTTACCCATTCTAAGTAACTCTGATTCTAGAAAAGAATGAGTAGAATAAATCCAGCAGGTACCGCTCTTAAATTGATTTTTTACAGATGTCTTATCATTTATTTTTATGGGTGTAAAATGATAGTTATTGATGTCCATTGAAATATCCTGTGCATTTAACACCTTTCCAATAAACCCGAATAATAAAATGAGGATGAAATTCTTCATAGCTAATATTTTGGGCAAATGTAAATATTAGCAATGAAGAATTAGAGAATCATTCAAATAATAGTCTAAAAGTCTAAGTTTGAATTAAATAAATAAAGGCTGCATTATTCATACAGCCTTTTCTTTTGAATAGTAATTTATCTCTTAGAAAATTAATCTTACGCCTAATTGCATTGACCATACATCAGCCAATGTTGCGCGATTAATATAACTGTCTTTAATTAAGCCAATTGATCCATCTTTATTGGTCTGAGTCGCCAATGTAAATTCCGGTACTCCATTTTTTACCGTCTTATAAGTCAATGGTCGGTCAGTAACCAATATCTGTCCAACTCCCCAATCAGAATTTATTAAATTTCCAGCATTGAGAACATCAGCCCTAAATTGTAAAATATTTTTTCTTTTTCCAGATTTAAAACTAAACTCCTGAACAACTGAGACGTCAAAATTATGCAGAAATGGCAAAAGAAGGCTATTCCTCTCAGCATATCCACCTTTATTGTCTTTAAGATACTTGTTGTTATTAATATAAGCATCGTATGCATTTGCTTGATCTGCTGCTGTGAAGAGGGTTTTAGTTCCATCTTTTTGTGTAACAGTTAGGCTTTGAAAACTTAGATCAGAAGCATTGTTAGGGATAAAAATGAGATCATTATTAGTTATATTATCTCCATTCATATCTCCTGAATAAACGAAAGAATATCTTGAACTTTGCGATCCTGTATAACCTATTGTCAATTGAGTTGCTCCACCAATTTTATTGCCATATTCAATTCTGTATCCCAAATATCCGATAAAACGATGAGGAATATCGAAATCTGAGTATGCAAGTTCTGGAGCATTATTTCCATTAACTGTTCTCAAAGCGGTATAAGAACCTGAAGCTATTGATCCGGCGCTCATAAGATCTTTAGCAATACTTCTTGTATATGCAACCATTCCCGAAAATCCTTTGGAGCTAGGAAGTTCAATCTTAATTATAGCCGCTTTATACGAACCCTCATTAGTAGTTGTCATGATCGCCGCACGGCTAACATTGTCATTTATTCTGCTTGCATTTGCTTGATTTGAGTTGACATAGGATGCAGGATATCTTAGTCTATTATCAGGACCTACAAATCTAGCCGTGTCGCCAGTTACCGGTTCCAAATTTGCATCAAAATATTGAACCGCGTTAATGTTTTGATTATACAATAATTCTATGGTTCCTATAAAACCAAAGCCAATTTTATGATCAATGGATAAACTTGATTTCCATACCTGAGGAAACTTATAATCCTCGTCCGTACTTGCAATGTCAAAGGTTGATGGAAGTGTAGGAGTTTGCGGTGTAAAGATGGTTGGATCAGTTGTAAATTTATACTTTCTGGTATTTTGTGCTTCAATGAATCCGGTTAAAATTCCATTGTTTCCAACTTGATTCGATACCCAAACGTAAGGAGGACGACCTGTAAATATTCCTGTTCCACCACGCACCTGTGTTTTGTTTTTACCATTGACATTATAATTGAAACCTAATCTAGGCTCCCAGAGTATACTTGCCTTTGGCAAATTAGAAGTATTAATTTTATAGTCTCTATTTCCATCCTGATCAATATAAGTCTGCTCAGATATTTTTTTATTTTCTAAAGCCGTCTTATCAAAAGAAATTGATGACGCTCTTAATCCTGCGGACAATTTGAAATTATCAGTGAGCTGAATTTCATCCTGAGCATATAAATCAATTCTATTAATTTTTAGAATTTGCAAAGGAGCTTCTCCATTAGCCAATGCTGAATATCTATATTGAAATTTGTTGATGTTAACCGGAGAAGTATCTGCCGTGGAATTTGCAGCATCGTAAAAATCAGAAAGAGAATTAAAAATGTAAACACCATTATTCGCCGGAAAAAAAAGATTGTTAGATCGATAGTGCTCATAATGGGCCCCAACTGTAAAGCTGTTTCTCCCTTTTGTGAAAGAAAGGTTGTCTGTAAAATGAATGGTATTGTAATCCAGTTTATTGTCTGGTGTGAATGGATCAAAACCTGCAGAGATATAGGTTTTACCATCTTTTAATATATCAATTGTTGGAAATAATGCACCGGCATATTTTCTGTTTTCATTTTGAAAGTCGTATCCAGCGATAAAATTGTTAAAAAATTTATTTTTAATATTAGAATTTAATTCTGCAACTATTGATCTGGTATTGTCTAGTATCTTGTAACCACTGTTTTTGAAGCTCATTGCGTCCACAGAGGTTCTTCTATTTCCAGCTCCTGCGGATGAACTATTGCTAATTAATTGGTCTGCTTCTGAATTGTGATGTGTATATCTTAAGGTAATTTTATTGTTTGTATTTAAATTATAATCCAATCTAACAAGAAATTTATCAGAAGTTGTTTCATTATTATAAGCTTCATAAGCTCCAGTTTCATAATTAAATTTTGTCTTTAAAAAATCACTCAGCTGTTCAATATCGGATTTAAGAACTCTAGTTTTGGTTCCTGCGTTAGTTGACCCATCTGCAACAAATGTTGTTGCAGGTTCTGAACGTCTGACTATTTCTCCATTTAGAAAGAAAAATAATTTATTTTTAATAATAGGTCCTCCTAAACTTGCACCAATAACTGATTCTGCAAAATCAGGTACAGTGATAGTTATATCTTTAGCTTTATCACCATTAATACTTCTATTTCTAAAATTATAAAAAGCTGTACCGTTTATTGAGTTCGTACCAGATTTAGTAACTGCATTAATTCCAGATCCTACAAATCCAGACTGTCTTACATCATAAGGTGAAACATTTACCTGCAATTGCTCTATGGCATCCAATGAAATTGCAGTAGAACCTGTTCTTCCTCCTGCTTGTGCATCTGTTCCTAATCCAAATCCATTGTTGAAAACTGAACCATCTATGGTGAAATTATTTAATCGACTATCCTGAGCACCAAAAGAACTTCCATTTCCATGAGGATCATATTTGGTTATAGATGTTATGGATCGGGAACTGATATTAGGCAATGCATTTATAGTATTGTTGTTAAAATTACTTGATGTACCCATTCTACTACTGCTAAAAATTGCGGACTTAGAATCTGATATAATTATTTCATCTAAGGCAATTTCCTCTTCTTTCATTTCCACATTAACTACTGTTGCATTTCCCAATGCAGTATAAAGACCATCTTTAATGGCATCATTCATTCCAAGGAAACTAGAAGTTATTTTATACGGTCCTCCTACTCTTAAGCCCTGAATAAAATAACGTCCTGATTCATTAGTGATCGTTCCATAAATAGTACCTGATGGAATGTGTTCGGCTCTAACAACCGCACCGATTACGGCATCACCTTTAGAATCTTTTACTGTTCCGGCAAATTGAGCTGTTGTAATTCCTTGTCCAAAAAGACAAGTGCTAAATAAAATACAACTTAGAAATCCAAGTACTTTTTTGTTTTGAGATAAAGTTATTTTCATAATAAGGTTGGTTTACGTAAAGATAAAAATCAAAGGTATTATTCACGAAAGAATGGAATTCATCAATTATGTAAACTTAGCAATAAGTTAATATAGTTGACTAATATTACTCTATCTACAAAATAACAAGTTAATTGCTTTGAAATTGAAAGATTAGTCAAGGGATGAATCTTCTTTTTGTTTTGTACATCTAAGATACTAACTTATTTTAAGAATTTAATTTGTTTTCATAGTCCAGTATTCTATATTCGTTTGGTCTATTGTCAGTGTGCTAAGAATTAACTTAGGACAAACAGATTAAAGAATTTAATCATTCATAACAATTTGATAATTGCTGATTTTCGATCATTCCTCATCAGTCTGAATTTATTTTACAATTAATTATTAAACCAAACAGCATTTATTTTAACAAATCGTTTTAATATTACCCTGTATATATAAAGTCAGGAACTGACATAGATTCTTATTATATTAATTTAATTTTGTAATTTCTTGTATTTATAAAATATTATTTTAAAACTATTAAATAAAACGTTCAATATTTGAATTATGAGCAATCAAAACACAGGTTCTAGTAAATTCAGCAACATTTTTGCTGGTTCGATAATTATTATCGCTTTTGTTATAGGCTACCTTGCCTTTAAGTTTATTTTAGGTGATCCAAGCCATTTTGAAGGTGGAGACAACACCAAACATCCAATTTCTGGAGATTATCTTGGAATGATGTATAAAGGTGGACCATTGGTTCCAATCTTAATGGCCGCATTTATTATTGTACTCTCTACTATCATTGAGCGATTTATTACGCTTAATGTGGCTAGTGGCAAGGGCGCTATACCATCTTTTGTAAAGAAAGTAAATTCCTTATTGAGCAACAATCAAGTTGATGTCGCAATTTCTGAATGTGACAAACAAAAAGGATCTGTAGCCAATGTCATCCGTGAAGGTCTTCATAAGTACAAAGATATGGCAGCTCAATCAGGGCTTTCCAAAGATCAAAAAATGATCGCCATTCAAAAAGAAATTGAAGAAGCTACAAGCTTAGAATTACCTATGTTAGAAAAGAACCTTGTAATTCTTGCAACCATATCTTCTGTTGCAACACTCTTAGGACTTCTAGGTACTGTGTTCGGGATGATCAGAGCTTTCTCAGCGATTGCAACTGCAGGTGCTCCGGACGCTGTTGCCCTATCAACAGGTATTTCAGAAGCCCTAATTAATACTGCTTTGGGTATTTCAACTTCTGCAATTGCTATTATTGCTTATAATTATTTTACTACAAAAATAGACGGACTGACGTACGGTATTGACGAAGCTGGATTCAGCATTGCTCAGAACTTTGCATCAAAACATTAATTCTATTTTATTCGTAAATAATAAATTATGCCCAAGGTAAAAATACCACGCAAGAGTACAGCAATCGACATGACCGCTATGTGTGATGTGGCCTTTCTATTGCTTACCTTCTTCATTCTTACTACTAAATTCAGAGCAGCTGAAGTAGTTCAAATTGATATCCCGTCTTCAACCGCTCAAATACCTATTCCGGACAAAGGAATCATGATGTTCAATATTGCTCCTGACGGAAAAATGTTTTTTGGATTAGATGATCAACCTACCAGATTAAAATTGCTAAGTACCTTAGAAGAGGATTATGGATTTCAATTAGATGACAAACAAAGAATTGCATTCAAAACCTTGGAACTTTGGGGTATGGATATTAGAGCCTTACCGGAATTTCTAAAAAAAGATCCAAATGAAAGAGCTCATGTCATTCAACCCGGATTAAAAATTGATACTGTTGGTGGTTCACAACTTGAAGACTTAATTTTAATCGCTAGAAAGGCCTATGATCTTGAACCCGGAAGGGCCGAAAATGATAGACTTCGAATCGCTATAAAATGTGACAAGACTACTGAATATCAGGCTTTTGATAAACTCATTGAAGCCTTGCAAAACCGCAAGGTGAACAAATTCAATTTGATTACTTCAGCTAAAACGGCAAAAGAATAATTTATTAGTGAATAAAAATATAAGTACTCATGGCTGAAATGAATGTTCCCGCTGGCGGGAAAAAAGGACATAAAAAGGCTAGATCAAAAAAAATGTCTACCAGGGTGGATTTGACTGCAATGGTAGATCTTGGTTTTCTCTTGATTACCTTCTTCATGCTCGCAACTACTTTCAATAAACCTAAAACTATGGAAGTAAATAAACCAGCAAAAGATAATGAAATTAAAGATGAGCCTCCAATTAAAATGTCTAAGACCCTATCTTTAATGCTTACTTCAAGAGATAATGTCGTGAATTATGTTTCTCCGGATGATATTGATGCAGATACCCAATTAAGCATTGACAGCACAGATTATAGTTCAACAGGAGTTAGAAAAGTAATTCAAAGAAGACAAAAACAGGTTAAAGAACAGTGGGGCAATCAGGATGAGTTATTCGTTATGATTAAACCTCTTCCAAGATCTAAGTACAAGAACATCGTAGACATACTCGATGAGATGAGTATCAATCATGTTGTTAGATATGCGATTCTAGCTCCAAACGACCCTATAGATTCTCTGATAGCCTTGCAAATTGGTGAATCCAGAAAATAATTAACGCACAGTAATGATATTTTTTAAATAAAAAATCGTTCTAAAGGATATGGAAAACAAACAAATTTTAAAATATGTCATGGATGATATGGTCTTTGAGGGTCGCAACCAGTCTTATGGTGCTTATCTTCTAAGAAGAATCTATGACAAGAATATGAATAAGGCCATTCTAGTAGGCAGTATCGTGTTTCTATTACTTGTTGGAATGCCAATGATAATTAAAGCCGTTAAAGGCATGATTCCAAAACAAGATGAGCTGGTTTTGAAGGAAATCACTCTAGAAGCACCTCCTTCAATTGATCCTCTTAAACCACCGCCACCGCCACCTCCTAAAATTGATCCACCACCAATTAAGGATCAGATAAAATTTGTTCCTCCAAAGGTAAAGAAAGATGAAGAGGTTAAAGATGAAGAACCACCTCCACCAACTATCGAAGAAATTAAGGATAAAGAAATTGCAACTGAAACTAAAAAAGGAGAAGAAGGAGGCGTTGATGCTTCACTTTTAGAAGCCCCACCTCCTGTAATTGAAGAAAAGAAGGAAGAGGAGGTATTTAAGTTTGTTGAGCAGATGCCGGAGTTTCCGGATGGACAAGCTGCTATGTATAAGTATATTAAAGAGAATCTTAAATATCCTGCCATTGCAAGAGAAAATGATATTCAAGGAACCGTAGTTGTACAATTTGTAGTTACTAAAGATGGGGATATTCAAAAAGTTTTCGTTGCCAGAGGCATTGGAGGCGGTTGCGATGAAGAAGCAGTTCGTGTCGTAAAAGGTATGCCCAATTGGAAGGCTGGAAAACACAATGGCAAGGCTGTTCCGGTGAGTTTTACTTTGCCGATTAAGTTCAAATTAGAAGGATAATAATATTTAATTAATACTTATTTAGAATTGTATCTTTTCAAACGGATACAATTCTTTTTTTTTAGAGTAAAAACTTATGTCTCTCAGAAAAATATTTCTTCTAATTCTTTCTATGTGCTATATAGGATTAGGGATATTTTTAATTATTAAGAAGAGTGAGGATAGTCCAACTTATATTCTGCCCCTAGCAATATTGTTTTTCATTTATGGATCCTGGCGATTTTACAGGGCAATAACCTTAGATGAAACGGAGAATTAAGCACAATCTGAAGTTTGTGTTTTGAATGTCTTCTGACTCATTTTTATTTAATAAGTATGAGGCTAGTCAGCAGTACTGTTCTCTATTTAAATAAAGCTTCTAGTTTTTGATATTTCTTAATTAGGAAGTTTTGTGTTGTTCTGATTTTCAAGAAATTGAACAGGAAGTTTATAAAAGCAGTCTGTAAAGAAATGCTGTCAAATAGATTTCCTTCTACAGCGAATTAAAATCTAATTAACCCACTTTATAAATTTTCATCGGATAAAAATCAAATTAACCCAAATTCTCATTAGACTTTTTTGCCTTTGGCTGATGATGCCTACGATGCTGACGATGAATGTCAGCATGCTGATCGCAAGCATCAGCATAAATGTCGGCATGCTGATCGAAAGCATCAGCATTGAAAATGAATGTGTTGTTTGTTTTTATTCAATAATTTTTTCTTACATTTTCAATGTCAGGGTTAATCGCTGATGCAATATACTTGAGTAAATAATTGATCAGCATGCTGACCGCAAGCGTCAGCACCCGACAAGTCATTGTAAAACAATGATTTCGTCGGCCTTTTGGACAAAAATTGTCACTTCAAATGACAATTTTGGGATTAATCTGGGATACATTTTGATTTGCCCAACGTTCTACTATTAAGAACTAAATCAAAGAATATGAAAAATAATGCAGTTATGAATTTAATCATGGACGATGTTGTATTTCATGATCGAAATAAGGCTTACGGAGCCTACTTCATAAGAAGAATCTATGACAACAATATGAACAGAGCTTTCTTTTATGGAATAAGTTTGTACTTGTTTCTCGTTTGTTCTCCAATGATTGTTACTTTGTTTAAAGGAGATTCATTGTTGATGGAAGAAATTAGTTTACCTCCGATTATTTTAAATCCAGAAATTCCATATATAATACAAAGAACACCTCCAACTCCAGAAAATAATAACAATAAGATACAGTCTAATCCTCCTGTCGTAAAAGATAGTTTAGTGGATGAGCAAGACACATTAGATGCTACAGATTATGCAAAAACTTCAACTGGTACATCCAATATAGGTGAACAAAATGGAACAGGTGAAAGTAATGGTGCTAATCCAGATATTGACAGTAAAGGAGATATTCCAGCTCCAATTCCTTTGGATGAAACTTTCAAATGGGTTGAAGAAATGCCTGAATTTCCAAATGGAACAACCGCAATGTATGATTACTTTAAGCATAATGTAAAATATCCTTCTATAGCCAGAGAGTATGGAATTGAAGGAACCGTATTGGTACAATTTGTAGTTCAATCTGATGGTGCGATTAGAAAAATAAAATTAGTTAGAGGTATCGGAGGTGGATGTGATGAGGAAGCTCTTAGAGTAATCTCAGTTATGCCAAATTGGAAAGCAGGCAAACACAATGGCAAAGCTGTTCCGGTAATTTTTACCATTCCCATTAAATACAAATTAGAGAAATAGGTATTGGCAAGTTTTTCATTACTGAAAGTGAGTCAGAGGGATTTGATTCACTTTCTAGTTTTTTGTTTAAAGAATAAATAGCTTATTAAATAAATCCCAAAATTTATTGAAATAGCATCTCAGCTCGTTATATTTTTGAACTGGCAATCAATGCCTTGAATGAGTAAATTATCAGAATTATTTGCTGGTTATATTAAATTTTGGAGACGAAAAACTTTCCTTTCATTCTCCTTTCATATTTTTTTTATTCTACTTTTTTTCGTTCGAGTACTAATTGGAAATAGTCCATTTTTTGTCACCTATAAAAATACAAATTACTGGCTTGTTTGGGATAATAATCCTCCTAAGGGATCCATTTTGCAACAGGACTTATTAGACGCAAGATATGAGTGGGACAAACTAACTTGCGATCATATTGTCTGGCCATTGTTTAGATTATCTGAAGATAATTACCATTCAGATCAGGAATGGAGAGCTCCGCTCACTAGAGATGGTCAGCGATTTCATTTATTAGGTACCTATGAGTTGGGTCGTGATGTATTAAGTTCCTGTTTATTTGGGATGCAAAAATCAATGGCTGTAGCTTTTATTGCAATTGCCATTGCCTTGATTATTGGATTGCCTCTAGGCGTAGGCGGATATTTCTATTCTATACATGGATTAATTCTTGACAAATTATCTAGTTTAGTATTCTTATTTTCTTGTCTGTGTCTTGCTTATATATTCATAGTAAGTTTAGAACTAAAATATTTTTCGTTTACCACATTATGTATAACTTTTTTAATTCTATGCTTGCTTATTTACTTTTTTTCAAAGAAGCAGGAACAGTTTTTAACAATAAATACAGACTATTTTTTGTTGCGTTGGATTGAGTTGATGAAATCACTTCCACTTTTACTGATTTTGTTGTTAGTGCTTCAGTGGTTTAAGAAACCTGATTTGTACAGTTTGAGTATTTTAATAGGAATATTCATGTCTGTAAGCATTGCAAAATACGCGCGTTTTATAACGCTCTCGGAGTCAAAGGAAAATTATATACAAAGTTTAATGGCATTGGGCTATACAAACAGTAGAATTGTGTTTTTTCACTTACTACCAAAAGTCTTAACTAGCCTAGCGCCAATGATTGCATTAAGCATAAGCAGTATAGTCTTGTTGGAATCGAGCATTTCTTATTTAGGGCTTGGTCTTCCAGTTGAAGAAGTCAGTTTAGGAAACATGATGCAAACTTCCAAAAATTACAATTCTGCCTGGTGGGTTGTCTTATTTCCCGGAATGTTTATTTTCTGGATTGTGTATTGTTTTCAATCATTGAATGCTAAAAATTTCAATAAAGAAGTAGTTTGACTCTTGAAATAACATTCTAATCAATTTATTAATAATCCTGAATATATTCTTTTAAAAATGCTATTCTTCACACTATTTTGGATTTATTTACAGCGTTATTAATTTTTTTATAACATTTTTATTTTGTAAGTTTTCAAAAACGAATAGTAAAATTGTGTTGTTTTGAAAATTGGTCCAATCAACACAATTAAATTAAATTTCAAATAATAACGAGTATTATACGCGTCTGCAGTTGCTAACTTGTTATTGAAAAAAAATTATTCTAATAGAAGTAACAATTAAAGTTCTTGTTCAATTTAAGCTTATCTTTAAAGTTCTGTTTGAATTTTATAGTCAAATTAGAAATAGCACTAACTTTAACCCTACAATTTAATCATTAATATTACAATTCAATTCTTATATGTTTAATTTAGAAAGAGATCTTGTATTTTTTGACGTTGAAACAACAGGTCTGCATGTAATTCGCGATCGAATCATTCAAATCGGTATGATCAAATTCAAAACCAATGGAGAGAAAGAGGAATTCGTGCGATTAATTAATCCGGAGATTCCGATTTCAGAAGAAGCAACGGGTGTACATGGATTCACAAATGATGATTTAAAAGGCCAACCCCTGTTTAAAGAACTTGCTTTAGATATTGTTAACTTTATAGGAAATTCAGATTTGGCAGGATACAATTCAAATAGATTTGATATTCCTATACTAATGGAAGAATTGGCAAGATGTAATATAGATCTTGAAATAGACCAAAGAAGGTTAATTGACGTGCAGCGTATTTTCTATAGGATGGAGCCTCGGACTTTAAGAGCTGCCTACCAGTTCTATTGTGGCAAAGAAATGGAAAATGCCCATGATGCTATGGCTGACATTAGGGCAACGGTTTCTGTACTGGATGGAATGTTAGAAAAATATAAGGAGGTCGATCTTATTCATGAGGATGGATCAATTCTAAGCAAACCAATTCAGAATGATATGCAAAAGTTGCATGAATTCACTAATGATGTTAAGATTCTTGATGCAACTCAGCGATTAAGATATAACGATCAAGGAGAGGTAGTCTTTGCCTTCGGCAAGTATTTGGGTCAATTGGTTGGCAAGACCTTGTATGAAGATCGAAACTATTACTATTGGATACAAGAGAAGGAATTCTCTTTTCAAGTTAAAGAAATCGTCAAAAAGCTGCTTAAGGAATATGAGTTAAAAATAAAAGGCTCTTAAGAACGTTTTTTTTAATAATTCTGTTATTTAATTATATGCTTTCAATGAAATCACTAAGTTTCGGGCTGATTCTATTTTGTCTATTTATTGGATCTTGTAAAGTAGACCCACAGCAAAGTACTTTAGAGTTTATAATTAAAGGAAAATATCAAGATAAGCCATTGGTATTTGATCCCAATTATAAGTATGATTACTTTGAAGGTTCAAAAATCCTTTTTACAAAATCAGAATTCTTCATTAGCGATATTGAATTGTTGGACAAGAGTTCAAAAAAGCATTCAATTGGAGGAATTTATCGTGTGAAACTTCAAAATCATCATGTCAATATTGAAAAAGCCAATGAAGGCTACCTTATCAGTATTGATACGAAAGAAATTGGAAATTTCGATGGAATTAGATTTGGACTGGGACTTAATTCAACTTTAAACTCCACAAATCCAGCAAATTATTCTGCCTTCGATGTCCTTGGAGATGGGGAGAATTATTGGTCAGGCTGGAACTCCTATATTTTTACTAAGACTGAAGGTCAGTTAATTGGTCCTAGCAATAATGCTTATTTCGTATACCATAGTGGCTCTAACACCTCGTATCGGGAAATTGAAATCAAGCGTCCATTAACGCTAATAGATAATCAAAAAACTAGTTTTGTGGTCGAGTTAGATCACCAGAAAATCTTTGGGGATTCAACAGATTTTGTGAATATCTATGAAGTAAGCAGTATTCATGGTGGAAATGATTTTCTATCCAAGTTCATGGATAATTTCAGAAATGGATTTAAGTAATGAATCAAAAGTTAATATTAGTTAGCTTCATATTCCTAGTACTTTCTCATTGTAATCCTCCTCCAGATACCAATGACTTAACAAGTATTCCTTATATTCCTTCTGAGCCCTATCCTCAAACAAAGCCTGTAATATTTCCAAAACTTCCTGAAGTTCCTGATAATATTACAACTCTTGCAGGTGTACAACTTGGAAGGCATTTATTTTATGATCCAATTCTTTCTTCAGATTCTACTATCTCATGCTCATCTTGTCATCAGGCACGTCTAGCTTTTACTGATGGAAACGCCGTAAGTCCGGGTGTAGGGGCAATTCTAGGAACAAGAAGTTCAATGTCTTTGCTCAATGTATCTTATTTCACAAATGGATTATTTTGGGATGGAAGAGCAAAAACTCTTGAACAACAAGCTATTCAGCCGGTTGAAAATCCCATCGAAATGCATGAAAGCTGGCCTAATGTTGAAAATAAATTAAGAAAAAGTAAGATATATCCAGTCTTGTTTAGAGCAGCATTTGGAATAGATAGTAAGTCTGAAATAAGCAAAGAGCTGGCAACCAAAGCAATTTCTCAGTTTGAAAGAATATTATTAGCTGGGGAGAATAGTCTATATGCCAAATACCTTGTAGGTAATTATGCATTTTCTTTAGATGAAACTGATGGATTTGAAATGTATCTGAACCTTAATCCAAGATTACCGGATGCACAATGTGGTCATTGTCATGCCGCGCCATTATTTTCTGCAAACAATTATTTCAATAATGGCTTGGATAGTGTTGGTGATCTTAATGAATTTAAGGACAAGGGAAGAGGTGCTATAACTTTAATAACTAATGACTTAGGTAGATTTAAGGCTCCAACCCTTATCAATATTCACTTGTCTGCCCCGTATATGCATGATGGTCGGTTTAAGGATTTGGATGAGGTAATGCTCCATTATACTACCCAAGTAAAAAAAGCTTCTAATCTTGACCCAAATGTTGCCAATCTTAAGATAAGCCAGAAGCAGGCTAAGCAAGTTTTGGCATTTATAAAGACCCTAATCGACACTTCTTATCTCAAAAATCCAGATATCTACAGTCCTTTTTGAAAATAAATTCAGTCTAATTGCTCTTGAAAAAAAGATTATTAAAGACTATTATGAAAGCATATAGAAATAATAAAATATTAATATTTTGATTATTAATTATTTATACATTATTATTTTATTATATATTAATTATTTATATGTGACTAGGGCCTTTTTTTGTAGTTGTGGGTGAAAAATTATAGTCGGATACTTGTACTGTGATTGTTTACAAAGGGAAGAAATACAATCAGAATGCT
>JBDTWI010000024.1:0-58303 GCA_040006775.1 Saprospiraceae bacterium
ATTCGAGCATCCTCGAAAATCAAAGGATTTTCGGGACTCAGTATAACGAGAAAATTAAATGCGGGAGTAGCTCAGTTGGTAGAGCATTAGCCTTCCAAGCTAAGGGTCGCGGGTTCGAGTCTCGTCTCCCGCTCTAAATTGAGCGATAAGAATTAAAGATTTAAACCTTTTGCTCAAGTATTTTGAAGTCAAAGGCTAAAATTGAAGTTCAGAAATTGAATTTTATTTGAACTGGAAATTCAAAAAGTAAGAGGAATGCAAATTAAGGAGATTGGTGCGGATGAATATTTAACTTAAAGGAGTTGAATTTGGACTTTGAACATGGATCTTCCAAATGATGGAGTCCTTCCCATAAGCCAATGTAGCTCAGGGGTAGAGCACTTCCATGGTAAGGAAGGGGTCAAGGGTTCAATTCCCTTCATTGGCTCAAATTTGAAAAGAGTATTATTAATTATTATAAACAAACAACACTAAAATAATTCTAAAATGGCAAAGGAAACCTTTAATCGGTCGAAACCTCACGTCAACATAGGTACTATCGGCCACGTTGACCACGGTAAAACAACTTTAACTTCTGCGATTACTTCAGTCTTATCTGAATTGGGACTTGCGAAAAAGAAAGATTACGATTCAATCGACAATGCTCCAGAAGAAAAGGAGAGAGGTATCACAATCAATACGGCTCACGTCGAATATGAGACAGTGAATAGACATTATGCTCACGTAGATTGTCCTGGTCACGCTGACTATGTAAAAAACATGGTTACGGGTGCTGCTCAAATGGATGGAGCAATTTTAGTTGTTGCAGCTACAGATGGTCCTATGCCACAAACACGCGAGCATATTCTTCTTGCGCGTCAGGTAGGTGTTCCTGCTGTTGTAGTATTCATGAATAAGGTTGACCTTGTTGATGATCCTGAAATGTTAGAACTAGTTGAAATGGAAGTTAGAGAACTTCTAGATAAATATCAATTTAATGGTGGCTCAGCTGCTGTAATTAAAGGTTCAGCACTAAAAGCACTAGAAGGAGAAGAAAGTGGTAAGAAAGCAATTATGGAGTTGATGGCAGCAGTTGATTCTCAAATTCCAGAACCTGTACGTCTTATTGACAAACCTTTCCTAATGCCGGTTGAAGACGTATTCTCAATTACAGGTAGAGGTACAGTTGCTACAGGAAGAATTGAAAGAGGAATTATTAAAGTTGGAGAATCTGTAGAGATAGTAGGAATGGGTAAAAAAGAAGATAAACCACTTACTTCTACAATTACTGGGGTTGAGATGTTTAGAAAACTTCTTGATAGAGGAGAAGCTGGTGACAATGCTGGTCTACTTCTTAGAGGAGTTGAAAAAGATGATATTAAGAGAGGAATGGTTATTTGTGCACCTGGTTCAGTAAAACCTCACATGAAGTTTAATTGTGAAGTTTACGTTTTATCAAAGGATGAAGGTGGAAGACATACTCCATTTTTCAAAGGTTACCGTCCACAGTTTTATTTTAGAACCACAGACGTAACTGGAGAGTGTCAATTACCGGCAGGTGTTGAGATGGTTATGCCAGGTGATAACATAGCGTTAGAGGTAACTTTATTGAGTCCAATTGCAATGGAGAAAGGTCTTCGTTTTGCAATCCGTGAAGGTGGACGTACAGTAGGTGCCGGTCAGGTTACAGAAATACTTGACTAGTAAAGGATTAAAATTTTTAATAACCTCTGTATTTAATATTAAGTACAGAGGATATTTTTATAAACGGGCATAGCTCAACTGGCAGAGCGACGGTCTCCAAAACCGTAGGCTGAGGGTTCAAGTCCTTCTGCCCGTGCAATTTAGAAATGAAATGGATAAATTTATTTTATATTTAAAAGAGAGTTACCATGAATTAATGGAAAAAGTAAGTTGGCCAACTTGGCCTAATTTACTGGATAGCGCCAAAGTAGTAGTTATCGCTTCTGTTATTATATCAATTGTAATCTTAGTTATGGATTTAATTTCTAATGCAGCCCTTGGATTTATTTATAATACCTAATTAATAAATACCAAGCTTTATTATGGAAGAAGAAACAAAATGGTATTCATTAAGAGTTATCAGCGGTAAAGAAAAGAAAATTCGTGAGAGACTAATCGCTGAAATAACAAGATCTGGATGGTCCGAAATTGTCACGCAGGTGATCGTTCCTTCAGAAAAAGTTTATAAAATTAGAAATAGCAAGAAAGTAATTATAGAAAGAAATATACTTCCTGGTTATTTACTTGTAGAAGCTCATCCTGAAAAGTTCAGTGGTGAAATAGTTCAACAGCTTTCTAATATGCCTGACGTCATTCATTTTTTGGGTAGAAATAATCCTACTCCAATGAAAAAAGCGGAAGCAAACAGGATGTTGGGTAAAGTAGACGAATCTCAGGAAATTGGTGAAACAATGATTGAACCATTTATCCCGGGAGAAACGGTTAAAATTATTGACGGCCCTTTTAATGAATTTGTTGGAGATGTCAAGGAAGTAAACGAAGAGAAGAAAAAACTAAAAGTAATAGTAAAAATATTTGGTCGTGGAACAGAGGTAGAACTCAATTTCATGCAAGTTGAAAAAAATAATTAATAAAGAAAATCATGGCAAAGGAAATCGAAACATTTATTAAACTTCAATGTAAAGGTGGACAAGCAAATCCAGCACCACCGGTAGGACCTGCATTAGGTTCTAAAGGAGTTAACATTATGGAGTTTTGCAAACGATTTAATGCTAAAACACAAGACACACCAGGAAAACTATTGCCGGTTTTAATTACAGTTTATAAAGATAAGTCTTTTGAATTCGTTGTTAAAACTCCTCCTGCTGCAGTTCAACTTATAGAATATTCTAAAATTACAAAAGGCTCTAATGAACCGAACAGAAAGAAAGTCGGATCTGTTAGCTGGGAGCAAGTAGAAATTATAGCAAAAAATAAAATGCCCGATCTTAATGCATTTACAGTTGAGTCAGCCATGAAGATGGTTGCAGGAACTGCCAGAAGTATGGGATTGACGGTGTCTGGTACACCGCCATGGGGGGCATAATATAGTTTTATTTATTTAACAGAGGGAGATGCTTCGTCATCGTTTGCACCTCAAAAAACTTTTTGCATGGCAAAAATTACTAAAAAAAGAAAACAGGCTAACACCTTAGTTACACCTGGTAAATTGTACAATCTTGAAGAAGCATCTTCATTAGTAAAAGAGTCAAACACTACCAAATTTGATTCCTCCGTTGACCTTCATATTCGACTTGGTGTTGATCCTCGTAAACCTGATCAGGCGATTAGGGGTACAGTTTCATTACCTAACGGAACAGGTAAAACGAAGAGAGTATTGGTACTTTGTACACCTGAAAAAGAAGCAGAGGCTAAAGCAGCTGGAGCAGATTACGTAGGTCTTGATGAATATTTACAAAAAATTGAAGCCGGCTGGACCGATGTTGATGTAATTATTGCGATGCCAACAGTAATGGCCAAATTGGGTAAAATAGGTAGAATTCTTGGTCCAAGAGGTTTGATGCCAAACCCTAAAACAGGTACCGTTACTATGGATATTAGTGGTGCTGTAACAGAAGTAAAAGGTGGAAAAATTGCTTTCCGTGTAGACAAAACAGGTATCATTCATGCCTCTATTGGACGTGTTTCCTTTACTTCCGAAAAGATTAAAGAAAATGCTGATGAACTGTTGCACGCTATCAATAAACTGAAACCATCATCTGCTAAAGGAATTTATTTTAAATCGATAGCCATGGCATCTACAATGAGCCCTGGAATTAAGATTGATCCTAAAGTAATTAAATAATAAACACGAGCAATTCAATAATATGACACGCGACGAAAAAAAACAAGCAATAGCGGACTTAGTAGATAAATTTTCTAATTCACAGTTCTTCTATGTCACAGATTCATCTACACTAACTGTAGAGCAGGTCAATAATCTAAGAAGATTGTGTTTCGAAAAAGAAATCGAAATGAAAGTTGTTAAAAATACCCTTGCAAAAAAAGCTTTGCAAAGTATAGAAAAAAATGGAGAGTATGCTCCGGTATATGATGCATTAGAAGGACCAAGTGCAATTCTATTTTCTCAAAATGCAAAATCACCTGCATTTCTAATTGAAGAATTTAGAAAGACAAACAGCAAGCCTACATTGAAGGCAGCGTATATAGATTCTGATGTGTATTCAGGAGATGATCAAATTTCAATTTTGGTAAAATTGAAATCAAAAGAAGATTTAATTGGAGAGATAATTATGATATTACAATCACCAGCGAAGAATGTGATATCTGCTTTGAAATCCGGTGGATCAACAATTGCAGGTCTTGTAAAAACTTTACAAGAAAGAGCAAATTAATTGGCTTCCAAGTTTATAAATATTATTATTAATTAAGAAAAAAACAAACAACATGGTTGATGTAAATGCTTTAGCTGAACAATTGGTTAACCTTACAGTAAAAGAGGTTAACGAACTTGCTTCAGTATTAAAAGATCAGTATGGTATTGAGCCTGCTGCTGCTGCTGTTGCAGTTGCTGCTGCACCTGCTGGTGGAAATGACGGTGGTGCTGCTGCCGAAAAAACAGAATTTGACGTCTTTTTGAAATCTGGCGGCGCTAACAAACTTAACGTAATTAAAGAAGTCAAAAACTTACTTAACTTAGGTTTGAAAGAAGCAAAAGATTTAGTTGATGGCGCTCCTTCAGTTTTGAAACAAGGAGTTTCAAAAGAAGAAGCTAACTCGCTAAAAGATACACTTGTAGCTGCAGGAGCAGAGATAGAAATTAAATAATTTCTATCTATCAAAGTATCTTTTTCAAAAGAGTCAATATAGAAAATGGCTTAGGTGAATTACCCGTTCACCTAAGCCCTTTCGTGTTTAAGTATTCATGGGTATTTTTTTATAGATTAATAAATAAAGTACATGTCAGTAAGCATAGTAAATAAGAGCACAAACGAGAGATATTCCTTTTCAAAGGCACCATTAAAAGCAGCTTATCCTGATTTTCTTGAAATTCAATTAAAGTCTTTCGTAGAATTTTTTCAATTAGAGACCACACCCGATAAAAGGGCCAATGAAGGTCTCTTCAAAGTTTTCAAAGAAAACTTCCCAATTACTGATGCAAGAAGCATTTTCTTACTTGAATTTTTGGATTATTATGTTGATCCACCAAGATATTCAATAGACGAATGCGTTCAAAGAGGTCTTACATACAGTGTTCCATTAAAAGCAAGATTGAGATTGTCTTGTAATGACGAGGAACACGTTGATTTCAAAACCATAGAACAAGACGTTTTCCTTGGGAATGTTCCCTACATGACACCAAAAGGAACCTTTGTAATTAATGGTGCTGAAAGAGTTGTAGTTTCACAATTACACAGATCACCAGGAGTTTTCTTCAGTCAGTCTTATCATCCAAACGGAACAAAAATATTTTCAGCCAGAGTAATTCCTTTTAAAGGAGCCTGGATGGAATTTGCAACAGATATTAACATGGTCATGTATTCCTACATTGACCGTAAAAAGAAATTCCCGGTAACTACTTTACTAAGAGCAATTGGATTTAGTTCTGATAAAGACATCTTACATCTCTTTAATCTTTCAGAAGAAATTAAAGCGAGTTCAAAAGAATTGACCAAGGCTATTGGTAGAAAACTTGCAGCAAGAGTACTTAGAAGATGGACTGAAGATTTCGTGGATGAAGATACTGGTGAATTAATTACATTAGAAAGAAATGAAATTATTCTTGAAAGAGATACGATACTCGATGAAGAAAATATTCAATTAATAGTTTCTTATAAAATCGAAACAGTTATTCTTCAAAAAGAAGATATCGAAGAAGATTATTCAATCATTTATAATACACTCCAAAAAGATCCTTCAAGTTCAGAAGCAGAAGCGGTGACTCATATATATCGTCAGTTAAGAGGATCAGATCCTCCGGATGAGGAAACTGCACGAGGTATTATTGACAAATTATTTTTCTCTGATAAAAGATATAATCTAGGAGAAGTAGGTCGATATAAAATCAACAGCAAATTAGGAAAAGGAATTCCTGATACAACTTTGGTTTTAACTAAAGATGATATTATTGCTATTGTTACTTATTTGGTTTCTTTGATCAATCAAAGAGCTGAATTAGATGATATAGATCATTTATCCAACAGAAGAGTTAGAACAGTTGGTGAGCAATTATATGCGCAATTTGGAGTTGGTTTGGCTAGAATGGCAAGAACCATTCGCGAACGTATGAACGTTAGAGACAACGAGGTATTTACTCCAATAGATCTAATCAATGCGCGTACGCTTTCTTCAGTTATTAATTCATTTTTTGGAACAAGTCAGTTATCCCAATTCCTTGATCAGACCAATCCACTTTCTGAAATAACACATAAGAGAAGAATTTCAGCACTTGGACCAGGAGGACTCTCCAGAGAACGTGCTGGTTTCGAAGTAAGGGACGTACATTATTCCCATTATGGTAGACTTTGTACGATTGAGACACCAGAAGGACCAAATATTGGTTTGATATCTACCTTATGCGTACATGCTAAAGTTAATTCCATGGGTTTCTTGGAAACTCCATACTGGCGAGTTGAGAATGGTAAAGTAAGCGTAAATGCAGGAATAAAATTCTTATCTGCAGAAGATGAGGATTATGCAAAAATAGCACAAGCAAATGCACCTGTAACTAAAAAAGGTGATTTTGAAGAAGAACAAATCAAAGGTAGAGAACACGGGGAATTCCCATTGTTTGAACCAATGGATTTAGACTATATGGACGTTGCACCAAATCAAATTGTCGGTGTATCTGCTTCGCTAATTCCATTTTTGGAAAATGATGATGCAAACCGTGCCTTGATGGGATCGAACATGCAACGTCAAGCAGTTCCTTTAATTAGACCGCAGGCTCCAATAGTAGGAACTGGATTAGAAGGTAAAGTTGCCCTCGATTCAAGGATGTTGATCAATGCTGAAGGAGAAGGTGTTGTAAAATTTGTAGATGCAAATAAAATTGTAATTAGTTATGATAGATCACAGGATGAGCAATTGGTTTCATTCGAAGATAACATTAAAGAATACACCTTAACTAAATTCGCAAGAACAAATCAAGGTACCTGTATCAATCTAAAACCAATCGTAAAGAAAGGGGATAGAGTAGGAAAAGGTACCATCCTTTGCGAAGGTTATGCAACACAAAATGGAGAATTGGCATTAGGTACAAATCTACAGGTTGCATTCATGCCTTGGAAGGGTTACAACTTTGAAGATGCAATTGTAATTTCTGAAAGAGTAATTCAAGAAGATGTTTTCACATCTATTCATATTGAAAATTTTGAATTAGAAGTTCGCGACACTAAATTAGGTGAAGAAGAACTTACTAACGATATTCCAAACGTTAGTGAAGAAGCAACTAAAGATCTGGATGAAAATGGAATTATTCGAATTGGTGCAAACGTTGCTGAAGGTGATATTCTAATTGGTAAGATCACTCCAAAAGGAGAAACGGATCCAACTCCAGAAGAAAAATTACTTAGAGCAATATTTGGTGATAAAGCAGGTGATGTTAAAGATGCATCTTTGAAAGTGCCACCATCCATTGAAGGAGTTGTAATTGACAAACAATTATATGCTCGTGCTAAAAAAGACAAATTTCAAAAAGTTCAGGAAAAGGATTTGTTGCAACGATTAGATGATAAACACAATGTTGCATTAAATGAATTGAGAACAATACTTATAGATAAACTTCAAAAAATTCTAAAGGATCAGATTTCAAATGGAGTTAAAAGCATTTATGGTGAAGACTTGATTCCAAAAGGAACGAAGTATACCAATGCAGTATTGAAAAAAATTGATTTCTTTAAAGTAGATTATTTCAACTGGCTTAAAGATGCGGACAAAAATGAAATGATTGGTCAACTTCTTCACAATTATAACATTAAAGCCAACGAAGAAATTGGTAAATTTAAAAGAGAGAAATTTAACATCAGTATTGGAGATGAACTTCCTTCAGGTGTATTGAAATTGGCTAAAGTTTATATTGCAATTAAAAGAAAATTAAAAGTAGGAGATAAGTTAGCCGGACGCCATGGAAATAAAGGTATTGTTTCGAGAATTGTTCGTGTGGAAGACATGCCATTTATGGAAGATGGGTCTCCAGTTGACATTGTCTTGAATCCATTGGGTGTACCTTCAAGGATGAACCTCGGTCAAATTTTTGAAACTGTATTAGGATGGTCAGGTAAAAAAATGGGGATGACTTTTGCAACTCCAATTTTTGATGGAGCGACAATTCACGACATTGAAAATTATATTAAAAAAGCAGATCTTCCTTCTCTAGGGCAAACATATTTGCACGATGGTGAAACCGGTGACAGATTTCATCAACAAGCAACCGTTGGTGTAATCTACATGCTTAAATTATCTCACATGGTTGATGATAAAATGCATGCTAGATCTATCGGGCCATACTCTCTAATTACACAGCAACCGCTAGGAGGTAAAGCCCAATTTGGAGGTCAGAGATTTGGAGAGATGGAAGTTTGGGCTTTGGAAGCTTATGGTGCATCGAATATACTTCGTGAATTGTTGACCTTAAAATCAGATGATATTATTGGTCGTGCAAAAACTTATGAAGCCATCGTTAAAGGTGAGAATTTGCCTGAACCAAATATTCCGGAATCATTCAATGTATTAATACATGAATTACGTGGACTTGTGTTAGATGTTAAATTTGAAAAATAGTCAGATTAAAACTTAAAAAAAATGTCTTTAAAAAATAAAACGTTCAAGCAAGATCAGGATTTTAGTAAAATCACTATAAGTCTATCTTCTCCGGATGAAGTTCTGGAAAGATCGTTTGGCGAAATTTTAAAACCTGAAACAATAAATTATCGTTCTTATAAACCGGAACGCGATGGTCTTTTTTGTGAAAGAATATTCGGTCCGGTAAAAGATTACGAATGCTATTGTGGTAAATATAAAAGAATTCGTTACAAGGGTATTATCTGCGATCGATGTGGTGTAGAAGTCACAGAGAAGAAGGTAAGACGTGAGCGAATGGGACACATCAAATTAGTAGTTCCGGTAGTTCACATTTGGTTCTTCAAATCTCTTCCAAATAAAATTGGATACTTACTTGGATTGTCTTCCAAAAAGTTAGAAACTATAATTTATTACGAACGATTTGTTGTAATACAACCCGGTATAGCTGAGCCATTGGGTAGAAGTTTATTGGATTTACTTACCGAAGAAGAATATTTTGAGGTATTGGAATCTTTGCCAAAGGAAAATCAAATGCTGGATGATAAAGATCCAAATAAGTTCATTGCAAAAATGGGCGCAGAAGCAATCTTTGATTTATTGCAAAGGATTAACCTTGACAATGTTTCATTTGAATTGAGACATCAAGCGTCTAATGAATCTTCACAACAAAGAAAATCAGAAGCATTAAAAAGATTGCGTGTTGTAGAAGCATTCCGCGAAGGACTTAATAATAAGAATCATAAGGCGGAGTGGATGATCATACAATATCTTCCAGTAATTCCTCCGGATCTTAGACCACTCGTTCCATTGGATGGAGGTAGGTTTGCAAGCTCAGACTTAAATGATCTTTACAGAAGAGTTATAATTAGAAATAACAGATTAAAGCGTCTACTTGAAATTAAAGCTCCTGAAGTAATCTTGCGCAACGAAAAAAGGATGTTGCAAGAAGCTGTCGACTCCTTATTTGACAATTCAAGAAAGTCAAATGCAGTAAAAGCAGAAGGTGGTAGAGCATTAAAATCTTTAAGTGATATTCTAAAAGGAAAGCAAGGTCGATTCAGACAAAACTTATTAGGAAAAAGGGTTGACTATAGTGGTCGATCTGTAATCGTTGTAGGACCAAATTTGAAATTACACGAATGCGGAATTCCTAAAGCAATGGCTGCTGAATTATTCAAGCCATTTATTATTAGAAAGTTAATTGAAAGAGGTGTTGTTAAGACAGTTAAATCTGCAAAAAAACTAGTAGATAGAAAAGAAAGTATTGTCTGGGATATCTTAGAGAATATTTTGAAAGGACATCCGGTTTTACTCAATAGAGCTCCAACACTTCATAGACTTTCAATACAAGCATTTCAACCAACATTAGTTGAAGGAAAAGCGATACAATTGCATCCTTTAGTTTGTGGTGCATTCAACGCGGATTTTGACGGTGACCAAATGGCTGTGCATGTTCCTTTGAGCAATGCATCGATTTTGGAAGCACAATTATTAATGTTGGCTCCACACAACATGTTGAACCCTCAAGACGGTTCACCGGTGACACTTCCATCTCAGGATATGGTACTTGGATTGTACTATTTAACTAAAGAAAAAGTACTTGAAAAAGCAGCAAAACTTAGAACTTTTTATAGTTCAGAAGAAGTTATTATGGCTTATAACGAAGGTGTTTTGGGATTGCACGATGCTATAAGTGTGCTTGGACGAGGTGAAAATGAAAGCCGTGAATTAACTAAAAAAATTATTACTACTACTGTAGGTAGAGTAATTTTTAATGAAGCAGTACCTGAATCTGTGCCGTTCATCAATGAGTTGATGACAAAGAAGAATCTTAAGTTAATTATTGGTGATATTATACAAAGAACAAATTTCGCAGTTACTGCAAAATTTCTAGATTTGATTAAAGAGTTGGGATTTTACCACGCTTTTAAAGCGGGATTATCTTTCAATCTTGGAGATCTTATCACTCCTTCAATTAAGGCAAAAACCTTAAGTGATGCACAAGTAGAAGTGGATGAAATTTGGGAAAGTTATAATAATGGATTAATAACCAACAACGAGAGGTATAATCAGATTATTGATAAATGGACTTATGCCGACAACAGAATTACAGATAATTTAATGAAAGAATTGGCCTTGCATAAAGGTGGATTTAATTCAGTTTATATGATGTTGCATTCTGGTGCGAGAGGATCCAAACAACAAATTAAACAGTTGTGTGGACTAAGAGGCTTGATGGCTAAGCCAAGAAAATCAGGAGACACTGGATCTGCAATTATTGAGAATCCGATTCTATCAAATTTCCAGGATGGACTATCTGTATTGGAATACTTTATCTCAACACATGGTGCTCGTAAAGGTCTTGCAGATACAGCATTAAAAACAGCGGATGCTGGTTACCTTACAAGAAGGCTGGTGGATGTTTCGCAAGATGTTGTTATTACTGAAGACGATTGCAATACTCTAAGAGGTATTGATACTTCTGCACTTATTGACAATGACAAAGTTATTGAAAACTTGTCTTCAAGATTACAAGGCAGATTTACTTTACATAATATTTTGGATCCAAAAAATGACGACATTATTCTCAACGCCGGAGATTATATTAATGAACTAACTGCAATCAATATTGAAAAACTTGGAGTTGAAGTTGTAACCATCAGATCGGTACTGACCTGCGAAGCTGAAAAAGGTGTTTGCGCAAAATGTTATGGTAAAAACATGGCAACCGGAAGAGTAGCGGAGATGGGAGATGCTGTTGGAATTATTTCTGCACAGAGTATTGGTGAGCCTGGTACACAGCTTACATTAAGAACTTTCCACGTAGGTGGTGTTGCAGCAGTTTCAAAAGCAGAATCTGAATTAACTGCAAAATTTGATGGTACCGTTGAATTTGATGGATTGAAATTTACAGAATCCTTAGAAGATGGAGGACAAAGCATTATAGTTCTTTCTCGTTCTGGTGAAATTAGAATTATAGATTCTGAAACTAAAAAATTATTTACCAGTGCGCACGTTCCATATGGTGCAATCCTACTTGTTAAAGACGGGCAGAAAGTTGTCAAGGGTGAAATACTTTGTAACTGGGATCCATTTAATGCGTTGATTATTTCTGAATTTTCGGGAATCGTTAAGTTTGATTCCATCGAAGAAGGGGTAACATTTAGAATGGAAAGAGATGATCAAACCGGCTACTCTGAAAAAATCATAATTGAATCTAAAAATAAAAAGAAGATACCTGTTGTATCAATTGTAAGTGCCTCCGGCGATGAATTGAAAAATTACTCACTACCAGTTGGAGCTTACATAACTATTGATGACAATCAGGAAATTATTGCTGGTCAGAAAATTGGAAAAATCCCTAGAAACGTAAGTAAGGTTTCGGATATTACGGGGGGTCTTCCACGAGTAACAGAATTATTTGAAGCAAGAAACCCTTCTAACCCTGCAACAGTTTCTGAAATTGATGGTATCGTAATTTACGGTAAAATTAAAAGAGGAAACAGAGAGATCTTTGTTGAGGATGAAAGAACAGGTCAGAGAAGAAAATATCTAATCGGTTTGTCAAAGCACGTACTAGTGCAAGAAGGTGACTTCGTTAGAGCTGGAACGCCATTGTCTGATGGTAATATCGCACCAAGAGATATTCTTCAAATTAAAGGATTATTCGCTGTTCAATCTCATCTTGTAAATGGAGTACAAGAAGTTTACCGTTCACAAGGGATCAATATCAATGATAAACATATTGAAGTTATTGTTCGTCAAATGATGAGATGGGTACAAATTGAAGATCCAGGTGATACTACAATGTTAGAAGGAGAACCAGTGGATAAATTTTCTTTTTCTGCAGAAAACGATAGAGTTTTCGACAAGAAAGTTGTGCTTGAAGCAGGAGATTCTGATAAACTAAAACAAGGACAGGTAGTTTCTATTCGTCAATTAAGAGAAGACAATTCATTCTTGAAAAGAAACGACAAGAAACTAGTTGAAGTTCGCGATGCATTACCTGCAACATCTAGCCCTTTATTGTTAGGAATAACTAGAGCGTCTTTGGGAACTAGCAGTTGGATTTCAGCAGCGTCCTTCCAGGAAACAACGAAGGTCTTGAGCTCTGCGGCGATTGCTGCTAAGTCTGATGACTTATCCGGATTAAAGGAAAACGTAATTATTGGAAAGAGAATACCTGCAGGAACTGGTCAGAAAAATTTCCAGAATATGCTTGTGAAATACAATCCTAATGTTGAACCTGCAGAAGCAGTATAATTTAAGAAAAATATTTTAAAAATATGACCCGGATAAGAAATTATTCGGGTTTTTTTTTTGAGTGAAATTTTCGAAACTACGTATTGATAAGTAATTGAAATATAAGACTTAGTGTTTAATTATTTTTATAAATCGTAATAAATAATAACTATTTTCCTCGCAAATTCGTAATTTTAAATTGCCTAAATTAATATGCTGCGAAATAATCAAATTGAAAACTTGGAAACATACAAATCTAGGCTTAAGCCTAGGCTTAGCACAGGAAAAGTATTAATTTTTATAGTAATCATTTTCACCTGCGCTTGTAAATCAAGCAACAGAATAAATTTTGATTCTAAATCAACTGAGGAAGAAGCATTATTTATTCAACGAGATTTCAATTCTGAAAAGGCAATTAGACATAGTATAATTCCACAAGGAACAATAATCTATATAAATAGAGATACAACTTCAAAATAGAATGATCCATTCTAAATAAAACCTCACTTAACTCCTTCCTATGTTCGAGTGTATTCAAGTTTCTAACCTGATGCGGCAAACTAAGTTAGATTTTAGAACTTCTAGTTTTCAAAATATTGATTAATTTTGTTTAATTTCGGTTAAATTAATATGTTGCGAAATAATCAAATTGGAAAATCGGAAACGCACAAACGTAGGTGGATTTATGACGCTTTAGCAAGAGCCTACGCTTAGCATAGGAATGATGTTTTGTATTTGAAAGGAGTAATTGATGAATCAAACGAATATAGTATTTAAATTTTTAATATCATTTGTAAAATTATTGATACATAAATTGTAATTATGAATAATAAATTTTTATTTATTATGAATTTCATCCTTATTTTTAGTATTGCTAATGCGCAAACTAAGGATGATTTAATATATTATAAAATGGATTCTGTTTATTTAGCACTAAAAAATTTAGTAGATACTAATACAACAGAAGATATGTGGAGAAAGACATTAGTTACCCTTAATAAGGAAAAAATAATAGACAACAAAGAAGATACAGCATTTAAATATACAAAATTGGCATACGATTCATGGCCACATGAGGCATACTATGCTGATTTTGAAGAAGATAAAGAAACAACAAAATATATTAATAAAATTTATCCAAAAATTTCCCCAAGATCATATAAATACATGTTACATATAAAGGATAGTGTTGAAAATTTATATAATAAAGATTTGCAAAAACTCTTAATCCGATCGTATACCCATGATCAAAAAGATAGAATAGAGTATGATAAGATACTAGCCAGGAAAGACTTAGAAAGAGAAGCACTTGAAAAAGCTTCAAAGAAAATTGACTTAAATGATATGATGAGAATAAATCAAATTGATTCAATAATTAAAATTTACGGATATCCCGGAAAGTCATTAGTTGGGTTTAAGTATTCTCATTATGCATTAGTGATAATTCAGCATAGTCAAAGTAAGGGCTTATTCAAATATTTCGAAGTATTAGAAGATGCATTTTACAAAGGAGAAATATCAAAAGCTATTTTTGCATTATTTATTGATCGTATCTTAGTGGGTTCAGAAAGGAAACAACTATTTGGTACACAGTACAATATTAAAGATGGAGAAATACTTTATTTTCCAATTGGGAACCCTGAACTATTAGATGTGAGACGGAATAATTTTGGATTTATTAAGTTTAGTGTTGAAGCAAAAAATTTGAAAAAAGAGATGAAGAATAACCTCAATTAAGAATTTGCAATTAAAATTTCAGGATTGTGTAACACCGGAAAGTTACACGAATTTGCAATAAAACATTTCTGATGTGCCTCATTGTGCAATTCCAATGCTAAACTAACTTTAGATTCGTCATTTTGTATTGTCACTTTGGGATTTAAAATAATTTCTTTAAATCTTCCAGGTTCATCTTTAGGGGTTATCATTAATCCTTTAGGACGATCGATGTAGGTCTTTACAACAATTCCATTATCTGCACACAAATGCAAATACCACAACATATGGCAAGAAGAAAATGAGGCAAGGAACAATTCTTCCGGATTGTATTTATTCTTATCTCCTCTGAAATTCGGATCAGAAGAACACATGATTTCCAATTTATCCAATCCTTTGATTAAGTGATCTCTGGAATATCCTGTGTATTCAGAAGTTCCATTTCCAAGATTTCCCGTCCATTCAAGATCTAATGTATAATGGTGTTCCATTTTTAGGAAATAAAATTATCCATTCCATTTTTTAAATTAGAAAGGATAGTGTTGATGTCATTTTTGTCTAAGGTTCCAATGGATACTCTATACCAATCCGAATCTGTTGAAGCGCCAAATGCATTGAAAGGAACTACCGCAACTTGACAATGATCAATGAGGTAGGAGCTTACTTTTTCTTGGGTACTTAAACAAGTTCCATCAGTGAGGGTTTTCCCTTTCCATGGGAATTGAACCGTAAGATAAATTGCAGCTTGCGGTGGAATAATATTTATAGGATAGGAATTTAATTGAAGTGTTCTGATTCCGTTGTACAATCCATTCAGCCTAAGTTCAATTTCTGGTTTGAAAACAGACATAAATTGATCTGTTGCTGCGGGATTACTTAAATACCGCGCAGTTGCTATTTGTTCAGCCATTGGTGCCCAGGCTCCGACGTGTGAAAGTATGGCTCGCATCTTAGATAAAATTTCAATTGGGCCGAAGCTCCAACCAACTCTCACTCCTGTTCCAGCATATGCCTTTGACAAACCATCTATATAAATAACATAATCTTTAATTTCAGGACATACCTGTATAGGATGAAAATGCTGTATCGATCCAAAAGTCAATTGCCAATACATCTGATCATACATCATGTAGATTGGCTTCTTAATTCCAATTCTTTTCTTGTTTTCTGCCACAACAGCCTGACAGATCTCTGTGAGGATTTCTCTAGTAAAAACGGTTCCTGTAGGATTTTGAGGAGAACAAAGTGCCAAAAGATGAGCCTTATCCAAATGAGGTCCGATTTCTTTAATTGTAGGCATAAAGTTTTGTTCCGGAGTAACCTCCAGTTCGATCCTTTTAGCCCCTGTAAGATGACAATAGTGATTGTTGTTCCAAGAAGGCAAGGCATAGATGACTGAGTCTCCTGGGTCAATTATTGTCCTGTATAAAGCATAAATCAAGGGCCTTGAACCTCCAGAGACTAGGATTTCCTCTGGACTATATTTTAAATCAAGATTCGTTAATATAAATTGTGAAATTGCCGTTCTTAAACTTAATACGCCATGAGCCGGAGGGTAGTTTGTGTGGCCTTCCTGATAAGCGTTTATTATCTCATCTTCAAGTTCTTGAGGTATTGGGAAGAATTTTGAGTCAAAATCGCCGATGGTGAGATTATAAATTTTCTTTCCTTCTTTTTTCTTAATGTTTATCTCATTATTAAGGCGGATAATTTCAGAAGGAATTAGGTTTTCTGCCATTTCAGAAACATTGTTGAAATGTTGTTCTGAGACTTGGTTCATACTCAAGTATTGGTTTAAGCCACAAAGTAATAATTAATATTTAAAGCATTAAAATTAATATGTTTGCGTTTTAATACCACTAGGATGGATAATTCCAATAAGCAAATAAAATTCATTGAAGGCCCTTTGTCCCGTTGGGAGGAATTTAAATATTTGATTGATGTTTGTTACGACATGTTTAATGGTATTCGAAAATTGCATTTTGTTGGTCCTTGTGTAACTTTTTTTGGTTCAGCCAGATTTACTGAACAACACAAATACTATCAGATAACTTTAGAATTAGCCTCCAAAATAGCTCAACTTGGATTTACTGTTATGACAGGAGGTGGGCCTGGAATTATGGAGGCTGCAAATCGTGGAGCGAAGTCAGTTTATGGAAAATCTGTTGGATGTAATATTAAACTTCCACTGGAACAAATGCCGAATCCTTACTTGGATCGATGGGTAACAATGGATTATTTCTTCACGCGTAAAACACTTCTCATAAAGTATTCTTATGCATTTATTGTAATGCCAGGAGGTTTTGGAACTTTGGATGAATTTTTCGAAGCATTAACTTTAATACAAACGAAAAAATTACATAACTTTCCTGTAATTATTTTTGGAAAAGAATATTATAAGAAATTGATTGAGTTTATGGATGATTTGGCAAGATCTGGGGCCATTAAGGCAAGTGATAATAATTTAATATTTGTAACTGATGATATTGAAGAAGCAGTACAATGGATTAAAACCAATGTTGAAATTAAAGATAAATTAGCGGCTTATAATTCACCAAATGCATTCAGTTGGCTTTTTGAAAAAAAATTATAACCCAGATTTACTTAAAGAACTCGATATTGTTCTTCCCAGTCCCTGTGAAAAGTTAAACCTTCCTTTCGGACTTCCAGAAATATATTGTAAGCGAGATGATCTTATTCATCCTGTAATCAGCGGAAATAAATGGAGAAAATTAGAAGGACACCTTGCACATTATTTTCAAAATAATTATGTTGGAATTGTTACAGTAGGTTCAATTCATTCTAATTTTTTACATGCTATAGCTTATGTTGCTTTTAAGTTAAAAATTCCGCTTAGAATTTATTATTATGGAGTTGGTGACATAGGAAAAAGTCCAGTAATTAAAGACTTAGTCAATTGGAATAGTGAGATTTTCCCTATTCAAAGAAATTATCTAGGCTCCAATTTTTTACAAGATATTTCAACAGAACGAAATAGTTACTTCATTCCTGAAGGGGGAGGTGGTATATTGGGAGAAATTGGCATAAGCAAACTGGTAAGTGAATTGGGTGGTCAATTGGATAAAAGTGAAAACGCTGTTCTTGTTGCTACTGGAACGGGAACAACAATTAGAGGAATAATGAATAATACTACAAATCTTCATGCACTTACTTATACTCCGGTGAAATCTATGGAGGGAATTATTGTAGATAATAGGATAAAATACATCTTTTTAAAAAGTCCAATAAAATTTGGAGGCTATTCTGAAGAACTAATGGAATTTATTTTAAATTTTTATAAGGAGCACAAAATTCTATTGGATCCAATTTACACTTCTGTTTTAATGAAGTGTTTCATTGAAAATCCGGATTGCACTATTCCATTTAGTAAAGTATATTTTATTCATACTGGTGGGCTTCAGGCCTGGAGATCTTACCTGATTAGGTATCCAAAAGCATTAGAGAAACTCAAATTAATAGAATTAATAGAAATTCAAAAAATAATTATTGAACTTGCTCATTAAGGTATTTTATTTTTAAATTATTTTTACTTTGAAGGAATCTTTTAATTATTCCATTGGACTCGATATTCCCTTTATAAGGATCAAGTGATTGAGTTAATTCATCAATATTTTGATAAGAATTGTCAATGTCCAAATACCCAAATGCAGTGCAGAAGCCATTCTGAATTACAAATAGTGATTGTTCTTCGATATTTCTTCCCTGATCAATAATTATCAAATCTTTTCTAAAAGATTTATCTATGCTGTCATGCATTTTGAGAAATCTATTGTTGTAATCTTCTGGAGATTCAAGATCTATACAAGCACCGTTGCAATAATTTAATTGATGTCTGTAACATGGTTTTCGTTCTTTAATTTTATCCTGATTCATTACAGGACATAAGTTATATTCCTGAATTAGATATTCCATATAATTCTGTGCACTTTTACTATTTCGAAATAAATTCACTGCACTTTCCCTTCCAACCAAACTGCTCAGGTTGCTTATTTTATAGTAGTCATAGCCAAATTCATTTTGATCTTTTAACAATGCCCAGGATTCTGATTTAAATTTTTGAGCCTTGTTTATTTCAGGATTGTGCAATTTTATTTCTGACGATTCCAATAAACAGGCCATTAACTCACTACCTGTTATTTTGTAAGCAATAGAATGCACCATTCTTTTCATTTTGACATTCTTAAAACTACTTTCATTGAAATGCTGTAAAATTCGCTCTTTAATATTTATACTTTTACCTATATAAACGTATCGTCCTAATTCATCAGCCATATAATACACACCACACTCTTCAGGTAGAGCTTCGATATCATTCAATTGCAAATGAGTTGGAAGTCTTGTAGAATGAATCATTCCTTTAACCAACTTATTCCAATTGGATGGCTGCTCTTCCATGTTGAGCATACGAACGAATAGTTGAAGGGTAGCTTTGACATCTTCCATTGCGCGATGACGTTCCTTCACTTCAATATCAAAATGTTTAATTAAATTTCCAAGTGAGTAAGATTTTAAGCCCGGATAATATTTTTTACAAAGTTGA
Source organism: Saprospiraceae bacterium (assembly GCA_040006775.1). Taxonomy (GTDB): domain Bacteria; phylum Bacteroidota; class Bacteroidia; order Chitinophagales; family Saprospiraceae; genus Vicinibacter. The sequence continues at coordinate 19,286 of JBDTWI010000024.1, forward strand.
ACAGTGCAAAGTCTTTTGCGGGAATAAGAAAAACCTAACGACTTAAATTCATCCTTAATAAATGAATAATCAAAACTTACGTTGTGCGCTACGAAAATGCAATCATGTGTAATTTCAAGAATCTTTTTTGCAATTTCATAAAACTTTGGGGCATTTGCTACCATTGTATTGGTAATGCCGGTTATCCGAGTTATTTCAGGTGGTATACTGCATTCAGGATTAATTAGGCTTTCAAATTCATCTATAATTTCATTATTTTGATAAACAATAATTGCAATCTCTGTAATTTTGGCGTAACTATGGTTGCCGCCGGTAGTTTCAATATCTATAATTGCAAATTTGGTCATAAACATGTTACAAACAAGAATCCTTCAAATACTGTTTCTATTTATGCTTGTTTTTTGTTTTTGTCAGAACAAAATTAGCAAAAGAAAAGACGCGCATCAATCTGAATATGTAAATAATATAGAGATTTATCCGGGCTGTTATGATCTTCCTAAATATTTTAGCAAAATCAAGAATAAGAAAATTGGTCTTGTAATTCACCCTTGCTCTGTAATAGGGGAAAGCTTGTTGTTGGACAGTTTAATTTCATTGGGTATTCATATTGAAAAGATTTTTGTTCCTGAGCATGGTTTTCGTGGCAATGAAGATGCGGGAGAAAATGTAAACAGCAGTATTGATGCTAAAACTAGATTGCCTATTATTTCACTCTATGGCAAGAACAAGAAACCCACAGCAAAAGATCTTGAGGGAATAGACATCGTCTTATTTGATTTACAGGATGTAGGTGCGCGATTTTATACTTACATATCCAGTTTGCACTATATCATGGAAGCTTGTACAGAGCAGAATAAAGAACTCATCATACTAGATAGACCCAATCCCAATGGTTTTTATGTAGACGGTCCGGTATTGGATACCAGTTGCAAATCATTTATTGGAATGCATCCTATTCCGATTGTGTATGGGATGACTATAGGTGAATTGGCAAGAATGATTAAAGGAGAAAATTGGATTAACAATGCAAATGAGTTAAAACTTTTTGTAGTGCCTTGTATGAATTACACCCACAGCAGCCATTACAAATTGAAAATAAAACCATCTCCCAATCTGCCAAATAATCTAGCTGTATTGCTTTATCCTAGTCTGTGTTTATTGGAAGGAACCTGTGCGAGTCTGGGAAGGGGAACAGAATTGCCCTTTCAAATTTATGGGCATCCTGAATTTACTCAATATGATACAATCTTCATGCCTCGTTCAATGACGGGAGCAAAAAGTCCTCCTCTTATGGACAAAATTTGCAAAGGATTTTCATTGACTCGAAGGAGTGAAGACAGCCTTATGAATCAGAATAAAATAAGTTTAGATTATCTTCTCAATTCATTTAAATACCTAAACGCTAGAAGTGATTTTTTTCTTGAAAATAATTTTATTGATCTCTTAGTTGGCAATAAGGAATTCAAGAATCAAATTAAGGCAAATTGGTCAGAAGAAAATATTCGCTCATCCTGGAACGCAAAATTGGATTCATTTAAATTGAAAAGAAAACAATATTTGCTTTACAAAGATTATTATTGAATGTTAACTTATTTTAATTCATTTTTTGAATTATACCTGTAGAGCTTAATGTATAAGTTCCACATTCTTTTTTATTTGCCGCAGGATTAGGTTTAAACTTACAACTTTTAGCAACGGACATGGCATCTCTTACGAACTTCATATCTCTGGTTGCAGATTTTTTAGAATTATAGGAACAATAAGTGATATAGCCATCTCTATTAATACAAATATTAAAAACAGCTTTTTGAACTGTAGGACCGGCAAGTTTTTTGGCGTCGACACAAGATTCTCTCTGTCTATTTAGAATACCAATTGCATCAAAATCAACTCCAACGCCATCACCAGTTCCGGAACCTGTACCTGCGCCAGAACCACCTCCAGTACCGCCTCCGCCTCCTGTGCCGGATCCTCCGCCAGCACCAGAGCCATTTCCTGAATTGGCATCACCGCTGCCTTGGCCTGTTCCATTACCCGTACCTGACCCACCACTGCCGGGTGTATTGTCATCACCGCTTGAACCTGAATTACCAGATCTAGTTGGAGTAGTTGGAATAGTTGTAGGAGTAGTAGTTGGTTTTCCTTCTGAAGTTATAACTGGACTAGGTTTTGTAATTGGTGGTAATTTTGGGGGAGAAGGAAGTGTAACGACATCTGGCTCCGAACTTGTAATAACTGGTTTTGGGCCTGCGGGAACAGTTTTGGGCAATTCTTCTACAGGTGTTTCCTTGACCTTAGTTTCAGGTTCGGGAATTGGATTCTGTTTTTCTTCGCCATTAGATCCTCCCTCTTTAGCTTCCATTCCCGGATCACCCTTTGAACCTCCTGCGTCTTCATAAGCTTTCATTTCGGGCGCCGGAATAAATTGAACCAAGCTCACATAAGGTGGAGCATTTGGATCTTCTGGAGGTTTCATGTCAAATATATTTATCCAAAAGAGCATGAGTAATAGAATATGAACAATAAATGAAATAAGTCGGCCTCTTAGCCCATTGGCATCTTCGGTAGCATTATAGCTGAAAAAATGTTGCATATACTTACGTATTAAAGAGTAAAATTACGTCATAAACCACTAAATAAAGCGATTTATATATAAAAATTTCATAATATCACCTTTTGACTAGCTGAACATAATAAACCATCATAATTCCACAAACCAGCATGATCAGCTTTATGACAGTGCTTAGCAAGAAGCCCAAATCGTCAATTGGCTTTAATATGGATAACGATACACCAACAAGATTTAATATAAATCCAATTATAGAAATTACAAACAATAGGAATCCCGTAATTAATAGAATACTTTTCTTATTCATAAAGCTAATTCAAAGCATAATATTTTGAAAAACGCAAAAGTACTTTCTTTGTTGCTAAAACGTCAATTGGTCTTGTAGAATCATGGGTATTTAATATAGAATTTAGTTGATTAAAGAATAGAGGTTTAACTTTGCAACTAGTGATGCAGCAAAAGGTTAAAATAATAGAATGCCCAAGAGACGCCATGCAAGGTCTATCCTATTTTATTCCAACCGATCAAAAAATCGAATATCTGCATAAACTGTTAGAAGTTGGATTTGATACTATAGATTTTGGAAGTTTTGTATCCGCAAAAGCTATTCCTCAAATGGCTGATACCCATGAACTCATACAATCAATTGAAAATCTAAAGTCAGAAACCAAATTATTGGCAATAATTGCGAATCAACGTGGCGCTGAAGAAGCGATATTATACAAAAACATTCATTGTCTAGGTTTCCCCTTCTCCGTTTCTGAAACCTTCCAACTTAGAAATACAAATAGCAGCATTGAGCAATCTACAGAGCGTGTAAAGATCATTTCAGAAATTTGTCAAAAGCATAACAAAGAGTTTATTGTTTACTTATCTATGGCTTTTGGAAATCCTTACAGAGATTCTTGGAATGCTGAAATTGTCGCCGCTTATATTGAACGATTAAAAAAATATCAATGCAAACAATTTGCACTTTCGGATACCATTGGTATTGCTTCACCGGAAAGTATTCATTACTTGTTTGAAAGCATTATTCCGGCTTTTCCAGATTGTGAAATAGGCGCACATTTACATAGTACTCCAAATACTTGGCTAGAAAAAATAAGCGCAGCCGTTCAAGCAGGCTGTAGAAAGTTTGATGGAGCGATTAGAGGTTATGGAGGTTGTCCTATGGCAAAAGACGAATTGACCGGTAATATACCTACCGAAGCATTGATTAATTTTTTCAGTACAAATGACTATGAAACCGGGGTTAATAAGGATGCTTTTTTTCAAGCCATGGAATTATCCGAAAAAATATTTGTTGACAATGCTCACAAATCTTCTAGATAAATGAATGTAAGTTTTGAAGAAATAATTTATTCTAGTCCTGATTATGATGAATGTCTAGCCCTAAGATATAAAGTACTTAGAGAACCTTTGGGACTTGATTATACAGAAGATCAAATCCTTCAAGAGTGGAATCAAAAGCACTTTATATTGAGAGATGTGCAAGGTAGAATTATTGCCTGTCTAGTATTTCATCTTCAGCCCGAAGAAGTATTAAAAATGAGACAGGTAGTAGTAACCGAAGATTTGCAATCTAAAGGTTTAGGTAAAAAGCTTATCGAACAAGCTGAAATTTGGGCTATTCAAAATCAATTTAAAAAGATTGTTTTATGCGCAAGGGATTTAGCTGTTCCTTTTTACTTAAAGTTAGGATATACAAGGGTAGGGGAAGAATTTCTTGAAGTTGGAATTCCACATATTGAAATGTATAAACAGCTGCAAATCTGATCCAAGTTGATTCTGCCTTGATCTTACAATTAATACCAATTGGAAAAATTAATTAGTCCTATAACTTTGAAATAAAATTAGGAATAATAATAAAAAATCCCATGACAGGCATAGGATTTTTTTCAGTTGGTTTTAACAGGTATACCCTAAGGTATGTGTTCTGTTTTCATCGTTGATAGGGCAAAAAATATGCCAATATTTGTGATTGAATAAAATTATAACTCTGAATTGGCTTTGGCCATAGCAACTTTGAATTGAGCCCATTTGCTGCCCAATAAGTAATTCATTCCTCTGTCTATGACATAACTTCTGGCAATATTGTAAGCTCCTCGCACTCTCAAGCCCAAGGAATTATTTGCTCTTAATGACAATGAAAATCCAGCATCTGTATATTCGATATGATGCCAAAATTGACTTGGAATAAATAAAGTTTCGCCATGTGTAAGAACAGCTTCTTGTCCTTCCAAATTTTTCAAAGAAGGATACTTATTTTCATCTGGATCAATAAGGTCAATTTCACACGTAACTGTAAAAGGCAAATGATGTAAATATTTTGATTGTTCAGGAGAAAACAACAATACTCTTTTTCTACTTAAGAATTGTGTGAGAAAAACATTTGAACAATCAATGTCATAATGGATTTTTGTATAGGAACCATGTCCTCCAAAAAACATAAATGGAAACTCATCCAAAAAACCATCCATAATATTGAAAGGCTTGATGTCATTAACTAATTCCGGAATATTAGTTAGAATATTAAATAAAAAAATTCTTAGATCTACAGGTTTACTGCGTATTAAATTTAAGTAATCTCCTAATTTCATTTTGGTGCAGGAACTTAAATAATTCTTTCCAGCTTTAGAAAAACTAGCATCAGCAACTGGAACCAAAATATCACCAAAATTATTTATAAAATACTCCCAGTTCCATTTGGTTTTAGCTGGCCAGGAATCAATCAAATCAGTAAGAATTACTGGCCGTTTCGGTTTAAGAAATTCTTCCTTAAACTGCTCTTTTGTTATGCCGGAGATCCGCTCGATTGGAATAAGCTTCATTGCTCTTAATAAGACTTTACAAAATTAGTATGAAAACCAATTCTGTATATCAAATTTATATAAAAATGAGTTAAAATCACATTAGTTATTTATATAATATGTAAAATATTGATATTCAATAATTAATAACTTGAAAAAAGATTTATTAATTGTTTCTTACCTTTGAGGTATAATCGAATAGGATGTCAAAACGATATGAGGATCTGGGAGTTTCAGCTTCAAAAGACGAAATACATAAGGCAATTGAAACCTTGGATAAAGGAATTTTTTCGAATAGTTTTTGCAAAGTACTTCCGGATCTTGTAGGTCAGGATTCAGAATTTGCTAACATAATACATGCTGACACTGCTGGTACTAAGACAGCTCTTGCCTATCTGTATTGGAAAGAGACTATGGATTTGAGTGTCTGGGCAGGTCTGGCGCAAGATGCACTTGTGATGAATATTGATGATCTCGCATGTTCTGGTGCACTAAATAATATTGTCATTTCGTCAACGATTGGACGAAACAAACATTTGATTCCCGGAATTGTAATTGAAAAAATAATTACTTCAACTGATCGCTTGTTAAAGGAGCTTCAATCGCTTGGAATAAATATTTATTCCGGAGGTGGTGAAACTGCTGATGTTGGTGATATAGTAAGAACAATAGATGTTGGAATCACGGCATTTACTAGAATTGCTAGAGATAAAATTATAAATATTGATATTCAACCTGGGGCTGTTATTGTTGGATTTGCTTCATCCGGTCAAGCAAGTTATGAGCAGCAATACAATAGTGGAATTGGTTCAAACGGTTTGACAGCTGCTCGGCATGACGTTCTACACAAGGATTATTTAACTAATTTTTCTGAAACTATTGCACCTGAAACTAATTCAGAATTTCAGTATACTGGAAATTATAAATTGACTGACAAAATAAGGATACAAGGAACCGAATACGAGGTAGGGAAATTGTTGCTCTCTCCGACACGCACTTACTTGCCTTTGCTTCAAAAGATTTTAGCTAATAATTTTTCTAATTTACAAGGAATTATACATTGTACAGGAGGTGCGCAAACAAAAGTTAAGAAATTTATTAAGAATTTGAAAATTGTTAAAAACAATTTGTTTCCTGTTCCTCCGGTATTTGAGTTGTTACAAAAATGTACATTATGCTCAGCTAAAGAAATGTACGAGGTATATAATATGGGTCATCGACTTGAAATATATACCGATTCAAAAACCGCAAATGATTTGATTGAAATAGCAAAAGGATTTAATATCGATGCTCAAATTATTGGACATGTAGAGCAGTTTGATGGTGAACAGATATTAATTGACACAGGTAATGAGCTATTTAGCTATTGATTTGATCAAAATCTTTTAAAATCGCTATTATTATTCTAGCCGACAATTATTAATTACTTCAATTAATCTGATTTAAAAACAATTGTTACATAAAGATATACTCACATTAAAAAAAGAAGATTTCAAGCCATTGGCATTGAGCGTATTTAACTTGCAGGCAAAGGACAATCTTATTTATAAACAGTATCTTGAACTCTTGCGAATTCAGCCATCTAAAATTAATCAACTCAACGAAATTCCTTTTTTGCCTATTGAGCTTTTTAAGACTCAAGAGATTAAAACTGGAGACTGGAAAGAACAAAAGTATTTTTTGTCCTCAGGGACAAGTCAGCATGTTAGATCTAAACATTATATTAAGGATATTCAATGGTATGAGGACATAAGTTGGAAAATATTTAATGATCAGATATTAAATTTAACAGAATATCAAAATGACAAAATTGAGATTTTGGGATTGATGCCTTCTGCTATTGAAAGTCCTTACTCCTCCTTAACATTCATGATTGATTCTTTTGCAAGAAAAATTAATACTATACCAGTGTCAACTCCATTTATTGCTGATTTTACTGAAATGTACCATCGGATTATTAAAAATAATCAACTCAAGATAAGGACTATATTGATTGGAGTAAGTTTTGCTTTAGTTGATTTTGCGGAGTTGTTTCCAATATCTTCGGAATATCTCAGCATTATTGAAACAGGCGGAATGAAATCTTCCAAGAGGCAGATTGAAAAGGCACAAATTTTGGAAATTTTAAAAGATAAATTTCCTCAATCAGCAATCTACTCAGAATATGGAATGACTGAAATGCTTTCACAATCTTATTCTAGAGATGGAATAAATTACAATTTACCGAATTGTCTGAAAGTAGTTATAACTGCAATTGATGATCCAACGAATGTGCAATCTTCAGGAAAGAGAGGCAGAATCAATCTCATTGATCTGGCCAATTTTGACAGTTGTTCTTTCCTGCAAACCGGTGATGCAGGAATAATAAACGCGGATGAAACTTTTCAAGTCTTAGGAAGGATTCAGGAAGAAGAATTGAGAGGATGTAATTTGAATTATGAAGAACTTATATCATAAGGAATTGAAAATAATTCCAATCGATATTACATAACTGTTAAAAAATTGAGCAATATTTATAAGGATTCTGAATTAATATATTCTGTACAGACTGCACATGTGTCTTAAAAAAAGCTATTATATAGTGATAATTTTCTTAATCTCGAATGAGCAATTATGAGTCTTTATAAAACTTTCGTGAATAATATATCTAATTGTTGAACATCTGTAGATAAAAAAAAAAGACCACATCTTGGGAATGTAGTCTAAGATTGGCTTTTGGGAAAACCTATTTCAAATTAAATTTTAAGCATTTTGTGGGGAATTTCAAAAATCAAAGAAGGGGTTATCCTTTTAACGGAAAACAATTCATTTTTATCTCATGAACCGCATGTAATGAATCGAGTATCGAATTTTTTAATCCCAAATAAATAATAAACCAAACCATTTATATTGTATCGGATAACCCCTTTCTTTGGATCCCATTTCAAAATTCAAATCAAGCAACGACTGATTAACTTTTTAACAGTATCGTTAGTACAAATGTCCGATGGTTTGAAGCAGCATTTCTCATTGAAAACACCCAATTTTAAAAATTAAGGGTTTTCCCCTAGAATTTGGGTAAAGCGCTAAATTTAGCTTAGAGGTATAACAATATAAGTTGAGGTTCCAAAACCCGGATCTGATTTTATTGACATTTCACCTTTTAGGTAATTAACTCTTGATCGGATGTTATCCAGTCCCATTCCTTTAATAATATTGAGCTCATCATATCCCAATCCATCATCTTCAATGATTATTTCTAACTGGTTCTCATTTCTACTCAATTGAACAAGAATCTCCTTTGCTTTGGAATGCTTGCATGAATTATTAACCAGCTCCTGTATTATCCTATAGACATTAATAGAGGTTTCTGAATCAATGTTATTGGCTTCTTCCAAGCCATAATGCTGGAAAATAATATTCTGTTCAGTCCTAAGAAATCGATTGATCATATCTTCTAAGGCATCAATCAAACCTAATTTTTCAAGTGCTCCAGGCTTCAAATCGTGTGCGATATTTCTGACTTCGGTGCAGGCTTCATCTATTAATTCATGAACTTTATGAAAATCTGAACTGTATAATTCGTTTTTTGTCTCAAAAATAAGTTTGTCATATCTAAGCTTTATCGTTGACAATAAGCCACCTAGACTGTCGTGAAGGTCTTTGGCAATCCTTTCTCTTTCTTCTTCCTGACCTTTGACCATTGATTCAAGATTATTCAGTGTGATGCTATTCTCCAGTTCTTTAATTTTTTGAGTATTGATCTGGTCGTTTTGAATAAGTATTATTTCACTTGCACTTAATTTTTGTTGATAAAAACGAACAAGCAAAAAAACAGCGAACAAAATTGCAACAAGACCAAATAATAATCCTATCAGCGTTAGATCGGATCTCCTTGATTTTAGTTCGAAGAGTCTTTTGTCTTGTGCTAAGTCAATTTTTTCTTCTCTTAAAGTTTTGTTTTGATATTTTTCATCAATTTTAAGAAGGTTTTCATTTTGCTTTATAGAATTAAGGGTGTCATTGATAGATATGAAATTTAACAATCTGGTATTTGCATCTTCAAAGAGTCCTTGCTTTTTTAGGCAATCATGAATTTTATAATTTAAGCTTGCCATATCAAAGAGATAAATCATGGATTCACAAAGGTTTAAGCACTTTTGGTAGGCAAGACAGGACTCATTGGTTTTTCCCAATTTAGATTGTAGTTCACCTAAGGCAAAGTAAGAGAGAATTTGAAGATCCAAAATACTATTTTCTTTCGAAAATTTAAGGACTTCAGAGATATGACCGATTGCATTTGAATCTTGAGAATTCGTTTTTATTAATGCTTCAAGTACAAGATGTTCATATTTGCAAAGTGGATTATTGCTGGTTGGTTTCTCAAGATCAGTTTGTCCAAGAAAATAATTAGCCATTTCTAGATTGTCTATTCGATAATTGACTAAGGCTAGGAAATGACAAGTTCTGACGTAATCTACATTATTCTGATTCTGCTTATAATAAATCTGACAGTACTCAAGATTTGCGATTGTCTTTGAATACCATCCCAAAATGTAATAGAATTTTGCAAGGAGAAATCTATAATAATGGGTGCGATTGCCATCTTCATTTTCTAAGCTAATTTCAATAAGCTTAATAAGTGGGATTATGGCTTTTACATAATCATGATTTTGAATGCTGGATTTAAGACTTAATGAAAGGGTATCAGTTTGAATATCCAATACATTTAGTTCTGTTGGTTTTAATCCACCTGTAAAACTATCTTGAGCCTGGGCGTATAGGCTCAGGAGCAAATAAAGCCATATGGTATGGATAAATTTGTTCATGGTGATTCAATTGTAAAGATACAACCCGTACTTGCTCAAAAGTTCAGGGTATTCCTTGATTTTTAGTCTAATGGGATGAACTTCTTGAAATCAGATACGAACGAAATAGAGTCCTTTGAAAGTTAATCTAAAAGGTGATGGTCATATGCTGCACGAACTAGTCCGGCTGTATTTCTGACGTTGAGTTTAGAAATTAAGTTGCTTCTATGTGACTCTACCGTTTTTTGACTTATAAATAGGATATCAGCAATTTCTTGAGTAGTATGCTCTTTGACAATTAGCTCGAGTATTTCTTTCTCACGTCGAGAAATTTTTGGAACCAGAAAGCTGTTGTTGTATTTCTTAGTTGGATTTTTCTTAAGCAATTTATTCATGAGTATTTCAGTAACTTCTTTACTGTAATAACTTTCACCATTCGAAACGGTCTCTATAGCTTTTACCAATTCAGCTCTGTCGGTATTTTTTAATATATATCCAATGGCTCCATTTTTAAGTATTTCAGTTACAAAACTTTCTTCATTGTACATGGAAAGGACCAAAATCTTAACATTAGGAAATTCCTTAGTAAGTGTTTTAGTAAGATCAACACCATTGACATTAGGTAAGTTAATGTCTAGAAGTAATACATCAGGGCTATTACTAGCTACCATTTCTATTACAGAGGTACCATCAAAACAACGGTTTAATACCTGAATGTTTTTAGACATTTTCAATATAGACTCAATCCCATCAACGAACATGGCATGGTCATCCGCTATGCATACTTTGATCATAAAATAATTTTAAAAATGGGTAGAAATAAGTTCAAAATGCTTTATTAACGCAAATTGCAAAACTTTAGCGTAGGAATGATCAGGATTAATAAGCAAATATAGGCTGCTTAACTGGATTTATTCATATTTATAATAACAAATAAAATTGGAATTAATATCAAATAGAAGTCAATGCAATAATCGATTAACGCATAAGTTTAACTCAAAATGAAAAATTTTGGGATAATTGAAATAGTTATAAATAAGTGCTAATAAATTAGAGCCGTTGCCATTTACTGAGCTGATTTATAACCGCTTTCATATCCTTGGGTATTTCTGCTTCAAATGTAAACACTTCTTTTTTGTACTTAAAACTTATCGTATGGGCGTGCAATGCAGTTCTGTCAATTAAAGGTTTAAACCCTTCTTTATTTTTAGACAATTTGGAATGCTTTTTTAAGTCATCTATACTTAAAGAGCTTCTTTTGCCATAAAAGGAATCACAAATTATAGGACATTCCAAATATTGCAAATGAACTCTTATTTGATGGGTTCTTCCAGTTTCTGGTTTGCATTCCAATAGACTAAAATTCCGCCATTTTTCTTTAACTCGATACTTTGTTGTTGCTTCTTTTCCTTTGGGGTGAATAAGCATTCGTCCTGCATGAGTTTGAGAATGAGAAATTGGGACATCAATAATCCCACTATCCTCACTAGGTGATGATTCACAAATAGCGAGATATCTTTTGTCAATCTGCCTACTCTCGAAGGCATCATTCAATACTTTATGAGACTCAGCATGTTTTGCAAAACAAATAACACCGCTGGTTTCTCGATCTAATCGATGTACTATGAAGATTTCCTTCATAGAATTCTTAAGTAGGTCGTATAGATTTTCTTTGCTTTCATCAAAGCGGTCGGGAATGCTTAGCAAACCGGAAGGCTTATTTAATATGACGAAATCATTGTTTTCGAAAATAATTTTGATTGCTTTATTCAAGTGCTTTTGTTGCTTGTCCTTTTTAGATTAGGAATTGAAATAATGTTTAGGTATTTTGCTTGCTTTGTTATTGTCAAATAAGTAGTAATGTATAAATAATGAACCCTTTAATAATCCTTTTAATTTCGAAGATTCAATTGAAGTAGATTCAATTTTTATGTTATAATGATCCTTTTTATACATTAGATAAAAAGTGGAAATTATGCTAATAATATAAGCCTCTATGACCTTGAAGAATAAATTGAATTTTCCGCTGAATAAATATTTAATTGCAATTAAAAAATCCAATACAAATCTTACCGGTAACAAGAAAATTAAATAAATATAGGGGACATTTTTAAAAATAGTACTCAGGTTATTTTTAAAATTTAGAAAAATCTTATTAGGATCATTATATTCTAAAGTTCCACCTCCAAGATGATAAACTTCAGATTTCGGATCATACCAAATTTTTCCACCAGCTCTTTGGATGCGCCAACAGAGATCTACTTCCTCCTGATGTGCAAAATAATCTGCATCGAATCCACCAAGAGATCTATAAATATTGGCATTGATGAGAATTGCAGCACCGCTTGCCCAAAATATCTGGCAGGCTGTATCATATTGATGATTATCTTCTTCAACTTCATCAAGAATTCTACCGTATGCAAAAGTATAGCCTAACAAATCCATTAATCCACCTGCAGCACCTGCATATTCAAACTTTTTAGGCTCTTTGAGTGAGAGAATTTTGGGTTGTACAGCCAAATTACAAGGATCGGATTGAATTCTTTTTACCAAAGGTGTTACAAAATCATTTTTAATTTCGACGTCTGAATTGAGCAATAGAAAGTAATCCGCATCAATTTGTCCTAGTCCTTTATTGTATCCCTCTGCAAAGCCATAATTTTTTTTAAGTACTATTCTTTTTACTTCCGGATAATTGTAATGTAAAAAATTTAAACTCTCATCTGTTGAAGCGTTGTCAATAACCACCAATCTCGCATTTTTTGGAAGATTGCTAAATACACCCGGCAAATATTTACGCAATAAATGTTCACCATTGTAATTGAGTATTACAACTGCAATGCTCGGATTTTTTTTCTGTGAAGCATAGGTAAGATGGAATTTTGCAAGGACCTGTTCTATTTTAAAATGGTCTAATTTTATTTGATCAACAAGTCTATTTATAGATTCAAATTTTTCGTCAGCTCGAATAAAGGAGATGATTTTAACTTCTAATTTCTCACCATATAAATAGCCTTCAAATTTTATTATGTGTATTTCAATCGATTGCTTTAAATTATCTCCTAAAGTTGGCCTAGAACCAATATAAAGCATTGCATTGTAATCGGTTTCATTGTAACTAACCAGAGCGGCGTAAATTCCTGGTTGAGGAATGAGTTTTGTTTTGTCCTCGATCTCTAGATTTGCAGTAGGATAACCAATTTGAGAACCAACATTTCTACCTCGAACTACAGTGCCACTAATACTGTAAGGTCTACCTAATTGTTGAGTAGCTACAGAAAAATTGTTTTCTAATATAGCTTTGCGGATTGTGCTTGAAGCAATTTTAGAATTGTTTTCTTCTTTTTTGTTAATCTCAAGGAGGTTAAACTTTCCTTCATTAGAATAGGCTCTGAGCAAGCCAATATCTCCTAAACTATTGATTCCAAATCGATGATCAAATCCAACTACTATAGTATGTGGATGAAAATTTTTAATTAAAAAGTTTTCTATATATTCTTCCGGTACTAATTGAGAAAATTCTAAGCTAAATGGAACAAGTATTAAATATTCAAGTTCTGTTTGAGCTAATAATTGAATTTTTTCTTGAAGAGTACTTAAAAGATATACATCCTTATTACTTTGTTTAAGAACCAATTTAGGATGAGGATCGAAGCTAATTAATACAGATTGACCCTTTGATTTTGATGCAAGTTTACATAAAGTGTCAACAATTTCTTGATGAGCTCGATGAAATCCATCAAATGCGCCAATTGTTACAATCGCATTTTTGAATTCTGGTAAAACGTCATGACCATATCTAAGTACTTGCATATTTCAATGCAAAAATAACAAAATTTCTCTTTAAGCGGATAATTTGGATGCTTGGCTTTACTTTTGCTAATTCAAATCTTATGGAAATTATTTTAGAACGAGTTATTGCAAGCCTTAGCAATATTATTGAACCACAAACAGGACAGAATGTAGTCTTGTTGAAGATGATAAGGGATCTTAAAGTAGAGGATAATTCTATTCATTTTAATATTTATATCCCATCTGCAGAATATGAACATAAATCTGGTCTCTATGCTGATATTAACAATCGCTTATCAATAGATTTCCCAGATTATAGCTTGCACGTTCATTTCGTAAATAAATCTTCTTATTCAGACGCTCCTAATTTAGTTTTACCTCAAGTCAAAAACTTTATAGCTGTTGCTTCAGGAAAAGGAGGTGTTGGCAAATCTACAGTATCTGTAAATCTTGCTATTGCCATGAGTAAATTAGGATTTAAGACTGGTATTTTAGACTGTGACCTATATGGGCCATCCATGCCAACAATGCTAGGAATTCAAGCTTTAAGGCCTAAGGTTCAAACAGTAAACGGAACAAATAAGCTTATTCCTATTGATGTACAGGGTATTCCAACCTTATCATTGGGTAACATAATCGAACCTGAACAAGCTGTGGTGTTAAGGGGTCCAAGATTGGCAGCAATAATTAAACAGTTTTTTCAAGATGCACTTTGGCCTGAATTAGATTATCTGATCATCGACCTTCCTCCAGGAACGGGAGATGTGCAATTAACTTTAGTTCAGACAATTCCACTAACAGGTGTTATCATAGTCACAACTCCTCAAGAGGTTGCAGTAATAGATGCTATTAAAGCTTCTAATATGTTTTTGATGGAACAAATTGCAGTTCCGATATTGGGTGTAGTTGAGAATATGTCTTGGTTTCAACCTTCAGATCATCCTGAGAATAAATATTATTTATTTGGAAGTGGAGGGGGAGAGCGCTTGGCAAAATTGACTAAATCTACTTTATTCGGTCAGATTCCGATAGTAGAAAAGATTAGGGAGAGAACAGATTCCGGAAAAGTATTTGAACATTCAGATGAGGATTATTATCAGGATATTTATGCTGAAATTGCTCAGAAAATTGACCGAAAAGTATCCTTAAGAAATATGATTCTTGCACCAACAAAAAAAGTTGAACAAGCATAGATGTTGAAAGATCAACAATATATAACGGAAAGGATAAGATCACTAAAAAGTTTCTTGTGTATTGGCCTAGACCCTGATGTGGATAAATTGCCAGAAGTTTATAAAAATTCCTCTGCGCCAGTGTTGAACTTTTGTGCGGATGTTGTAGACAATAGTTTTGAAAAGGCGGTTGCGTATAAAATAAATATAGCTTTTTTTGAAAGTCTTGGTCCAGATGGTTGGCGACAATTGGAAGAACTTGTGGCCATGATTCCTAAAGAGTGTTTTATTATAGCGGATGCTAAAAGAGCAGATATAGGAAACACTTCAGCTCAATACGCCAAATATTATTTTGAAAGACTTCAGGTTGATGCATTAACCTTGCATCCTTATATGGGTATTGATTCACTGGAACCATTTTTAAATTACAAAAATAAATGGTCGGTAATTCTTGCATTAACTTCGAATCCAGGATCTGCAGATTTTGAAAAAATTGAAATAAAGGAGAATGAACTGCTCTTTGAAAGAGTTATTCAAAAGTTTAATTCAACTTTATACGCAGATCAAATTATGTATGTAGTTGGGGCTACCCATCCTGATTATATGAGTAAGATTCGAACTCAGGCACCGAATAATTTTTTACTTATACCCGGAGTTGGAGAACAGGGTGGGGATTTGGATTTAACGGTTCATTCACTTCGCAATGAACGAGAAGGAATTCTAATAAATGTATCCAGAAAAATTTTATTTCCTAAAGGCCTTGAGTCAAAAATTGGAGACATTAAAAACGCTATTCAATCTTATTCCGATCAAATGTCAAAATATTTTTAAGTATTTTTTAACATGATTATTATTTTGGAGTTCGTTGGATAAATTAGAATATCAAAATTGAAATCAAGAGCCTTAATCTTTCTATTATCTTTTCCATTTTTCTTGTTGAATGCGCAACAAGAAAAAACACTTTTGAATTATCAAATGGATTTGATGAAATTGGTAAATCAACAACGAATATTAGGTTGCCATTGCGGAAGTATTTATTATCCTCCGGTAAGTCCTTTGAATTGGAGTAGTAAACTTGAATCTGCAAGTCAAATACAAGCAAAATATTTAGCGACCAAGCTAGTACTCACACATCGTGGAGACGATGGTAAAGATGTTCGCGCAAGATTGGCAAAAGTCAATTATTCCTGGAAGACTTACTCTGAGAATATTGCAAATGGTTTTGAAGAAGTTGAAGAAGTATTTGCTGCCTGGATGGCTAGTTCAGGGCATTGTAAGAATATAATGGGGGACTATAAAGAAATGGGTGTATTTAGAATAGATGGATTTTGGATTCAGGATTTTGCCAGTCCAAAAACAATTGAAAATACAGAATGAAAATTTTTAGTAACTGCCCCAGAATCTTCTTAAAAACCATTCTGCACTCAGCAAAAGCAAGATTATAAAAAGTATCCATTTGCGTTCAATAATTTGTCTAATATCCAGTGTTTGAAAAAGTATAGGCTTGTTTTGCTCTTCGTTATTTAACAAGTTACTGAGTTCATCCAACTGATTTTTGTAAAAGAACTTTCCATTTGATTTT
Source organism: Saprospiraceae bacterium (assembly GCA_040006775.1). Lineage (GTDB taxonomy): Bacteria > Bacteroidota > Bacteroidia > Chitinophagales > Saprospiraceae > Vicinibacter. Next base: position 35,998 of record JBDTWI010000024.1, read on the forward strand.
TCGGCTAAGCCTCGAAGTAGATCGGGTCTTGCCACTAAATTACTTATTTCAATATCGTCTTCCTGAATGGAGAATTTTCCGGATGCTTGAAGTGACTTATTGTTCCACTCTGTTTTTGCTATATAGGTATATTCTCCTGCAGGAAATGTCCCAATATTCAATTCATAATATTTATCTTTTTTACCTAAATTAAAATCATAGCTTTTCCCTTCAGAAGATTTAAGAATAAGGCTTACATCAGGGATGTTGATTTGTTCATAGTTGTCGTTGTATAATTCAGCATTAAAGATCAGGTCTTCAGTTTCATTCAAAATATTTTTATTCGCTGAAACTCTGAATTTTCGTCTGTCTTCCTTGCTGGAAACGTACTGCACTGATTTTGTGATTAATTCAAAAAATGCATCGAAATTGTTTGATTGAATATTTTCCTGAAATTTCCATTTCCAAATTCCATCGCCACAAAGGACTGAGGTTTTAATGCCGTTTCTATCATTGAAGAGAAACAATGGATATTTTGTATCAATTTGTCCTATTCTTTGATACAATAAAATTGAGGCAGTTGGATCGGTTTCATAATTTCCAAATGGTGTATTCAGTGGAGGATAAATGCGCAGATTTTTTTGAAGAGTTTCAGACAAAGTAAAATTATTAAAAACAGCATTTACAATTGATTGTGCTTCATTCGTGTTTGATCCGGAACTAATTATTTTAATGATATCTTGATCGATATTAAATTCATTCAAATTAGAGGAGGAGCCTAGAATAAACAGTCTAGCTGTTTTGTAAGTATTTAATTTGTTGATTATCGGTGAAATACTAACAGTGTTAGAAGGCAGCTGATGAAAAATAACTAGATTATAGGTTTCTAATTTTTCAATATTTTGAGTGGCAAATTTGATATCAACCTGATAGTTTTTATTAGATTCCAGCGCATTCTTTATTGCAGATATATCTGGATGTGGACCCAATGCATAAATCAATACTTTTTTTCTTGCATCAAGTACTTCTATGAAGAAAGATCTTGAATTATTTCTAGTATTTCTTTCACCATCTATTGAACTACAAACTGCTCTGTATTTGTAAATACCTGCAGCAGATTCATCATTAATAATTTCCTTATTTGAAAAATAAGTATTCGAATTAATTTGCTCAGTGGAATTGTAAATCGTTTTCCAAATATTATTTTCCAGCCTTTCCAGCTTGAGATTAATTTGATTATTGTTGCATTGCCATGCTTGAAGATCTAATTGAATTGAGAATTTGTCACCAGAATAAATAATATCATTGTGATAAACTCTCTGAATTAGCAAGTCTTTATCCTGTGTGCTGTCACCATGGAAAATGCTATAAAATGGAGTATTTTGAATTAAGTCATTGTAGTATGGATTTTTACCATTGTTGTAAATTCCATCGGAAAAAAGAATCACTGCTTTCAGCAATTGCGGATCCGCTTTATCAGAAATATTGGTAAGTACGTCATCTATGTTTGTTCTCTTTGATTGATTGTAGCTTATTGCTTTTTCGCTACTTGTTGCTCCAAAATAATATTTACTGAGTTGATATTTATCTGATAATTTAGATATAGTGTTCTCTAAATTATTATTAAATTCATTTACCCACGTGGAGTCTTTGTGTATCATCGATACGCTTTGATCAATGGCAATTGCCAATTGGGGTTTCTTAAGATCACTAATGTATCTTTTAAAAACGGGGTTCATGAGCAATAATCCTAAAAAGAACAAACTTAATCCTCTTAAAACTGCCAATAAAAACCTTTGCCATTCAGGTCGATCAGCTAGACTTTTACTTTTGAAATACAACAGAAATGCTCCTCCCACACCCAAGAGAAGGCATAAAATGATATAATATTCTGGATATTGAAAACTAAGCTGACCCATTTTTCGTTAAAAGACGTGCAAATATGATAAAATGCAAAATCTTATTAAAATAAATTTTATCGGTAAATTTGTGGGATTCAAAGTGTTATAGTAATTATTAAATATGCATTTATTCTTTATTAAAGCAAATAGGCCAACAAACAATTGTTATTTAAGTCTATTAAATAGCTTTGTTTTGACTATTCTCCTAATAGCTAGCACAACAACGCTTAAGGCCTCTTATTTGTTGCTGCCTATGGATGGAAAACAAGTCAATCATCTAAAAGCCTATGGCATTACTTATTGGGTTATTGCACAGAATGTAGATGCTTATTGGTTGCTAAATTACAGAGGAGGGAGTTTTGCAATACCAAATGTAAAAATCATCGAAAAAGAGTGTTTAACTAGAGGCGTGAGCTATGAGGTAATTAGTGATGCTGAATTTGAGAGAATTAAGCTTGAAATATCAAATCAAGAGATCAATCAAGATGTAGTAAAGCTGGAGAAAGCCCCTAAAATAGCAGTTTACACTCCGGAACTAAATGAAAAAGGTGAAAGAGTTCAGCCTTGGGATGATGCAGTTACTCTTGCATTGACTTATGCTGAAATTCCTTTTGAAAAAATTTATGATCGGGAAATCATTGGTGGAATGTTGATAAAGTATGACTGGCTACATCTTCACCATGAGGATTTTACGGGACAATACGGTAAATTCTATGCTCAATATAGAGGAGCTGAGTGGTATGAAGAAAATCAAAGTAGACAAGAAAGAGTAGCTAAAGAATTAGGATTCGGAAAGGTTTCGCAACTTAAGCTAGCTGTTGCTAAAAAAATTAAAGATTACGTCTCGGGTGGAGGATTTTTATTTACAATGTGCTCTGCCACGGACTCTTATGATATTGCGCTTGCAGCGGAAGGCTTAGACATCTGTGAATCGATGTTTGACGGAGACCCTGCTGAACAAAGCCCGGATTCAAAGCTTGATTTTACAAAGACCTTAGCATTTAAAAATTTTACTTTGATTAAAGATCCTACAATTTATGAATTCTCTTCTATTGACAACAATATTGGGCGCACAGTAAAGCCGGAACAAGATTATTTTAGTCTATTTGATTTTTCAGCAAAATGGGATCCAATTCCTACTATGCTCACGCAGGATCACACCAGAACAATTAAAGGATTTATGGGGCAGACAACTGCATTTAAAAGAGAGTATATAAAATCTGATGTTTTAATTTTGGGAGACAATAAAGCTGCAAATGAAGTAAAATATATTCATGGATCTTATGGGTTTGGGACATGGACTTTTTATGCTGGTCATGATCCGGAAGATTATCAGCATCATGTTGGAGATCCTCCAACGGATTTAAGTCTACATCCTAATTCTCCGGGATATAGATTGATACTGAATAACATTCTGTTTCCAGCTGCTAAGAAAAAAGAGAGAAAGACTTAAGGACTAGTTATTCTTGCGGATTTTATAAATTGATATATTCATCAATTACAATTTTACCATGATCATTTCGCTTCAATGTACATGCAATATGGGTGGGATCGTGCTCAAAAATTATTATCGCTTGATTTTGAAAAGCCAAGTCTAATAATTTCTTTTTTTCAATTAATGACACAAGTGGATTGACGTCATATGCCATAACATATGGAATAGGAAGGTGATAACTTGATGGAAAAAGATCTGCGGTATAGAAATACTTTTGGCCTTGACAATCCATTTCAAGTCCCATCATTGACTTCGTATGACCTGAAAAAAAATGAATTTTTATTCCTGGAATAAACTCTACCGAATCAAAAACTTCAACAATAAAATTCAAAATGTTCCACTGCTCCAATGGAACGAAATTTTCCTTAAGGAACGAATTTTTTTCTCTTTCATTGGGATTAAAGGCCCATGACCAATGACTCTTGTTTGACCAATATCTCGCTTTTGGAAAAGTCGGAACAAGTTCTTTATTTTCATTATAACTAATAGCTCCTCCGCAATGGTCAAAATGTAAGTGTGTCAAAAATACATCCGTAATGTCCTCAACTCCTAGTCCATGTTGACCTAAAGAGTTTGAAAAGGATATTTCTTCGTGTGGACTAAAATGAGATCTGAATTTTTCATCTTGTTTATTTCCCATTCCGGTGTCAACCAATATGTTTCTGTCCTCAGTTATTATCAATAAACATCTTAAAGCCCAGGTACACATATTGTTTTCATCCGAAGGATTTAATTTGTTCCACATACTTTTCGGAACAACACCAAACATAGCACCACCATCAAGCTTAAACTTTCCCGTTTCGATGCTGTGTATAGATTTGATCATATGGATTTAACTATAGATTTTATTTGAAGCATTTTTAGCAAGGCAATAGCGGATTCTTCTCCTTTGTTCCCAAATTTTCCGCCTGAACGATCCTTTGCTTGTTGCAGATTATTGCTGGTGATTACGCCATAAATTAATGGCTTGTCAAACTTTAAGCATAGGTTAGAAATGGATTGAGCAATGGTATGATTTATATAATCATCGTGTTTGGTTTCTCCCTGTATTACACAACCTAAACAGATAGCCCCTCCGATTTTTTTCTTTTTAAGTAACCATGAAGCTGCTAAGGGCAATTCAAATGATCCAGGAACATGTATTGTTATCAACTGCTTGGACAAACCATTTTGCTCAAAGACCTTCAGTGCTGCGTTCAATAATGATTTTGTAATATCTGAATGCCATTCAGAAACCAGAATTCCAATGCGATGATCTGCATTAAGCTCTAATGAAAACCTTAGTTTTGATTTAACGGCTGGTAATTTACCTGCCATATGGATAGATTATTGTTGTAATCGAATGATGAATCGATCAATACCATTAGCATCCGGAGAGCCAAGAAAATTATCTCTTATCTTTTCATATGCCTTTATTGCACCTTCTTTATCTCCTTGTGCTTCTTTTAATACACCAAGTTTTTTTAATACCATTGGAGTCAAGAGCTCATTTTCTTTAATTGTAGATGCTTTTTCATAATAACCAATGGCTGCTTTGAAATCATTCAAATTTGCATTAACGTCACCTAAGCTGCTGTATTTCATTATCGGTAACAATTCACCTGAAGGTTCAAAATCTTCAAAATAAGACTTTGCTTCTTCATAGTTTCCAAGTTGAAGATTACAAAGGCCTGCATAATATTTTGCCATATTGCCAGTCTGAGTACCATTAAAGTTCTCAGCTATTTCTTTAAATCCGGCAAATCCTCCTCCAGGATTATTCAAAGCCATATCAAAGGAATCCTTGCTAAATAAAAGTTCTGCTTGAAACATTTGCTCAACTGCTTCTTTATTTTGTGGTTCCTGATAAAGATATTTGTAAGCCAAATAACCTCCAATAACAACAGCTAAAGAACCAATTACTATAATTAGTCTCTGTTTATTTTTTTCAATGAAATTTTCTGCAGAATGTTTAACATCAGCAATATTTATAAGGGTGTCTTTGTCAGAACCTGCCTGAGAACTTAATTTACCTTGGTATCTAGATCTATATCCTTTAGTCATTTTATTAGGAGTTTTTCAAAAAGAGTTGCAAAATTAACAATATCTCACAATCTAATTAGGCTAAAGGCTTAATTTTAGTATAATTAACGAATTAAGCTTAATCTATGATGTAGGGATAGTCTTTTTGAATGTAATTATCCTCGTAAAGCGCTTCCGGAGGAGGAAAAGCAGAAGTTTCTGCAAATTCAATGGCTTCATCGATTTCTATATGAATAGCATCTTTTATTGCCTGAATTTCTTCTTGGCTGGCAATTTTTTGCTCTAAAATTCTTTTTTCCGTGGTTAATAGGGGATCCAGTGTTTTATAATGTTCAAGCTCCTCCTTTGATCTGTAGGTCCCCGGATCTGAAACCGAATGTCCTCTATAGCGGTAAGTATTCATTTCAAGGAAATAAGGACCCTTTCCCTCTCTGCAGTGTGCTGCTGCCTCTTCTAAGGCCTTATGAACCTCGACTGGATCCATTGCATCTACAGGCTTTGAAGGCATGTCGAAGGCCAATCCAATCTTATATAATTCATGTACATTACTTGTTCTTTCAACACTGGTACCCATTGCATATCCATTGTTTTCTACAATATAAATTACTGGTAACTTCCAAGTCATGGCCATATTAAAGGACTCATATAGAGCGCCTTGCCTAGCAGCGCCATCTCCAAACATAGTGACACACAATAGGTCTGTTCCTTTGTATTGTTCGGCAAGGGCAATTCCAGTACCAATTGGAATTTGAGCTCCAACGATCCCATTTCCACCAAAAAATCTATGTTCGCGTGAGAAAAAATGCATTGATCCACCTTTGCCTTTTACACAACCGGTTTCCTTGCCATATAATTCAGCCATGCAGGACTTTGTGCTTAAACCACGGCTTATGGCAATCCCGTGCTGGCGATAGGCAGTTACTAGAGCATCCTCTTTTCTGATTGCTGATACCAGACCAGCTGCGATAGCTTCCTGACCAATATATACGTGACAAAAGCCTCTTATTTTCTGTTGGGAATACATCATCAGCGTTCTTTCTTCGAATTTTCGGATTCTGTACATGGTTTCAAACCAAAGAAGCCAGGTCTTTTTATCTATTTCAACAGTCTTTGATTTAGGCTGTGTTTTGCTTTTGTTCTTAATTAAAACCTCAGGCATAATATGAATTTTAGGCAAAAGTAAAGGATACGGTCTAACTTTGCAAACTCAAATTTAAGATGCATCTGAATCGTATTACCTTAAGCAAGTTTAAGAATTTTGAACAATTAAACTTTGAACCAAATTTAGGCTTCAATTTTATTATTGGTGATAACGGTATTGGAAAAACTAATCTACTTGATGCAATTCATTACTGTTGTATGACGAAAAGTTTTTTCCACAAGTCTGATAAATTTGGTATCCGGAAAGGAGAGGATTACTTTCGAATTGAATCAAGTTGGAAGGACGAATTAGTGGCTGTTCAATTAAATGTGAAGTTTAAATTGGGTGATATTAGACAAGTAGAATGCAATGGACAAAATTACAAGAAAGCTTCGGATCATTTAGGAAGGATACCTGTTGTCATGATTACGCCAAATGAAATCTATACTTTTATTCATGAAACTGAAGAGAGGAGAAAATTTTTGAATCAAACCTTGGTTCAACTTGATTCAGAATATCTTCACGCATTAAACCAATACAATAAATTGTTGGTACAAAAAATGAGCTTGTTGAAACAAAGAAAAATTGGTTTAAAAGAAGACGAAATTGTTTTAGATTCCTATGAAGCACAGATGGCTAAAAATGCAATGATAATTTTTAATAAAAGAAATGAGTTGGTCGAAAGCATTCAAACTTTATTAAATAATTATTCCTTGAAAATAAGCAAAGGAAATCAAGAATCCAAATTGGAGTATTATTCTGATGCTAATTCAAATAATTTATTGGAAATTTGGAAGAAAGAAAGAGATTTGGATAGATTTAAAGGCAGAGTTCACTCAGGTATACATCGGGATAAATTAGAGTGTATCTTTAATGGTGAAAGTTTAAAGAATTATGGTTCACAGGGTCAGATAAAGACTTTTGTTATGGCTTTGAGATTGGCACAGATTAATTATTTGATGCAGCATTCAAAGAACAAGCCGATTATATTGTTGGATGATGTATTTGCTAAGTTGGACGAAAAAAGAGTTATGGAATTAATAAGCCTAATTTTGGAAATTGGTATTGAACAATGTTTTATAACAGATACTCATTTGGAAAGAGCCAATAAATTTATTGCTAAAAAAAGATTGCCGGCTAGTGTCTGGAATTTACAAAATCAAAATATTGAACTCAATGCGTAAATCCAACGATCAGACTTTAAAAGAGGTTCTGAAAGAATTTGCAGAGCAGAAAAAGTTTAAGAATAAGCTTAATTCAAAAAAGCTAGAAACCTTGTGGTTTGAACTTTTTTCATCCTTAGCAGGCTCATATACCGATAAAGTTCAGTATGCTAATGGAGTAATGACCGTTTTTCTAAGTTCTTCATCCTTGAGAAAAGAATTGCTCATAAATAAGAAATTAATTCTTCAGCAAATTAACAGCAAATTAAAAGAGGAAACTTTGAATGATATTGAGTTCAGATAATATTTCTAGATTCAAACAATCTAATTTGAAAAATGGGTAAAATAATTCAAAATTAATTTGTAATAAAAATTACTTTCTTAAAGACTTAGTATTCGGATGAAAAGTTTTCCAACTGTGCCAGTATTCCTGATAAGAATTTATCAATGCTAGATCAGGTATAGAATCAATTAGTGATTTTCCGGAAAATAAATAACTTTTATCTCCAATGAATAAAGTATCCTGGCGAATTACAATTTTTTGACCTGTGGATAAAAGTTTGAAACTGATAAAACTATTTTTGTCTTTCGATAAAACAAGAACAATTGGAATGGATTCTATTTCATCATATATTACCTGCTCATTTTGTAATTGATTCCAATCATAAGCTTTGTAATTACCATTTAGTTCCAGTCCAACGATCCATGATTTTTTTGCCCAGGAGGAACTGTCGCGTTTGGTTAATTTACCCTTTCTTGAACCATTTTCATAATTACTTAAGCTGTCATATTCTGATCGAAATAAGGTATCGCCTTGCATAATTAAAGAATTGGGATGCAGTGAAAACCACCTGTCTAAAGTCATTTGTTGGCTGGGATATTCAGGGAGTTGATGTCCTTTCATTGGTCCTACAATACATTCCCCGGTTGACTGTCTCCACCAACTTTTAGTTTTGATGTCTTCAAACATTGCATTAAAGTGATCCATGCCAACTAATCTAAAAACACATGCTTCATTATTTACATTGGGCTCATAAACTCTACCAGTTCTGCAAACTGTACAATAAGTTATCATAAATTCTTTGTCCAATATACTGTCTCTAACCTGATGATGATAACCAAGAAATTGAATAGGGTAGGCTCTCCATTGATCCTTATAAGTAATTCCCAATATTAGTCGTTCACCAGATATTTTATTGTCGTTGATGCTTGCTAAATTAATATTTTTAGCTTGTAGAAACATCGTGTCAGCTGCCATTTTAAAATTTGTATAATAAAATACACAACTTGCTATGAGAATAGAGAGACCGGTAACTATTTTAGAATTAGAATAGAGGTAATAAGTAGAATAGAGGAGGGCGGTTAGCATGCAAATTCTAATAATCCATCTCCAGCTAAATAAAAAATAAGCAATTTCAATACTATTGATTTCCTGACTGCCTGGGATGGGCATGATGAAATAGACATTGGCAATTTCAAATAAAATAATACCTAGTATAGAAAAGAAGAATAATTTTTTCATTTCTTAAATCTGATTATTTAACACGAATTATGCAATAGGATTTTGTCATGAGAGTCAAAAGGTCGATAAAGATTAGTGCTTCCGCCAGGAGGCGGACAGGCTCCAGAATATTTTTACCACAAACATGGTAGCCCCCATGGTGAGGATAAAAATGTGAGGAAGTGCTAATATTTGAAGGCATTTTGGCTCGTAATAGAAAGACTATTGCATAGTTTGGGTTTAAATTCAGAAAGTTAAAATTACTAATTCCGCGCATCATATCCTGCATAACCTTCTTCAGCTCTTTGTTTAGCTCTACCTGAATAATAAGATTTGTCTTCCGGCGCCCAAGTAGCTAAGCCATCTACATAGCGATTATACATACAGAATGCAGCTGAAATGAGAACCGTGTCATGAATTTCTTTGTCTATTGCGCCACAATTTTTAGCTTCTAAGATCTGTAAAGCTGTAACATTTTTTCCACCAATTTGTACGCTTTTCGCAATACTCAATAAACACTTCATTTTATCTGACAAGGAAGATGCCTTAAAGTCATTTTTGTATTGTTCAATTTGATCAAGGTCACATTTCAAATAGTGTTGAGCAATGCTTCCATGTACATTTTGACAAAATAGACAATCGTTTAAGTAGGAAACATAGGTGGCAATCAATTCTCTTTCGCCACGACTTAAACTGTTGTTGTTATCGCGTAGCAATTGCTCTGCTAGATTATTTAATGGTGCAGCCGTTTCAGGACTGTAAGCCATCAATCCTCGAATACCTGGAAAATCATTTTTCAAATCTATATGAGCCATATTTATTAATTTTAATTACTTAAGTTCTTCTTTTCTATAAAGATAATTATTGGAATGAATTATTCTGTACTGGGTAGTGGAAAAGAGCTCCAAACATCATCATTAGCACGATCTATGGGCAAAGTATTCAATAGATTATATCTGCGTACATCTAGCCATCGATGGCCTTCTGAGAAAAGAGAATACCTTCTTTGTAATAACATTTCATCAATTAATGCAGATTGTGTCATTGCACCACTGTAATTTGCTAATCGATGACCATTTCTGATGATATTAATTGCAGTAACCGCACCTGAAAAAATACTTTTTTGAATATTCGCTTCAGCATAAATTAATATTAACTCTTCATTTCTAATAATTGGTATAGCTGCTGTATTGTTTTTGTATACCCAAACATCGCGATCACTTGTTAATCCGCTATTGCTTATTGGCGTTGTTCTTAATGTAGCTTTACTTATTCTGTCATCATTTGAGTCAATATCTTTTGAAAAACTAGGATGTGCTGCTCTTGCTTCGCCAGCGCTATTTTGTGGAAAAAATGCAGGATTTAATTGATCGCCTGAACCTGTTGCGAATACATTAAAAACGCCTGAATTGAAATTTCCATTTAAATTGAAGAAGGAGCTATTTAAATAAGTCAGAGCTTTATCCCAATTATTCTGATAAACAGCAACTCTTGCTGCAATTGCTTTATTAAATTTTATTAAACCGGCAGCATCGTTGAAACCTGAAAAGCCTGAAGATAATGGAAATGAAATTTGAGCAGATACAAGATCGTTGCTTGCTTCATCTAGCAAATCGGCAATTTTAGAAAGTGCTTCATCATATCCAACAATTGGACCCAATTGGTCAGGATTGGATACGTCAATTCTTATTCCATTTTTATTTGTCAAGTTTAGCACAAGTAAAAGTTGATAGGCTTTGATTGTTTTTGCAAAACCAACATAGGCTTTTCTTTCACTATCTGAAATTAAATTTGACTTGTTGGCTGATTCAATCAATAAATTGCAATTTTTTATTACACGATAGCGACTTGCCCATACATTGACAATATAAAAACCGGTACTTTGCAGTTGTGCGTCATTCGCGCCTAAAAGATCGGTGTAATATCGTGGATCCGAGTTAGAGAATCTATAAATTTCGCGACCAATAATGCCTATATCGTCTAAATAGAATCCTAAACTGTTGCGCATTGCAGATTCAGTTCCTGTGACTAAATTATTCAATTGACTTTTATTGGCATTGTTGTAATAGCTATCAACTGTAGGATTATTTAAATTGCCATAATCCTTATCGCATGATGCAATAAATAGAGTCAATAAAAAAAGTAAAATGGTTGATAAAGTATATGATTTGTACATAATATTTTATATTAAAAATTTGCGATTAAATGAAATGCTGCTCTTTTTGAAGCAGGATAAGGAAGGACGTCAAGTCCGGATGAAAAACCAGCACCGAAATTTGAAACTTCAGGGTCGTAACTTGGATACTTAGTAATTGTAATATAGTTATTAAGAGATACTCCAACTTGAATGCTTTTTAAATATTTTACCTTCATTTTGTCAAATGTATAATACATTCCTATTTCTCTAAAACGAAGATAGCTGGAGGACTTAACAGAATTTACCGCGGAGCGTCCAATTAACATTATTCTGTCTAAGCCATCAGGAATTTTGTTTCCATTTGCATCTGCATCCCAATCAGGGCTTGTTCCTCCAAAATCACTTTGCAAGTTGGTAAAAACAACATTTTCTCCACCTTTTTTCCAATGAATTAGAACGCGAAGGCTGAGTTTATTTTTAAACACAAATTCGTTGTAGTTACTCATTTGAAAATCAGGTTCTTGGTCACCCCAAACTTTTATTGGAGGTCCATTTACAACTTCGTCAGTCAAACCAATAATCTGAGTAGCTGATTTTCCTTCTTCCAATTGAAAGGTTCCCAAAAGCACTCCAGCAAGAGAGCCTAATTGAACTGGACCTGTAGTAAGTTTGGTAACCTTACTTCTGTTTTTCCAGAAGTTAATAGAAGTATTCCACTTGAAGTTTTGAGTCGCAACAGGAATTGCGTTTAATCCAATTTCAGAACCCTTATTTTGTAAATCTCCAGCATTTATCCATTGAGTGGTAAAACCTGATGATGCGGAAACTCTATCTTGTAATAAAAAGTCAAATACTTTTTTATTATAAATTGTAATTTCCAAGCCAGCGCGCCCTTTTAGGAATCCTAAATCTAATCCGAATTCTAATTCTGTTTGTCTTTCAGGTTTGATTCCAGATTCTCCTCTTTGTGTGCTAACGACTGAACCAGGCAAACCATCAATATTTGAAATAGATAAGGAAGTAAATTTACTTCCAAAGGCAGGAAAGTTTCCTGCTTGACCATAAGCGGAACGCAATTTTACATTGTCGAAAAAATCCATTTTCCAAAAACTCATCTTGGTTAAATTCCAAGATAGTCCAGCTTTAGGGTAAGCATAATACTTTGAAAAATCACCATTGTTCGATGACTTATCGAATCGAACTCCAGCTGTCAAATTTAAAGCTTCATTAATACTCACTTCTTCCTGTGCAAATATTCCGTTATCTGTATTTCTTGTTCTGAATTGAGTAGACGTCAATGCGCCAGCCTGATCAACGTTGGATTGGCCTTCAATAACTTGTGTTGCAACATTTAGAAGATTATTATAGCGTCCTGTCTCTTGAGTTATTCCTGCGGATGTTATCAATAATAATTTATTCGTAGGAGAATAATTATTAACCATTGAGAAGATATAATTTGTATTTAAATTATTGGTATTTCCTTGGATAGAAGTTCCTCTATTAATTTGTTGAAATTGCAAACTTCCTGGAAATAAAGCCTTGGTCTGCAAGTTGTAAAAATCAAAGCCTCCTCGTCCAATTAATTTTGTTAATGAGCGCTGACTTTTTTGAAGAATTGCTTCTGCATTTATACCTGTTAGATAGCGATTTACGCTTTCATTATTTTCCATTTTATCCCTTGTTTCAATTGGATTGGAAGAGGCATAATTATTTCTTGGATAATTGCCTTTTGAATCAGGGTGTAATTCTGTAAATGAAGGCGTTGAAGACAATGCAATCCCAAGAGTAATTCCTGCATTGTCATTTCCTGATAATCCCCTATCTGCAGATGAATTGATATAATTGGTACTTAAGCCAATCTTGATGTTTTCAGATACTTTGTGATCTACATTTAATCGAAAACTAGAGTTACTATAACCGGTTCTTTTTATAATTCCTTCTTCTTTTTTCGTTCCTGCAGAAAAATAAAAACTGGTAGTTGAATTACCTCCATTTAAACTTAATTGTGTATTTCTTGTGATTCCGGTCTCTCCATATATTTCTTTTTCATAATCGTAAACTTTGCCTGATGCAACAGCTGCATCATATTCATTTACATCCCATCCTCGTTGACTTAATACAATATCTCTTGTAAGAGGTCGCGTTCCTAATAGCTTTCTAACTTTTACAAATCCAAGATCTTGTGAAACAGAAATATTTGTTTTATCTTTATTTCCTCTTTTTGTTGTAATAATAATAACACCAGCGGCAGCTTTAGAACCATATATAGCTGAGGCTGAAGCGCCCTTTAAAATTTCAATATTCGCAATATCCTCAGCTCTTAAGTCTGCAATTCTATTAGATGGATTATCTTGATTTGAAGAATTTCCTCCTGAACTAGCTGAAGTTACTGCATTCAAACCTCCAGAAGTTGAAGAATTATCCATAAATACTCCATCAACAACATAAAGTGGTTGAGTATTTCCAAATATTGAAGTGACACCTCTTAATTTTACTGAGACTCCTCCTCCTGGAGCACCAGTACTTGCATTGATGTAGGCTCCTGGAATTTTTCCATTGATGGCCGCATCAAAAGTTTGAGCGGGTGCAATTCCACTTAATTGTTTAGCAGAAATAGTAGCAACGGCATTTGCAAGATTTCTTCTTTTTATGTTTGTTGAGAGTCCTGAAATTACAACTTCATCTAATCTTGCAATGTCTTCTTTCAACTGAATCATGAGTGGTGATGAAATTGAAGTTACAGGGATAGATTGTGATATATAACCTGTAAAGCTAATCTCAATAATACCCTCATTTGGTGCGTCAATTTTAAACATTCCTTCACCATCAGTTGTACTAATATTATTTGTGTTTTTCACATGGACAATGGCACCTAAAATGGGGATGTTATTTTCAATTGTTACTTTGCCATCAATTGTCTTCTGTTGTGCATTTATACAAAATGGCAAGAGCATTATGAGTAAAAAAATAAACTTGTAGACTTTTTGTTTCATGAGTTGTTTTTTATTTGAATTTGAATTTAACTTTAGAATTATTCTGATTTATTTTTTGAATATACATGACTGCCATAACCTTTTTCTACAATTTGCATTGCTCTTATTGGATAAGAACTCATGTCCATTGGCGTTGTCGTGTCCAATCCATCAACATAGCGGTTGAACATGCAGAAGGCTGCCGAAATAAGTACTGTGTCATGGATGTCTTTGTCAGATGCTCCCATTGATTTGGCTTGTTCGATATCCAACTTTGTTACATGTTTTCCACCTTTTTGTACTTTAGATGAAATGTTCAAGAGTGATTTTAATTTATCTGAAATTGCTGCTTTTGTATAGGCATTTTTAATTTGATCAATAATAGTCCTGTTGTCGGATAAATAAATGCAGGCAATTTCTGCATGAGAATGATGGCAATAAAAACAATCATTCAAATGGGACACATACATGCCAATTATTTCTCTTTCTGCAGGTGAAAGTCCAACATTGCTTCTCATGATTATTTCTGCAAGTACTCCCATTGGTTCTGCGGTTTCAGGGCTATATGCCATGGCACTTCTGATTCCCGGAAAATCGTTATTGAAATTTATATGTGGCATTAAATTGGGTTTGCTTAATTTTAATATTGAAATTTGTTAAATACTTACAGAATGTTTTTTATAAGGAGAGGTATCTGGTGCAAAAAAAGTTACACAAAGTCCTAGTAGAAACACTAAAGAAAAAATGAATAGTGAATTGCTATACCCCCCTAATTCAGTAACAAGTACTCCTACGAATAAAACTGCAAATGCTGTAAATATTCTACCTGCATTAAAACAGAAACCTGTAGCCGTTGCACGTATATTTACAGGAAATAATTCAGGAATGTATACCGATAATACCCCCTGACTAGCGCCAAAGAAAAAAGATAAAATGGATATTTCAAAATAAATTATTGGTGAAAAATTAGTATTTGTTTTAAATAAGATAATTGAAATAAAACTGCAAATTATAAAACATAGAAGAAGTGATTTTTTTGCTCCTAGTCTATTGATTAAAGAACCGGAAAGTATTCCTCCGGTTAATCCTCCTAGCCCAAGAACCATCATACTGAGTCCGCGTTCTTTTGCTGCATCTTTGTCAATAAAGAAAGTTTGAATCCATGTAGGTAGCCATAAAAAAATAGCCCATAAACCAATCAGCATTGTGCCGAAAATTATTGTTCCTAATAATAAATTATTTATATAAATTTTTGAGAAGATGGAGTCTTTGCTAACTGTTTGATTAAGTATTTCTTTTTTATTTTCCAGCCACTTATTTGATTCTTTTAGAATCCAGATTGAAATTATTGCCAATGTGATTGGGAAAATTCCAATAATAAAAGCAATCCTCCAGGAACTAATAAAATAATCAATCACACCAGCTGAAAATATGCCAATTGGAATTGATATGGATAAAAATCCCATAAACGATGCTCTCGATTTTATTGGCCATTCTTCCATCATCAAAGTGGTAGAACTTACCAATACACCGCCTAATCCAAATCCACTTAAAAATCTACAAATAACTACACTAAACCATGAGGGCATAACAGCTGTTAAAAGTGTAAATAGCCCGTAACATGCTATTGATATAATAAGACCTTTTTTTCTTCCGAATTGATCACTTAAGTATCCACAGATAATTCCTCCAATTGATCCACCCAAAATAAAAACTGCATTAATGTAGGCGCTTATTTTATTCATTTCCTCTTCATCTGCCAGGCCTATTAAATCTTTTATAGCTGTTGGCATGTAGACCGACATTAAAGTAGAGCTAATTCCTGCAAATGCAGTTCCTAGAAAGCAAATGATAAATAATGTCCAATGGTATTTGCTTATTTGACCATCTTCAAGACTAATATTTTTCATGATTTAATATTATTAGCCTTAATTGTTAAAAAGAAAATTTAGTCGAACAAAATATCTTGTATATTTTCTGTAAATCATTGCCCATGTGAAATTATTTATTTGCAGCCGGAGTTGTTACGTAACCATTGTTTGCCATTCTTTCTCCCATCTGTTTGTAAAGTTCATTGTCTAATGGAGTAAATGTATCTAATCCATCAACATATCTATTGAACATACAGAATGAGGCTGCAATTAGAACAGTGTCATGTATTTCTCTATCCTGAGCGCCATTTTTTCTAGCCTCTTCAATAATTTCGTTGCTTACTGTTCTGGCATCCTTTGCGACACATTCAGAAATTTTTAATAGAGATTTCATTTTATCTGATAAAGTAGAATTTTGATAATCATTTAAGGCAAAGTCCACTAATCCTTCTTCAGATTCATATAGAACTCGTGCTGATGCAGCATGACTATTCGTGCAAAAAATACACTCATTTTGTCTAGAAACAAAAGCGGCAATAAGTTCTCTTTCAGCGATACTTAAAGGGGACTCTTCTCTTAAAATTACTTGCGCCAATTCGTATAATGCCTGACCTGTATCAGGTCTGAAGAGGAATAAACTTTTGATTCCCGGAATATTTTCTTGAAGTTCAATATGAGGCATATTTAGATTATTATTTTCAAAATAATTTTGTATTAAAGTTTTAAAAATAGCAGCAAGATGTTGTAATTCCAATAAAACCCTCTACTGAGTTCCTTTTACGTAAAACAACATTTCTTATTAAGATCATGCTAATGATTGTGCACAACAATTTGGTTATCATTAAAGTATTAGGTGAATTTTTAATTGACAAATCCTGCTGACTATTTTTAAAATAAATTTGATTCAATAAAGTAAAAACTGTTTTTATTTATGGTAAGTATATTTCTATTTAGTTTGTGTGAAAGTCTTAATTAAGGATTTGACTATTGAATTGAATTATTTTTAAGATGATCGTATCCTTTATCTAATCTGTTATATCCATGTGTGGTTATTCTTTCACCTAGCTGATTGTAGAAAATTTCATCTTTTGGGGTAAAAGTGTTTAATCCGTCTACATACTTATTGTATAGACAGAATAATGCAGCAATTAAAACGGTATCGTGAATTTCCAATTCACTTGCACCATTCTCTTTTGCCCTTAGAATTGCTGAATTTGTGACCTTGTTTCCACCTTTTTGAGTTAGAACAGCTATATTTAATAAAGCTTTTAATTTGTTGCTTACTGGAGCAGTTTCGAAATCCTTAATAACAAGATCACAGGTACTTTCTTCACCTAATAATATATTGCTTGCAGACCGATGTGCTGCGGTACAGAATTTACATTCGTTGCCAGCGGAAACAATAGTGGCAATAAGTTCTCGCTCACCTTCTGTAAGTGAAGATGGTCCTCTTAGTAATATTTGAGTCAGTTTTCTAATCGGTGCTGCAGAATCTTTGCGATACTCTAGAAGTCCGGTTATTCCGGGTAAATGCGATTCTAAAGGTATATGTGACATGAGCTAAAAGTTTTGATATATTCAATCCATTTTAGAAAATGAATAAAATCGTTTCTGAGGTTGTAAAATTATTGTCGTCTTCTTCAGTGATTTGAGAAATTACATCAATGAGTTTAATTAATTGACGAAATCAACGATTGGCTTGACAAACCAGTTAAATTATTTGACTTTAACCCTATGTTTTTTATTCAGTGATAATTGGTGTGATTTTTAAATTTAAAATATATAGATTAATCTTGCATTTAAATTTAATCTTATATGTTTCAATTGCATTAAGATTGAATGAAATCAATTCAAGCGCTGGTTGCTTGAGTATTATTAATATTTTTTAAACTAAAATTATTTATTATGAAGTATGGTATTTTGTCAATTTGTTTAATTGCAGCATTGCAAGGGTTGTGCGCTCAGGAAATTTGGAATATTAAGGCTGTTGATCCGGCAGGCAGATTTATTGATGTTAAGGCATTGGATAAATCTGGAAGAATTTATGATGTTAAAGCAATCGAAACGGATAACAATTCACAATTTATGGATGTTAAAGCGTTAAAAGATGGTAAAAAGATTGCAATCAAAGTTTTAGTTAGTACAGACATTTTTGCTCCAGTTAAGGCAATCAGCGAATCTGGAGAAATCTTTGATATCAAAGCAATTACTGAAGATCATAGTCAGCTTGATGTCAAAGGAATTAATAATGAAGGAAGTATTATTAATATCAAAGCAATAGGGAAGGATGGAGAATTTTATGCTATAAAAGCGATTTCAAGTACAGGCGAATTGCATGATGTTAAAGGGATTAAATTTTCTTCCAATGAGGTTGAAGGTAAATTATTTGGAGTTGAAATAAAGGCTCATGTTAAAGCTTTGCCGCAGGCGCCTGGACAAACAGATGACTTTATTTGGCATATCAAAGCTATTTATCCTGACGGTCAATTGTGGGATGTAAAGGCTGTTGATGAAAAGGGAAATATTTACGATGTTAAGGCATTAGAAGATAATGGTAACCGGCATTTAATGGATGTAAAAGCCTTTATTGGCAATCGTAAATTACCAATTAAAATATTGGCAAGTACTGATAAGCTAGCTCCAGTGAAAGCCATAGGATTTGATGGAAAAATATACAGTATCAAAGCACTTACTCCGGATAAAAAAATGCTTGACGTAAAAGGAGTTTCAGAAGCAGGGAATTTAATTAGTATTAAAGCAATTCAAGCAGATGGCACTTATTATGGAATTAAGGCGGTTTCACCTACCGGGCAAATGTATGATGTAAAAGGTATAGATATGGAAGAAGACTTCTTAGTGAATGGTGTTAAAGTAAGAGCACATGTAAAAGCATTGCCTCAAAAATAAAGTTAATACTTGTTTTTCATAAATTAAAGATGCTTTGATTCTCAAAGCGTCTTTTTTTTTTGCTATTTGTTAAAAGCATTTTGTCCTTGAAATTTAGATATTTACGTTGCTCTTTTTTGTCACCATTTTTGCTGATTTCATGCAAAAATATTTGATCGTCGCAGTTTGCAATCATAGGCAATCAAATAATCACTCAAATCATAGTTCTGACAATAAACGAAACCAACAATGTTTCCCAGACTAATTGTTTGTGCATATCGATTTGAAAAATCGATAAATATTGGATCGCTTTACAAACTGCGACCATCATGATAAAACAATTGTACTTCTATTTCTAAAGCAGCGTTTTGGCAACATAAGGGGTCTGCCCTGTATTATATATTGTTAATATGCATTATCGTGCAGCATTAAGCCTTAATGCTTTAGGTATACAATTATTAAATCTAATTGCCAAAAAATACGATCTATACCTTAGTAAACTATGATTACCAGGTTCTTGTAATACTTCGGAATTCAGTATCTTTAGTATTAGAAATCAGGATTAGTAGCTTTTTAGTATATAGTACTTATATTAGCAGTCTAGATCATTTTCCTTATGCCTTATATAATGAGGAAGTTCTTTAGTTTTGTTGAAATGTACATATTAAATATATGGTTTGAATTATTATTTTTTGAGAGTGTAAAATGTTGGATTTAATTATTAAGTGGAGTTTTTTTATTTTATTGAGCTGTTTAATGACGAGCTCTGTAATTGGACAAAGTACTCTATGCAATAATATAGACTCTAACAAATGTTATTCTTTTCAAAAATATAAATACAATAAAATATTTGTCGAAAAAAAATTAGAGTCTGAGGACACATTATTTCAATATCAGACTTCACTTCTTGCAGACTTAGATAATGATTGTATTCCTGAATTAATTCTGCTTGATAAGGATTTTCAAAATAAAATAATCATCCTTAACTCCATTACAGGTAAGAAAAAAAATACAATTAAAATTCCTGCAGTATTTACAAAAGTTTCTAAGATTGCGATAGCAGATCTGAATAATGATGGTAAAGCAGAACTTATTATACTAGCTTCCAATTCAGGTATAAATCCTCCAGCTTACTTTGGTAGATTATTCTGCTTTCAACAAGATGGTACACAAGTCTGGATGTCCGATAAAAGGGTTGATCTATATCAGAATTTCCGGGATATGCCTGAAGGAGCGATAGGATTTGCTGATTTTAATCAGGATGGAAAGCCGGAAATTTATGTGAATAATAAAATATTTAATGGACAAACAGGAGTTTTATTGTGCGATGGAGGATCAAACGGTTTAGGGTTGGAATATGCAATTGATTTTTCACCTGATGGAGTTTCTGTTGCCGCTCAATTGGATGATGAGATGAAAGATTTAGAACTAGCAGCTGGTTATACAATATACAAAGTGAATTTGGCAAATAAAAACGGAAGTGTTGGCAATAGTATGACCCCATACAATGTAATGATAAATGGTAGGTATAGGGATGGATATACTTCAATTGCAGATATTAATGAAGATGGTAGGCTAGATGTTGTTGTGACTTCTCCAGGAATAAATAACGAGGCCTTGGTTTACACATATACAATGATTTCAGGCAATCCAATTTTAATAGCTAGTGCACAAATTTCAGGGAACAATTATTCTAATATAGGAATGGCTACAATAACCAGCCTTGGTAATTTGACATATCCATGCATTTTATTTACCAGATTTTGTAATATTTACTCATATCATTTTGATGGGAGTGTGAATTTGAAATTGGATTGGACAATAACCACAACAGATTCATCGGGTGTAACAGGTATTGCGACATTTGATTTAAATGGTGACGGCAATAACGAGATCATATATAGAGACGAGTCTGAATTTCGAATATATGATGCATCAGCTGGAAGTCCATCAATATTGTTTCGCACACCTTGTACATCTGGTACCGGACAAGAAATGCCATTAATTGGCGATCTTGATAATTCTGGACAAGCCAAGATATGTATACTTTGCGGAAAGATTCGTGATGATAATGTAGGCAAATTAACCATCTTCGGCTCTCCAGATGGACAACAGTGGGCTCCAGCCCGACCAATATGGAACCAATACGCCTACAACCCACTATGCATAAATGATGATCTAACTGTCCCACAATTCCCAAAGAATCAAGCCACTTATCAGAATGGCAAGTACAACAACTTCATGCAACAAGAATCTTATGTTGATTCTAATGGAATGGTGAAGAAAGCTGCTGCAAGTCTAAGTGGAAGAATTAGCTGCATTAATTATGATGTAACGACTATGACCTACTCAGTCATCTTTGATGTGTATAATCGGAAAGATGCTTCACAGGATGCAGATACCAATCTCATGATTAGTTTCTATAATGGAGATCCGAATACCAATGGAATTTATATTGGGAGTTTTCATACGGATCAGTTCCTTCTTGCTGGAGACAGCCTTCTTAATCTAGTCTATCGCTTTCAAATTATGGATCTGAAAGATCTCTTTATGGTTGTAAATACCAAGAGAACTGGCAATGGAGTTTTCGATGATCCGGACTTTATTCAGGTCGAATGTGATTATACAGATAATATTTCTAGAAGCATCGACATTCCGATGATTGAAGAACTAAGCGCAAGTATATGTAGAGGAGATAATTATCTATACTTTGGTGCTTCACTTACAGATTCAGGTAGCTACGAACACAAGACTTACAAGTTCAATGGCTGCGATAGTGTGATTACAATCCTGAAATTAAATACAGTAGATACAGTTCACTCAATTCAAATAATAAATACATGTGACGCATATATCTGGAATGGTCAGAAGTATACACTTAGCGGAATCTATAATCACGATACGCTAAGTATAAACGGCTGTGACAGTAGTACTATCTTGAATCTAACTATAAATACTTCTGATCAAAAGAATATCATTCAGTCTGTCTGTGATAGTCTTTTCTGGAATGGAATTCGTCTAGATCAAAGTGGAAGCTACGAAGACCGTAGAATAAATATTAAAGGTTGCGACAGCATCACAACACTTCAATTAACGATTCATCCCTCAAGTTCCAATTCAATAATTCAATCAGCCTGCGATCATTTCGATTGGAATGGACAGACTTATGACAAGAGTGGAATTTATACTTATAAGGGACAGAGTATTTTTGGTTGTGACAGTATAATTACTTTGAATC
>JBDTWI010000025.1:0-55398 GCA_040006775.1 Saprospiraceae bacterium
ATGTTCATGGGATTATAATAGCCAGTTGTTGCCTTCAACTGGCTATTTTCCTTAAAAAGAGGCAATATGTTTTTCTCGGATAAACCTATTTCAAAACGAAAAACAAAAGTCCTGTCTTCTCGGCAGGACTTTTTTATTTATATAGGTTTATGTGCAAGGATGATCATATTTGGAGTGAGAAGGACATTCGAACTGCTTCTCGCAGTAGCAAAGAGATACAGTTTCCACTGGAACTTAATCAGAGGCCACAATAAAGATCTTACAAGCTCTTTGAATCCATTCTTAATCTTCATGTGTGCAGATATAATTTTCACCTTATCGAAACCACAAGCAAGGCAAACTTGCATAGCACTACTTGCATTGAGATAATTCTCATGGGTAAAATCTCCATTTGCATATACAGAACTTAGAATTCCATCTAGATTTGGTGTGCGAAATATTGCCATTCCCCCAGGTTTTAAATATCCAAGACAGTCTTGCAATAAATTAACTAATTCATCTTTGGTGAAATGCTCAATGATATCCATGCCGAAGAGAATATCACAAGAATTGTTCTTACTCTTAATATATTCTAACGCATCCCCCTCACTGACATTCAAGACGTCCATTTTATGAGCTATACTTACTTGCTCAGGACTAATATCAATGCCACTGCTATTCTTGAATCCTGATTCTTGCAATACTTTCAACAAGCTGCCACTGCCACATCCAATATCAAAAATTACTGAATCCTTGGCTTTGTGTTTAATTAAAGGAATAATTTCTTCGCCAAATTGACTCTTTTCAATTTCAAATAAACTTCTTGCATCCACACCTGAGGCACGTCCGCTTTGAGTGCTATGATAATTGTTGTATAAAATTTTGCGGTATTGCATAAATGAATATTAATATAATAAGTCTAATTTGAAAATTAATTTGATAAATTGTAACGAAGTATTTTATTATCCAATGCTATTAATAAATACTTTTTATTTATAGCAAATGAATAAATTTTCTGTTTTTTTGATGCAAATAATATTTGATCTGATAATTCAGTTGGTTTCCAAATCGAAATATTGTCATTCTTTAAAAGATACAACTCATTGTCCATTAATTCTATTCGCTTTATCTCATAATCTTCAACATACGATTCAAGATTTAAAAATGAATTAAAGTGCCAGAGTCCGGTTTTTGGCAAGAGTAGAAAGATATCCTGCCCATTTGATTTAATCTGACTAATCTCAGTTTCAACTCTTTGCTTGTATAAGATTGGTTCGCTAGACTTTAAGTTGCGATTTTGTAAATCTCTAATATTTATTTTATTTTTTGAATAGTAACAAAGTTGATTTGCTGAAAAATAACATATTGAACTTTCATTATTAAAGTCAGAAAAGTATTCCTCAGACAGTATTGTTAGGCTTTCATCTAAAACATTTACGTTTGAAAACTGTGGTAAATACATCAAAACCTTCATTGGATTCTTCACATCCATAAATACAAATTGACTAATAAAAGGGCTTGAATACTCTTGATTAATACTTAGGTCTTCATTTAATTTAATTAAGACATGCTCATTTTTGGGGAACAGGTAAATCTGATTCAATCGATCTATGTATAATTCGTTGACAGAATAAGCTATTGAGTCTTTTAGTTTCCAAGTCATAGTTTGGCCGTTGGAAATCAAACTCGAAAAGCTTAATAAAATACTAATGATATATTTTCCCATTCTCATTTTTATAAAAACATAATTTCATTGATTCTCCATCAAATTGAGCATAAGACTGATGAATTAACCAATCCCCTAAATTAATATAACGGGCTAAATTATTTTTTAAGGTATAATCTATTGGTAAGTGTCGATGTCCGAAAATATAAAAGTCATAATCTTTTTTTTGAGCTTTTAATTCAACATATTGTATTAACCATTCTTTCTCATGACCTAAATAATTCTTTAGAACTTTTTGCGCTTTTCTACTTTTTCCGGAAAAATAATTTGCCAATGGTATCCCCAGATCAGGATGTAACCATCTATATAAAAACTTGGAAAAAGGGTGAGTAAATATTTTTTTCATTCTTTTATAAGAATAATCACCAGGACCTAATCCATCTCCATGACCCAACAAAAAATTTTTATTGGCCAATTGAAATTCTATATTGTGATAATGTATTGGAATTCCAAGTTCAACAGTAAAATAATTTTCCATCCAAAGATCATGATTTCCAGTAAAAATGTGAACATCAATTCCGGAGTCCTTAAGACTTGCAAGCCGACCAATTAATCTTACATAACCTTTAGGAATAGCGTGCTTATACTCAAACCAAAAATCAAATAGATCTCCTAATAGAAATACATGTGTTGCATCCTTTGCAATCATATCGATCCAATTGCAAATTAAATCTTCCCGATCTCTGGAACACAACTGACTATCAATACCTAAGTGAAAATCAGAAGCGAAATATGCTTTAATCAAAAAATTGAAATTAATTTATAAATCTAGGATCCTGGGCCATAACATGACCACATTGTTTGCATGTACGCAATTCTTCAGTTTCGTAATACTGCTTAAAGCGCGGCAAAAAGTCTTTCTCAATATTTTCTAATGGAAAGTAGCTTTCGTGCAATTTGCTATTGCAGTTTTCACAAAACCACATTAATCCATCCGTTTCGCCTTTTTTTCGTTTACACTCAATTACCAATCCTATTGTGTTTTCAGGTCGGGATGGGGAATGCGGAACTTTAGGTGGAAGAAGGAACATTTCACCTTCCTTTATTGGGATTTCAACAGATTTTCCTTCTTGTTGGACTTTAACTACAATATCTCCTTCCAATTGAAAGTACCACTCTTCAGTTTCATTATAATGATAATCTTTTCTGGAATTTGGCCCTGCAACTATCATTACAACATAATCCTCAGATTCAGTGTACAGATTCTTATTTCCAACAGGTGGTTTAAGCTCTGAACGATGATCTTTTATCCACTGAAAAATATTGAAAGGGGGTCTTAAATTCATAATTTCTTATTTAAAAATAAAGATAAAACAAAAATATTACAAGTTTGATTTGGACTTATATTTATTCATGCCTGCATAATAAATTAGTCGCCAACCACTACCGGTCTTTGCAAAGCGACGAATTAACTTCAGATCTCTTTGTCTTTCTGTTATAGTTTCTTCAATAATCATGTTACTGACATTGGTGTAATTTGTTTCGTAGATTTCGTTTTCTACAATTATTTCTGATTGAAATCGCCACTGATCGGGCGTCCAGAAATACTTCTCATTAGCTATAAATTCAGGATCAGCGTTATTTGGAAGTCCCTCCAATGGAAAAAAAATTGAACTCATCTGAAACAAGCTATCCTTGTGAAACTTAAAATAAAAATCTTTAAAATCCTCGGGTAAAGCTTCAAACTCTTCATCAACAACAGATGTTGAATTACTTATTTTATCCTTAATTGTGGGGATTTTAGATTTGTGCTTACAAGAAGTCATCAATAAAATAGTCAGGCTGCTCAATATGATGAGCAACAAGCCAAACAAAATCTTCTTCAAGTTCATAATTGAATGCATAATCAATACTCTGATCTTGCAAAGATAATTCACCTGACTTTAATTTGTGTCCTTCAAAACTCAGTAATATTTGTTTATTAAACTGGATTCCTCTTTTGCCATGAGCCTTATAAATTGCTTCCTTAGCGGTCCAAAGAAGAGTTGAATTTTTAATTTTTTGCTCAGAATCAGTAAATTGATGTATCCATTCCAATTCAGTTTTAGATAGAAATTTTTCTAATATTCTTAAAATTTTATTCTCATAGATTTGGATGTCAACTCCAACTTCTTTAGGTCCAAATACAAATGCACTGTATAGACCAGAGTGAGAAATAGATAAAAATCGATCGGATTCCTCAAACCTTAATTTGCCAAATTCATCTTTAATGATTGGCAACTTTCTATTCGGTCTTAGCCGAGTATATATAAGATATCGAGAAGCTAAATATTCCAATCTTCTTTTTTCATGAATACTTTCTATCCATGTTTGTTCTTGTTCATACCATTCTTGATGTTCTGAAAAAAAAGAAACAGATTCTGTTACATGCCAGATATTTAATTCGATATCATTTGGAAAAAGAATATTTAAGTAAATTGGCATTAGAAAATAAATTTATCTTGTAAAATTATTTCTTCAACAATTGAAAAAGTTCATCTGCTTTACTTTTTTGACCTACAAAAATATAAGTGTTTGCAAGATTATTAATTATAAATTCATCTTTTGGGTTAATTTTATATGCTTTTTCAAATAAATACAATGCCTCATTAAATTTCTTACTTAGTCCATATACCATTCCCAAATCTGTAATAATTTCTATTCGACTGCTATCTAATTGATAGGCTTGCTCCATTAGTTTTTGGGCTTTTGCTAGATCATTATTAATTTGTGCCTCATGTCTGCCAAACTGATAGTAGCTTGTCGCCAATCTTTCTGCAATTACTGTATTCGCGATTATGCCCTTTGCGCTTTCAAAAGATTCAATTGCTCTTTCATAATTTTTTTGAAATAAAAATGTATTTCCTAATCCGATTTGATTGCTAAAAGTTTTTTTTATTGATCCACTTGTTTCATAGAATTTTTGAGCTTGAGTAAGATACTTTAAAGAATCCTCTGGATCTCGGAATTTTTTCATGTACAACTGCAAACTTTCATCAGCGATTGCTTGATAAGCCCGAAAGCTATTTGGTGAATGATTCACATCTGATAAAAATAAGGAGTAGCTGCTTTTCCAATCTTTTGCTCTTTGAAAACTTAAGTAGAAGAAAGCTAAACCTATTGTTGAAATTATACTAAAAAAAAGCACAGCTTTTTTAGATTTTTGAAATACTAAACCCTCGTCTTTAAATTTTATCACCTTTGCCAATAAAAAAACAAAAGCTAAACAAAACCATAAAGAAGCCTGATAGGCAAGTCGTTCTCCAATCAAGGTTCCAATCAATATAAACAAATTGCTATACAATGCCATAGAAATAAGGAAAGCCAGAATACAAAATGAGAATACACTTTTATTCTTCCATTTTTTTATTGCAATCACTAACAAACTCAAATAAAGCAGTGCGGACAATATTGGCAAAAAATTAGACCACGATTGATTTGGAATTTGATTGTAAGAATAATCCCAGGATAAGTTCAGTGGAAAAACTAATAACTTTAAGTAAACACATAAAGCCGAAAATGCTGTAGCCGTTCTATTTGAAAAGCTGAGATTGACGATTTGATTGTCATTCACATTAGGTATGTAATGCGGAGCACCCATTATACTGTAGCGAATTAGAAACCATCCAATAAAAACAATAAGTAAGGGTGTGAAATATTTTATAGGATTATCTTTTTTAAAAAAGTAAATGCTTAAAGGAATGATCAGAAGCATGGTAACTGCTCCTTCTTTCGAAAGCAAGGAAAGAAAGAAAAAAAGACAGGCCCAAAGAATTGATTTTTTTTGACCACTACTCACCTTAAGACAATACAAAAAACTTAGTAAACCAAAGAATAGACTTAGAATCTCATCTCTACTTTTAATATTGCTTACGACTTCTGTGTGTATTGGATGAAGACTAAATAATATACATACACCAATAATCAAGTTGCTGTTTGATTTGCCCAACAACTCTAATAAAACATAATAAAGGACATAAATTGTTGCTGAATAAAAAAGAATATTTATGGTATGATGAATCCATGCCTGGTTTGAAAAAAAACCCCATTCAATGGCAAACATTAGTACAGACAAAGGGCGATACATGTAATCTGAATCTGTGGAGATAGTAGCGCCTGCCCTATAACCATGAGTCAGGATATCCCATAAACCTCCAAATCCTTTTTGAACAAAACTATTGATTGTGGTTACCAATCCATCATCAAGTACAAAACCGTGACCTATAGTAGAGACGTATTGAATAAATGCTATCGCACAAAGACCAAATGCAATAAAATTAGAATTATAGAAATTCAAATCCTCTGTTAATCTCAGATGTTCATCTTCCTTATTTACAAGCTTTGTTCTTTTGTTTGCATTGGTCATAGTTCAAATTATATTCTGAGGCTAAGATTATTTTAAAAAAAAAGATCACAAAATCTATTGACTTGTGATCCTTTTATATTTTCAAATTAAAACAGAATTGAACTGTTTAATTTCTAACTTTTCTTTGAAAGTTCATATAATTTAGTAACATCAGGTGTTATAATAAACTCTAATCTTCTATCTAAAGCATTTTTATCACGTCCCTCCATCATTTTTCCTGTTGGCTCAAAACTAGATCTTCCTGCAGAAGTTAGTTGTTCAGGTTTTACTTTTTGAGTTAATAACATTCTGACTGCATTATTTGCTCTAACTGTGGAAAGTTCAAGGTTATCTTTATATTTAGCTCCATCTTTCACTAAAGATTTGTCCGTATGTCCTTCAACTGTTATACTCATATTTGGATTAGCAGCAAAAACAGAACCTAGACTTTTTAAGACTTTAGTACCATTAGCGCTAATAGAAGCAGATCCTTTTTTGTATAATACCTGATCAGGTAATGATACATACAACTTATCCCCGCTTTGGGTTATTGTTAATCCAAGTGTATTAATACTGGAAAAAGCTTTCTTTATCTCTTCCTTAAGTCTCATCAATTCTTGTTCCTTAAGACTTTTCATTTTTTCTAACTCAGAAACTTGGTTTTGCAATTTTCCAGTCTCTCCTTTAGTTTGGTCGATGTCATATTTTAATTTTGCGATCATTTTCTCCAAATCCATTTTTGAAGATTCGCAATCTGTAGATTTCTTTTTTTGAGCGTCAAGCATAGCCTGAGCATTTGTTAGTTCTTCCTGTAAATTTTTATACTTTTTAGATGAGACGCAAGATCCCAATCCAAAAACCATAATTAATAGACAAATAAAGTAATTGATTTTCATTGGATGATTAAATTAGTGATTTAAAGATATTTCAGCGTAAAGATAAAAAATATTTACAATTGATGAGAGCCCCACTGAAAGGAATTACTTTCAATTCCCAAAAGTTCAATTGCCCTATCTGTTACAGTAGAAAGAATGGGCTCAATTCCCTTAGCCCCAGAATAAAAAGAAGGTATGGCAGGGCAAATGATCCCACCTGAAAGGCTTACGGTTTTCATATTTTCAATGTGAATCAGACTAAATGGTGTTTCTCGCAATACTAATACAAGCTTTTTGCGCTCTTTGAGCATTACCTGAGCAGCTCTTGACATCAAATCTTCAGCCAATCCTGAAGCTACTTTAGACAAAAATCCGGCTGAACAAGGGCAGACAATCATCCCGTCCCATTTAGCAGATCCTGAAGCAAATGGAGCCTTAAAATCACTTATAGAAAATATTTTTATGCCATAGTCTTCAATAATAAATCCAGGCAATTCTAATTGCAGATTAATCCTGGCATTCTCACTCATGACAATTGCACATTGGATACTAGAAATTTGAGATAGTTTATCCAATAACAATTTAGCATATATAGAGCCACTTGATCCGGAAATTGCAACTACAATCTTCATATTATCTCAGCAATTACAAAAATACTGCCACAAACTACAATTAAGTCATCTGCCCCTGACTTTTTCCTTGCAGCTGAAAGTCCAGCAGAACTTGTTTTATAATTTTTACCATTTAAATTAAAATTCTTGGCCTGCAGTTTTAACTCATGACTATCTAGAGCTCTGGGTATTTTTGCTTGAACAAAATAATAGCTTGCGTCAGTTGGAAATAAGGACAGCACTTGGTCTAGTTTCTTGTCTTTAACAAATCCACAAACGATGTGTAAATTTTTTTTAACATTTAGTTTAATCCAATCACATAGATACTTAATTCCGTCTTCATTGTGTGCTGAATCAATCAATACTCTTCGATCTTTTTTCATCCATTGCCAACGCCCAATTATGGCGGTGAGCATACTGACATTTTCAAATGCGAATTTAATTTTATCTATACTTAGTGGTACAATTTTATTCTCTATTAAAATCCTACAAGCTGTATAAGCGGTATTGTAATTCTCTTTTTGATATGGTCCTTTTAAATCTGGAAAAAAGGAAATTTCATTATTAATTTCGAATTTGTTCCCATCTTGAGATGAATTTATTTTTGAATTAACAAAATAGATGGGTGACTTCAACTGATCAGCTTTTTCCAGAAAGACAGATTCGATTTCATGCTGCTTTCTACCAATAACTACCGGAATTCCGGGTTTAATTATTCCAGCTTTTTCAGTCGCAATTTTTTCAAGACTTTCACCAAGTATGTCCATGTGATCCCAACTTATATTGGTAATAATACTCATCAATGGAAGAATGATATTAGTTGAATCTAGACGTCCTCCAAGTCCAGTTTCAATAATGGTATAGTCCACTTTCATTTCTTTGAAATATTGTAATGCCATCGCAACTGTTAATTCAAAAAATGATGGTTCAATAGATTCAATAATTTCCCTATGTTTATCGATAAAACTACTCACATATTTTTTCGAGATATAAGTTCCATTAATCTTAATTCTTTCTCGAAAATCCCTATAATGCGGCGAGACATAAAGTCCTGTCATATACCCATGAGATTGAAGTACAGCAGCCATAATATGGGATACTGATCCCTTGCCATTTGTACCAGCTACATGTATAAATTTAATTTCTTTCTGTGGATCCCCTAAATGCTTACATAAAGCCAAAGTTCTTGATAAATCTTTTTTATAAGCTGTTGCACCAATTCTTGAAAACATTGGCAGTTTTGAATACATATATTCAATGGCCTTAGAATAAATCATGACTAGTTTATGAATTTAAATCAACAGCTTCTAACCAATGAATTGCTTGTCGATGTGAAAAATGTTCTATTTGATGTCTACAGCTAAATCCCTGGGCAATAATAACTGTGTTATGATCTTCACGATTTATTTCAGGAACTAAATTTATATTTGCCAATTTTTCAGACAGATTATAATTCTTAGTTTCATATCCGAATGATCCTGCCATTCCACAACAACCCGTATCTAGTTCTCTCATTGTTGATTCAGGATTTTCTTTAAATATTTGATGAACACTGTTTGTTGTAAATATAGCTTTTTGATGACAATGACCATGAAACAAATACTTTCCTTCCTTTATTTTAATTTTCTTTTTTAACTTATTTCTCTTTTTTTCATCCATGAGAAAATCTTCAAAGAGAAATATTCCACTTGAATAATTCTGCCATTTATCTTCAGTCATTAAATCTGTTAAGTCATCCTTTAATGAAGTTGCACAACTTGGTTCACACACAAGAACGGGAACATTTTTACTTAAGTAGGGCTCTAAATTTTTTAATGTCATTTCACCATTTGAATATGCTTCATTTAGTAAACCTTTTGAAATAGCGGGTCTTTGGCAGCAACCATCTTGAAATACAATGACATGATAATCCAAGTATTCTAACAAGGCTTTAGCTGATATCCCTATGTTTGGTTCGTGATACTTAATATATGTATCTGCAAAGAGGACTACGGTATTCTCTTTGATTTCACTTGAATAATTAATATTTGTAAACGGTTTAGAAGTGTATTTTGGAAGTGTTCTTCTTGAATCGATGTTAGCAATTTTTTCAAGTAAATTTTTAAAATAGCGGTTACTTAAGAGACTATTTACAACTGGTGCAAAAAAACCACTGCTTAATTTTGACAAAAAGATTTGATTTTTTATCAAGAAGTCAGATGCTGATATTCTTTTATTTTTCTTTTGAAAATAGTTGATCTCAGATTTCAGTTTGGACATATCTACATTACTTGGACATTCTGATTTGCAAGCTTTGCATGACAAACAAAGTTCCATAACCTCCTCAAGAGCTTTGCTCTCTAATCCTAATTCATCCAATTGTCCACTCATAGCTAATCTCAAAATATTAGCTCTTCCTCTGGTGCTGTCTTTTTCATCTCTTGTTGCTCTAAAACTTGGACACATTGTTCCACCGTTCATTTTGCGACATTCACCGACTCCATTACATAAGTGTACGGATTCCAGAAAACCACCTTCTGATCTATAATTAAATTTTGATTGGAAAGGATTGTCCTTATATTTTATTCCATATCTAAGATTTGAATCAACCTTTGGTGTATTTATAATTTTGCCGGGATTAAATAAATATTGAGGATCAAAAATGTTTTTCAATTCAACAAAAGCTTGGTATAATTTTTTTCCAAAAAACTTTTCATTGTAAGGCCCTCTTGCCAATCCATCTCCATGCTCACCTGACCATGAACCTTTGTATTTCATGACAAGTTCTAAAGTAGCATCTGAAATTCTTTTCATTCTCTCAATGTCTTCACCATCTCTTAAATCTAGAAGCGGTTTTACATGAAGTAGTCCAACACTGGAATGAGCGTATGCTACAACGGGTGTATCATTTTGCCTACAAACTTCAAATACTTCCATAATATAATTTGCAAGATGCTCAAGGGGTACTGCTGCATCCTCAATAAATGCGATAGGTTTGCGATTACCTTTAACGCCCATTAACAAGCCAAGTCCTTTTTTTCGCAGTGTAAATATGGATTCTATACGCTTTTTTTCTGTGTAAATTGGATAAGCATAGCCAATGGATTTAGATTTAAGTTCTTCACACATTTTTTCTGCTTTCAACACCGCCTCCTCAAGAGTTTCTCCATAAAATTCGACAACCTGAACACTATTAGGAGTGCCAACCAAAAAATCACAATATCTCTTCGTTTCTAAATTTTCTTTGCTTTTTTCCAGTAATAATTCGCTTAATAATTCCACTGATGCAGGACTAAATTTTACCATTTCCTGAATATGTGCAATGGATTCGTAAAAACTATTAAAATGGACAACACAGAGACATTGAAATTTCGGATTGGGAACTAGCTTAATTTTAGCGCTTAATATAATTCCAAGTGTTCCTTCGCTTCCAACAAAAATTTTACTCAAATTCCATTTACTTTCCAAAAATTCATCTAGATTATATCCACCAACCCTGCGCATTACTTTTGGAAATCGCTCTTCTATTTCATGTCTGTTTTCACCAATTAAGTTAAATAATCCTCTGTACAATTCTCCTTCTTTACTTTCTAATTGAAGTTTTGATTCAATTTCAGTTCCATTCAGTTCATTGCAAATTATGATTGAGCCATCTTCCAACAATACTTCAAGCTCAATGACATGGTCCAAAGTTTTTCCATATAAGATGCTTCTTG
The DNA here is from genome assembly GCA_040006775.1 of Saprospiraceae bacterium. Classification (GTDB taxonomy): domain Bacteria; phylum Bacteroidota; class Bacteroidia; order Chitinophagales; family Saprospiraceae; genus Vicinibacter. The sequence continues at coordinate 11,211 of JBDTWI010000025.1, forward strand.
TGCCACTTGAGTTATTTGCTATCATTCCACCTATAGCTGCCCTACTTGTAGTTGCCGGATCAGGCGCAAAATGCAGTTGTTGCTCTAATAAAAACAAATTCAATTCATCTCGTATAACTCCTGGCTCTACAATTGCCCATGATTCCATTGGATTGCAATCAAGAACCTTATTCATGTACTTAGTAAAATCAATTACAATAGATTCCCCGACAGTTTGACCAACTAAACTAGTTCCACCACCTCTAGGTAATAGACTTAGCTTATTCGATTTGGCAAATTCTAAAACTTCAGACAAATCCTCCTTGCAAGCCGGGGCCATAGAGGCAAGAGGTATGATCTGATAATTACTGGCATCAGTAGCATACAAGCCCTTATATAAGCTTCCCCATTCTAGATCTCCCTTTAGTCTAGACCTCAGTTCTTCCCACTTAATATTACTTATAGCCAATTGCAGATTTTTCACAAAATTATCTATATTACACTAACTTGCAACCATAAAAAGTGTCCATGACATCTCAAAGTCTAACTAGTAAGATATTTAAATTTATAGAACTCAAATTTTTTGCAGAGAAAAGAGATCTCTTAGATGAAATAAGTAAAGTTCTTCACATTCATCGATCCTCTGTTTACAAAAAAATTAATGGTGAGACTTCAATCAGTATTGAAGAAGCCGAAATTCTTTGCAGACACTTTCGAATAAGTCTAGATGAAATTTTGGGATTGGTTGATGATAAAATTTATTTTGACTTTCCCGCTTTATATGGATCAGTAAGTAATGAATTTGAGTTTTTAGAACCAATTAAAAAAGATCTTGAAAAATTATATAGGTTAAATCCAACCATTTATTACGCAACGAAGGAATTGCCACTTTTTTATTATTTTTCTTCACCTCGTTTGGTTGCGTTTAAGTTTCATGTGTTTTATAATTTTGTATGGAGAAAGGATAATCATTCCTGGCTTAAGTTTGATTATAATAAATATGAATCTGATGCTGAATTTAAGTCATTAGTTTATGAAATTCAAGAACTATATTCTACAATGAATAGTGTAGAATTATGGAATGCATCAGTATTAGACAATACTTTAAATCAAATTAAATATTTTCTAGATTCAGGATTGATGATTGATTCACAAGAGAGTTTATTAATTTGTGATGATATTATTAAATTAGTTGATCGCATCGAACTCGCAATAAAAAATCAAAACAAGAATTCTTTTCGTAAGTCTACTATTGGCACTGGAAGCTTTGCGCTTTATAATAATGAAATTGCACATACTAACAATGTCATATTTGTAAATTCAAAAACCCGTGATGCGGTATATTGTACGTACGACAATCCTAACTTTATGAGAAGTATTAGTACTACACTTTGTGAGTATACGTCTAATTGGTTCAAAAGATTAATTAATAACGCAACTCCAGTAACTGGAGGAAGTCTAAAAGATCAAAATCAATTTATTAACAGGTTAAGGGAAAAAATTATTAGGACAAGGAATACTATTGAATCTAGCTTACTCAATCTGGAAATATAAAATTTATTCATATCTCAATGCATCCACAGGATCTAAGGATGCAGCCTTCAGGGCCGGATAAAATCCAGAAAGAATACCTACAATTGCACATACAACAAATCCCAGTATAATCCAAGCCCATGGAATAATGAAGCTTCCTCCCATTATAATGGTTACGATATTGCCGATGGGTATACCCATCAAGATTCCCGCAATACCGCCGAGTTGACATATAATTATAGCTTCAGCTAAAAATTGCATAACTATAGTTTTTTTACTGGCTCCTAATGCTTTGCTAATTCCAATTTCTTTAGTTCTTTCAGTTACCGAAACAAGCATAATATTCATCAGACCAATTGCAGCGCCAAGTAGCGTCATTAAGCCAATTGCAATAGCTGCTGATCGAAGCATAACGGTATTCTCTCTTAAAAAAGTAATTATTCCATCACTTTTAAAAACTTCAAAGTCATTCTCTTCATAACTTTTCAATCCTCTAACAATTCTCATTTCCCCTATAGACTGAGAAATAACCGCGTCCAAATTAGATGCAAATGGTACGTGTATATTGATATTATAATTACTATTGACAGATGCATACTCCATTTTTGAACTCATTAATGGAATTAAAACCATTCTATCAGCGCCTTCATTCATGGTTGAACCTTTGGATTTTAACACCCCAATCACCTGATACTTTTTATCATCAATTGATATAGTTTGTTGCAATGCAGATTCAGGTTTGTCATTAAATAGGGACTTTACGAGTTCTCGACCAATAATAACTCTGTTTATGCCAAACTCCAATTCATGTGTCGAAAATGAACGACCTAATTCAATTTCTTTTCCTGTCGTAATAAAATAATGATCATCAATTCCTCTAACCCGAATTGTTGGATTTGTTTTTTTACTTGCATATTTAATGGTAGCATTGCCCAATGCCCCAAATGAAACTGATACGTCTGCTACATCTTCAAATCTTTTTTTAAGTTCCATTGCCTGATTAAAACTTATAACAGCTGAAGATTTTTCAGATTGATGCCCATTGTGTCTTCTTACCTCCTCGTTTTTTCTACTTATACTGAATGTATTCGCACCTAAATGGCTGAAGTTGCTACTCATTGAATAAATTATTCCGTCAATAGAGGTGAGAATTCCTACAAGTGCAGTAATTCCAAGGGCAATGATCAACAGGGTTAAGCTTGATCTCAGGAGATTCGCTCTGATATTCTGAAGTGCAAGCTTGATAATTTCTCTTAGTGGCATAATTTCTACAAAGTTATAATAAATTGAACGTCCTGTTAAAAGAAAGCTCCAAATTTGAAGTATGTAAATTAAAAATTCTTTTTAAAAAGGACAAAAACTAATATTTTTTCCAAATAGAAGTTCTGAGCCTTTATATCTTTTTTCTATCAACAAGCAAGTAATTTATTGAGCATAAACAATTGTAATCTTAATTTAATCTTTTGCATATCAAGGATACTGTTACTTAGAGATATTAATCGAATCTAAAACTTTGTATTTAAATGGAATTGGATGCTATTGAATAAATGAGCATTGAGTTAGTGATTTATTCAAACTTGGAATCCAAAAATTGAATGTTAACTCCATTTTATAATATTCGATCTCCATACTATATTTGTTATACAATCAAAGCATATCTTAGGAAAAAAGCAGGCTAAACTTTTAACATTTTAATACTTTTGCAATTCAAATCAATTCATGTTAAAAAAAAGAATCAGTTCTGCCCTGATCTCAGTATACAATAAGGAAGGACTAGATCCCCTGGTCAGACTACTTAATGATCTTGGAATTGTAATCTATTCAACAGGTGGAACTCAATCCTATATTGAATCTTTGGAAATTCCAGTTGTCTCAGTAGAAACCATTACTTCTTATCCTTCGATCTTAGGTGGACGTGTTAAAACCTTGCATCCAAAAGTTTTTGGAGGAATACTAGCAATTCGCAATGATGACCATTTGAGCCAGCTTGCACATTATGAAATTCCAATGATTGATCTTGTAATAGTTGACTTATATCCATTCGAAGAAACGCTTAAGCTCACACAAGATGAATCAGAAATTATTGAAAAAATCGACATAGGTGGAATTTCACTTATTAGGGCAGCTGCAAAAAATTTTAAGGATGTTGTAGTCATTCCATCCATGGCACAATATGGTATTCTGGAGGAAATTTTAACTGCAAATGGCTTAAGTAGCGAAGATCAAAGAAAGAATCTTGCATTGACAGCATTTGAAATTAGTTCTAATTATGATTCTGCTATTAACGCTTACTTTAAAGGTAGTTCTGTTAAGACTTTAAGATATGGTGAAAATCCACATCAAAAGGCCTGGTTTGAAGGAAATTTGGATGAAGTTTTTGAATTTTTACAAGGAAAGGAACTTTCATATAACAATCTTCTAGATGTTGATGCTGCAGTTCAACTTATGGCAGATTTCAAGGATGAGGGTTCATGCTTTGCCATACTCAAACACAATAATGCTTGTGGCCTTGCCATAAAATCTAATTTACTTGAAGCCTGGAAAGCAGCTTTAGCCGGAGATCCACAATCTGCCTTTGGAGGAATTCTGATATGTAATGAAAAAGTTGACCTTGAAACTGCGAAAGAAATAGATCAGTTATTCTATGAAGTATTAATTGCTCCAGATTTTGAGCTAGATGCGCTTAAAATTCTTAGTGGAAAAAAGAACAGAATTCTTCTTAAACAGATATCTTGGCCTCAAATTTTACACTCCAAAAGAACTTGCATCAATGGAACTCTTATACAAGAATCAAATTTTTACAAAACAAAAGTAGAAGATTTGAAAACTGTAACAACTCTAAATCCTGAATCGGCAAAAATTAAGGATCTAATTTTTGCGATAAACTGCATCAAACATTTGAAATCAAATGCCATTGCTATAGTGAAAGATCAGCAGCTTCTTGGAATGGGTTGTGGGCAAACTTCTCGGATTGATGCATGTCAACAAGCAATTGCTAAAGCCCATAGAATGGGGTTTGAAACTTCAGATGCAGTCTTGGCATCAGAAGCATTCTTTCCATTTCCAGATTGTGTCGAACTTGCCGGAGCTGCCGGAATCAAATCAATTGCTCAACCTGGAGGCTCAATTCAAGATCAGAAAAGTATAGATAAAGCAAATGAATTAGGTATTGCTATGGTTCTAACCGGAATAAGACACTTCAAACACTAAAAAAATATGAATCTTTGTATTGATTGTGGGAACACTAGAGTCAAATTTGGATTATTTGACAAAGATGAGTTAGTTGTGAATCGTTCATTTGCTTCTGATAGAACTGAAGAAATATTTGATTGGTTGGACACCATAGAATTCAATGATTGTTTCCTATCTAATGTAGGGTCAAAAACGGCTGAATGGCTAGAAAGGTTAATGGAAGAGGTTGACATCATCGAACCTGATGCTTATAGTCAACTACCAATTAAATTAAAGTATACTTCAAAGGATAGTCTTGGCACAGATCGAATAGCTGCCTGGTGCGGAGCCCTTAAGTTGGTCCAGGACCAAAACATTCTGGTTGTAAACAGTGGCACTTGCATAACTTACGATTTAATACTTAAAGGTCAGGGTTTTGTAGGGGGAAACATTGCCCCTGGTTTAAACATGAGATTTAGAGCAATGAATCATTTTACAGCCAGACTTCCCTTAATTAAGTCACATTTGGTTAATCCAGGATCCTTAGGAACATCTACGGAATCTGCTTTGCAACATGGAGTTATAAATGGGATCATTTATGAACTCGAGGGCTACTACAATGAATTGTCTGCCAAATATGAAAATTTGCAATGTGTAATGACTGGGGGAGATGCAGATTTTTTGGCTGTTCGCTGTAAATTAAAGATCTTTGCCGATCCTTTTTTAGTTCTTAGGGGATTGAACGAAATTGCAAACTTTAAATGAAACACTATAAATACTTAATTCTAGGTTTTTTTTCCTTACAAATATTATCCGCACAAACTAATGAATCTCTTCCTTTATCTAGATTTGGGATAGGAAGCCTATCGAGATCGCTTTCGCCAATATCTCAAGGTAGTGGTCATGCGGGATTAGCATATACAAATGCTGAAGAGTATAATCCACTTAATCCAGCGAGTTTAGGTTTCCTAAAAATAACTGATGTTGAACTTGGTTATAATGTTAAGTTTAAAAAAATATCAGATTCCGAAACCTCTGCTAACGATGTGTCAGGTACACTTTCTTATCTACAAATTGGTGTCCCTTTGCAAAATTCAATTAATGAAATTCTTGATCATAAAGCGCATAAACATAATTTTGGTATGAGTCTTGGGCTTACTCCCTTCACAAGTACTTCCTATAATTATTCAGTAATTGACAGTAATTCCGTTGGTAATATCATCAGAAAATTAAATGGATCAGGTGGTCTAAATCAATTTCAATTAGGTCTTGGATATCGCATAAAGAATTTCTCAACAGGAATAAACCTCGGATATATATTTGGAAACTTAAATTATGAACAAACATTTAGTTTGTTGAATGTTTATCCTAGTGCTATCGATAATTACCAAGATCGCTATTATGGATCTGGAGTAAACACTCAACTAGCCTTTATTTATCAGCAAATCACGAATAAAAAATTAATTTCAAAAGACAATGTGATTAAGCCAAAAGCAATTAATTACAGTTTGTTGTTAGGACTTCCTAATCAATTGAGAATGTCGAGATATAGTGTACAAACTTCTACACTTGACTTAGGTAATGTTGGTGAAATTGTAGATACCTTATTTTATGTCGACAATCAGAAATCAAAAGCAGAATTACCCTTTAAAGTTCTTGCAGGTATATCCTATAACAACAAGGATAAATCCGGAATAATGGCCGATTTTGGTTATGAAAACTGGGAAAATGTTAAGAAATTTGTTGGTGAACAAGGAGACCTTATTAATGCAAGTTATGTTTCTTTAGGAGTCTGGTACAAACCTGATAATTCTGGCTATGGCAACGTGCTTCAAAGAAGTCAGTATAGATTTGGAACATTCTATGATCAAGGGTATTTAAGCATTAGTAATGAATCTTTAAAGACTTATGGGCTAACTCTTGGCATGGGTACTTCATTCAATTTTCAAAGACAGCTTTGTGTTGTCAATCTTGCTTTAGAGGCGGGAAGATCGGTTTTGAAAAATACCATTGAAGAAAACTACATCAAATTAAATATCGGAATTCGAATTAACGACAGTGAGTGGTTTTTAAAGAGAAGATACAATTAAGAGTTTAAATTATTTGCCAATTAATTGCTTCGCGATTATTTTCCAACAAATAATTATTCGCTTTACTAAAATGTTTGCAGCCAAAGAATGCACCTCCTGCAAGTGGTGAGGGGTGAGCGCTTTCCAAGATTAGATGTTTAGTTGAATCAATGAGTATCTTTTTATTTTTTGCAAAGTTTCCCCAAAGCATAAATACTATATTTGATTTCACTGCGGACAATTTTGAAATGACAGCATCAGTAAAATGGTACCATCCAATACTTGAATGAGAATTTGCATTATTTTTTTCGACTGTAAGACTTGCATTCAATAACAATACACCTTGTTTCGCCCAATTTGACAAATCTCCATGTTGTGGAATTTCCAAGCCGAGGTCAGAATTTAGTTCCTTATAAATATTTTTCAATGAAGGAGGTATCCTTATGTTCCTTGGCACTGAGAAACACAATCCCATTGCTTCACCATCACCGTGATATGGATCTTGGCCAAGTATTACAACTTTTACTTTATCCAGTGGGGTTGAATTAAATGCATTAAAAATCAATTTGCCAGGCGGAAAAATTGTTTTCTCTTCCTTTTTAGCGGTGATCAATTTCTCTTTTATTTTTTTGAAATAATCACGCTCAAATTCTACTTGCAAAAATTTAAGCCAACTTGGTTCAATATCAACTTTCAAATCAATTGAATTATACTTCCTCCGGAATATGGAGCTCATTTTCCCATTTGCCAATCACCACTGTTGCAAGACAATTCCCCAATGTATTTACAGCTGTTCTAGCCATATCCATCAAAGCATCAATTCCCAATATTGCTGCGATTGGCCAGTCCGGCAAACCAAAAGAACTCGCGGTAGCAGCTAGAATTACAAGAGATGCGCGGGCAACACCTGCAACTCCTTTGCTTGTCAGCATAAGGGTCAACATCATAACTATCTGTTGTCCAATAGTCAAATTAATACCTGCTGCTTGTGCAACGAAAATGGATGCTAAGGCAAGATATAAAGTTGTGCCATCAAGATTGAAACTCAATCCAGTTGGCAAGACAAAACTAACAACCTCTCTTTTAACACCAAATTTTTCCATATTTTCCATTGCTAAAGGAAGTGCTGCTTCAGAACTTGCTGTGCCAAATGCTATACTTATTGGTTCTGCAACATGCTGGATAAATCTTCGCACAGGAATTTTCAAAAATAGAATAATCGGAACGAAAACGAACAATACAAAGACTATTAATGCAACATATAATGTAATTAATAGTAGAATAAGATTATTCATAATATCAACTCCAAGATTTGCAATGGTATAAGCAATTGCACCACCAACTGCGAAAGGAGCAAATTTCATTATGATGTCTGTAAATTTAAACATTATAGAAGAAAGAGATTCTGCAAAAGTCAAAATTGGTCTCCTTACCTCTTTACTTACGAACATCATAGCTATGGCAAACAACAGAGTGAATACAACTATTTGAAGTACCTGTCCTTCAGAAATTGCTTTGATAAAATTATCAGGAAACACATGCAATACCAAATCCTTCCATCCTTCTTGTTTTATCGCTGTTGGCAATTCTTCTGACTTAGAAATCTGAACAATTCCAACTCCTGCTTTACTTAAATTAATTGCGCATAAACCTACAAATAATGCAAGGGATGTAACAATTTCAAAATACAATAAGGATTTCCATCCCAGTCTTCCTACTTGTTTAATGTTTGAATGACCTGCAATACCGACTATTAAAGTTCCAAATAAAAGAGGAGCGATAATACATTTTATTAATTTAATAAAAATTTTACTAAAAATATTTAGTTGCAACGCAAGTTCAGGAAAATCATAACCTATTTCAGCACCAATGAACATACTAATTATAATCCAGACGGTCACTTTGTGATAATGTATTCCTATACACATCATTGCCAAAATTCCCATCCATCTTATTCCACCTGACAACTGGTCAGGCCAGCCAAAACCAAAACTTCGATTTAGGATGCTCAGCAATCCTACTACTGCAATGAAAAATAAAAAATATTTGAAATTGTTTTTAATAAATATTTTCATTGATAATTCACTTATTCGAATTCATTTACTTTTTTCATTATTTTTTTTCTATTCCATATTCCAATGTACAATGGCAATGCACTTACAATTATAATAATTAGAATGACGATGGTAAAATTATTTTTAACGAAAGGAATATTTCCAAATAAATATCCTAAAAGGGTCAAAGGAATTATCCAAACTATGGCACCAAAAATATTATAAAGAAGAAATTTTGCTGCATTCATTTTACCTATTCCGGCAACTAGAGGAACAAAGGTTCTTATTATTGGTAAAAATCTTCCTATGATCAAAGCTTTTCCACCATGCTTTTCATAAAATTTATGCGTTCGATTAATGTATTCTCTGTTGATCCATTTGAAATTTCTGACTTCAAGCCTAGGCCCTAACCATCTACCGATGTAAAAATTGAGTTGATTTCCTAAAATTGCACCAACAATCATAAAGATGATTACTTCCACAATTTTTAAATTTCCGCTTGAGGCTAATGCTCCTGCGGCAAAAAGCAAACTGTCACCCGGAAGTATTGCTGTAACTACAAATCCTGTTTCACAAAATAATATTGCGAAAAGAATGATATAAATATAGAATCCATATTGAGTAGTGAGTTCAATGAGATGTTTATCCACATGCAATACGAAATCAATTAATTGCCTTATTAAATCCATTTGTTGTATAAAGTAAAACTCAAAGATATAATTTAAGTTTAGACAAAGTAATTTTGTCCGAATCTTACATGAAGCATAATATTCAAAAATTTAAAGATAAGGCCACTGAATTAGGATTTCAATCCATTGGCGTAAGTAAAGCTACTAAACTGGATGCGGAAGCAAAAAGATTAGAAGATTGGCTTAATCACAACTACCATGGTGAAATGAGTTACATGGAAAGATATTTTGACCTTAGAATTGATCCTAAACAACTTTTTCCAGGTACGAAGTCAGTTATTGTTCTTAGCATAAATTACTATCAGGAAGAGATTACAAGTGAAACCTCAGTTAAGATTGCGAGATATGCATATGGAGAAGATTATCATCATGTTCTCAAAGCAAAAGCCAAGATTCTTGAAACTTGGATGAAGGAAGAATATGGAAATATTCAATTTCGTGCATTTGTTGATTCGGCACCAATCATGGAGAGAGTTTGGGCTGAAAAATCAGGAATCTCCTGGAATGGAAAGAATACATTGAGTATACATCCTAGACAAGGTTCATTTTTTTTTCTTATGTGTGTCCTTACAGATCTAGAATTCGATTACACTGATCCTATTAAAGATTATTGTGGAACTTGTACCAGATGCATTGATGCCTGCCCAACAAAGGCAATTCATCCTAATGGCTACTTACTCGATGCATCTAAGTGTATCTCTTATTTGACCATTGAACTAAAGAATTCAATACCAGCAGAATTTAAGGATAAGATGGAAAATTGGGCTTTCGGTTGCGACATTTGTCAAGAAGTATGCCCATGGAACCGTTTTGCAACTAAGACAAAAGAGGATCAATTTGAACCCAAAAAGGAACTTTTCAAGCTTAGTACTAAAGATTGGCTTGAAATCACGGATCAGACATGGAATGAACTTAGTAAAAATTCTCCTCTCAAGCGAAGTGGAAAAACTGGAATGCAAAGGAATATCAAGTTCCTGATTGATTCTTAATAAATAATGAACAAGCTAGCGTTTTAATCCTTCTATAAAAGTGAAATAACTATTTTTACGGCATGAACGAAATTATGAATCTTACCCTAAAAGTCTGGAGACAAAAAAACGAATCGTCGAAGGGTCTGTTGGAAAGTTATAAGGTAAAAGCCAATGAACACATGTCATTTCTAGAAATGATGGATGTACTCAATCAGAATCTTCTTGAAAATAAACAAGATCCCATCGCTTTTGACCATGACTGTAGAGAAGGAATTTGTGGTGCTTGCAGTATGGTAATAGATGGAAAGCCTCATGGTCCCCAAACAGGAACGACAACTTGTCAGCTTCATATGAGACATTTTAAGGATGGTGATGTCATTACTGTTGAACCATTTCGAGCAAACGCTTTTCCTGTAATTAAAGATCTGGTTGTAGACAGAACTTCTTTTGATCGAATAATTCAAGCCGGTGGCTTTATTTCAATCAATACAGGTCAAGCTGTTGATGGTAATACCATTCCAATCGAAAAAAGTATTGCATCCAAAGCCTTCGATGCAGCTGCTTGTATAGGATGTGGTGCCTGTGTTGCTGCCTGCCCTAATGGTTCTGCAATGTTATTTGTTGCTGCGAAAGTTTCTCATCTTGGTTTGCTACCTCAAGGAGAGGTGGAAAATGACAGAAGGGTTATAAACATGGTTTCTCAAATGGATCAGGAGGGCTTCGGAAGATGTTCCAATGTTGCTGCGTGTGAGGCAGAATGTCCTAAAGAAATTTCTATTGAGAATATTGCCAGAATGAATAGGTATTATACCGCTGCAGTCTTGAAGGCAGAGCCTGCATAAAATAAAGATTTTTTAGACTAAGAAGTAGAACAAATTACACTTTAAGTTCTAAGCTCTTCCAATATAAATTATTGATTTATCAGCTAGAATTTCTACAAAAAAATAGTCTGTACTCTTTAAAAATATATCTAAAAATTTGATTCTTAGATTAGTTCGGCAAATACTGTTATTCCACTTTTTTAGTTTCTAGAATCCCTTCCTTTTCCCAACTTCTGTAGCTTGAAGTGTTTTTATAAATTTGAGAAAGTAGTTCAATATGATTTTGGTCTAGTGCTTTATTTCTGCGAGACATAACTGCAGTTGCCGTTTCAAAAAATTCTTTTAATTTGAAAGTTGTAAATCCACTTGCACCACCCCAAGAAAAATCAGGAATAAACTGTCTTGGAAAGCCAGAGCCATAAATATTTGCACCTACACCAACAACAGTTCCAGTATTGAACATCGTATTTATGCCACATTTAGAATGATCCCCCATGATTAAGCCGCAAAATATGCTTGCTGTTTTAATAAAATTATTCGACGAATAATTCCACAATTTCACTTCCGTGTAAGTGTTTTTAAGATTTGAATTGTTGGAATCTGCTCCAATATTGCACCATTCACCTATTACTGAATTACCAATAAATCCATCATGTGCTTTATTTGAGTTTGCCTGAAATACTGAATTGTTTACTTCACCTCCTACTTTACAAAATGGGCCTATAGTAGTTGGTCCATAAACTTTTGATCCCAATTTTAATACCCCATTATTGCATAAAGCAAATGGACCTCTAATCATACTTCCTTCCATCACTTCAGCATTCGAACCAATATAAATTGGCCCATCAGTAGAATTCAGTATACAGCATTCCATCTTTGATCCTTCTTCAAGAAATATATTATTCCCAATAAGTTGATTTGTTGGAGAAATTAAAGCAGATTTTCTTCCTTGACTGACAAGTTGAAAATCTTTCCTAATTTCTTCTCCGTTCCATTGAAAAATTTGCCAAGGGAATTCAAGAACATTCGGAGTAGTAACAAGTTTGGAATTCCTTTTTTCTATAAATTGATTCAGCTGATCTTTAAAATAAAATTCTATTAATTCTATTGCTTCAGCTCTATTTAATCTTGCCTGTACAAATTGACCATCTTTATCAATGGCAAGTTCTCCTAACTTGATTTTAGTTAACTGTTGAACAAAATCTGAATCAGGCAATAACTTTCCTGAAATAATAATATTATCTTCTGAAAGATTGATTGGAAATAAATTGGATAATTCATTGCGACAAAGGTGTGAGACATTTGAATCAAGATATCTTGACCATTTCTCTTCTATAGTAAGTAGTCCAATTCGAATTCCTGAAATTGGTCTTGTTGCACTAATTGGCCAGAGTTGCTTAGTACTTAGAGGATCTAAAAGAATACAATTCAAAGTAAAAACAGATTAGAATAAGCAAAAGTAATCTTATTCTATTTCAAATAGTTAAAGTGTGGAGTAGAAAAGTCTATTGCTCCTTAGTTGGTTTTGAGAATTTTTTATTGAACTTGTCAATTCGACCTGCAGTATCAATAAATTTCATTTTACCAGTGAAAAAAGGATGAGATTTATTACTTATCTCCAATCTGACCAATGGATATTCATTACCGTCTTCCCATTTAATGGTTTCCTTAGTTGAAGTGCAGGATCTAGTAAGAAACGCTTCATTACAAGAGAAATCCTTGAAAACGACAAATCGATAGTTTGATGGATGGATATCTTTTTTCATAGTATAGACCTTAAAATTGGGATGCAAAGATAATCCCAACTTATTAATTCACAAGGCAATGTTTAAATAAATTTTGATTAAAGGAGGGTTGCAATAAGTTTGTCAACATTTAAGCCATCTGCTTCCGCCTTATAATTTAGAACTAGTCTATGCCTCAATACTAAGGTAGCAACTGCTCTAATGTCCTCAATATCAGGACTATATTTATTAAATATGGCTGCATGACACTTGGCACCCAAGACTAAATTCTGAGATGCTCGAGGTCCTGCACCCCAAGAAACATAGTTATTTACTTCTTTGGTTGCTCGATCTGTGTTAGGTCTTGTTCTTGATGAAAGGTTTACGGCATATTCCAGCACATTATCAGCAACGGGCATTTTGCGAACTGCTTTTTGGAAAGCCAATATTTCATTAGAATTCAAAATTGGCTTAAGAACAACATCTCTATCGCTGGTAGTCTGTCTAACTACTTCAAGTTCTTCAGTATAACTTGGATAATTGAGCAGAATATTGAACATAAATCGATCCAACTGGGCTTCCGGCAATGGGTATGTTCCTTCTTGTTCTATTGGATTTTGAGTCGCCAAAACAAAGAAAGGGTTTGGTAAATCATGTTTTTGACCGGCAACAGTAATATGTCTTTCTTGCATAGATTCAAGCAAAGCAGCCTGTGTTTTTGGTGGAGTTCGGTTAATTTCATCTGCCAAAACAATATTAGCAAACAAAGGTCCTTTGTTAAAGTGAAAATGTCTGTCTTCGCCAAATATTTCAGAACCTGTAATATCCGATGGCATAAGATCAGGAGTGAACTGAATGCGCTTAAAGCTTAGATCTAATACATTAGCTAAAGTATTGATCAACAATGTCTTAGCTAGTCCAGGTACTCCAACTAATAAGCTATGACCATTGCTAAATAAAGAAATAATTGAAGCTTTTATAACTTCTTCCTGACCAATAATTACTTTTGAAATCTCAACACTGAGGTCTTTGTAAGATTGAGCTAAGGCATCAATGGCTTCTATATCAGATTTATAATTCATTTAAATTTTAATATTTTAGAATCGGCAAAAGTAATACGTTTAATCAAATAAAATATTGTAACAATCCGGGTACTCATTAAGTTATATTTAAAAGGTCTTAAAAAAGTCATTTGGCTATTTATTAAAAAGGAATTTGTTGAAAATTCTTCATTTTAATTGAAACTACACATTTTCTAAAAACAATAGATTAGAAATTTAAATCAAGTAAAAGGTTTTGTTACTATTAATTCAAATTAATTTTACCTTGAAAAAAAATCAAACTAATTTTTATTGTTGTCCTTATTTATAAAAATAATTTTTTAAATGAATATAAAACCAACAAATGTTGATGATTATATTGCTTTGATGCCAGAGCAAGTTCAGGAAATTCTGTTTGAAATAAGATCAATTATACACAAATCTTTCCCGGAAGTTATTGAGCGCATTAGCTATGCAATTCCTTGCTTTACAATTAAAGATAAAAAAGGAAAATCAAAATCTGTTTTTATTGCTGCGTTTAAAAATCATATTGGTCTATACCCTGCACCAAGGGAAATTGAAGAATTTAAAAAAGACTTGGCACTATTAAAAGGTGGAAAGGGCACAGAACAATTTCAATTATCGGAAAAGATACCTTATGATTTAATAACAAGAATAATAAAATTTAAACTTAGTAGTAATTAATATTCAGAACACAAGAGATTTAAAAAATCTACTATTCGTCAAACTCAATTTCAACTGTTTCTGTTAAACATCTGGATTGACAAGTAAGTATCAATCCACTATCTATTTCACTTTGATCCAGTGCAAGGCTTGAGTCCATGCGAACTTCTCCGCTTATTTTTGTTGCGATACAGGTAGCACATGCACCACTTGAACAAGAATGAGGTGGATCAAAGCCATTTCTAATTATTGCATCTAATATTTTTTCACCTTCCTTTGTTTCGATCGTATACTTTTGATTGTTTAACCTAAAAGTTAAATTGCTTTTCAGAAGTGCGAGTTTTTCCTTTTCATTGGAATTAGAATCAATAGTTTGAATACTAAAATATTCTTTATGAATATTTGTTTGTTCAATTTCTATTTTATGCAAAGATTTTTCGACTTGTTGAATAAAATTACCTGGACCACAGATATAGTATTCCTTTTCTTTATTTTGATCATTTACTGTATCGATAAATTTTCCAATTAATTTATCATCAATTCTTCCATTCCAACCCATCCAATTATTTTTTTTCAAAAGAAATGGATTCAATTTGTTACCTCTTCTCGAATTGCTCAAAACAAAGAAAACTTTGAATTGACCTTCATATTTTGTAGCGAGTGTTTGTATTTTTTGATAGAAGATGATGTCTTCCTCTTTTCTATTTCCGTACAATAAATAAATATTGGAAGTAATTTCTTCTTCCAACAAATATTGAATCATTGAAATAATTGGTGTTATACCAGATCCCGCAGCAAAAAAGTAATGTGACCTTCTCTTAGAAAGAAAAGAACTAATTTTAAATTTTCCATGTGGAGCGCCAATTTCCAATTCCATTCCTACATGGCTTTTAGTTACAAGTTCATTTGATATAAATCCTTGCTTTGTTCTTTTAACCGTAATAAATAAGCTTTCTTCTTTAGGTATAGATGAAATGGAATAACATCGCAAAAACTCTTCTCCGTGAAATTTATACTTAACAGTTAGATATTGTCCGGGATTAAATTGTTTAAGTGGGTGATCTGCATCTAAATTGAATCCAATACTGACTGCATCCACAGTCTCTTTTACCAAGAGATCTATTTTGATTATATAAAAATTCATTTAATATCCTATTTTCGCCCCATAAAGAACGAAATTAATACAAAAAAGTTTCTGAGTTTTGCAGCCTAAAAAACTTTCAATTGTTATTCCAGTCTACAATGAAGCCAGAACGATTCACTTAATTCTAGATAGGATCATTCAAGTGGAACTTCAGCCTAAAATGTCTAAGGAAATAATACTTGTGAATGATTCTTCAAAAGATAATTCCGAAGAAGTCATTGCCAATTATATTAAGCAACATACTGAGCAAAACTTTATTTACCACAAACACTCGATTAACCTTGGTAAGGGAGCTGCTTTACACAATGGAATAAAGTTGTCAACCGGTGACTATATAATTATTCAGGATGCAGACTTAGAATACGATCCTAGAGAATACAATGAACTACTAAAGCCAATTGAAGAAGGGTTTGCAGATGTGGTCTATGGTTCGAGGTTCATGGGTGGGAAACCACATCGAATACTCTTTTTTTGGCATTCAATTGGAAATAAGTTCCTTACACTTTTATCTAATCTGTTTACTAATTTGAATTTAACAGATATGGAAACTTGTTATAAGTTGTTCAAATCAGAAATCCTTAAATCTCTGGATTTGAAAGAACGAAGATTTGGATTCGAACCTGAAGTAACAGCAAAGGTCTCCAGATATCCTGGAGTTAGAATTTATGAGCGCGGAATTTCTTATTATGGAAGAACTTATGCTGAAGGCAAGAAAATTAACTGGAAAGATGGGTTTCGCGCTATTTACTGTATTCTAAAATACAATCTTTGGTCAAAGTAATTCATTCTCACCAATCCTCATCCAGTCGAAGAACTCCTTAATTTTGTCTTAAATAAGTCTCTTTTAGACGATTAATTAATTATTGAATCTGGAATACTTTTAAATTTGAGCAAAATTTAATAAAAAATGAAAAAAATTATTCTAGCTATCCTAAGTATTGCATTTATAAGTTTTCAAACAAATGCACAGACTGCGGATGAAATTATTGAAAAGAATATCAAATCAATGGGTGGAGCTGAAAAACTTAAATCCATTGAAAGCTTAGTTTTTGAAGGTCAGGTTAATTCTCAAGGGATGGAAATTCCAATTACTATAACTACTTTGAAAAACAAAGGTTGGAGAATGGAGATAAATGTAATGGGAATGAGTGGTTGGATGATTGTGCGCCCTGATTCAGGATGGGTTTTTATGCCTTTTCAAGGCCAGTCAAAACCAGAAGCAATGACCCAGGATCAATTAAAAGAATCCATAGAGCAACTTGATTTGGAAGGAGAATTGGTCAACTATAAAGAAAAAGGACATACGGTTGAATATATTGGAATGGATGATGTCGAAGGAACAGAATGTCATAAGCTGAAAATTCTTACAAAGTCCGGAAATGTTCATTACGAATTAATAGATCCCGTTAGCTTTTTTACCGTTAGAAAGATTTCAAAACAAAAAGCCGGAGGTAAAGAAGTTGAAGTTCAAACAGATCTTGGAAATTATAAGGAGGTTGAAGGAGGTTTCATGTTTCCACATACAATAACAAGTATGGGTGGCCCTTTTGAGTTGAAGAAAATTACGGTAAATGGCAAAATCAGTCCTGATAAATTTACAGCTGGGATGTAATAATTTATTGTCAGTCAAATAACACAAAGCCACGAATAACTTCGTGGCTTTTTTTTCACAATTACTATACTATGAAAAATATTTTATTGTTGTTCATTCTCGGATTTTCAACTGTCTTTTTAAATGCACAGGTAAAAATCAATTCCTCTATTTTTGGCTCCATAGAGCCCAGAGCTTTTGGACCTGGAACTATGAGTGGAAGAATTACATCAATTGAAGGTAATGCAAAAGATGGGAAGACCATTTATATAGGTACTGCAGGAGGAGGTGTATGGAAGACAACGAATGCAGGAGCGTCTTTTTTCTCAATTTTTGATAAATATTGTCAATCCATAGGCGCAATAGCAGTTGATCAACAGAAACCTGAAAATATTTATGTTGGAACTGGGGAAAGCAACATGCGAAATTCGGTTTCAATAGGTAATGGCATATATAAATCATCCGATGAAGGCTCAAATTGGGTAAAAATTGGTTTAGATAGTACCGAACACATTAGTAAGATTCTAATAGATCCTAAGGATTCAAAAATCATTTATGTATCAGTGCCAGGCCCGCTTTGGTCTGATAGTCCACACAGGGGATTATATAAGTCGGTTGATGCAGGATTGACATGGAATAAAATTCTATACATAAATGACAAGACTGGATGTGCTGATATTTGTATCAACCCACAAAATCCTTCCATAATTTACGCTACAACTTGGGAATTCAGAAGAACACCTTATTCATTCAATTCCGGTGGCAAAGGAAGTGCATTTTATAAAAGTACTGACGCAGGGAAAAATTGGAAAAAAATTACTGAAGGTCTTCCATCCGGTGAATTTGGCAGAATTGCGATGACACTTGCTCCCAGTCAACCTGATCAATTAATCGCTATTGTTGAATCAAATAATACAGGTTTATATATTTCAAGAGATGCCGGTGAGCATTGGAAGCCGCAGAGCGCAACAATGAATGTAGTTTCGAGACCATTTTATTTTTCTTCATTGGTAATAGATCCAAAAGATGCCATGCGGGTTTATAGACCAGGTTTTACACTTTCCTATTCTGATGATGGAGGATATTCCTTTAATGAGGTTTCAAGTGATGGTGTTTGGGTACATTCTGATCATCATGCACTTTGGATTGATCCTAATAATACAAGTCACATCTTGTTAGGTACTGACGGAGGCGTTTATATTAGTAATGATAGAGGTTCAAGTTTCATGTTTTGTAGCAATTTACCTGTGGGACAATTCTATCATGTCGCTGTTGATGAAGCGGAGCCATACAATATTTATGGAGGACTTCAGGATAATGGAAGTTGGATCGCACCTTCTGAAAAACCTGGAGGTATTGGTAATGGTGATTGGAAGGGATTGTATTGGGGGGATGGTTTTTGGACAGAACCTGATCCTTCAGATCACAATGTTTGCTACGCCGAATATCAAGGAGGAAATGCTGCAAGAATTGACCTAACAAATTTTAAATCTTATCCCATACAACCTCAAAAAACAAAGAATGATGAAAAATTAAGATGGAATTGGAATACACCAATAGTCACTGGAAATGCAAATAAAAAGAATCTTTATATTGCCTCACAATACCTATTCAAATCTGAAGATCAAGGTAGAAACTGGAAGCGTATATCGAATGACTTAACCACGAATGATTCACTGAAGCTTAAACAAGAAGAATCAGGTGGACTTTCAGCAGACAATACAAGTGCGGAAAACCATTGCACCATTTTCACGCTAACTGAATCAAGTTTTGATGACAAAATAATCTATGTCGGCACAGATGACGGCAATCTCCAAATTACTGAAGATGGTGGTAAAAATTGGAGAAATTGTTCATCAGAAATTGCGAAATCCGGTGTTCCAAAACAGAGTTGGATAAGTAGTATTCATCTTTCAGAATTTGATTCTAAAACCGCATTTGTAACTTTAGATAACCACATGTACGGGGATCACAATACTTATTTAATAAAAACAAATAACGCTGGTAAAAGCTGGACAAGAATTACCAGTAAAGAATTTACAGGATTTGCACATAAAATAATCCAAGACAGAATAAATCCATCCTTGTTATTTTTAGGAACAGAGATGGGATTATTCGCAACTATAGATGGAGGAACTAACTGGTTTAGAGTGAAAAATGGTTTTCCGGAATATGCTTTGGTTAGAGATATTAAAATTCACAAAAAGAATAATTCATTAATTATCGCAACTCATGGAAGAGGTATTTATGTATACGATGACATCAACATTTTTAGAAACATGAGCACCCAATTAGCAAATGAAGAAGTGCATATTTTTAAACAGTTTGAAATTCCAATTAGCGATGGAAAGTATGGTGGAGGTTCTCCCTTAACCGGTGGTTGGAATGTTGGAAATCCGGAATCCCAAACTCCAATTCAGTATTATCTTAAAGATCGAATAATGGATGGCGATGTGAAAATTGAAATCTTAGATGAGCACGCAAATATCATTCAAAGTCTACCCGGAAGTAAACGCAAAGGCATTAATAAAGTCTATTGGAACTATCGACTTAAACCGCCAAAAGTTGCTGAAGGAGGATCTAAATTAGACTTCGGTGGATTCAGTGCACCACAGGTTCTACCGGGTAAGTATATTGTAAAATTGATAGTCAAAAACAAGGAATACTATGATACCTTAAGCCTAATTCATAAGGATGAAAAAAATTTCAACTTAAGTGATCGTCTTCTACAAAATGAGATGGCTATGAAGTTCTATACCATGCACGAATCTCTGGCGAAATGTGTAGACAACATCAATACAGAACAGGCTTTTATTAAAGAAAACAAATCAAAATTAAAAAATAAAAATAGTATAAGTCTGGCGGATGCCTACTACAATGAATTAGAATTACTTCGTTCAAACTTACTTGCTACAAAGCAAAAATCACTTTTTGCAGATGAAAAAAAATTAAGAGAAGAAATTTCAGAAGCTTATAAATTAGTAGTATCTGATCAACAAAGACCATCTAATACGGTAATAGGTTCAGCGCAAGAATTGAAAATAAAAGTAGATCAGGCTATGGAAAATTTTCAAAAAATAAAATCCATTCAAAGACCTAAATTTGAAAAAGCACTTAATAAAGAAAAGATAAAAATCGAAAACAAGTCATAGTATTGGCTTAATTTATTAAGTCCGAAATTGCTTATAGACTTTTGGTTCTTCCACCATCAACTGGCAGGTTAATTCCATTGATATAGGATGCTAAAGGACTAGCCAAGAATGCAACAGCATTGGCTAATTCTGAGGCTTGACCAAATCGTTTGAGAGGAATTTGAGAAAGCATGTTGTTTCGCACTTCCTCTTCAGTTTTTTGTTTCAATTGACTTTCCCTAGTTATAATTTCGCGCAGTCTATCAGTTTCAGTAGCTCCCGGAAGTACATTATTCACAGTGATATTCCAAATGGCTAATTCATTCGCTAAAGTCTTAGCCCAAGAGGCTACTGCAGCTCTTATAGAATTGGAAACTCCAAGGTTCTCTAAAGGTTGCTTAACTGAAGTTGAAATAATGTTTATTATTCTTCCATATGATTCTTCTTTCATTCCTCGAATCAAGGATTGCATTAACAAATGATTGCAGAGCAAATGTTGTTGAAAAGCCGATTCCAATGAAGTAGTTGTAGCTTCATACAATTTTCCGGCTGCAGGACCACCAGCATTATTAATGAGAATGTGTATATTATTTAGTTTAAGTTCATTGTCTACAAAATTTTGAACGTTTTGAAGATTGCTCATATCAACGGTAAAAAAATTGTGCTTCTGTGAAAATTTTTGAGGTAAAGCTTTAACTGTTGACTCTAATAATTCTGCATTTCTAGCCAATAAAGTGACGGTTGCTCCAGATTCTGCAAGTGCAATGGCAACAGCTTTGCCAATTCCTCTACTCGCTCCGCAAACTAAGGCTTTCTTACCAACGAGATCTATCTCTATCATTTTAATAAAATTATTTTAAAATATACCAAATCAAGCTTAAATTTAGTTACAATATGTATCTTAGTTAAATAATTCCGTCTTATGGGCCAACAAGTATGGAATATGCAAAGTATTTCAGGTGATCATTATTGTTTAGGTCTATATCATAATGAAGATTCAGGTAACCTAATGCTCTATCTGAACAGTAATATTTTTTTGATCGATTTTTTTATTCTTGATGATAAGACCTTTCAATTTTACATTGGCAATGAATTTATGAAGCTCAATATTATAAAGTCGAACGAAATATATATCTATGAACTTAAAGTTGATTTAGAAAGCCCAACTCCACTTAATATTGCAATGAGCAAAAATGAAGAAAATGAACAGAAGTCAATTTTATTTGGTTTAATTGTTTTTTGTATTGTGTTATTGTTAGTTTTTATTTACAATTTTAATTTTCGATATAAATAGTCAGTTAGCTAGTATTTATAAATTATAAAATTCATGCATTTGATATTGGATTCTTAAAACTTGTGCTTTAGATTTAAAATTCGTTGAAATTTGCTTTTTAGTCATTAGAGCAGAAATATGAATTAACCCCTTTAATCGAATTCAAATGTCTTGTTTAAAGCTTCTTATTAGTAAAAATCCCCATTGTTTATGTAATAATTGTCCTTCTCATCGCTCAAACAGTCCATTAAGATGCTCAATATCAGAGCTTTCAATAAATTATTATGAAATTAAAATGATCTAGGAATGACAATTTATTCTCTTCTATTCAAGCAGTCTTTGATTCGGAGAATTTTGTCTAAATAATTACTTTTGCGGGAAATTAGGCTAAGATGCAAGTTTTAGCGCACAAACTCGTTACCTTCTTATCAAACTTAATTAATGGAAATCTTAAATTTCTTTGACCTCATCAAACTTATTTGGCAAAATAAAATATTGCTCTTAAAAATAATGGGCTATACAGCGGTTATCTCTGCTGGTTTATCTTTTCTGCTTCCGGTTTATTATAAATCGACGACTACCATGTTTCCGGCAAGATCTACTCAGGTTCCGGTTACAGAAACAGCAACAAGAAAAGGCTCTTATTCTGATTTTGGAGAAACAAGTGAATCTGAACAATCTCTTGAAATAATAAATTCTACAAGATTATTAGATAAAGTTATTAAAAAATTCAATTTATTTAATCATTATGAAATTGATAGCAGTAAGCAGTTTGCTTATACAGATGTCATCAATAACTTAAAAGACAATTTAATTTCTAAAAGAAATAAATACAATTCTATTGAAATAAGTATAATTGATAAAGATCCTAAAGTCGCAGCTGATATCGCTAACTCCTTTCCATTGTTCTATGACACAGTTAAATTTGAACTTATCCAAGCCAGGTCAAATGAACTAATTAATAATCTTCAAAAGAGTTATGCAGAGCAATCCAAGGTTATAGATTCGTTAAAAACGGTAATGGATACATTAACTGGAAAAGGAATAATGAGTCAATTTCAAAGAGGTTATCTTATTGATGCTTATGGTAAATCAGGACCAAATCAATCATCAGGATTAAAAAAATTGGTTGATGATAATATTCAGTCCGGAGAAGTTTTTGACATTCTTGAAAGAACATATGAGCGAGAAGTTGATAATCTTATGTTTATTAGAAGATTTCTAGTTCAGGCAAAAGCGGATGCGAACATAGAATTTACTCAAAAGTTTGTTGTGGATAAGGCTATACCGGCTGAGCGTAAACATTCTCCTGTGCGATGGCTTTTTGTTTTGGTTTCAGTTTGCTCATCTTTGTTTTTTGCAACTTCTGCATTGCTGTTGAAAAGAAAATGGCCAGCAATAAAAAATATGCTTCAAGATTGAATTCAATAAGTCCAAATTTTCTTAGCAATCGCAATATTTTACTTGCTTCCATTGCATTTACACTATTTACCTTTTATTGTATTTTATCAAATCATGAGTTGTATTTGTTAGCTGCTCCAATAGTTCTTTTTGGAATTATTTCAATGATCAAGCCTGACTTTATTTGGTTTAGCATTCCTTTTTTTACCCCTCTTTCAATAAATCCAAATGACGTTGATTTAGGCAAGTTGAGCATTTCCTTACCGACAGAACCTTTGCTTGTTCTTCTTGTAATTTTGTTTGTTTATTTTATATTCTTTAAAAAGGAATTGCCCAGTGAATTTTTTCTACATCCTATTTCGATATTAATTTATTTTTATTTTGGCTGGATGTTGATTACTTGTTTTACAAGTGTTGACAAAGTTGTTTCTCTTAAGTTTTTTATTTCAAAACTTTGGTTTGTCATACCGTGCTATTTTTTGGCTTATTTTTATTTCCAAGAAAGAAATAAGATAAGTCTCTTTTTAAGTCTTTTTCTTTGGACTTTGGTTCTTGTCTCTCTTTTTAATTTAGTTCATTTATCAATATTCAATTTTGAAGACAAGCCATCACAATGGACTATGCAGCCTTTCTTCAAAAATCATGCAGTTCTTGGTGCGATACTTGCCATGTGTTTACCAATTTCAATGGGTTTGTATCATTACAATGAAAAAAATATTGTAAAACAACTGGCTTATTTTTTTGCTTTTATAATTCTAACCCTTTGTCTAATATTTACCTATTCAAGGGCTGCATGGATAAGCATAATACCATCCCTATTACTCTTTATCATTTTTAAATTGCGTATTCCTTTTAGAGTTTTAATTTCAACTACAGTAGTTATACTTTTAGCTTTAATTCTCAATATTAATTTGATTCTTGAGAATCTCGAAGAAAATACCGTTGCAAGTTCAGATGATCTTATTGAGAATGTTGAATCTATTTCAAATATTAGCACTGATGCTTCTAATCTAGAGAGAATAAATCGTTGGGCTTGTGCAATTGAAATGTGGAAAGCCAAACCTTTGTTTGGATTTGGCCCCGGAACATATATGTTTCAATATGCACCGTTTCAACTTTCTTCTAACTACACAGAAATTAGCACGAATTCGGGAGATGTTGGAAATTCTCATTCAGAATACCTGGGACCTTTGGCAGAACAAGGATTATTTGGTGGCTTGCTTTTTTTGGGAATTCTTTTATTTGTAATTTTTTATTCTTTCAAAACTTATTACAAAGCAATAGACCGAAAAGATAAAATTATTATTTCGACGAGCGCTTGTTCATTGATATCCTATTTGACACACGGATTTCTAAATAATTTCTTGGAGATGGATAAAGCTGCAGTATTATTCTGGGCTTTAATCTGTGTACTTACCGTATATGATATTAAGCAAAGAAAAGTCAATTCACAGAAAGTTATTGCTGCTTAGATTAATAAACCTTTTTCATTTTATTGTTGGTGATAATTGTTCCTAAGGTTTAGGAATATGCATGAATTTTATTCCTTGAAAGATTGTTAGAATCAACAATTGGAAAGTCAAAATTTAACCACACGAATAAACTTCGATATAGGTTTTTGACATGAGTAAAACTCAACTTTATAATCTCATTTGCTATTTTCTCACTAATAATAAATCTCATATTCTTTTTGTGGGACCCATGCCTATTTGATCAAATATTACTCTATCAGAATTCATATACTCTCCAAATTCAGAATTCATCCATGAATTCATAAATTCTGTATGTTTTTTCGAAAATAATATATGAATATTTGGGCCCGCATCTATGGTGAAGCAAACAGGTATTTTTTTCTCTTCTCTTAATCTACATATTGCTTTAATTATTCGGATTGATTCAGGTTCCAATAAAATATATCCGGGTTTGCTAC
Organism: Saprospiraceae bacterium; assembly: GCA_040006775.1. Classification (GTDB taxonomy): domain Bacteria; phylum Bacteroidota; class Bacteroidia; order Chitinophagales; family Saprospiraceae; genus Vicinibacter. The sequence continues at coordinate 36,416 of JBDTWI010000025.1, forward strand.
TCATCATTAATGCATGTAGACTCAATGCTTCTTCTTCACATACTAAAATGAATTCTGTCCAGTCACCAATTTTTAGCGCATTAATTAACCTGAGTAAGTTGTTCTTTGCTTGTTCAATTCTACTGTAGCGATATGGATGATTCTGCATAAGATCATGACCAATAGAAGAGAGAACAGATTTTTCATTCTTGTTAACCATTACAATCCAGTCTTGTATATCAATAAATTCTTCATGCAATTCATTGGACCAATTGATTGCAAATTCATTTGAAGCTTCTGGAACTTGAACTATTTGTCCCCAAATGGCTGCTTTAGGATAAATTGATCTACAAGCAGAACCTGATCCTAATCTTGAGCGATAGGATGAAATTCTTTGAAACTCTTCTGAGTTAAGTTCATAATTACCTTCTATCTCTGTAATACAAAGACTTAATGCGCTCATGGCTGAAGCTGAAGAAGCAATTCCTGCTGAATGTGGAAAATTATTTTTTGAATCAATTGTAAGCTTGAAATTATTCAGAAAATCCAAATCTAAGCGCTTTAGAAATACATCAACTTTCGCTTGAAATTTTGGATTCAATTTTCCATCATATAGAAACTGAACTTCACCAGTTCCTTTAACAAATTCAATTTGAGTTTCTGTACAACACTTTGCCAAAGTAAAACTTAATGAAGGATTCATTGGTAGCTGAAGAGCAAATTTTCCCCAATATTTAATTATGGCAATATTTGAAGGGCTTCTCCAAGCAACACGTTTTATTTCTGCCATTCTTCTAAATCTTTTGTCAGATCAAAATCATCAAGAATTGAGTCCATTATTGGATCTGCACCTTCCCTATAACCATCCTTCAAATCATATCCAAAGAATTTACCCATTTGATTATAATAACTTGCTTTAAATCCTCCTTTCAATTCTTTAACTATTGTAAAAAAAGATTTACCAATACTTTTTTCCATCATCCTTGTCAATATTAGACCTTGGGTTCTACTCAAATTTTTAAGTGGTTTTTCAAATTCGTCTTCTAATCTTTTCTCAATAGATTTGACAAATTTTCTCTTTTCTCTATGACTAAAATTGTTCGTCTCTAGTTCAATCTGTCGATACAACCTTACTCCCTGAACGGCATATGGATAAACGACTGCAGCCCATCTTTTATAGCGTAAATACCTTTCCTTTTCATCTGTATAATCAAACTCTTTTGGTGCCTTAACAGAAATTTTTTCGAGTTCAGCTATGATCATGGTGTCACCGTTCATGATTTGCAACTTCACTTCTTCTCCATCAATGACTGTAATATATTCTGTAAATTGTGCATTTAGACAATCCTGGAATAAAAACACGAGTAGGTAAATTTGAAAATATCTCATAGAGAAAAAATTCAAGTATCAAATACATTTAGAAAGCAATCCTTCAATCTAAACTAAATTCTATCCATTTTATTTGATTACTTCTTGCCAATAAAGCATTCCGCCTAACAAGTTACGAACATTATTAAAACCTGCATTTTGAAACATATGCTTAGCCATATTGCTTCGACTTCCGCTTCTGCAATACACTATTATTTCTTTGCGTTCGTTTCCTTTGAGTTCTTCAATTTTGTAAGGCAACGAAGTTTGTAAGCTGGCCAACATTCCTCCAATATTGTATTCAGAATGTTCGTAAGGTTCTCTAACATCAATAAGAATTATCTCTTCCTTGTTGTTAATTTTTTCTCTTAGTTCTTGTGCTGTAATATCTGCCATTAAATTAATTATTGTGGTCCACAATCATCCGGAAAACTCATGCTAACAGTAATATTTATACTGCTGTTCATTTTTATTTTTTTACCTTTTTGAAACTCAGGGACCTGTTTTATAATATAAGCCTCATTGAGATTTTCAATTTCCTCATCATTAATTATGCTTCCCAGGCCTAAACTTGATGCTTCAATTTCAAATTTAGCCTCTGCTACAGTTTTGCACCTTAAGTTAGGCAATTCTATCTCACCTCCTTCATTAACTGAAACAACAACCTCAAGGGTATCCCCTTTGGAAATTAGAACTCCGAGCTTTTTAGACTTTTCATCTGCAAGGAGTTCACCCTTATATTTTACTTCTAGTATATGTCCGATGGGACCCGGATCATATTTTGTACCTGAAATTTTCAACTTTATCTGAAACAGGCTTTCAAATTCCTGTCTTTTAAATTCAAATTTCTCTCCATAAAGGATTGGTAAATTATCTGAAACTACCTCGTCCGCTTTGTATCTACTGACAATTAGATAGACTTTTCTACCTCTTTTAACATAAGAATTAGGCCTTGGGATTTGATTTAGAACGTATCCACCGGGCTTTCCTATAAGATGAACCGAATCAGCAATGACCAGTTCGTAGTCTTTAGCGGCAGCCATTTTAATTACTTTATCGACTGTTTGGCCGATATAATTAGTCATTTTAAGCTTTTGCCCATGATTCGTATAGATGTTTAGGAGGAGGCTATGAAGTAACCAGAGCAAAAGAAGGAAAATTCCAATCCTAATAAGATTATAACCGAATAATCTACTTCTTATAAAAGTAATTATATCGGAAAATTTAAAACTTTCAGATGGCTTATTTTTTAGTTCGGACAATTCTTAATCCTTTTATTTATAGAGTTTTAGAATGTTTGCTTGACGAACATTCTAATCGTTTCCAAAAACCCGAAACACAAATATATTGATTAAGCCTTACTTTTTGTTGAATTTGCGGTAGCTACAGGTGGGGTATTTGCTTTTTTACCCTTATGAGTTCTGGTATTACCATATGAACCTATAGTTCTTTTACCTTTATTTGACCTTTTGTCTCCTCTTCCCATTTTTAATAATTTAAGGCAAAGATAAGATTTTTATCAACTATTGTATTCTTTTGAAAAAGTAGTCTTATCTTTGCGATCCAATTTTTGGAAACGTTCAATTATTATGGATTACCTAAAGCAATTCTCTCTACCCTTCAAAGGCATGACAGATGGTTCCCATGAATACAGATTTGAGCTTGATTCTAGATTTTTCGATCATTTTTCGGAAAGCCCTATTCAAAAGTCTCAGATTGATGTTCTTATTCAGGCTGAAAAGCAGGGATCCTACCTGACGGTTGATTTTATAATTTCGGGATTAATGATGACTGGATGCGATCGCTGTCTTGCAGAAATCAATCTTCCAATCAACGGACGATACCATTTTATAATAAAGAAGGCCCTTGGAGAATCAGAAGACCCAGATTTAATCTTTGTAAATCCGGATACTACTGAATGGTTAATAGCAGATTTGCTTTATGAATTTTCATGTTTATCCATTCCAATTTCTAAAGAAATTGAATGTTCTAGGCTTGAAAATCCTCCATGTGACTTTGATGTACTGAATCGAATTCAAAAAGAAACTGAAAAAGCTGAGGACAACTCAATATGGGAAGACCTCAAAAGACTAAATATTAAATAAAAAAATAAAGCTATGCCTAATCCGAAGTGGCGACATTCGAAAACACGTAAAAGAAAAAGAAGAACGCATTATAAGGCGGAGACTCCTCAATTAGGACTATGCAAGACTACAGGAGCTATGCATATTCTTCACCATGCTCATTGGCATGAAGGAAGCATGTACTATAAAGGTCATGTTGTGATAAAAGGAGCTGAAGCTATTGCTGCAGAAGCTTAAATTGTTGAGAATTAATTTCTCATAAGCTAGCCTAAATTCTTTTTCAGGCACAAAAAATATTTATAAGCTCCAAATTTTTGGGGCTTTTTTTTACACTTTTTTTCAAATTAAAAATCTATGAGAAAAGTAATTTTTACCAAAGACGCACCGGCGCCAATCGGTCCATACAGTCAGGCAATTTATATTGACAGTACACTTTACGTATCCGGACAAATTGCACTTGATCCACATTCTGGAGAAATGATTACCTCAGACATCTCCCTTGAAACTCATCGTGTGTTGGATAATGTAAAAGCCATTCTAATTGCTGCAGATATGGATTTTTCAAATATTGTAAAATGCAGTGTATTTGTACGGGACATTAAAGAATTCGCAACAATCAATAGTGTTTATACTACTTATTTTAACACTGATGGAGCGCCAGCAAGAGAATTGGTTGAAGTGTCTGCACTTCCTAAAGGAGTGAATGTTGAAATCTCATGCATTGCACATAAATAAATTAAATGAGCAGAAAAAAAATATTATCCGGAATTCAGCCAACAGGACATTTACATCTTGGAAGATATTTTGGCGCAGTTGAAAACTGGGTAAAACTTCAATCTGAATATGATTCTATCTATTGTGTGGTAAATTATCATGCAATGACAATGCCTTATAATCCTATTAAACTTCAGGAGAATGTTTGGGAATTAATTTATAATCTGTTGGCTTGTGGAATAGATTCCGAAAACTTATTTATTCAATCCAAAGTTCCTGAACACACCGAATTGTGTTGGATTCTATCTTGTATGTGTAGTCATGGTGAATTAAGTAGAATGACTCAGTTCAAAGAGAAATCAGATCAAATAAAAGATAAAAGCAAGGATGTTTTTGTTTCTACAGGTTTATTTACTTATCCCGTACTTCAGGCTGCTGATATTCTGATCTATAAAGCGGATTATGTTCCTGTAGGTAAAGATCAGGATCAACACCTTGAATTGACGCGAAATATTGCACAGCGATTTAATTCCATTGTTGGCAAAGAATATTTTGTTGCTCCCGAGGGTATGTATTCAGAAACACCAAAAATAATGTCCACTGCTGATCCTACAAAAAAGATGAGCGCATCTGCCGGCGACAAACACAACATTAATATTTTCGCTCCTGTGGATCAAATTAGAAAACAAATCCGCTCTGCAGTTACGGATACTGGAGAACGAACAGAGAAAATGAGTGCAGGGGTAGAAAATTTATTTTTGATTCTTAAAGCATGCAATAAACCTGAAATTTATAAGAATTTATTTTCTGAATACCAAGAAGCTAATCTTACTTACAGTAAATTAAAGGATACTGTTGCAGATACGGTTATTGATTTGGTTGAACCCATTCAAAAAAAGAAATTGGAAATTATTTCAGATACCAAAGCGGTTAAAAATTTGATCAAACAGTCTTCAGAAAAAATAAGAGAACGGGCAATCCAAACTTTGAAAGAAGTGAGAACCTTGACTGGACTTATTTAAACTGAATGAATGAGGATTTTCAAATTCACAGAAGTAGACTAAATTAAATTAGAGCAAATCGATGAATATCTTTTGTATTGGTAGAAACTATAGTGAACACGCCAAAGAGCTTAATAATCCAGTCCCTACAAAACCTGTCGTTTTTTGTAAACCTTCAGGAGCAATACTCAGGGACAACAAAGCTTTTTATTACCCAGATTTTTCAAAAGACATTCATTATGAAGTTGAGATATTGTTAAAAATGGCCAAACCAGGTAAAAGCATATTAGAAAAAAATGCTTTAGAATACATCAGTCATATAGGCCTTGGAATTGACTTCACTGCACGAGATATTCAACAAAATTGCAAGGATAAAGGACTTCCTTGGGAAATTGCTAAGGGATTTGATCAATCTGCGGTCATTGGAGATTGGATACCTGTAAATGATGTAAACCTCAGTGATATATCCTTTTCGCTTTTAAAAAATAAAGAGTTGGTACAATCCGGGAACACAGGTTCAATGATTTTCTCTTTTGAAAAAATACTCTTCTATCTGAGTTCTATATTTAGATTGAGCACTGGAGACATTATTTATACAGGAACTCCAGCTGGAGTAGGTCCAATAAAAATTGGAGATCTACTAGAAGGATTTATAGGAGAAAAAAGAATGTTTTGGACTGAAATACGTTAAAAAGCTTATTAGCTGAATTTAGAGCTTGTCTCTTGTTATATATTTTATATTTTTGCCCTCTTTAAATACCGAAATGGCGGAACTGGTAGACGCGCTGGACTCAAAATCCAGTAACCTTTAAAGTTGTGTGGGTTCGAGTCCCACTTTCGGTACTTCTTTCGAATTTATTAATTAAAATAATATTCAGAATTAATGAAAGTAAAGGTTTAATTGCTATCAAATTCGGATGCATCTAATTTCAATTCTAAGAATTGTTTAATTGTAAACTACTAGACAAAGAAGGGTAAAAAATTCTCCTTATTAGTAAAATAGAAAAGGCGCCCTTCGAAGCGCCTTTCTTTATCTCATTATCCAAGTTTCTTATCTCTTTACGAATTCTAACCAAATTGTAATACAAATATAGCCTATCATTCAGGGTGGGTTTTTCAAATATTGACCAGTTGCATTATTTCCTTGACGAAATACACAAAATTATTTATAAAGTAAAAGTAAAGACGTTAGAACTCTTTTGAATTTCTTAGTTTTTGATGACAAAAACCAATCTCAGTTTGTTTATTTGGCAGTGTTTTAAAGCTTAATGATCGAGGCTTGTTAACTCAATTTTTTTCTCCATGTTGGCTAATTTCCAAATCAACAAAAATGCGTGACGTACAATATTGCGATATTTTTCAAATTGAATCTTCTCTATGTCATCCGTTATTCTGTGGTAATCTTCATGCACTCCACTAAAAAAAAAGATTGCCGGAATCCCTTTTTCCGCGAAATTATAATGATCAGAACGATAATAAAATCTATTCACATCATCTTCTGCATTGTACATATAATCTAAGGTTAGATGACTGTATAGTCTATTGACTTCTTCATTTGCTTTATGCAGATCCATACTCAATCTATCTGAACCAATGACGTACACATAATTGCTATTCGTTGCATATTTTTGATCAACTCGACCGATCATGTCAATGTTAACATCGACAATAGTACTTGACAAAGGAAATACAGGATCTGTAACATAATACATGCTTCCAAGCAATCCTTTTTCTTCACCCGTTAAGGAAAGACAAAGCACCGATCTCCTTGGACCCAAACCTTTATCTTTTGCAATTTGCAAGGTTCTAGCAATTTGAGTTAGACCTGCTGTGCCGGACCCATTGTCATCAGCTCCGTTGAATATGTCCTGACCACGCATTCCTATGTGATCATAATGGGCTGAAAGAATAACCAACTCATTTTTTTTATCAGAACCTTCAATGTAAGCCATTATATTGTTGCCCTTTATTTCTTTGACTTCTTTGATCTGATTAATTTCTATCAAATTTCTAAAGTATATTGTTTTTGGTTTAGCTGACTTATTAATTTTATCTCTTGCTGAAATAATCGATTTCACTTTATTGCCAAACATTCGAGAGACCATTGATGAGGATAAATGAACAACATTAACGTTGTTCGAGATATCTTTTTCTTGATTTGTTAAAACTACAGTTGGAGAACTCAGAAAAGCTCTGTTTTGATCTGCAAGTTCTTTGAATTTTTCCTCAATAATTAAGATGCATTTTACACCATGATTTTTCGCAGCTTTCATTTTTTCATCCAATGAAGACCAGATTGACGCAGACTGCTTTCTGTTGATTAAATTAATTCCCTTTTTATTTTTTGGTTCACCATTATAGATAAGTACAATTTTCCCGTTTGTTTCAACTTTATTGTAATCACTATAGTTAGGTGAATCAATTCCATATCCTAAAAAAATTATGGAATCAGAAATTATTTTGAGTGTTTGATTGTCGGTTGGAACACTTACGTAATCCCATATTTGTCTGTATTCCTGGGCATCCACGTTGATAGAATTAAAATCCCAGGAAACCCATTTGAAATCAACTTTTTGATAATAATTATCCGCACTTCCGACTTTTGGAATGTGGTATTCTTCATACTTCTTTGAGATGTAAGCTGCCGCGATATCAATTCCTGGTTTCCCTAATTCTCTGCCTTGACAAGAATCTGAGGCTAAGAAACCTAAGATAGTTTTTAATTCAGGTGTATCAATATTCAAGGATAAGTTGTAAGCACTGTCCATAATTGGCAAGGTATTGATAGGCGGCTCCATAGTATTTTTTATATACTTACCTTGCGCTTGAATAGAACTCAGAACAACAAAAAAAAAGAAAAGTACACGAATCATATTTCTATTTTGTTGACTCTTGTCTGATGCCGCCCACCTTCAAAATTGGTTTGTAAAAAAACGTCAACCATTTTTATTGCTACTTCTTCACTTACAAATCTAGAAGGTATACTTAGAATATTTGCGTCATTGTGTCTTCTAGCTAACTCAGCGATTTCAACATTCCAACAAAGTGCACATCGAACTCCCTTATGTTTGTTGGCAGTAATCGATGCGCCATTTCCACTTCCACAAATAATAATGCCTATTTTAAAGTTACCGTTGGAGATTTCGGCTGCAAGCGGATGAATGACATCCGGGTAATCCATAGAATTTGTATTGTGACAACCGAAATCATTTACTTCATATTGTTGAGTAATTAAGTACGATTGAATTTTTTCCTTTAATTCAAATCCTGCATGATCACTTCCAAGAGCTATTTTCATGTCAATAATTTCTAATTTGGAGATGGATTTAGCTGATATTTTCCAAGTTTATCTGTGACTTCTTTTTGCAATTCTGGATCGCCAATAAGATTAGCCATTTGATTGATCTGAGATATAGATGAAGTCGTATAAAGTTTTTCCTGTTTATAACTTAATTCCAATTCTTTTACAGATAAACTGTTGTAAAAATTCATCCAATCCGCAGTTACATCAACTAAGGTTTTAAGTTCTTGAATTGCTTCTGCTTTTTTATCACCGCGAGCCAATGCTTCAATGAATGGAATGACTTTTACATCATAAGAGAAATTCATGTTAGGGAAAGAACGGAAATACTTTTGAGCTACTTCTGCTGCTTTTATTGTGTCCCCGGAATTTCCATAATTTGTGATCATTCTCATCATCATCATTCTCAAACCTTGTGTGCTTGGACCATAAGATCTATCGACGTACAACCTTTTCTTGTCAAAATTTCCCCACTTGAATTTATTCATTAGGATGTCATAGGATCTTTCCAAATCTAATTTTCCAGCACCATAAATGTAAAAGCTTCTATCGCTTGGTGTCTTAACAGGTACAATCCTAAGGGCAAGTCCTTCCATATTGGTATAATCACTCATTCCAAGTAACTTTTCTTCCTGACAGGTTACGGAAAAGTATATAGGTCTATCATTAATATTGGAATTAATGATGTCAATTACTGCCAAATCATCTTTTGTAATATAGCTGTCTGGTATTGCAATTGGAATTCTTGAAACATAAGAAGTGTCATTTGCACTAATCATTCCCAACTCAATTGCTTTCTGTCTGCTGACTTCGATTCCAACTTTTCTTGTGGGCATGAAAGTTTCTATTTCCCTTCCACCACCAGCAGACAATTTATGATCTTCTCCAATAAATTTAATAAATTGTGTTGCGGTCATATCTACATCCGGAGCTCCTTCACCGTTGGGATTATAGTAATAAATTTGGTTTCTCAATAATCCACGATACTGTTCTGAAGGAATGGACATCTTAACGGCTGGACTTTCGTTTATTTTTCTTCTTTGAGCATCGATATACCAATCCACTGCAATTAGACTTAGGTTGATAACACGAACATCTCGTCTTACACCTTCAACTTCCTGTGCATACCATACTGGATAAGTATCATTGTCCCCATAAGTGAAAATTATGGCATTGGGTTTACACGATTCTAAAATATTGATTGCATAATCTCTTGCTCCAGAAATGTCTTTTCTAGAATGGTCATCAAAATTTTGTACACCCATAATTATTGGTGCACTGAGCACGAGGATTCCCGCTATCCATTGTGAGAGTCCACCTGAAAGTTTTAACCGCTCTTTTAAAAGATCCGTTATAAATAAGACACCCATTCCAATCCAGATACAAAAAGTAATTATTGCACCAACCAAAACGTAATCTCTTTCTCTAGGTTCATTTGGAGGCGAGTTATTAAAGAAACACAATCCAATACCTGTAAGTAGCCACATTGCTAGAATGGCTAAGAAATCATTTCTATTCTTTTTGAAATGATAGAATACTCCTAACAATCCAAAAATTAATGGCAAGAAATAATACGTATTCCGCGACTGATCTTCCAAAATAACTTTCGGAAGTTGATTTTGATTATAAAGTCTATAACTGTCTATGGCTTTTATTCCGGATAACCAATGTCCATCTTTCTTATCCCAAGGAAAAAATCCTTGTTCGCCATTTTCTCTTCCAACAAAATTCCACATGAAATATCTCGTGAACATCCATCCAAACTGGTAAGAAAACAAAAACTTCATATTGAATTCCTGACTTGGAACACCATCTTTTTTTCCAGTGAGGTAGTCCATCCACATTCTATAGAGTTGCGGTCTGTTCTGATCTCCATGACTTATACGCGGAATAAGAATTTGATCTTTTTTAGCAAAAACATAATCGAATTTGCGATCGACAATTTTATATTCATTACCAACTTTTCCATAACGATCTTCAGATTTAGTATCAATTGGTTTTGCATCAAAGTAAGGTCCTTTAAGCAAGGATCTGTCTCCGTATTGTTCTCGATTTAAATAAGGTAAAAGTCTTATAACATTGTCCGGTGCATTCATATTAATTGGTGGATTGGCAATAGCCCTTAACATGACCATTCCAACTACTGAATTCGCAATTATAATCAACATGAAACTAAAGACTACTTTATGCAATAAGTCATTGCCATTTCGTTGGGCATATCTCAATCCAAAATAACATATTGCACCTAATACAATTAATGTGGGTATTAGTCCTGAGTGAAATGGTAGACCTAAGGTATTGACACAGAACAATTCGAATTTGCTCCACAATGCGGGTATCCCGGAAATTATCAATGCTTGAAATAATACTACGCTAATTAATCCAATAAAACCTGCAATCAAAAATCCCTTGACAGTAGTCTTTTCATTGCGCTTATAATAATACAATAAAGCAATTGTAGGGAAAGCCAATAAGCTTAATAAATGTACTCCAACAGATAATGCTGCTGCGTAAATTGAAAAAATAAGCCAACTGTCATTTTTAGGACTGGCTGGAAGGTAGTACCATTTAACCGCTGCCCAAAGAGTCAGACAAGTAAACATTGTAGACATAGAATAAACCTCTCCTTCAACAGCTGAAAACCAAATTGATGTTGCAAATGCTGTACAAAGTCCAGCTACTAAACCGGATCCCAAAATTGCCCAATCATGTGAAGCTTCTTCTTCTTTATCACGACCGTAAATGGCCAATTTGCTAAACATTATTGTACTCCAGCAAATAAAAGTTGCTGCGAGTGCCGAACAAAGACCGGACATCAGATTAACTGAAAAAGCAATATCTGAGGGATTGTTAGATAATAAAGTTGCAATGTAGGTAAATAATCTACCGGTTATGAGGAACAAGGGTGCACCAGGTGGATGGACAACTTGCAATTTATAAGCTCCTAATACAAATTCGCCACAATCCCAGAGGCTACCTGTCCGCTCGACAGAAAAGAAATAAACCGTAAAGGTGATCAAAAAGACTAGCCAACCAGTTAAATTAACTTTATTTTTTAACATATTCATAAGAATATCAGTTATTTATAAATTTAAAAAAGAAATATTTATTTTTAAGAGTTGTAAAATTAGCGAAATGAAATGATCCCGCCAAATTGATTATTTTAGCAACAAACGAATATTAACGTTCTATTATTTAACACAATTGTTTTTCAACTTAAATTTGTACTATAAACAGACCATTATGTTGTTGCGCTTAATAATTTTTGGATTAGCTGCTTACGGGTTATATACTTTGTTTTTTAAAAACAAGAGAATTGTTATTGAAGATCGCAATAGCCCGAAAAAAAGCAAAAACTACACAGATTACGAAGAGCTATAATTTCTTAAAAACCTTTCTTGGATTCAATATCTCAATACATAGTTTTTCACGACCATCATTTTCTTTTGGCCAATAAACCATCGGGTATTCCTGTTCAGGAAGATAAAACCGGTGACAGCAGTCTTCTTAAGATGATGCAGGCATATTGTAAACACGATTTGTTTTTAAGTCACAGAATTGACAGACCTGTTTCTGGAGCTGTACTTTTTGCCAAAAATATAGAAGCGCAAAAACAAATTGCTGAGCAACAACTAAACAAAAAATTTAAAAAAACATATCTTGCCTTAGTACCAAAGATCGAAATTGAAGAATCCGGAACCTGGAGTGATCTGCTTTTTCATGATACAAAATTTAATAAGTCAAGAATTCTTGAAGATGCCATGCATTCAGAGGCTAAAAAAGCTGTTCTTCATTATAAAATATTGCAGACTCTTGATAAATATAGATTGTTAGAATTAACTACTGAGACTGGCAGATTTCATCAAATTCGATCTCAACTTGCCAGCCGTGGAATGCCTATTAAGGGAGATGTAAAATATGGCGCAAGACGTGGAAACAAAGATCGAAGCATAGGTTTGCATGCATGGAAAATTGAATGGTATCATCACAGTTTGAATAAAAATCTTTCCTTCGAAATACCTGTTCCGGATCAAGATATTTGGAAACATTTTTCCTTCAGCTAATTTTCTCATTTTTGAAGCATTTTTTAAAATAAATCTTTACAGATTTCACATTTATAACATGAGCATTAACAGAACAGAATTAAGTGAATTAGGAGAGTTTGAGTTAATAGAACAGCTCACAAGAGAAATTCTTATACATCACGATGATACGCTTCTTGGAATTGGAGACGATGCTGCAATTATTGATGCAAATACAGAGTGCACCTTAATTTCAACTGATTTGCTCATAGAAGGAATTCATTTCGATCTGATGTATCATCCAATGAAACATTTGGGATATAAAGCGGTAGTTGTTAACCTTTCAGACATTGTTGCAATGAATGCTGTTCCCAAACAGATTACTGTATCTATTGCAGTATCCAACCGTTTTTCAGTAGAGGCATTAGAAGAATTGTATGCAGGAATAAAATTGGCCTGTGATACTTATAAGATTGATCTTATTGGAGGTGATACCACTGCTTCTCCAAAAGGTTTGGTCATTTCTGTAACGTCAATCGGACATCAGAAAAAAGAAAAAATAGTAAAGAGGAATGGTGCTAAAATTGGGGATTATGTTTTTATAAGTGGAGATCTTGGGGGTGCATACCTTGGCCTTCAATTATTAGAACGCGAGAAAAAAATATTCTTAGAACATCCAAACCTACAACCTCAGTTAGAAGAAAATAAAACCATCATTGAAAAAATTCTCAAACCTGAAGCGCGCAAAGATATTGTTAGAGCACTAGAAGAAGCAAAAGTTATTCCTACAGCAATGATTGATTTGTCAGATGGATTGGCTTCTGACCTATTGCAAATATGCAAACAATCTCAAGTTGGTGCAATTATAGAAGAGGCAAATGTTCCGATTCACATTGAAGCGCAGCTCATGGCTTTAGAGTTTAAATTAGATCCAATTACCTGTGCGTTGAGTGGTGGAGAAGATTATGAGTTATTGTTCACTATTGATCCTAAAGATTTTGAAAAACTTAAATACCTGCCAAGTTTCTATTATATCGGTGAAATTGTTGAACCTGAGCAAGGAGTTAAGCTAAAAACCAGTCATGGAAATTTTCATGATATTGTTGCTCAAGGATGGAAGCATTTTTAGTCTTATTTATTTAAGTAGATTATAACAATTAGATTTTTTATTCGTTTTTATGACCATGTTTCATCGATTTATTTTTATTGCACTTAGTTTTTGTCTTGGGTTTTGTAAGTTATCCGGGCAAAAGGGTGTAGAGATTGGAACTTGGCTCGGTGTCTCTAACTATTTTGGAGATTTAAATAATTTGTACAGACTGAATGAACCGGGTCTTGCAGGAGGCTTGATCGCGCGATACAATTTGAACAACAGGGTTTCACCACAGATACTTTTAAATTATTCCAGGCTTAGAGCGCATGATAGTAAATCCTCCAATCTATTTGATCGAAGAAGAAATCTGTCTTTTTTCTCAGATGTTATTGAATTGAGCCCAAGTATTTCTTTCAATTTTTTTCCATTTATTCATGGAAAAGCGGAGAACAGTATTACTCCACATTTAATTACTGGATTTAGTTTCTTTTATTTCAACCCTAAAGCCGAATATCTTGGTCAAGCTTATAATTTAAGATCCTTAGGAACAGAAGGTCAAAGTTCGAATCAAGAATATGGAGCGATATCTGCAGCGTGGCTTGTTGGATTGGGACTGAAAATTGATTTAAATTATCACTACAGTTTAAATATTGATTTTAATGCAAGATTGGCTTTTACAGATTATCTTGATGATGTCAGTACCAGCTATCCTAATTTAGCAAATTTGCAATCTACACGTGGTCCCATTGCTGTAGCACTTTCAGATCCATCAATTCCCGGATCTAAAGGTGAAAAAATTGGTACGCAAGGATTTCAAAGAGGAGACAGTAAGGATAAGGATATGTTTACAACATTAGGAGTAGGCTTGCTATACTATTTCGGACGTCTTGATTGTCCAAAAATTTCCAATCCATATTAGTTTTTCTATAAATAACATATTATTAATAAGCTTTATTCTGAATATCGATTACAGAATATTTTTACTATCTTACATTTGCGACCCAAATTTATCTAATTATGTTAAGTGTTAGAAATCTCTCCTTATCGTATGGCAAACGAATTCTTTTTGATGAAGTAAATCTCAACTTCACAAAAGGAAATTGCTACGGCGTAATTGGTGCAAATGGTGCCGGTAAGAGTACGTTTCTAAAAATAATAAGTGGTCAGGTCGAATCGAATAAAGGTTTTGTGGAAATAACGCCCGGTGAACGTATGGCTGTGCTTAAACAGAATCATTTTGAATTTGATGAGCAAACGGTGCTAAATACGGTATTGATGGGACACAAAAAACTTTGGGATATTATGCACACCAAAGATGCTATTTACCTCAATCCGGAAAGCACGGAAGCTGACTTTTTACGCGCTGCAGAACTTGAAGCAGAATATGGTGAAATGGGTGGTTATACTTCGGAAAGTGATGCAGCAAGTTTAATCAGTAATCTAGGTGTTTCGGAAGAATTTCACCATCAATTAATGAAAGATATTCCAGGAACTTTAAAGGTAAGAGTTCTACTTGCACAAGCCCTGTTTGGAAATCCAGATATTCTCTTGTTGGATGAGCCTACCAATGGTTTGGATATTGAAACTATAAATTGGTTAGAGGATTTTTTAGCGGATTATCAAAACATAGTTCTTGTAGTAAGTCACGATAGACACTTTCTGGATGCGGTGTGTACACACGTCGCAGATGTCGATCGACAAAAAATAAAAATATTTACGGGGAATTATACTTTCTGGTATGAGAGTTCAAGATTAATGGCAAGACAGGTCAATGATCGCAATAAGAAAAATGAAGAAAAACGACAGATCATGTTGGATTTCATTGCCAGGTTCTCTGCAAATGCTTCTAAATCAAAACAAGCTACAAGTAGAAAGAAAGCCTTAGACAAATTAAGCATTGAAGAAATTGAACCAAGTAATAGAAAGTATCCCGGAATAATTTTTCAACCACTTCGCGAACCTGGTGATCAAATATTAAATGTTGATGGTCTAAAGAAACAAGTTGATGGCAGAGTACTGTTTGACAAAATTAGTTTTACAGCAAATAAAGGTGATAAAATTGGACTCATAAGTAAGGACCCATTAGCCATTACCAATTTTTTTCAAATCATCAGTGGTAATGCATCACAAGATGATGGAAAATACGAATGGGGAACAACGATAACCACAACTTATCTTCCTTTAGAAAATGAAGAATTTTTTAAAGATGGCATGCCTTTATTGGATTGGCTTCGACAATTTGTACCCGCTCATGTTACGGATACTCATGAATCCTTCTTCAGAGGATTTTTAGGAAAAATGTTGTTTAGTGGAGATGATATTCTTAAGAAAACAAACGTCTTAAGCGGAGGTGAAAAAGTCAGATGTATGCTCAGCAAGTTGATGTTACAGAATCCAAATGTTTTGTTGTTGGACCAACCGACAAATCACTTAGATCTAGAAAGTATTCAAAGTTTTAATGAGAGTTGTCAGGATTTTCCAGGCATTATATTAATTAGTTCTCATGATCATACTTTTATGGAAACCGTATGCAACAGAATAATTGAAATTACTCCATCGGGAACAATTGATAAGCTTATGGATTTTGATGAGTATATGCAGGATTCAAAAATTCATCTGTTGAGAGATGAGATGTACAATTAATACCGACGATACTTATAAAGTAGTCCACAAAAAAAATGAAAGTTTAGTGTATGTCGGCATGCTGACGATGCTGTCAGCATGGTGATCGCAAGCATCAGCATTATACCATTTAGGATTGGACTAAATATTATTTACATTTGGTATAATTTATACCATATTAATTCTCTGAATTTACCAGGTTAAACATTGTTCTTTATTAAGTACTTCTTTAATTACAGTGTCTTGTAAATAATATTTTCTAATATACTGAAATCCTGAAGAGGCTGAATGACCAATCAATTCTTTTTCATATCTTATTGAATCCATTTTCTCGTTAATAAGTTGAAACTCAGAATCTCTTTGAATTTTAAAACACACTGGAAGTTGAACGACATCAGGTAGATTATGAATTAGATCAATACTTAGATCGAGCACTTGGACTTTAGATTTTTTATTTGAATCTTTTAAAAATTTATAAGTTTCTAATTTGAATAAGATTAAATCATTATTTTTTATTTTAAAATATAGTTTCTTGCTTGGTTCTTCTGTCCACTGACGCAATTCTACTATAAGAATACTGTCTTTATTCCAAGTATAGTATCCACGTTCGAAGGTATTGTGATTTTTATTTTCATCCAATTTGGTTTGGAAAACTTCGGCTGCAATTATCGGATTATAATTTTTATATCGCACTCTGTTGTTAGAAATAAAAATTACTCTTTGTTCATCAATAAAATTTAGAAATGAATATTGAAGAACTTTTGGTGCTTCTACTTTAGCCAATTCCAGGTCTAACTCAGGTTTGCTTTCTTTTTTGCGATTTTTTATTTCCGAATAATCCTCTTTGGTCATTTGTTCAAATGAATAATTCTCATCTTTTTTTAATTGGTTGGCATTAAAAAAATTAGTGAGATCATCTTGATCACAAGCTCTTGGAAGTTGATAAGTTCTACCTTCAAAATTGACATCTATCCATTTTAATCCAACAGCATAAATATTTGCTTGGTCTAAAAATATATTCATTTTTGAATTGTGTAATTGTTTAAATTGTATTTCGTTAAATAGAAGAAAGTCCGAAGTCTTTGCAACCTTTTTACTACATGCAACATAAATCAAGCAAAATAAAATCAGGAGAAAGTCTTTCATAATTACTTTTTTAATTGATTAAATCCTATAACTCCTAAAGAATACGATTCTTTTAATAGAGAATAATGCTTCGACATAGAGCCAGAGTTGTGAATCAAATTTTGCACATCAAGCCAAGGTATGTTATTGGCACTTAGACTTATGGCGTAATCCTTCATTAGATCGTTTGCAAGCAAATATATTCTTCCAGAATTAAGAAAATATTGACGCGGATCTTTGTGCAATACAAAGGATTGTTTAAGCGCATTTCCCAATTCGAACATACCATGGCTATATCCGGTAAAGCGATCAAATCCTGCAACAAAAGAAAAACGAAATCGTTTCATTTCCGGATCTTCAGGAACTATCATTCTGTCGTTTCCATATTGAATAAATCCACCTCCTGTCCACCATCTGTCTTTACCGTCACCAATAAATAGATGCTGGAAAGGTGTCCCATCATTATAATAATGTATTGCCGCCTGCCATATGGAGATCCGAGCAAATCCGACTTGCTGATGTCTTCCATTTATATTTGTGATAAAATTGCTTCCAAGGGTTAGGCTAGAATTGTAATCTTGAGTCAGGGACGACTTGTAGAAATATTGAAAACTTTTATTTTCAATTCTTATTTGATTTGGTTTTTTGGCTCCACCTAATGTTATTGAAACGGCATTAATTAAGTCAATTTGTGAACTTGAAGATTGCCGAATTATTTTGTCTTCAATATTATTTTTTGAATCCGTATCGGTATATTCCAAGATACTTGTTCCAAGTCCGCGTTGATATAGTGTAATTCCCGGTTGAAAAGAAAGATCCAGATAAAAGTTTTTTTCAATTTTAATTTCTCTATGAAATCCAAAATTTATTCCGCATGAAAAATTAGCAGGATAATACTTAGGAGGGGCACCAATTTGGAATCTTGCAAATCCTATAATTGCAATCCCGGGACTGAGCTCCTGTGCCGATAATTCTACGCCTAGAATTAACATGAGTACTGGATAAATTAACTTGATTTTTCTAAGCATGATTGTTAGATTATCGTTTCAAATAATTTGTAAGCAAGATCCGGATTTTTAAATAAAAATTAGACTTATCAACGATTTATTTCAAATAGCTCTAAATGTTATCAGCTTTCATTTTAGATTTTAAAAATACTAATTTAGACATTTTAGTTTTTTGACTCATGAAATATTTCTTATACTTTATAAAAGATGCAGGTTCAAATGTTTTATTTGCTTTCTAGATCTTAATAAAAACAAGAAATAAGCATTTATTTAAAATTTATTCTTCATATCAGCTTAATAGTGCCTAGAAAGCTTATTTTTGCGTCCCGAAATTTCGGACCATTTTTGAATAAAAATGGGTAAAATATAGAATAATTGCTTGATATAGAATAGTTTATGTCTTTCAAATTATTTTAAACGTTCATTGACAGACTGGGGAAAAGGAAAAAGAAGAAGGAAGGAATAAGTAAGGATACTTGAGTAGAAGAAGAATAGATAACAAAGCTAGTAATACTGACGAGAATTATAAAATAGTCCAATAAAAGAATAATACTGAGATTTCTATCAGTATTATACCAAAAGTAATGGTCTAAATAAAATTTCAACTTGGTATAACTTGTCAAGATAATTTTTGGAAAAGAATGAATTGAGCGAGAGAAGTCTCTAC
>JBDTWI010000026.1:0-55258 GCA_040006775.1 Saprospiraceae bacterium
CACTGAAATCTGTGATCGTCGTTATTGGTAAATTTGGTAATAATATTGTTGATGTGCCCGGATTGCCTGGCTGTTCTGTCCAAGTTCCTATTCCAACTGCAGCCATTACTGCAATTGCATCTTCTAAGATTGGTACGCAATTTAAAGTAATGTCTAAACCAGCTATTGCTTTCTTAGTAATTATTATTGATACTGTATCTGCGCATCCTCCAACTGTTGTCCAGATGTAATTGTAAGTACCTTCTGCACTGAAATCTGTGATCGTCGTTATTGGTAAATTTGGTAATAATATTGTTGATGTTCCCGGATTACCTGGCTGTTCAGTCCAAGTTCCTATTCCAACTGCAGCCATAACTGCAATTGCATCATCTAAGATTGGTACGCAATTTAATGTAATGTCTAAACCAGCTATTGCTTTCTTAGTAATTATTATTGATACTGTATCTGCGCATCCTCCAACTGTTGTCCAGATGTAATTGTAAGTACCTTCTGCACTGAAATCTGTGATCGTCGTTATTGGTAAATTTGGTAATAATATTGTTGATGTTCCCGGATTACCTGGCTGTTCAGTCCAAGTTCCTATTCCAACTGCAGCCATTACTGCAATTGCATCCTCTAATACTGGTACGCAATTTAATGTAATGTCTATGCCTGCATTTGAAACAGTTGTAATATTTATCGCAACAGTATCTTTACAACCATTAGCGTCTGTCCAGATAAAATGATAGGTACCATATGCACTAAATAATATTATTGTAGTAGTTGGTGAATTTGGCAATACAATGACTGCAGTTCCCGGATTTCCAGTTTGTGCTGACCAGGTACCGGTTCCTGTAGCATTCATAAATGCTATCAATCCAGGCAATGATAATATGCAATTTTGATTCTGATCGACACCTGCATTTGGTTTTGCATTTACAGTAATGCTTACTGTATCTGAGCAGCTTGAAGTTGCGTAAATAAAATTATAAACTCCAACTGCGGAGCCAGTAAAACTTATTGTTGCAACTCCATTTACAGTACTTCCCACAGAGGCCCCCGGTGGATTTCCTGTTTGTTGACTCCATGTTCCTCCATTCGGTGAACCAGTTACTGAAATATCTTGCCCAGGACAAACATTAAAAATATCTTCACCTGCATAACAGCAAACTAAACTGTCACCATTAGAAGCTCTAGTATCTACAAATGCACCATAAACTCGAATCGAGTTGATTAAGCCAACTAAATTACCTGCTGATATTCTTATTTCATCATAGGGTAAAGTTGTCTTGAATCCCACATTATGAATTCCCGGACCTGGTCCGATAAATATACCTAACAAGGAGAGCTCTAATAAATTTGTCCCGGATTTGCATTCCTGCTGAACCCCGTTACTATAGGTACATAAGGTTAATGAATTAAATAAATCTAATTGAATTAAAGTATTCTCATCCTGAATTGTAAATCCAACACTGCTACCCTGAGGATAGGTTGTTATGGCATCCAATACTGCAATTGAACCTTTACCAATTGCACCTACTGTTGTAATAATTTTACCATAATCTGAATTGCTGTTTGTGATTACATTTGGTGCATCTTTAACCGAGCAACCAACACAGGCTCCTCCACTAATTCCTGTTAATTGTCCATCTATTATAACAGGAAATTCATTATTAGTTAGCCAATAAGTTTTGTTGCATTCTAAATGAACTGGGCAGAATCCTTCAAAGATTCCGGAGTAAACTCTAGTTGTTCCTAATGAAAGCCCTAGGATGTCAGCATCTAATTCTATAGTTGCTTCATCAAAAGATAAACTCGTTACAAATCCGACAGTTCGTCTTCCATCATCCGTAAGTAAGGAAGTATTCACTGAAACCAACTGGGTTAAGCCCGTTTTTGTCTCGCGTAATGTTCCGTTCAAATAAGTTTTTACAGTTATTGCATTTAACAATGTGGCACTCAGAAAATTTGTATTTAAAATATCAAAACCAGCAAAATTTCCTGAAGCATAATCTGTTATAGCATCCTTAACAGCAATACTTGCTGATGTTCCGGAACTTAATAACAATATTATACTTGCGTAATTACTGGTGTCACTGTCGAGCAATCTATTGGTATTGTTTATGCTACAACCAATACATGCTGTTCCATATATTCCTGTATGAACGCCATCCACAAAAACTGGATATTCAGGACTTGTAAGCGCTAATGGTTCATTACAAGGCAAGTTTGGACCTGCACAAAAGCTATCCACTACTGCACTGAATACCTGGGTCACGTTCGCAACTCCTAATAAATTTGTTACCTCGAACTTTATTTCATCAAATGACATAGTTGTTAAAAATCCAACCAATTGCTCCCCACTTCCATTCAATAAACTTGAATTGACAGAAAGCAGACCTGCACCAACATTTGCACTTTCTTGGAATACGCTATCCTTATAAGTTTTTATAGTTATACCGGAAAGTACATCAAGACCAATTAATTTTAAATTCCTTATGTTGAATCCTGCAAATGTCCCTGCAGGATACTTTCTTAAAACATCTCTTACTGAAATTGAAGCGATGGTTCCAACAGCTGCTGTTAAAGTTATAGTTGCTGAATCTGATGTACTATTTGAAATTACATTCTCTGAATTATTGATTGAACAACCAACACAAGCTATACCTGTAATACCTGTTCTTGCTGCTACTATTATTGTCGGAAATTGATCGTTGTTTAACTGTGTTTGTATGTTACAGTCTAATGAAGGACCTGGACAGAATTTCTCTATAACTGCATGATAAACTTGTGCTGAAAAAAGTACACCAACGAGAGTTGTGTACTTAATTCTTACTTCATCAAATGCTCCTGTAGTGATATATCCAAGAATAGCATTTCCTGCTCCATCAATTAAACTAGCTTCAATCCCTATTAAACTTGTTACAACATCATGTCCCTCAACAAATACTCCATCATTGTAGGTCTCTATTCGAACTTTTGATGCAATTCCTCCTGATATCAAATTCGCTGAGGATATTTTAAATCCTGCAAAATATCCAGCAGGATAAGTATCTCCGGCATCGTTATCCTGTACAGTATATTCGACCGCACAACCAAGGCCCGTAATTGTAAATCCGGCAAAGTTTGTTGTGTCAGAATCTACAAGGTTAGATGTAACACCGGTCGTTGTAAAAAGACATAATCCTGTGTTAACTCTTGAGGCGGTCAAATTATCATACATTGATCCGTTAACTAATGCAGATTTTTTATTACAAGGAGCTGAAATTGCTAGCATGCTATTATTTATGCTAGAATTGTCTGCTTTTAATTGAACTGGACTCAGTGTTTCAGTAGTTATATTCTGCTGAGATTTTACGGAATCTATAATTTTTATGTTTGCACTTATATCGATGTGCTTATCAATAAATGGAGTGAAAAATTCCTTATCATTAGATACATAATCACTATTCTTCTTTATCTGGCCCTTGTTTTCAATTAATATTGAATCGTTGTGATCTAGATTTAAAAAAGATTCATTGAATTCATTTTTAAATGCTTTTGAATTCAGCATATTTGCTTTCAATTCACCATTGAAACTGATTGAAACCATGCTAAGAATTGCGAAATAAAATGTAAATTTTGACATACGTTATAGTTAAATTATTACTTTAATTTGATAAGAATCAAGATTATCCTGATTAAAGAATTGTTTCAAATTCAGCACATTCCAAGATTTCAATCCTGTTGTAAAAAATGTAAATAAATTATTTGTAACTGATTTGCTATCTTGAACTGTGTACCAAGTTTGATTAGACTTGTCAGCTTGAAATGCTTTACGATAATCCCGCAAAGATTTTGAGTGAATCGTGGTAAATCTTGCTATTTTATGATCTTTTGCATAAAAGCTTGGATTCCACGAAGTATAATTGGAGTGGAGGAAAAGATGGAAAAAGCTATTTAAAAGCCTGAGTACTGAATTGTTGAATAATCGCTGATTACAATTTTTTAAATCAATCCAAGAAAGGTATGAAAATGAAGATTTAACTGAAGCAATTGACTTAAAGATTTCACCCTTTAATTCAATAATAGAATATAAAAAAGTAAGTATTACTTTCTTCATTTGTAGTTTTTAATTTCAACCTTTTTCCATTTTCTTGTTAAAATGAACAATGGAAAAGTCAATCTCTTAAAGTTTACTTTTGAGGAATAAACTTCCAGATCTCTAAAAAATAAGCTTTTGTAGACTTAATATATTAGGTCTACAGTACAGATAAATAAATTACTTATGCTTGATATATTATTTTGTTAATTTTAATATATGACTTATTTTAATCTATTTATTTTCTATTATTAAGTTTATAAATTTACACATTGGGTATATATAGCATATATTATGCAATTTTATTACAAGCTTAAAATTTTACTGATTTTGTACTCTAAGAATTGGGTTTTTTAACTTCCAGAACTAAGTTCTTAAGATCATAATTCTTTTTTAGTCTTTAAATCTTTAGAATTCATTTTTAGACTAAAATTTATAATACTCTAGTGTTCAAACACTTATAATATTTTACTGTCTTTTTATTAATAAAACAGCTCCCCAGATGAAAAAAATATTAAATTTTTTTTCATAATAAATAGCCTATTATATAGTTGTTACTATATATTTGCGTGACTTAAGTAAATTTAGATTTAAAAGCTGGTTTAAACGTAAATTGAATTGTTTTTAAATTAAAAATTAACTTCTTAAAAAGTTAGATGTTTCATATTCTTGATCATATGAAACAATCTAACTCATGATTTCAGTGCTAATAAATTATATTAAAGTTAAGCCTAGTCGTAATAATCTCAATCAAAAGAAATGGTCTAAGACTTAACAATAGTGTAATTAATTTATTATCTTGAAATTTTTCTTATAGGATTCTATATTACTCTGAATTAAGAGAATATAGAATCCTATTTTTATTTCTTGTAGATTCATATTCAGTATATTATCTCCTGAATTTAAACCTGTTTTTCCTTGTGCTAATATTTTTCCATTAAGGTCAATAACAGTCCATATTAACTTAACATTGTCTTCAATTGAGCTAGTTTGTACTTCTAACTCATTTCCTACAACATTGACACTTTCAATATTAAAGATTTTTGCCTTTAAAGATGTTACCTGATTCTGTTCAATTTCATTAAAGTGCTCTTCTACAGTATTTGTAACACTCTTTTTAAAGAAGTTGAGATTGTCTGAATTACAAGAGTTAAATGTCTTTACCAAAGGTGCTGGATGTGGGCTGCCTTCTAGCAATTCAATTTTTACTTTATAGACCATGCCATTATCTGGAAAGCTTAAATTAATGCTGTCTCTTGGGTTTAAAGTATACTTCTTTATAAAAAGAATTACGTCATCTTCAATAATACTTAATTCAAACTCTCCGATACTTAATCTGGTAGGATTCGAAATAATAAAATTTACTTGTTCGGAAGTACATTCGAAGTTTACTGTAAGACCATTTACTTTGTTATTTTCTCCAATAACTGTTTGATTG
The DNA here is from genome assembly GCA_040006775.1 of Saprospiraceae bacterium. Classification (GTDB taxonomy): domain Bacteria; phylum Bacteroidota; class Bacteroidia; order Chitinophagales; family Saprospiraceae; genus Vicinibacter. Next base: position 5,499 of record JBDTWI010000026.1, read on the forward strand.
TTCCTATCACGACCTAAGAATTGTTTTACGTTCTCAATTTGAGTTGCGCTCAAAAGAGTCATAAAAGCAACATTAAAGCAAACTATTGCAAATAATGTTCTGCTTATAAAGTTTTTGGAATAATTTCTGAACATATTCTTAGCATTTAAATCAGCACAAAAATATGACAGCAATAAGCAAAATATCAGAACATTATTTTAATTTTGTCTAGTCAATTTATTTTTACTAACTTGATTTTCAATTACTTATGGATAAATTGTCAGAAATTTAAATGAAAATAAGTTATATTAACTCAACTTTAAAAAGTCTTAACAAACGAGAAATGGGAAGTTTTCTCAACTTTCTGTCTGCGGATTTCATCAATAGAGACCCGATTTACGTTCAATTTGCCAAAATCTTATACAAACATATTAATTTTAGCGATAATGCCAATTATGATAAGTTCGAAATTTTCAAACTACTCTACCCGAAAAAGGAATTCAACGACTTAAAACTTAGGCATACAATTGCCCGGTTTAAAAAACTACTTGAAGAGTTTCTAGTGCTTAATCATTACAGGACAAATAAGCCATTACTGAATAAAGCCCTTCTTCATGTACTTAGAAAAAAGAATCTAAAACACAATTTTAGGCAGACTATTAATAAAATTAATGTTTCCTATACTATGAATTCCCAAGTTTCAATCATTGATCCATCTCTTGAGAAGTATTTCGTATCAAAAGAAGAATACGAATTTGATCATGAATACAAAAGAAATACAAAGGATAATATTAGGCCGATGTTGACATCATTAGAGCATTTTTATCTACTTGAAAATCTTAGACTAGCTTGTTTGGATTGGATTAATTACAAATTAGCACACGATAAGGAGTATTTTCAATCCAGGATAAATAATCTATTGAAAAACTATGATCCTTCGACTTTTGAAGAGAAAAGTACCATGAACTTATTTCTACAAATGTATTATCTCATTTTTGATCAGAAAAGCGCACGTTCCTTTATTGATATTTCAGATTTTCTTAGGAGAATTGAAAATGAATTGCTTTTCGAAGACAAAAAAACCGCTTATTTACTTTTGTTGAATTATTGTATACAGTTGAGCAATCAAGGAAATATAACTTTCACAAAACATGCACTTGATCAATACAAAATTGGAATTAACAATAAAGTACTCTTGGAAAAAGGTACACTTTCACCTTACACTTACAAAAACGTTGTTATACTCTTGTTGACCCTAGAAAAATATGAAGAAACGAAGGAATTTATGGACAGTTTTAAGAAATTTCTTCCTTCTGAAATCGGTCAAAACAGTTATCAATTCAATCTGGCATTGCTACTCTTTAAGCAAAATGATTTCGACAATGCAATGCAACTTATGGCCAATACTAGTTTTATTGACGAATATGATGATTTAAGTGCAAGAAGAATGCTGATCAGAATTTATTTTGAGAAAAAAGAATGGAATGCCTTACATTCTTTACTAGATTCATTTGAAATTTACTTGAAGAGAAAGAAAAATCTTGGTTACCATAAAGAGTCCTATATATTGTTGATTCGTTATGCCAGAAAAATACTTGCAGTTAAAAATAACGATAAAAAGAATGCAAAAAAACTACATCTGGAAATTACTAAAAGTCCTAATTTTCCTGAGAAAAACTGGTTAATGTATAAAGTTGATGAAATTATGCATCATGATATTATTCAAGCTTCCTAATGGAAACTCTATTCACAATTTCTTCATTTTATAAAAAAATTAAAGACTAAACTAGTGTAAGCATATAGAAGTCATTCCATACATTCCATTACTAATATGTTATGTAATTATACAATTTACACAATGCTTAATTTACTTTATGTATCGTTTTAACTTGTTGAAAAGTTCCTGTTTGTACTCTTACATAATAAATTCCAGCCGGGGCGTCTCCTAGATCACAATCATGTTTATACGATCCCTCAGGAAGCTCACCTTCAAATATATTTTTAACTATTACGCCTTCATTATTAAACATTTGTACTAAGGAATATCCACCTTTGGATTCAAATTTTACTGTAGTTCTTTCTTGGAATGGATTTGGATAGGCATAGATAAGATTCTCACCTGCTTTTGTATTTTGTTCGTGAGTATCGGTAGGAATACAGTTGCTGGTATCCAATAATGGCAAAGCTTGGAATTTATGTAACATAACCGATTCTAGATCTGCTGAAGGAACGCAGAACCAATCTTTTAGGAAACTTGCATAGACCGATCTGAAATCATATTGCATGGCAATATTAGAATTCACTGTAGATGCAGGATCTATAGTTGGATTTACTCCTAAGACACCTGGTACAATTTTCTTACCAAAAACAAACATGGGTTGTGCGGCTCCATGATCTGTACCGACAGAACCATTACTTACTACCCTTCTGCCAAATTCTGAAAATGTCATACCTGCAATTCTGTCTTCATATCCCTGAAGTTTCATATCATCCATAAAGGCATAAATAGCATCAGCGACTTTCTTAAGTAAAGTTGCATGATTACCTGTTGTTTTGTCAGCAGCAACAACCTGACCTGAATGGGTATCAAATCCTCCCATATTCACCCAATATATTCTAGTCTTAAGTCCACCGGATATTAATTTTGCAACTATTTTCAATGCATCAGAAAGACTATTTCCTGAAGGATATAAAGTAGATACATTCTTTCCTTTAGCATCTCCCGCTGCAACAGCATCACCAAACTTATCTGTTTGTCTTTGAATTTCTCTAACATAGGCCACTTCAGCTCCCTGACAGTCAGGAGTAACCGGATCGCGATAAATATTACCAGTCAAATTCAAGGGATCCTTAGTATTATTAATGGATATTCCCATATTCAGATTGTTATTCTGCAAACCTAATCCAACGTTAGATCCAATTCTAATTGCCGGAGGGTCAGGCATAGTTGGATTCGGAAATCCTACAGGATAGTTAGGGTATTCATAATTTACATATCTACCTAACCAACCAGAGTTTAGATCTTCTTTGGAATCAGAACCTGTAACCCAGATATCTGAAGCTCTAAAATGTGAGAAATTAAAACTTGGGTAACCCACACTCTGAATTACTGCTAATCTTTTGTCTTCTAACATCTCGTTGAATCTAGACATTGCAGGATGAATTCCAGTTTTACCATTGGTACTGGCAATTGGAATTATTTTATCCTTAGGCATCAATAGATTTCCTCTAAAATTCAATAAAGTATCGTATTGATCCAATGGAAAAATAGTATTTAATCCATCGTTACCACCATTTAATTGAACGATTACAAGTACTCTGTCTGTGTCATACAAGGAATTGGCTAATGCTCTAATCATTGGACTTGAAGCATATGCAGTTACTGTCATTCCACCTACTGCAACCGGAACTGTTTGTATAAATTGTCTTCTTTTCATTTTTACTTAAATTTTATTTGATGGAATTAACAAAGATTATATTCTGCTGCGCCACACATATCTAAAAATAGGTCTCTTAAAATTGTCGGAACTTTTTTAGCATCAGGATTGGTAGTATTAGGATCAATAACAAAAGCATTAAATGCGTTGGTCCAGTAAAAGTCTGTACTTTGACCTTGAAGTAAATAATTCTTTTTTAATTGATCTTTGACAGATTGTGAAACCGGTGCACCAAAGAGTAATGTACAGGCATCATTTATAAGAATGTTTGGATCCTGAGGATTTGTAAAAGTCTCTACAAAAGCTACAAAGTCAATAGTAAATTTTAAATTCTTACTAGCATCTTCAAAGTAGGCAGTTCCTGGACTAATTCCATTTTTTAAAATATTTTCATAATAGGTCTTGCGTGTTGGATAAGTTGCTGTATTTATCCAGATCTCATTAAACTGCGGTGTCTGGTAATACGCTGGCCATCCAGCTACATCAGGCGCTTCAATAAAGTCCTGACCCATTGTAATGGCATAATTTTTTATCGTAGATCTAAAATAATATTGCGCTTCTATTTCTAAACTTGTTGGAAGTTTCATTCCAAATTGACGCAATATTGACATTGCAAAAGTTGCAGGACTTTTGACCATTGAGCCGCGATTGCAAGAACTGAAAAATTCAGCTGAAGTAAAGAAAGATTTCAACATTTTTTTTGTGTCATAATTACTTGCTCTGTATTCTGCTGCCAATGGCTCAATAAATTCAGTTTCAATTGCAGGAGTAATTTTATATTGAATAAAGAAAATGTAAAATCTACGAACTAAATACTTTGCACATTCATCAGTCTTTAGCAACATGTCTATCAATTGGTCTAATTCCGCTTTCATGGAATCATAATTAACAGTAGTCGTTGCGGCTATTTTAGTATTTCCATAAAAAGCTGAAAATTGCTTTTCTTTTGCATCGTGATTAGTTGATCTTGAAGTAAAATCTTTAGATGTTGCAGGATCATTATTTGGCAATAGTCTAGGGATTCCCTGTATTGTAGGGGTAACATAATCAGAAGTTATAAAACTCCATCCAGTCAGTACACGTGCTGCAGCTTTTACGTCATCCTCAGTATAAGCTGATCCAGATCCTTTGCCAATGGCAAATAATTCCTGCAGTTCTCTTCCATAATTTTCATCAGGTGCCTTTGATGTATTTACATAGCCGTTTAAATATCTCAACATGGTCAGATCTAGGCTGACGTCTGTCAGAATTTTTCTGAAGTTTGCTAGGCAATTCGTTCTGTGCAATTTGTTGGTTCTATAGGCAAACAATGAAGGAGTTTCATTGGTATCTGTTGAAAAATGATTGTGCCAGAAAAGGCTTAGCATTTCTCTCAGGTTTATTTCTTGGTTTATCATCAATCCTGTTCTCCAGGCCTTAAGGCTCTCTTTTCTATATCCATCCGGACTAGTGGACTGACCATTAATTGGCGTATTCACCCAAGTTTCTCCAAATTTTACTTGAGTGTCAATGGCCGATGGGTCTTGAACATTATTGACCTTTATTGAATAATACTTTAATGGCGGCTCAATATCTGTATTAAAATTTAATAATTGATCAACAACCGCATCTAATGTCTTGGATTTCAAACCATTAAGATCTGAATATTTAACTCCAAAAAGACTTCTTCTAAGTAAATGTAGCAGTTCAGCTTGCCCGAAAGGGCCTGAATATTTAGGTACTGGCATTGGCTTTATTTTTAGTTAAGTAAAGATATAAAATATTCTCGTGCCTGTATTATGCAAAAGGATATTACTTGATTGACAGAATTTAGTTAATTTCTGTTGCCTGAATCTAATATTTTATTTTACAAGCTTTATTTGTCTATAAATACCCGATTCTCTATCCTTTATTTCTACAATAAGTATCTGTTGTGAATTTATGCTCGGACAGTTAATTGGAAAACATGGATTCGAATATTGTGCGAGTAACTTTGATTCCAGGTTGTACAATTTTAACTCTTCAATATTCATGTCTTTAGAAGTAAATAATTTATCTCCTTTAAAATAAAATTCGCCAGAATTAATTTCTGAATGAGGAGGTACAAAAACCGTTTTCGAATAATATTTTGAAATTAAATTTTCAGTACCAACAATTCTATAATAATTTGCTTCAGTACTTATATATTGATCTAAATAATAATCAAAATTATCTTGATTTGAAATCTCATGAATCTTCAACCAATCCGTTCCATTGAACGATTTTTCCAAGTAGAATTTTATTCTTTTGTTTAACAAGTTTTCCTTTGCAATTTTCCAATTAATTTTAACCGCATTATCTTCAATTTGATATCCAATTTCAATATTTATTCCTGCTAGGACAAAATCCAAATTGAATACAAAAAATCCATTCTTTATGTCACTACCAAGAATTTTGCCTGAAGGCAAAAACGGATAAACTCCCCAAGCACCCTGGTATCCAGAATAGTCCATGTTCATAGGTTCTGTATCGTAATATGCCACATTTATTGGATGAACAGGATCAGATATGTTGAACATCTGAATACCATCATGATAGTAACTAATAAATATATTGTCATCCTTTATAAAAGGGTTATGAACGATACTCATAGTATCCTTTGGCGCCAGCAATTGAGATCTAAAAAGGCTTTTCAATTTAGGACTTAGGATATTGGAAATGTCATATACCTTTAGGCTCGTGTTGTGTGTTTCATCAGCAAATACGAGATATTTTCTGTTTTTACTTACCCATGAGCTATGGTTGTAACCTTGTTGTGGATAAGAAGTAATAGAATTGATAAAAGAAAAATTTCCCAGACTATCAAATACATAAATGTAAAATCCATTGTATCCATGAGAGCAATAAGCCGTATCATTTAAGACAAATAAATCATGTACATAAGCACCTGGAAGATTAATTTTTTTAATTAATCTTGGAGCTGCCGGATTGGATTTCAAATCATACATAATCAAATTATATCCAACATTATTAAGACTTGCGCCTGCTAGAAAAAGATGGCCTTTCGCTGTATCAATAAAAAGATTATGTGCGGCATGAAAGATGCTATCATCTCTACCTACATAGTTTATTGAATCTGGAGCATTTTTTAGGTCGAAGACCATCAATCCTTCCTTACCTTCATCGGCTACAGCGTAAGCATAATTCTTATAAGTCTTGAAATCTCTCCATATTGAGCTTGTGCCTCCGGCAAAAACATTGATTCTCCTTAATCCTAAATAGCAATCGGCTTTGACTTCAAAAAAGTATACACTGTCAACAGAACCAAAAATTCCAACTTCCTTTCCAGAATTCGTAGTGAATCCCCAGACATCATTGTAAACAACCGGCCCTCGGAAAGGAAGTGTGCTGTCATCATAATTGTAACACAAAGACATATTCCAGCTTTGAGCTGAAACAGATAATGTCCATAATGTAAACAAAAGAAAACTAACACAAATTTTCATATTTTTGCTATTACCAAGCAAATATATATAAATAAAATGCAATATGTAAAAGTTTTAAAGAAAGACCCCAAGATGGCGAAATTATTAAAGCTAATTCCCCAAGAAGATATCAATAGATTGGGGAATTCCGGAAAATTAAGAGCTCATCTTATACAATCCATTGTTAGTCAACAATTATCTATCAAAGTAGCTCCTATTATATTTCAACGTTTCAAAGATCTCTATGGTGGCAAAATACCCACCAATAAACAAATTAATGATACAAGCATCGAACAATTGAGATCCTGTGGTTTATCCAATCAAAAATCAAATTACATTAAAAATATTGCAGAATATTTCGAAAAACACAAATTAAAGGACAGTCATTTCAAGACTAAAACTGACGAAGAGATTATTTTTCAGTTGTGTGAAATAAAAGGGGTTGGAAAGTGGACCGTTGAAATGGTACTAATGTTCTGCTTGGGCAGAGAAAACGTATTTTCTGTTGGAGATTATGGGATTCAAATGGCAATGAAAGAAATCTACAACATCCGCAAAGAGAAAAAAGAATTAGAAAAAAAGATGTTACAGATATCAGAGCAATGGCATCCTTATCGTTCAATGGCATGTATGTATCTTTGGGCATCCAAAGATCTTAAAATTAAAATATGATAACAGAAACACAGATTGATCTTATTGTTGAAGATTTCGAAAAAAATCAGTCCAAATTTGAGACTGTACTTGAAGAAATTGACAGAGACAATGCCCAATTATTCGATATACTTTTAGGTTCCCATGCAGAAGTTTTGAATGATGAAGAAATGGACTATTTAATATTTCTATTTGTAATTATTTATAAGGCAATTTCACAGAATTACTCAATATTAAAACTGGAAGAAGAAGCCATCGAGATTGCCGATGAAGCTAGTTGGGAAATCATCAATGATTGTGTGGATTTTACTAAATCCTATGATCGGATAGAATCTGAACATTCAGAGAAGGAATTGTTGGAGTTCATTTTTATTTCTCTGGAAGAAGACGAGGACAACAATATTTCTGAAACTGGAAGATTAGTAATGCTTTCCGTACTTGCAAGTGAAGTGAAGTTATTGTGTGTTGAGTAAAATAATTTTAAAATCAGTATTACTATATTCAAAATACTTCTAAGTTTATAACATTGAACTTGCTGCAAGATAAGCTCCAGTCCAAGCAGCCTGAAAATTATATCCACCAGTTAAAGCATCTATATTCAACACTTCTCCTGCAAGATATAATCCGGGTAAAATTTTACTTTCAAATTTTTTGAAATTGATTTCTTTCAATTCGATTCCCCCAGCGGTTACAAATTCTTCTTTAAAAGTTGATTTGCCATGTATTGAATAATTATCTTCTGTCAATACCTTACTCAATTTGTTGAAATCTGTTGTACTCATATTTATCCATTGCAAATTGTTGTTAATTTCAGCTCTTTCACATAGGAACTTCCAGAGTCTTGAGGGAAGATCTAAAGGACTCAAATTGCACACCAACTTTTTAGCTGAATTTTTTGTACATAGAATTAATGATTCTTGAATATTATTATGTTCCATTCCTGTCCAGTTTACACTTAGTTTAAAGGAATAATTTTTATCATGAAGCTCTCTGGCTCCCCAAGCGCTAAGTTTGAGAACAGCAGGACCACTTAAACCCCAATGCGTAATTAATAATGGCCCTTCTGAATTTAACTTAGTATCAACTATTTTTAAAAGCACATTCTTTATTGCAATTCCCTGTAGACTAGTAATGTCTTTTTCTACAACATTAAATGTAAATAAAGAAGGGACAGGGTTGATAATACTGTGATTTAATGCACTTAAGTTTTGCCAGATGCGATTATCAGAGCCTGAAGCAACAAATAAATTTCTAGTTTTGAATTGTTGTTTATTCGTTGTGATTCGCCATAAATTATCGCTGTCTAAATTGAAAGATAAGGCTCTAGAATTGCAATTCAAAGTAATTTTATTTTTCTCTAACTCTTGAATAAAGCAATTAATGATGGTCTCTGAACTATTCGAAATTGGAAACATTCTTCCATCAGCTTCAGTCTTTAGTTCAACATTGTGTTGCGAAAACCATTCAATGGTCTCTGCGGGTCCAAATCGATTGAAAGGGCCAAGTAATTCTTTATTTCCTCTTGGATAATATTGGATTAATTCATTGGGGTCAAAACAGGCATGCGTTACATTGCATCTTCCCCCACCTGAAACCCTTACTTTTCCAAGAGGTTTGACCCCAGCTTCAAGGATAATTATTCGACTTCCGGGATTAAATTCTGCATAATTTATTGCACAAAAAACACCTGCAGCACCGCCCCCAATTACAACTAAATCACAAACGTTAGAATCCAAAGAATATTAATTTTTTATGAGTTTTAAAACTGCAGTTCTATTTCCAGATACTGTTGAATACTTTAAAAGAAATACATTACTTTGAATTACATTTAAATTTAACAACTGCTCTGAATGTGAACTGACTAATCCTTTTAATAATGATTTTCCAAGAACATCATAAATTTCGAAATTATAATTTTCTTCCGATGGATTGTATAAACTAAATTCATCAGTGAATGGATTTGGAAAACAATTTAATTTGTCCTTCAAATTATCAACAACTCGAACGATTTTATGACCAGTTAATTTGAAGCCATCCAAGGCAGCCTTCATGCTTATAGCATAATTGATAGAATCCGGATCATTCCATAAGTGTAAAACAAAATGACATTTAGTTCTTTCTTTATTGTTCAATAAAAGCTGGAAACTAGAACTTGGATTAAATACACCTCTTAGATTTTCCGGAATATTCTCCAAAAAAATAAGATCGTCATTAAATAACAAATAAGTTTCTTTGATTGAAGAATCCCAACCGCCATAAGCCCAAGCTGTATAATTGAGATTGATTTCATCATATTGACTTAAATCCATTTCAGGAGAAATTAAATAAGAATGACCTACAACATTAATGCTGAAATCATAGTCATCAAAATTTTTCGTATACATCGCGTTGTCCCCAATATCAAAATCTACATCTCTTGATGGATAATTGGAAGGAACTGGAAACAATTCTTTAAAATTTGATCTCTGCCATTTTAATCTTTGTGTATCCGGAAGGATTAACCAATTTTGATTTATATTAAATTGATCTTCGTATCCCTCATCCACCTTTACTAGTAAACTCGAATCAGCAATATTACTATAAAGAGGAATGGAATAATGCAATTTTCCCCATTTTGCAATTTGAAATAAATAATTTCCGCTATTGATATCTTTCATTTCAAGATTACCATCAATATTTGTTTGTCCTGTGTAGGAAAAATCAGTATTCCAAATTCTAACAATTGCATCAGGTTCAGCCTCATTATTCTTACTATTAGTTGTATGTACTTTGATGGTATACTTCGAAACTGCTTCCATTTCATAATCTTTAACTATTATTTTATTAGTCAACAAATCGAGTCTATCTAAAATACTTATAAAACCTGGTTTCTCAATTTTTATTAGGACCTTTTCAGTATTGCTATATCCTGTTTTGTACCTTCCTTGAATATCAGAATTTGCTTGTGAACTTGTATTGTTTCCAATTATGTTCACTTTAGCATTAGAGATGAAAGTTCCGTCCTTTTTATCTCTTATTATTCCTTCAAGATAAGAGGCTCTTTTTCCATTAAACTTCAACACGTACATTCCATTTTCTATATCAGAAGCAATAATAATTCCTGACTTAAAAAACGGATAAACATTCCAACATCCATGAAAGCCTGTTTCAGTTCCTGGGTAAGTATCGTAATTAGCAATTTCAACTAGATTATCTGCTTTGCTTACATCAACAATTCGCAGACCTTCTGTATACCAACTAACGAATAAATAATTATCCTTATAAAAACAATTGTGTGGAATACTTGTCTTATCCTTTGGAAAATTTGGACGAAAGTTATCCAACAATTTAATTCTGCTTAGATCACTAATATCCCAGGCTTCAATATATGCCGCAGAGGATTCATCCGAGGTGTATAAAATTGCACGACTATCTTCTTTCCAGACAGAATGAGTAAATCGAAATCCGGTGTTTTGTGAAATTAATCTCACTGGATTATGACGATTGTGAATATCCCAAATTACAAATGTACCAAGGTAGATGGATGCAGCATATAAAGTATCTCTTTGAACAAAAACCTCATGATAATATTCATCATCATATCCAAAAACGAATTCTGGATGCAATGGATTTTTTTTAAGATCTAAGATAATAAAACCTGCATCCAAGGCACTAGAACCAGCTAAATATAAATAAGAACTATCATCAACAAATAAAGTATGTGCAGATTGTATTTTAAATTGTTGTCCGGAACTGTTCTCAAATTCAAAAACGTATTGATATTTTATTGAATCAAGATTTGATGCATCCACAATTAACACACCATCGGAACATTCAGTCACAACATAAATAAAATCTTTGTAAGTTTTCAATTCACGCCATAAACATTCATTTCCGGGAATGTACTTTATTTCTAATGGTTGGGAAGGTTCTGTCAAATCATAAATTCGCAATCCGGTTCTTGTAGCCAATAAGCCTATTTCCTTTCCTGAACTATGAGTCATCCCCCAAATACTGCTGCATTTCTCAGAGGTTATAATCCTACTTATAGAATCTATATTTAAAGACTTTTGAGAATAGATCGAGCAGATTGATAATAAACAAGTAATTAATAGGAATTGAATATGTTTATATTCTTGAATAACAATATTATATATATTACAAATTAATTTAATAAGCATAAGAATTATTTCAAAATTACGTAAACTTTAACAGCTCAAGCCGGACTTATTCTTATTTTTGTCGATTCAATTTAGAAATTTTATGAAAAGACTTTTTAATTTCCTTTTTTCCTGCATTGTAATTTTATTACTTTCCGAATGCATAGAAGCACAACCCCTAGAATTTTATGATGTTAAGGACAGTCTTCAGATTAAGGATATTCAAGTTCATGCAACCTCAGATACAGGTTGGATAAATATTGCCTTAACCGAGGATTCTTCAATTCTAATTGTCAAACACAATTATTGTGGAAATATACAATACATCAAAAAGTTCAAAGTAGACAGTTTTGCATTAAGTGATTTACATACGAATATTACGAGAATAAATAGGCAAGATTCCGTCTACTTAACTGCTGTACTTGAGTCTCCAAATTTTCATGGAATTTATTGCCTTTCCATTTATGCAACTAAAGGAGATATTCAATTTCCTAAAATAACAACCATTCCAAATTCAAGCTTATTTACAAACCCAAGTTTAATTGCCAATGGGAATGATCGATTGCTTACTTTTAATGCTGGAAATTCTGAAACTGATCTTGTGGGCCATGCAATTTTAATGGATAATATATTTCAATTTAAAGATGACCTTAAACTAAAAGACAACAACACTATACGACAAGCTTTAAGCCTTGAAACAGATGGATATTTCTTAAGCATTGGAAATCGATTGATCTGCAAATTATTTAATAATCTTCAGTTTGATTATGTCTACACTTTGGATACAAATTACACTCACTTTAACCACAATCTAGTTCAGTCGATTAACAACAACATTGTTCTTATTGGTGATTATAAAAAAGACAATAACAGCGCTTACTACACTTTAATTAAGTTTAACTTACTCACTAAAAAATCAGAAAAAGTAGACAAACTTGTTGCTTATTATAAAGCGCTAACCCCTAAGATTATTTATTATAAAAATTTCTATACCAATAGTAATGAAAACTATGCAGTTACTCATTTGAGTTATATTGGAGTAAATGGAGGCGCAGTTCATTCTATAAGTAAGTTTAGTGGATTTAATTACATCAATACTGAATCTTATAAATTGAGTACTGCATATACACCAATATCCTATGGATTGGATTACCTTCCTTTTGAAAACAATTTTGCCATGGCAGGATCCTATGTAGATACTTTTAGATATTTCTCGGCTAAATTAAATAAGAATGCAAGAATTTCAAATTGTCATTCCCTAACTTTCCAAAATTCTACCATTATATTAGATTTTCTTCAAGATACCTTTGATTTATTGACCCGCGAAGTTTTCCCTCAGCCTGTTGTTAATTCAACTGTTCGCGATCTTAGTTATTCATTCGATTATAAAAGACTATGTACTTATTTTGACTTTATTCAAGGCGCAACTTCATTGGAATATTGTAAAGGAAATAAGGATACGGTGTTTATAATCTCAGCGATTGCTAAGGATCCTGATAGTTATAGAAATCCGTTTGTAAAATATTTATGGACCAAAGATCCGATTACTAATGTCGCTGGTACAGCCATCACTGATTCTATAAAATATAATTTAGATAAAAAAGATTATCTTCCGAAAACAGTAGTGGTTACTTATTGCAATGAAGTAAGTAGTTTGAGCTATAATCCTAACTCTAAAGATTGTACGCCTTTAGTTCGCTTTGCAAATATTTTCACACCGAGTTCAGAGATTCCTGAGGATAAAGCATATGGTTTGGTTATTTCTGATGAAGATAAAGTAAAAATTTCAAACATTGACTGGATGATTTATAATCGTTGGGGTGCAGAGGTATTTTCATCTACCAATTACAGCGATGAATGGGATGGAACTAACAATGGCAACCCAGCTCCATCAGAAACATATATTCTTAAAGTAATTGTAAAAGATATATATGATTTCGTTTCAAATTATTCCGGAATGTTCACCTTGGTTCGGTAAATTCTAGTCTTGGAATGAATTTAAAATTTACGCTAGTCCTTTTTGCTTGCCTGCTGAATATTTACAATCTTCGGTCACAGGCCTTTGAGGACTTTACAGTTGATAAAGAAGTTACTATTTTTCTTTCAAAACATTTTTCTGAATTAAAAAATTTTGAACTTGGTATCAAAGGAAAAAATGAGGACAATCAACTTTATATTGATTCCATAGAATATGCCCCATGGTTTGTAGGAGATTTCAACGATGATGGATTAATGGATCTTTTTGTTCAAGGTTACAAAAGGAAAGAAAATCAAGCCTATCTAATTATGGCAACTGAAGATCCTCAAAACTTTCAGTTGAATGAAATCAAACCAATATTCGTAGAAGGAGATTTGAATTTTCCTGTATTAGAAGAAACAAAGGACGGACCTTTGATCGTCTATAAACAATTTCAAACTAAGCGAACAAGCAAAATGGTTAAAGGGTATGAAGTTTTCTTTCCTAAAAATTACAATAGCTGGTATGGTATGGGTTTCCTTAGAAAAGATACTTTAATTTATAAAAAAGATCGTCTTGTAGAATTCAATTCAAAGCCTTCTAAGAGTGGGATAAGATTCATACAAACCCATGTCTACTGTCAGAATGGTGGTTGTCCTGATTATAAACTAAAAATAGATAGTGTTGGTAATATGATTCTACAGAATATTAAAAACACGGAGTTGGAAATTGGCAATTACAAAGCCGTTTGCGATCAGGATATGTTTAGAATTTTAAATAATTTGATCAATTATATTCGAATTCCTAGAAATGATAAAAAATACGGAGATCCTGTAGCAGACCATGTTATAACGGTGTGGATAAAAAAAATGGATGGTGTTGAATATAAAATTATGGATTATGAATTACAGGGAAGTTTAGGTCTTATACAACTGTATGATTATCTTGAAGAAATTAGAAAAAAAACATTGTGGTAATTTTAATACCCTAATTTCTCCAAACTCAATTTAACTGTTCTAGAATCCATTTATTTTTTACAATTTATAAGCAATGAACTTTTTAAGCCTCGAAAATATTAGCCTGATTTACGGTGAGAAAGTTCTGCTCGACCAGATTGAACTTAAAGTAAACTTAGGAGATAAAATTGCAATCATTGCAAGAAATGGTAGTGGAAAAACAAGTTTATTAAGAATTATTGCAGGACTTGAATCTGCAGATGGTGATAGCTCAAAATATTGGATAAATAAAGATATCAATACTGCCTATTTACCTCAGGATCCAGAGATCATACCAGGACACAATGTATTAGAAACAATACTTCAAGGAGATAATGATTCCTTTATCCCTCTAAAGGCTTTTTATACGGCACAAAAATCAAAAGATGAAGCTACTATAAATGAAGCTTTACATCTTATGGATGAACATAAGTCCTGGGACATGGAGAATTATGTTAGAGAATTGATGGGTAAGTTCAAACTACCCGATTATGATTTTCCTACTGATAAATTGAGCGGTGGTCAAAAGAAAAGACTTGCTTTAGTTAAAGTACTTTGTAGTAAACCGGACTTTATAATATTAGATGAACCAACCAATCATTTAGATCTTGAAATGATTGAATGGTTAGAAAAATATCTGAGTCAGAATTCTGTCACTTTATTAATGGTAACGCATGACAGATTTTTTCTCAACAATGTTTGTAATCAAATTATTGAACTTGATCGCGGAGCATTGATAAAATATCAAGGTGATTATGAAGATTATCTTGAAAAGAAAGAAATGCGTATGCAGAACGAATCTACTGTAAAGGATAAAACCAATAAGATGCTTCGCAAGGAATTAGAGTGGGTGCGCAGAATGCCAAAAGCAAGAACTTCTAAAGCCAAATCTAGAGTAGACAAATATTACGAAATTAAAGATTCAGTTCAAGAATCAAATGGACCAACTGAAGTTGAACTTGAAATTGATATGCAACGACTTGGTACAAAAATTCTTGAATTGCACCATTTGAGTAAGTCTTATCAACATAAAAAGATTATTGAAGATTTCAGTTATAAATTCAAACTAAAGGACAGAATTGGAATTGTTGGACCCAATGGTTCTGGTAAAACAAGTTTATTAAAATTATTTACTGCACAAACTAAACCGGATCAAGGAAAAGTAATCGTTGGGGATACAGTAAAATTTGGCTACTACGAACAAGATGGATTATTTCTTCAGGAAGATAAAAGAGTCATCGATGTAGTGAGAAGTATTGCGGATTATATCCCACTGAAGAAAGGTAAAAAACTATCCGCTGAAGGCTTGTTAGAAAGATTTCTCTTTCCAAGACCTCAACAACAGGTCTATGCTTCGCAGTTGAGCGGTGGAGAAAGAAGAAGATTATATCTACTTACCGTTCTCATTCAAAATCCAAATTTTATTATTTTGGATGAGCCAACCAATGATTTGGATCTCATTACATTAAATGTATTGGAGAATTTTTTAATGGATTTTGAAGGAGTCCTGCTTATCGTTTCTCATGATCGGTTTTTTATGGACAGACTTGTAAATCATGTTTTTGCGCTTCAAGAAGATGGTTCAATCCGGGATTTTCCGGGTAATTATAGTGATTACAGAAACGCTTTAGATAAAGAAAAATACAACAATTCTAAACCTGAATCTGATCCATCCAATAAACTTGATTCTGGAGTACAAAATCAACGTAAAAATGATCAATCCAATAAAAAAGAACTGCAAAAAATTGAACGTGAACTTGATAAGTTAAATAAGCAAAAGGACGTTCTACATGATTATTTTAGCAGTACTGGTTTTGAGGATTTAAATTTCACGAGTAACACAAAAAAATTAACGGAAGTTCAAAATAAGATAGACGAACTGGAGATTAAATGGATAGAAATTTCAGATCAATAAGTTTATTATCCAATTTCGAAAATACCTTCCGGAAGATTAAGATAAAGTATTTTTTCTTTCTCATCAATTTTAATAATAAAATCCTCATGAATTGGAATCATAACTTTTTTGTCATTTACATTTAATTCTGCTAGAAGCTGAGAAGGAAATTCTTGTAATGAAATAATATTTGATTTAATTCCTGATTGCTGATCCATTATACTATAGGATGCTAGGGAATCAGCCTGAAGTAATGCTTTTTGCTGCTTAAGAATATTTTTAGGAATTCTGGATTTATCCGCATAAAGAAGCTTATTGGTAATTGCTTTTGCTTGTTCCGGTGAATCGAGATCTTCAATTTTTATAAACAACCTGGATTCATTTTTTACATCGCTAATCCAGAATGGTACTGCTGTTCCGTTGATGTAAACAAAAAATATTTTATCTTTAAGTAGCCATTTAAAATATAAATCCTCTATTTCAATTTCAATCTCACCCTTAATTCCATGAGTTTTAAAGCTTCTACCAATTTGAATAAATTCCATTAAATCAAATTATTGAATTCGTGTTTGCTTTATTATTGCGCCATACTCTGCACGATTTGGCCATGGAATACTCAGATCTGAGTTTTGGGAGTTCAGGAGCCAGAATTCTCTATATACCATTCCAACATCCAAAGCATAGATGACCGTTGAATAAATTTTATTATACGGTTCAGAATAGTCGCTTTCTTCGACAGTTAAAGTTTGTGTATAGCTAATATCTCCTATTTTTTGATTGTCCGAAATTTCTTTGTAGTAATAGGACTTTCCATTCCAGTAACTGAAGGGTTTGAAAAACTCACCATTAAACTTTAATTCTGTTTCAGGATCAAGATAAATATTCCCATTCCATGACTTGTTTTTAGTAACTGGAAAAACTAACTTGATAAAATCGAAACCAAAATCATTTCTTAAAATATTATTGGCGGTTACAGTAATAAAAGTGTTGTCAATTAAGTCCCAAGGCAAACTGTCGTTGTTGCGATAAGATATTTCCACGTTGTAAACCAACTGACCAACTTGATCTCTGAAACTATCTACAACGGTTTCCTTAATGTATGAAGTTGAAGTATCTCCGTTAATACCGAAAGTCTTTTGATACATTATAGTATCCGTTTTATAGACAATTGACTTGCCAATCGAAATTGGATAAAAGTGATAGCCTAACTGATAATCAGTTAATTTTTCATCCTCATTTTTACAGCTAAAAAATGCCATAAAAATACAGACAATAGAGAACCAAATGGAATATGGAATTCTAATCATCCTTCGTAAATATGCTTTAGCAATGAATTTCTAATTATTCCACCACAAACTACATCCTCTCCTTCATAGACCACAGCTGATTGACCAGGAGCAATCCCTTTTACTTCGGAATTAAAATTAACAAGAATAGAATCTTCACCTTGTCTGGTAATTTGCGAAAGATGCCCAACATCTTTATATCTTATTTTTGTAATAAGTTCTTTATCCTGTGGAGCTTCGTCATATTTTAACCAATTCAATTTAGTAACCTCCATAGCGGGGCGATGGAGTTCTTTTTCTTCACCCAATACAACAGTATTAGTATCTGGTAAAATGTCTGTGACAAACATAGGTTTACCAAAAGCAATTCCTAATCCTTTGCGCTGTCCAACCGTATAAAAAGGGTAGCCCTCATGTTTTCCTAGAATATTTCCCGATTGATCTATAAAATGTCCTCCTTCAACTTCCTCCTGAAGACCGTCAATTCTTCGTTTAAGGAAACCCCTATAGTCGTTGTCAGGAACAAAACAGATCTCATAGCTTTCCGCCTTTTTAGCAAGATTTTCATAGCCCATATTTCTCGCTATATCCCTAATTTCTGGCTTTAGGTATTCAGCAAGAGGAAATTTACTTCGCTGTAGGGAATCTTGGCTTAGACCCCAAAGTACATAGGATTGATCCTTATGTATGTCCTTTGCTTTTGATACATAGTAGCGATCATTTAGTGAATTCACACGTGCATAGTGTCCAGTTGCAATATATTGACAATCAAGGCCATCTGCTCTTTTCAATAAGGCGCTCCATTTTATGTGGGTATTGCATAAAACGCAAGGGTTAGGAGTTCTACCTGCAATATATTCATCAACAAAATTGTCAATTACAGCGTCTCCGAATTCTTCTCGAATATCCAGAATAAAGTGGTGAAATCCCATATCTACAGATACCTTTCTTGCATCTTGTAAGGAATCCAGAGAGCAACAGCCCGTTTCCTTGGTTGTGCCACCAAAAGAAGCATAATCCCAGGTCTTCATGGTTATTCCAATTACCTGATATCCTTCTTCATGAAGCATAGCTGCAGCAACAGTGCTATCTATACCACCGCTCATTGCCACCAATATCTTTCCATGCTTACTCATAAAACCTTACAAATGTAATATATTAATAATTATTATAATATGTTTTCTTTCCTAAATTTTGCTTCAAAATAATCGAAATTGTAGCAAGCAGTCTTATATTTGCAGCCCGAAATGAGAAAACTAAGTAAAAGATCGCTTAGGCTAACGGGGTAATTTGATTAATTGTTTAGAAAGCCTATAGGTTTAACAATTAAGCTTAGTAATTGAAACAAGTTTATGGTTATAATTGAAAATCGAAGGATTTTCGGGACTCAGTTTAGGTATAAAATAGATGTGTCAAATTTTGGATAAAATTTGACATCCTCGAAAATCATATGATTTTCGGGACGGGAGTAGTGCCGAATTTTGTTTCAAAATTCTAGCATCCTCGAAAATCGAAGGATTTTTGGGACTCAGTTGGTAGAGCACGATCCGCCAGTTGGCGGATCTGGGTCGCAAATAGTAATCGTTCAAAAGAGGACGATTTTAAAATGAAATTATTGGCATTTTTTATAAATGTAGGAGTAGAGCCGAATTTTGTTTCAAAATTCGAGCATCCTCGAAAATCGAAGGATTTTCGGGACTCAGTTTAGGTATATTAAGATGCGGGAGTAGCTCAGTTGGTAGAGCACGACCTTGCCAAGGTCGGGGTCGCGGGTTCGAGTCTCGTCTCCCGCTCAATATTTTTAAAAAGTACTAAACGAAGTACTTTGAAAATGATAATTAAAAAGCATAATCCATAATTTAAAGGATTATAATGTTAGAGTCAACTCTCTTCATGTGCTTTTAGTTTGTCATTGGTAGTTTGCCAGAAAGTCACAAGTTTTAAGTCTGTAATATTTTCAATTACTGACGACTGACAACTGACGACTGACGACTAATAATGCCCAGGTGGTGGAATTGGTAGACACGCAGGACTTAAAATCCTGTGGCCAGTGATGGCCGTGCGGGTTCAAGTCCCGCCCCGGGTACAAAAATCAGAATGAGTGAGCGAATGAAAATGAGAATGAATTAAGATCTTAATCGAATTCATTCTAATTTTTTTTTATTTCAACATTAGTTACTCCCCAATTTTTTAGATCAAATAGCCAAAACTTAGATATGTCCTATATTTACATAACAAGCTATCAATATGCGTCTAATTAATTTTATCTTTTGTTTATTTTTAATCTTGTCAAGTGCTTCAAACAGCTATTCACAAAATCAAAAATCAAATACTGCAGTAACAGATAATAAAAATTCTTTTGAACAAAGTAAAAAGGAATTTCCCTATAATATTGCACTTCAAAATGCAGATGGAATAGTATTTAATTCCAGTAAACTATTTAAAAAAAATAAGAAAGCAACCGTCCTGCTTTTTTGGCTAACTACCTGTGGCCCTTGTAAATTAGAACTCACCGCTATCTCAGGAAAGTTTAACGGTTGGAAAAAATCTGCAGATTTTGACTTTTATGCGATTTCCACTGACTTTTCAAACCGATATGATCAATTTAAAACTCGCGTTAAGGAAAGTCAATGGCCATTTCCTGCTTACTTCGATATGAATAGACAATTTAGCACTGTAATGCCCGGTGAATTAAATGGGCTTCCACAATTATTCGTAATTGATAAAAAAGGTAATATCATTTACCATACAAGAAAATATCAGGCTGGAGATGAAGATAAATTGTTTGAAGTATTGAAGAAGGCATAGACCATTCATTGCGCTGATATTTCAAAACTAATTTTTGAATAGTTAGCTAAAATAAATTGCTTCTAAACAAATTAATTAATCACTATTATCTTTCCGAGAATAAAAAATTGATCTGATCTGATCTGATTTTTTAAATTACTTTTGATGTTTAGTATTTAAAATTAAACCTAACTATGCCCGTACAATTTTTTAACAACTTCATGTATGTGTGGATAGCTTTAGCAATTGTGGTTCTTCCTATTCAGTTTTTTATTACTGCACCTTATGGAAGACACTATAAATCTTCATGGGGAAAAGCAATGTCCAATCAATGGGGTTGGGTACTTATGGAATCAGTTTCAATTATAGGAATAAGTTATCTTTTTTTAAGTTCATCCAAAGTGAAATCAGATTATGCCTGGTTTGTTTTTATTTTATGGTGTTGCCATTACATTTATCGAAGTTTTATATTTCCATTTAGAACAAGAACTAAAAATAAATTAATCCCAGTAGGCATAGTATTGTCTGCAATTTTCTTTAATGTCATCAATTCGGGAACCAATGGGTATTACTTAGGCTATTTGGAAAATTACTCACAAGAATGGTTTCACAGTATTCAATTCATTTTAGGATTTATGTTATTTATTACTGGTGCTAGTATTAATTTCATTTCGGACAATTATTTAATTCATCTCCGAAAAGAAGATTCCAATTCTTATGAAATTCCACGTGGTGGGCTTTTCGAATATATTTCTTGTCCAAATCATTTTGGTGAAATAATTGAATGGTGTGGATTTGCAATTCTTTGTTGGAATTTGCCAGCACTGGGTTTTGCAATTTGGACAATTTCAAATTTAATTCCAAGAGCTTTGAGTCATCACAAATGGTACAAAGAGAATTTTGTAAATTATCCCTCTAAACGCAAAGCAATCCTTCCAGGTATTTTATAATTTCTAAATATGCATATTACAGTTACTGGAGCAACGGGTCATATAGGCAATAATCTTGTTAGACAACTTCTAGAGAAAGATTATAAAGTCAGAGTAATGTATAAAAGCATAGAAAAAAGTTTTGTCTTTGATGATTTGAAAGTCGAAAAGTATGTAGGTGATATCTTAGATTACAATTATGTCCAAGAGGCAATTCAAGGAACAGATGTAGTCATTCATTTAGCTGCTATTATTTCCATAGATGGAGATCCAACAGGATTGGTTCATAAAACAAACACCTTAGGTGTTGAGCACGTAGTCAAAGCATGTTTCAAACATCACGTCAGTAAATTGATACATTTCAGTTCAATTCATGCGATCAAGTTGTCCGATGCTAATGGAATAATTGATGAGAATCTTGACTCAGCTGATGCATCTTGCATGGCCTATGACCAATCTAAAGTAAAGGGTGAAGAAATAATCATTGAAGCTATTCAAAAAGGATTGAATGCATACATTATTCTTCCGACAGGAGTAATTGGAATTCATGATTATTTTTATTCTTTAAGTGGAATTATGCTGAACAAATTATTTTCTGGAAAACTCCCTGCATTAATTAAAGGGGGTTTCAACTGGCTTGATGTTCAGGATCTTTGCACTACCACTATACAAATAATTAAATTAGAAAGTAATTCTTGCAGATCATATTTAGAAAGGAGATTTATTATTTCAGGACATTGGGCTAGCCTTGAAGAATTAGCCAGACTGTGTTCTCAAATTTCTGGAAAGAAAGCGCCATCTATTATCATTTCTAAATCTGTTGCTAAATTAGGACTACCTTTTATTAAAATCTGGACATTGATAACGGGTTCTTCACAACTTTATACCTTGGAATCAATTAATACACTTTTAGATAATCCAATAGTTTTCAGCCATGACAAAGCAACTAAAGAATTAAATTATTATCCGCGTCCCCTAAAAGAAACATTAAAGAAAATATTTCAATGGCAAAAAGAACATGCAATAAACATACTTATCTGAATCCAATACCAAAAAATTATACTCACTTTATTCAAAATAAGATTTGATTAAAAGTCTAAATTAATTAGCTTAAAATACTAACCATAGCTTGTGTGCCTTTTACAAGACCTTTCGAATCTCTAATAGTCTCAATCTTCAAGTCTATTGAGATTCCATGGATTTCTTCTAATTGAACTATTCTCTTTTTAATATTTTCCAAACTATAACTTAAGCCCTTATTATCCGAATGATCATCTAAACCTACTCCATTATCTTCTATAGTAATCACTATTTTATCTTCAGATTTTGAAATAGATACTAAAATAAATCCTTTCGATTGTTCACTTTGAAAGATCCCATGCTTAATTGAATTCTCAACCAATGGTTGTATCAAAAGTGGAGGCACTTGTATAATCGCAGTATCTACAATAGGATCAAGAATTATCTTGAAGTCAAATTTATCTTCAAACCTTAACTTCTCCAATAAAAGATAATTTTCAATTAGCATCATTTCCTTCTCTAAGCTAATTAAATCGTTACTTATATTTTCCATGTTCTGTCTAATTAACTTAGAAAAAATACCCAAATATTGATTCGCCGCTAACTTCTTATCATCATTAATTAAATATTGAATGTTATTCAAACAGTTAAATATGAAATGTGGATTCATTAAGGCATTTAGAGATTTAAATTCTGATTGAATAAACTTTATTTTTTCATCGTGCTTTAACTTTTCCACATGTTGACGACGCTTATTTACTATTCTGACAACAAATATTGTACATCCAATAATTATAAAACCTAAGAATAATAAAAATATAAAACTATTGTACCAAGGTATAAGAATTTCAAATTCAAGTACAATAGGTTCGCTAAAATCACTACTATCGCTTCTACATCTTATTCTAATCCTATATTCTCCAGATACCGGATTAATTAAATTAATTCTATTTTCTTGAATATTGATCCAAGCCTTATCATTAACGCTATATTGATAATTAATCTTCTTTCTGTTAAAAGCAATACCAGTAAAATCAATTTGAATATTTTCTGCTTCACTTTTGGGTAAATAAATCTTGCTCTCGAAATCACAATACTTATTGTTTGCAATAAAAGTAGTTATTATAACTTTGGGTGGTTTCGGAACAGAAAGAATTATTGAATTATCAATTTTTGTAATTGCATTGTCGGTACCAAGAAAATAAACAAATGGGCTATCACATGCGATATCTTGCGGAAAGTCTGGAAGTAATACATTTTCTGATGGGGTTAAGTAGGCAGAGTCAGATCCAATATTTAAAATAAAGTATCCTTTGTCACTTCGCAATAATACATGGTTATGGTATATATAATTCATATTTATCCAAGCGCAATTTTGATTTATTTGCTGGATTTTAAAATTATCATGGCCACCCAATGGATGGCCAACTATGAGCTTGTATTCATGTGTGATTCCCACCAATATCCCATTGTAAAAATTAAATACTTTAAAAGAATAGTCATTTAAAGTACTTGACTGAACTAAAGAATCGGAACCCAATCTATATATATTCTTTAAAGTAGAAACCCAGATCTCATCAGAATTGGTTGCGATGTCAAATATCCGCTGATGATCTCCTGGTCTATATTTCTTTAGAATTTCCTTATTGGAAACCATTGTAGATTTACCTAACATTATGCGTGCATTCCAATAAACTGATCCATTTGCTGTCAGAATTTTTTTTGAATATCTTGGAGTAAAATTTGATACTAGATTAGGAAGTACATCCGGTTTATTTAAATCCAATTTAAGAATAATATTTCCACCAATGATTAAACTGTTACTATCGATGTAAATTGGCAATTTCACAGGTCTGGATAAAACATTATCATATTTACCAAAATCAAAATAACTTATTGCTTTTAAATTCTTATCTAATTTATATACTTTATTAGAATCAGTAAATAAAAACACTCGGCCCTTATTTGCACCTATAGTATTTATCCGTTCCAAATCCGAATATTTTTGATACTTCAAATTTAAGAATCCCTTTGGGAAAAAAAAGATTCCTTTATTTAAGGTACTTATCCAATAATTTCCATCAATATCCTGGTTTATACTGGATACCATACATTCCGGTAATAATCGGTGAATTGGTATTATTTTATTTGCTTCATAAATAAATATTCCAGCGCGAGTAGATTCAAATAATAATCCATCTTTATCAATAAAATAATTGTTGGGATTGGGAAGATTATTTTGAATTTGTCTATAAAACTTTAAGTCTCCATTTTCAAGTACAAATAAACTATCTGATTGTCTGTTAAATATTTTCTTTGAATAGTACATTCCCAAAATCTTTTTAGTACTATCTATTTTAATCAAGTTAGATTGGTTAAAATACAGCTTAGCTTTATTTGTATAACCGACATAATTATTACTATTGATTTTAACAATATAAATCAAAGAACCATAAAGTTCAACATCGTATTCAAATTCTCTCTTTACTATTTTATCTTTAGAAACTTCTATTATAACCTTGCTTTCACTAAATAATATAATTAAAGTGGAATCTACTTGTTTTTCAATTAAAGAAATATACGTCAGATGTTCTTTATCTCTTAATGTTGGGGTATTGTCTGAATTATAGAATTTGCCTTGAAAATAATATCCCATGCTCCCATTAAACGTTGCAAACCAAATTCTTCCATAATAGTCTTCACAAAAATTAAATACTTCGTTATCCGGAAGTCCATCTTGTGTAGTAAAGGATTTAAATTCTGTACCATCATATTGAAGAATACCATTGTCTGTTCCGTACCACATCATCCCTTTTGAATCGATAAAGACACTATATATGTTATCTGTAATAAAACCATTTTTTACTGAGTAGGATTTATACGGATATTGCGATTCTTGTGCACTTAACAGTATTGGAAAGAATAAAATAAGAATTTTATAAATAAGTTTCATTTAATATTTCAAAATTGAAATAATATCATTTACTCTGCGCTTAGACAATGGAATTCTATCACCAATTTTTGTAATCAAGAAATATCCTGAATCTCTTTCAATTTTTGCAAGATGGTTTTTGTTTAAAACATATGATTTATGAATCCTAATAAAATCGGATTTTGGCAAAATAGATTCATAATGCGAAATTGGGTAACTCATCAATACTGCTTCACGAAGGCCTTTATTTAAAAAAATAAATTCAGTGTAGGCTCCATTCCCTTTCAAATAGACAATATCAGAAAACGGAATAAGTTCCAATTTGTCTCTTGACTTTATTGCCAGTTTAGAATCTTTATTAGAATTCTCTGAATCAATTAAGAATTCTATTTTTTCTTTATTCAATTTCTCTCTATAATTAGATTTCAACAAAGAATTCATTTCTAATCTATTTATACATTGTTTTATTTCTTCAAGATCTATGGGTTTTAATATATAATCTATTGCATTTAATTTAAATGCCTGAATGGCAAATTCATTATATGCTGTAACAAATACAACTTCAAAATCATAATTATTTAAACGCTTGAGAAATTGAATACCTGTCTCCTTTGGCATATCAATGTCTAAAAAGACCACATCCGGTTTTAACAATTTAATTTTTAGTT
Source organism: Saprospiraceae bacterium (assembly GCA_040006775.1). GTDB lineage: Bacteria > Bacteroidota > Bacteroidia > Chitinophagales > Saprospiraceae > Vicinibacter. Next base: position 31,616 of record JBDTWI010000026.1, read on the forward strand.
CAGCATCTTTTGTATTACTTGCGAATCCAATTATCTCAATAGATAAATTTTGGCTTTGTAATATTATCTGCAAATTTTTAATTGCTCCAAGCTCATCATCTACAATAAATACTCTCATTTCTACAAAATCAAATTGAAAGGCAAGTTTACAAATTTAAATACAAATTAGCTAAACTTTATTTCTAATTCATGTATTAATTAAATCAATTATTAACCATTCTAGCATTTTGAATTTAAATTATTAAAAAATTAATAAATAATTTATATTATGTGAACTTCGAATTAAATCTTGTTAAAAATACTCTTTAAATAAAATATACAATTTTTCCTAGTAATTTAGATTAAAGTCAATTTATTTTTCCTAATTAAAAAATTAAGGATTTTTATAAAGAATGCTAAAATAATTTATTTTGCTTTCATAATGTACTGATAATCAAGTTAATTTATGTCATTCGATTGCAATTTATTATACCAATTTCAATACCATGAAAGTATTTTTATTTAATTTTCAAAACAAATAACCAAATTATATACAATTACTGTTATTTTTTGAGTACATTTATGTTCTGTGATTCATTGAAACTAAGAAGTGAAAAATAATATTTATTCTGTTATAATTGGAACTGGAAGTTATATTCCTGAAGTAATTGTTCAAAACAAAGATTTCCTAAACAACGTATTTTATGACCAGAATAAAGAAATCATTACAACTACTAATGAAGAATTAATCAGAACTTTTCAAAAAATTACGAATATAGATGAAAGAAGATATGTAGAAAATCATTTACAGACTTCTGATATCGCATTTCTTGCAGCTGATAATTGTTTAAAATCTTCAAATATTGATCCTGAAACTTTAGATGTTATAATTGTTGCACACAATTTTGGTGATGTGAAATTCATGAATAAGAAGTCTGATCTTGTTCCTAGCCTTGCTTCCAGAGTTAAATTTAAATTAGGTATTAAGAATGCATATACCGTTGCATTTGATCTTATATTCGGCTGTCCTGGATGGTTACAAGCAGCTATCCAGGCAAATTACCAAATCAAATCTGGTTTTGCTAAAAGAATTATGGTTATTGGTGCTGAAACATTATCAAGAGTTTCTGACCCTCATGATCGTGACAGCATGATTTATTCTGATGGTGCTGGCGCTACAATTTTTGAAGCGAGAGAGAGCGAAACTCCTATTGGAATAGTGAATCATCTAACAAGAACAGATGTGATAGATGAAGCACAGCTTTTGGAAATGAAAGTATCTAATAATCCCAATAATGGCAATGAATTATTCTTGAAGATGCAAGGTAGAAAGGTATATGAATATGCTTTAAATCAAGTTCCATTACTCGTAAAATTGTGCATCGAAAAATCCAAACTTGAAATAGGAGACATCTCAAAAATTCTAATCCATCAAGCCAATGAAAAAATGGATGAAGCAATCATACAAAGGTTATTTAAACTCTATGATATTAAGGAAGTTCCAAAAGATATTATGCCGATGATCATTAGCAAATTGGGAAATAGTTCTGTAGCTACATTACCCACCTTGCTAGACCTCATATTGAAAAACGAAATGCCTCTACATAAAATTACTTCCGGTCAAAATACAGTTTTTGCTTCGGTCGGGGCTGGCATGAATATTAATGCAATGGTTTACAGATTTTAAAAAATATTAGCCTCAGCTTTATTAATTTATCATTACTAAAGGCGTAACTTTTATTTAATGCAATAAATAAGGTGATGATTCATCTGACTTGCCGTTAATATAAAAAATTGACCGTTTGATGACAAAATTAACTCTTTCATAAAAATTTCATTTTCTACGAGAACTAAAGTTAATACCGAAAATTATTGATCAATAATTTTGGATCTATTATTAACAATTAAAAATTCATTAAGATGAAAAAATTAAGTTTATTTATTTTATTCCTTGCATTAGGACAATTTACAAAAGCAGCAACTACCTACTTGAATTTGACTTGCATAATTGAAGGTTATCATTTAGGAAGTGGACAGATGACTGCTGCTGCATTCAATGAAGGATGTGCTTGGGCAGTACCAAATCTAACAGACAGAGTGCAAATTCAATTGCGCAAAAAAACACCTCCTTATGCTATTGTAGCACAAGCTATTGGAAATCTTTATAGCACTGGCTTAACCAACACAATTCCTTTATCACACGCTAATTTGGTTAGCGACAGCTATTATTTAGTTGTAAAAAATACCCGTAACGCTGTAGAAGTTTGGTCTGCACAACCCGTTCAATTTACAATTAGTTCAACAACTACCTATGATTTTTCTAAAGATCCAGCAAGTGCATATGGCAATAATATGAAAAAAGTTGGAGGAGTAGCTACAGGATATCCACTAGGAGTTTGGGCATTTTACTCAGGTGACGTAAATAGCGATGGCAACATTGATTTATTAGATGCAGCTAAAATGGAATATGATGTTCTTCATTTCGCCTATGGTTGTGTTAAAACTGACTTGAATGGAGATGGCAATGTTGATTTATTAGACATGGCAATATTTGAAAGTAATCCCCTAGGAGCTTTTATTGGAGTTATACATCCTTAAGAAAGCTAATGCGTACAATTCAATATTAAAAATACTTTAAAATAAAAAATTACTATTATGAAAATTCAACAAATTAAATTACCAAAAATTACTTTATTAATACTTGGTATTTTACTCAGCAATAGTTTATTTGCAAACTCACATATTAAAATTCAATTAGATAATATTGCTGTCACAGCTAAAAGTTTGGAATTTGATATTTACATATTAAACGATGGTGAATACCCAACCTCCATTTCAGCATGTTCCTATGGGCTCAATATCAATAATACTTTGCTAAATGGTGGAAATATTCAATGTACTTATATCCAAGGAAGCAGATCTCAAGAGCTAAATCCATTTGGAGAATATTCAATTGGAATTAAAAAACTTGATGAAATCAGCCATTTGCAATTTACGAATTATCCTTCAAGTTATAATTTATCGCCATTGATGGATCGAAACACTAAATTTAAATTGGGAAGATTCAGAATTGAAAATACTGAATCATGGAAACCATCCAAAACTAAGCTTGTTCAATTTCAAACAGACAAATATCTTGGACGTACAAACAATCAAGTTATTGCTTATGTAGATACTGATGGAACTATGACAACTTTCAATGCGGCCAAGAAAAACCTCAGCTCCGGAATTGAAGAAGGTTCATTAATTAACTCCATAAACGAAATAAAATCGATTGGAATACAAAGTTTATTTCCCAATCCTGCTTCAAATTCAATAATTTTGGAAATAAATTCTCCAACTGAAGAAACTGCAAGAATCAGTATCAATACTCTACAAGGTCAATCTATTCAACAATTTGACATTGAACTATCTAAAGGAGCAAATAAAATTAATGTAGATTTAAAATACTTCGCACCAGGTACTTATTTTATTCAATCTATAATTTTAGATAAAATAAGTCAAAATAAATTTACAATTCTTTAAACAAAATACCTTAGGAAATTTTTATAAGATTATAAAATACTGAACACCCTAAAAGTCTGGCCTGAAATTTCAGGTCAGACTTTTATTATTTATTTTCGTTTATGTAAAGCTAATACTTATCTCAACAAAGTAATGTCTCCATAAAGTTTCCATTTCTTCCCATTGGTCAATTCAACTTCCAACCAATAGACATAAACGGCAGGATTACAATCCTGACCCTTGTACTTTCCATTCCAATTTGACAATTTATGAAGAAGTATTATATAAGAATCCAGCATATTAAATTAACCTAGTTAACTAGAAGCATAGAGTTTTTCTAGCCATAATATTACATCCAAATTGAATTATAAAATTATTTGATAATAACTAATTTCTTTATCAATGGACTAATTTCGTTAATACGGAGGAAGTATAAACCACTATTTAAAGCTGTGAGATCAATCGTATAACCTTTATAAATTTTATCACTAATTCTCATTACACAATCTCCTTGACTATTTAAAATATCTATATTCATTTTTTTACCATCAGAAATAAAATCACCAATAAGTGCGATACTTGAATTTGATGGATTCGGAAATATTTCTAATTTATTTTTTTGAATCTTATTCTCATTAATTTTTGAAATTAGATCTACAACTTGAGTCCTTGCATAATTTGTTGCTATTGGTGCATTATAGTCAAAATAAATTAAAGCACTGTTAGTAATTTCTTTAAAATATATGAAACGTTTGCCTGGATTAATACTATACTTAATATATCCATGACTGTTCAATTCATTCGAAGTACTGTCAGGAAGATTTATCATATCAAATGCTATTGTTAGCATTCCATCTTTAGATATTTTATAAGTATAATTATGGCTACTTGAAATTACTTTGAAAGAACTTATGTCGAAATCTGCAATGTAATTTCTAATTTCAACTTTTTCAGCTACGGCATTTCCAATATTCTGAAAATTAATAGTATATTCTAATGGAATATCATTAATTAATTGAGTTTTTGTAATTTGCTCTTTATCAACTAAGATATCATTAGGATCACATGAAGCTTTAACTTCTCCTTCAATTGTTTTAACATTATCGGACAAATCTATATCCTGAATATTTAAATTCGATATGCGAACTATGTTTTTAAATTTTGTTCCTAATGAGACACTATTTGGAATAAATAGACTTAAATATATTTCGTTATTTTCAAGAGGTTGAAGATCTTTGATCTTCCAAACAATTTGATTTATACTAAGTTGATCAGGAATTTTATTGCTTTCAACATAATTAAATATAGTATCAAAGTCGAAAATTAAATCACCTGAAATTGGAGAATTCCCACAATTGCGAAGATTAATTCCGAAGTAAGATGGAAATCCAGGCCTTGTACTTACATTAATCATATCAACACTAACATCTTCCATGTTGATAGGAAGCTGAAACCCAAAATCCAAATTTTTTTGTCCTGGAAAAAATGATCTTAAAGCTGGCTCAAAACTGCCATGTTTTGTATTATAAATCGGGATTATTGTATCATTATTTATGGTAACCATCGTAAAGCTAAAATTACCTTTATCATTAGTTGATAGATAGCCTGAAGATTTGTTTAACTTCAACATACTATTCTCTATTCCTGCTTCATTAATATCCTTACTATTATTCCTATTTCTATCAAAATAAACTGTACCACTGGAAGTACCCCCATTAAAGTCATCCCAAGAAGCCTTTACAGTTCCAATATAATAACTCGAGAATACAATGTCATCTCCCAATTGAGTCATATCTCTAAAGTAACCATGCTCAACATCATTTAAGTCATCAATAACTTTATACCAATTCATTCCATCATCATTTGAGATGAAATACTCATTATAAATCATCAACATTAATTTCCCATTTCTTTCCAAAAGTTTTGGCTTTTTAATATTAAAAATAGCTTGATTCTGAGAAGTGGTAATATTTACTTGAATAATACTATCATTAAACTTTGTATATTTAAATAATTTTCCATTTCTATCCTCATAAAAGAAATAGTCCTTCGAAGAATTAAATGAATAATAAAATGAGAAAGGTGAAATCACATTTATAAAATTGTAAACCACTTCTCTACAATTCAAAAGATCGCTAGTCTTGTAATGCTTTATTACATTATTTTGCCAATCAAGAGTACAAAAGATAAGATTCTCATCTAAAACAGAAACAAGATGTGGTATTAATTTATTGCCTATTGAATCTTTAAATGTAAGATATTTCCAGCTTAAACCTTTGTCATATGAAATGGAGTAAGTTCCATAGCGATTAATTATCAAACTAGAATTAAATTGAATTATTTCTGCACTATACTCACCTCTTCCAGGTTGATTTTTTGGCAATTCAATTTTAATAAATGTTTTGCCATCATCCTCAGATCGATATACAAAATCCGTATAAATATTCGTTGTAGCAAAAAGTATATTATTAATATATTGCAGACTTTCAAATGATTCATTATCGAACCTAGTTATGCAATTTTCCCATATTCCTGTTTTAATATCCATTCGATCTATCAAACCTTGTTCTGAAGTAAATAAATACTTGTCTGAATTGAAAATGTTTTCTGGGCTTGATGAATTTAACCCTACATTTGAATTTGAAAAACTGTCTAATGCTTCGTTCGATTTAACTAAACCAATCGAGCTGCTACTCAGAATTAAACTTTGACCTGCTCTAAATAATTCACTAATTCTAAAGGAATTTTCAAATTCTTTAACAAGTTTCCAATTTAGCCCTTTATTAGTACTTTTATAGACATAGTTGTCATTAATATAATATAAACGATTTCCAAAATCCGCCAAAGAAGAGTAACCATTATACGCAGACATCGTAATTTTTTTCCAGCTTACTCCTTGATCAATTGAGCAATATCCTTGTGCTCTGTCAGGAAGAAAAATCAAAGTTGAATCTGAAACATGAAAGCTTAATCCATAGTTTGGAAAAACACACATAAGCTTCCATTCACTTTCATTAAATTTTTTTCTATATACTTTTTCAGAATCAGAAATTAAAAAAAAATACTCATTGTTGGAATAAATATTTTCACAATACTTTAGATCAGGATCCTTATTCTCAATCCATGTTTTCCCCTTGTCATAAGACTCTATTACATTACCTTGTCCAACAGTAGTTACCAATATTCCTGATTTATATGCCAGATTAAAGCTCAACCATCCCTCATAAGGGCTTGGTAATATTACCCAGTTTTCACCATAATCACTACTATAGGCGAATCCATATTTATTAGAACTAAGATGTGCATAAGACATAAACAGCTCATTTTTATCTGCTGCAAATGCCAAACATTCATAAAAATCAGGTAATCCAATTGACGAGCGTACCCAATTAGCAGCATTGTCAGAACTACGGTATAGTCCATTTGAATTACTGACATAACAATACTCAGGAGTATTATGATATTGAAATACGTCTCCTTTAAAAGGTCCATTGAGAGACTTAAACTGCGCATTCAAAGAAACCGTCAAAAAAGCAGTAAGCAGAATTGGAATAAGGTATTTAGTCATAATAAATAAATTATCTGTACATTTTAAAAAATACAACTTACTTCTAATAAAAACCAAACATCTTAGATATAATCTTTTAAATTTAAAAATATTAGATCACATATGTAAGCAGGCTTGTCTTAGATTTATCTCAACAAAGTAATGTCTCCATAAAGTTTCCATTTCTTGCCATTGATTAATTCCACTTCCAACCAATAGACATAAACAGCAGGATTGCAATCCTGTCCCTTGTACTTTCCATTCCATCCTGAAGTCATTTCATTGGGTTGAAATTTTTCATTGGAGAAAACTCTATTCCCCCAACGATCATAGATTTGAAAGACATTAATGCGAGTAACCTTTTTCCCTGATCCTACGACATATGCCCAATCGTTTATCTGATCACCATTGGGACTAAACACATTAGGAACCCAGACTTGAGGATCTTCTACCTTAACCAAAATTCTTTGAATGCTTTTACATCCGTTCGTGTCAGTTACGGTAACCTCGTATTCTATATTTTTCAAAGGACTGGCTTCAGGATCTTCACAATCATTGCAACTCAGAAATATATCAGGTAACCATTGAATAGATTTTATTAAATTCTTATCTGAGATTATGTTCAGATCAAGAATTCCCGATTCTCCAAGTTGAATAATAATTTCAGGATTCAAATCCGTATTGATTAATGGCAGTTCGAATATTTCAAAATTCTTCTTGAATTCACATAACTTATCATCCAAAACCAATAAGGTATATACACTAGGTTTCAATGAACTAAAATTAGTTTGCGTACTGAAATGCAGCCCATTGTCCAGTGAATATTTCAATCCAGTATGACCTCCAACGACCTTCAATATTTGAGTACTTCCGAACTGTGCACCACAAATCGGATTTGTGGTATTAATAATAACATCCTTAATTATTAAACTATCTTCAACTACATAAACATAAGAAATAGCCGAACAAAAATTTTCAGGATTTGTAGCAGTTAATGAATATAATCCAGATTTATTAGTCAGAAGATTCTTTTGATTTCCTACAGAATCCTGATTCACATTCTTCCAGATCAATTGAGCATTATTCTGACTCACAATTGATTTTAATTGTGCAAAATTGTGTGTACAATCTATGCTGTCAGCTTGAGTAACAATCAATGGAAGTAAAGTGTCAATCTCTATAACAATCGATTTAGTTTCTGAACAACCATTAACAGCAGTAACTATTACAGAATAATTACCGGCATTCTTGGTTGAATCATTGCTTTTTACGGATTGAAATCCATTTGGACCAGTCCATTTATATTTTAGCTGAGTTGTTTTACTGCTTGCTATAAGATTAGCTGTCACATTTCTGCATGTAATGGTATCTCCTTGTACAATTAAGTCAGGACGAAGCGTATCAATTTCAACAGAAATGCTTGATTCTGAAGAACAATAATTATTTGATATGACTTTAAAAGTATAAGACCCTGCTGCTTTGGTAAGCAGTGTATTAGAATTTGTATTAGGAATACCTGATGAACTCCAGGTACCCACAAGATTATTTGGAATAATTAAGGCCGACAATTTCGCTTCAGGTTTAAGACAATTAATTGTATCTGATATTAGTTGAATCGTAGGTCTAACAGTATCCTGCAATATGAAGATGTTTGCACTCTGAATACAATAATTCGATGATAGAACTTGTAAATTATATGTTCCTCCATTCTGAATTCCGGGATTAGGAATTTTACTTGTGAAGCCAGCAGGACCTGACCAATTATAGTCTGTAATTACTCCTCCGGTAATATTTGATTGTAAATTAATTGTTGTTTTCAAGCAATTTAATGTGTCCTTCAACAACTGAATATTGGCGTGTATTGTATCTACAAAGACATTTAATTCTAACTCTGCGTTACAGAATTCAGGAGTTATAACTTTAATTTTATACTTTCCGGCATGAGAAACATTTATAAAAGAATCTGTTGAGCTAAAAGAATTTGGACCTGACCATAAGTAGATTAAGCTATCTCTATTGGATTTTGCAATCAAACTGGCAGTTGTCTTTTTACAATTAATCGTGTCATCAGAAACAAATAATACCGGTTTGCGGACGTCTTGTGAAATTTTTATCAACATTGAATCTTTACATCCGTTTGAATTACTTACTATGAGTTGATAATTTCCCGGAGATTTGATCAATGGATTTTTTTGATTACTCGAATAATTATTTGGACCAGACCATTCAAATACCGCACTAGAGTTGTCTGAACTAGCATTCAGCGTTAAACTATCTTTTAAACAATTAAGCGTATCATCTTTCGTCTGAATAAGCGGTAACATTTTATTGTCAGCAATTTTTACAGACGATAAAGTGTGACATCCATTTGACAATTGGGCATCGACAAAATAAGTTCCAGGTAAATTGATCAATGGATTTTTATTGTTACTCGTAAATCCATTTGGACCAGTCCAGGAATAACTAGAACTATATAAATCTTTTAAGCTTAGATTTAATTTATCTTTCAAACAAGTTAAAGTATCCTCTTCAACTACAAGAATAGGATGTGTTGTATCTATATTTATTTTGACACTAATTTGATTGGAACAATAATTGGTTCCAGTTATAATAAGATCATATGTCCCAGCATCGCTAACTAAGATACTGTCTTTCGTTGAATTGAATCCATTTGGTCCGCTCCAATCAATTGATGTTGTTTGATCTTTTCTACTAGAATAAAGTAAAACTTTCGACTTTATACAGTTAATCGTATCTTCATAAGCTTGCGCAAAAGGAATGGCTTTGTCTGAAAAAATATTAATACTTAGGGTATCTGCACATCCGTTGTCTGCAATGCCAATAAAATTGTAGTTACCCGAAGAGCTTGTTCGAATTTTAGAGGAATCAATTATTCTGAAAGTTTGAAGTCCCTCCCAAGCAGAATAAAATAAATTTTCTTTTGAAAAAACCTGAATTGTAGCGCTGTCCTTCTTACAATTTATCGAATCAGATTTAAAAGTGAGTTGAGGAATTTTCTTGTCTTTTAATATTCTGACTGAGTCAAACTTTATACATCCATTTGGTGTAACAATTTTTAATATATAAACTCCACTATCTTTTGTTACCACACTGTCCGTTTTGGAATAAAAACCTTTGGGACCATACCATTCCAATTTTGATCCTTTTATTGAACAAGTTCCAACTAATTTTGCAGAATCTGTTTTACAATTTATGTTGTTAGATTGAATTACAATTTTTGGATTATCCGCATTCTCAAACACTACAATACTTTTCTTCGACTTACAATTGAATTCATCAATAATAGTTAGAGTATAAGTTCCACCTAAATAAACATCGACATTCTGATCATTAGACATAAATCCGTTTGGACCTACCCAAAAATAATTTAAGTTATTGGTATTGCTCTTGCTAAATATTGTTGCAACAGAATTGTTGCATCCTATTGAATCTGTAACTACTAAATCTAAATCAGGTGGTTTAATATTACCCATAATTTCAATAAATGCTTTCTTACAACAATTGGGTAATGGTGAACATATAGTAATTTCATAAGTACCAGGACCTTCTATAATCGGTTGAAGAGTATTGTCTCCGGAAATAATTTTGCCATTGCTTGTTGTCCATTTAATAGTCCAATTTTTTCCATTGGAACTTCCTGTTGCGTCAATCTTGACCTGTGGTCGATCACAATTCACTATACCGGGATCTTCTATATTGATATTTATTTCCTCCACATCCACACGCATGGTGTCTCTTTTTTCGCAGATTTTTTGAAAACTAATGTCATCAACTGCAAAATCATTTCCACCGGTATTTGTATTTTCATTGAGTATACAGATATCTGCAGAAGTATTAGATCCGGAATTCCAAATTACTTCATATTTTTCCCATGAACATGGTGCACCGCTTGAATTAAATGTTGGGCCTATGCTTTGTCCATTAATATTAAACTGTAATATGGGAGGTGAAGAAGGTGTTACAGAAGTAATCCATGCTGTGAAAACATAATCCATATCCGGTATTACAGGAACAGTCTGACACCAGACATTTTGAAAAGCAGCTGCACCATTTAGTACCATCATTAAGCCAGAACCTGAAGTGTGATCCTTACAAGCAGACCATGCTGAATGTCCAAGTTGAGAATTGTTTATAACATCATAAGTACCTTCGCAATCCAAATAGCCGAACCCATAACAGGGCACGGTTCCAACGATATAATCCGTAAAAAATCCTGTCTTACCTGATTCAAAATCACCATTGGTGACCAGATTAATACCTGAATAACCCTTGGCAACCAAAACATATTCCATGTTTCCATTTATCGTCACTTTAGAGCCAGGATTTTTTGGATCTGACAATCCGGTTGGTGGATCCCAGTACACTTCCTTAATTGACCCTATAACTTTACCAGCCATCATAGCCATATCCCCTGATTTGCAGACTTTGATGTCTGGACCTGCATTCACTGAAAAATTACATTGTGCAAATACCTCAGCTCGAAATAGCATAAAACCTATAAAAAGCCGGAATACAAATTTTTGCCTCATCATTATAGTCCAAATATAACATGTTATAGCTTGCCTAATCAAATAACAAAGAATACAAAGTCAAAATTTCTAGTTCAAATTCTAAAAAATTTCTTGTGATTATAAATACTTCTTGGCTAATTATACTTATCTGGATTTCCCAATAAACTGGTAAGCGTGGCATAAATACTTGGTATTGACTTAAATTTGCCCCAATGTTTCAGGAATACGATGTCATTGTAGTTGGTGCTGGTCATGCAGGCTGTGAAGCTGCTGCTGCAGCTGCTAATATGGGTTGTCAGGTTTTATTGGTTACAATGAATATGCAAACTATAGCTCAAATGTCCTGTAATCCAGCCATGGGTGGTGTCGCAAAGGGTCAAATAGTACGTGAAATAGACGCACTTGGCGGTTATTCAGGTATGGTTACTGATGAGACTATGGTGCAATTCAGAATGCTCAATCTCTCCAAAGGTCCTGCTATGTGGAGCCCTCGAGCTCAAAGTGATCGCAATTTGTTTGCGCGAAAATGGAGAAATCTTCTTGAAGCCCATCCAAAAATTGACTTTTGGCAGGATATGGTGAACAGCTTATTGTTAAAAGACAACCGAGTAATAGGAGTAAAAACCTCTATGGGTATTGAGATCAATGCTAAATCTGTGGTGCTTACCAATGGAACCTTCTTGAATGGAATTATCCATATTGGAGAGAAACAACTGGGAGGTGGACGTGCAGGAGAAAGTCCGGCTAAAGGAATCACTGACCAGCTTGTAAGTCTTGGATTTGAAGCAGGAAGAATGAAAACAGGAACTCCACCAAGATTGGATGGAAGAAGCATCGACTATTCTCAAACGGAGATACAATATGGCGATGAAAAAATTAGTCGTTTTAGTTTCACAAATACGAAACTTCCAGTTAGTCAATTGAGTTGTCACATAACTTATACGAATCAGGAAGTTCACGATATTTTAAAAACAGGCTTTGACAGAAGTCCCATGTTTGCTGGAAGAATTCAGGGATTGGGTCCTCGTTATTGTCCATCTATAGAGGACAAGATTGATCGATTTTCTGACAGAGACAGGCATCAATTGTTTATCGAACCTGAAGGTTGGGATACGCATGAAATTTATTTAAATGGATTCTCCTCTTCTCTACCGGAAGAAGTTCAATTTAAGGCTTTGCAAAAAATTCCTGGATTACAAAATGTCAAAATGTTTCGTCCCGGATACGCAATTGAATATGATTATTTTCCACCTACACAACTACAATTAAGTCTTGAAACCCACATTATAAAAAATCTTTTTTTTGCTGGACAAATCAATGGAACTACCGGTTATGAAGAAGCGGCTTGTCAGGGATTAATTGCAGGAATAAATGCAGCCAGAAGAATTAAAGATGAGGAATCGCTTGTGCTCAAAAGGTCTGAAGCATATATTGGTGTTCTCATTGATGACTTAGTCAATAAGGGTACTGAAGAACCCTATAGAATGTTTACTTCTCGGGCAGAATATAGAATTCTCTTAAGACAGGACAACGCGGATTTTCGATTGACCCCAATTGCAGAACAAATTGGGATGGGAGGATTAGAAAACAGATTGGAAAGATTAAATACTAAAAAACAAATCTTTGGTGAATTAATTAAAACCTTAGAAAATAATTTAATCACTCCGGATGAAATAAATTCTTATTTAATTTCCATCGAATCTTCACCTATTGAAATAAAAACAAAATTATCTTCTTTGCTTACAAGACCTCTTGTTAGTATTCATGATTTAATTAGAAATAGTTCTTTATTAACTGCGGCCACTCAAACTATTGATGAAGAAACATTACAGAGTGTTCAAATTCATATCAAATATGAAGGCTATGTAAAAAAAGAACAGGAAATGGTAGATAAGATGCTGCGATTAGAATCTGTAAAAATTCATTCAAATTATAATTTTCATAGTCTAATTGCCTTATCCAGTGAAGCTCGAAATAAATTGACGAAGTTCAGACCTGCAACTATTGGGCAGGCGAGTAGAATTAGTGGTGTTTCTCCTGCGGATATTTCTGTTTTATTGGTACACTTAGGAAGGTAATCTATTGAAAATAACATCAGTTGATTAGTGAATAATCAATTCCAATTTGTTTCGAGAGGATTGAGGAATATGACTTCATTCTTCAAACGAGGATTCTCTGGTCACTTTGTTAAATGAGGATCAAGAACAAGAACTTAATTTCAACTGTCGACTAATGATCTCGCTTCGCGATATCATCTTCTCTCTTCGTTCGAATTCTTCGTACTTTTTGTCGCGCAAAAAGTACCAAAAACGCAGCGTTCTATAAGGCAGCATGTCCTTGCTAAAGAATTTATCTTACAATTTTTCATTATTTGCTTTCCGAAATGAAAGATTTTGGTCGCTGTATTTTATTTCATACCAATATTAAATTGCACCTAGTCTATTACTTTTCGGTATGATGCTGATAGACTTTATAATAATTTTCCATAATTGTTGTATTTTTTAAGTCTCGTCAGCAATATTATTGGCCTTCTTCAGGATTTGAACTTAGTGTTCCTTGCGCTTAGGAATAAAATAATGCGAACTTTTATACTACTTATCAAATCACATCTATTTCGTTTCTATTACAATTCCGTTCCAAAATCTTTCTTTAATCGCTGCTATATAGAACGCTCCTTTAATTTGTGAGTAAATGAATAAAAATGGTCAACGTTATTTAGGCATTGTCACGCTCAAACTGCCGATCCCGAGTCACTTCGTAACTCGAGGATTTTCGCTACGCTCAAACTGACGATCCCGAGGCTCTTCGTGCCTCGAGGACCTTCGCTACGCTACGGCTGATGACTGATGACTGATGACTGTCGACTAAAAACAAAGTTTTTAAAAAAAAGTGGGCGTTGGCAGGCTCGAACTGCCGACCCCTACCTTGTCGAGGTAGTGCTCTGAACCAACTGAGCTAAACACCCTAAATCTTATCGGGGCGCAAATGTAAAAAAAATTAAGTTATTTACTTGAAAGGATCAAGATGAATTGGCTGGATGAATGAATTTATACTTTCATTTCAAATATTCGCTTGCACATCACCTCTGCTGTTAGGTCCCAAGTAAATTTTGTTTTATGCAAATTTCCTAATTGGATTCTTTCTTGAATCTGGCTGTCTTCAACAATACTTTGCATCGCATTAGCAATAGAATTTATGTTGTCAGGATCGAAAAGTAAAGCACCCGGTCCAGCAATTTCAGGTAGTGAGAAACGATCAGAACACAAGACAGGGACTTCACAGTTCAATGCTTCCAAAACCGGAACACCAAATCCTTCAAGAAAAGAAGGAGCTATTGCAGCAAATGCTGAGGCAGTAATTTTTGCCAATTCTTCATTGTCATTAACTTCCAGAAAAACAATGCGATCTTTATATTTTGCCTGATTGTAAGCAGATTCGATTTCCTTTGTCATCCAGGCCTTTCTTCCTACTATAATCAATTCAAATTCCATTTTATTTCTATCCATGAATAGATCAAAGGCTTGAATAAGTCCATGTACATTTTTTCTTGGATGCAGTGCACCAACAAATAGAAAATAAGGATTAGATTTAGAATACTTCACACGAGTTTGTAATATTTCTTCAGAAGAAATTTTTTTAAAAACTTCTTTGCATCCACTGTAACAAATGTCCATATTGTCTTTAGAAATGGAATACTGTCTTTGAATATCTTCTCCTGTTGCATTTGAATTTACAAAAATATGTTTTGCTTTTATTAGATACTTTGGCACATAGAATTGATAGAATTTTCTAACAAGTAAACTCATTTGTTCAGGATAATGAACGTAAGCAAGATCATGCATCACAAGGTATTGTGGAACTACACTCTTCAAACTACAAAATCCATCCATACTGACAAACACATCGATGTTGAATTTTTTTAGCGCTTTCGGTATAGAATGTTCAAACCACCAATACCACAATAATGGATGTCTAGCCTGGGGACCAATTACTACTCCTTTTACATTGCTTTCGAATAAGAAATCTTCACTATAAGGTCTGTCAAAAAAAATGATGAATTCATGTTCAGGATGCCACTTTACCATTCGTCTAATTACCTCATGACAAAACCATCCAATTCCTTCCATCTTATCTTTAAGAAGAAATCTCCCATTTAAGCCTATCCTCATTTAATTTGAACTCTACTAATTTATTCTTAGATTACCTTTGCAAGATAACAAAGGTAAGGTTTTGTACAAATCAGACGTGCTCATCATTGGAACTGGTATTGCCGGTTTAAGTTCTGCAATCCATTTAGCGCTCAAAAGAAGTGATCTAAAAATAACTTTAGTATCCAAAACGAATAAGGAAGAATGCAATACGCGCTATGCACAGGGTGGAATTGCGGCTGTTTGGGATCTTAAAGAAGATGACCTCAATAAGCATATCGCTGATACTCTAGATGCCGGTGATGATCTCTGTGATGAAAAGATTGTTCGATTGGTCATTGAAGAAGGCCCAAAAAGGGTCCAGGAATTGATTGACTGGGGAACACATTTTGATCTTAAGAACAGTAGGGAATACGATCTTGCCAGAGAAGGCGGACATTCAGAACACAGAATTCTACATTATAGAGACCTAACAGGTGCAGAAATTGAAAGAGCTTTGTTAGAAAAGGCTTCCACTTTCCCGAATCTAACCATCCTAGAACATTACTTTGCCATAGATCTTTTGACTCAGCATCATATGGGTTATAACATTACCCGGGTAATGCCCGGTATTGAATGTTATGGTTGCTATTTACTCAATTTAGAAAATCTACAGGTCGAAAAACACTTATCCAGAATAACCGTTCTTGCAACCGGAGGCTCAGGACAAATCTATAAAGCAACAACAAACCCAACTATTGCTACCGGTGATGGAGTAGCTATGATGTATCGCGCCAAAGGGCACGTAGAAAATATGGAATTTGTACAATTCCACCCTACCTCATTGTACAATACGAATGGTGAAAATCCTTGTTTCCTTATCAGTGAGGCCGTTAGAGGTTTTGGTGCAATACTTAAGACCAAAAATGGACAGGAATTTATGCACAAATACGATGAGCGTTTGTCATTGGCTCCAAGGGATATTGTAGCAAGAGCAATCGACTCTGAAATGAAAGCTAGTGGAGACGAATTTGTTTTATTGGATTGCAGACACTTGAATCGCGAACAATTTATAGAACACTTTCCAACCATATATGCTAAATGCAAATCAATTGGTATAGATCCTTTAGAAAATTATATTCCTGTAGTTCCTGCACAACATTATATGTGTGGCGGTATTTCTATAGATGATTGGGGTCATACGAGCATCAACAATTTATATGCTTGTGGCGAATGCACAAGTTCTGGTTTGCACGGTGCAAATCGATTGGCTTCAAACTCTCTTTTGGAAGGCGCTGTTTTTGGAAAGCGAGTTGCTGATTCTATTTCAACTCAAATTGAAAACACCAAACTAAATGAAGCAATTCCTGACTGGGATGCACAAGGAACTATGGATCCTAAAGAGATGGTACTCATCACACAAAGCATTAAGGAACTCAAAGACATTATGTCTTATTATGTTGGCATCGTTCGTTCTAATGTCCGTTTGAAACGCGCCATGGACAGATTGCATTTGTTGTATTCAGAAACAGAAAACTTATACAATTCAACAACACTTTCTCCTCAACTTTGTGAGCTTCGCAATTTGATTACAAATGGATATCTTGTAGGACGTTCCGCAGAATTGCGCAAAGAAAGTCGCGGTTTACATTTTACTACAGATTATCCGAATAAGCACAATTTCTTACAGGATACGATGTTATAGAATATTTTTTATTTGACAATTCTATTACCAATATAGTAAACCAATTTTAATTTAATTCAAGAGTAAATATTAATGGATACTTTTAAATTTGAAAGCAAATATTATCTAAGTACAATAAATTTTCCATTTAAAACATTATGATTAATATTTGAAATTTGGTAAAAATAGGTACCATTTTCAAGACTTGATATATCTATTCTATTAGAATTATCTTCATTTACTAATGTACTTTTAATTAAAACTACTCCATTTGTATTGCATATTAGAATTTTTAAATTTGAAATCTGGTTAATGTTATCAAATTCCAGATAGTCCTGAGCGGGAACAGGGTAAACTAGTATATTTAAAATGTCATTAGTATGTATAGTATTTATTGAATCGCAATTACTGTTATTCAGTCTACCAAGAAAATAATTTGTAGATTGAGGTAAATCAACATAATATTCTGGCAATACTATTGCACGAATTTTAAAATCACAGCTATCACCTGACCTATTAGGATTATTTATTCTATGAAGTAACAAATTGCTTGAATTGCATGAAATATAAATCTTATCATCTATCGCTCTGGTCATAGTATAAAATGAAGTACTTAAACCTTTATAATATATTGTATCCCAAATACCAACCAATTTTTCCGATAATTGTATATTAGCACTCCAAAGATCATATTGCCAAATTTTATTTAGAGTTGATGCATAGAGGAAATGATTATCTGCTGAAATCTCAACAAATCCTCGACTAAGAACATGTATTTCTTCATTATAAATACGTTTAGAATTTGTGAGCTTTCCAGCACATCTATCGAAATCAAATATTTGAATAAAATCCTGAGCAAAGCAAGTGACAAATTTGCTTCCGTCTTTAGAAAAAACAGAAGTTGAATTATAGTCTCTATTTGAAGGAATCAAACCTGAAGTAATTGACATCCTAGGCACAATTCCCTCTCCGGTTAATCGAAATAAAAAAAATTTGTTAGATTCTAATTCTTGCGTTATTATCCACCAATCTTTCCCATTAGCATGCTTGACTGCATTGAAATGACCATTTACTAATCTACTGTTTGTATTAATCAATAACGGGGAATTCTTACTTAAAACTTTTAATCTATTACTGATTGTATCTAAAATAATTACTGTATAATATACATTAGTACAAAATATACCATTTCCGCTTGGTTGATTTTTCAAATATTCTAAGTACTGATGAAAAATATACCATTTGTTTTTATCAATTGGATCTGGTAGAATTAAACTTCCTCTAAGAGAAGGGTACCCTTTAGGATACAATTCACGAACAGTACCTGAATTAATTCCTTCCCCATTTTCAATTATTTCATGATTTTTATCTGCAATTCTATACCCATCAAAATAAAATAATAATTGACCAGAACTATCACATATAGTTTCTTGATTATTAAGCATATTTAAAATACTATTGTTATATGTGCAGAATGCCTGAGGCTCGTCTGTATTATTAAATTTTAATTCGAACTTTCCACATATTTCATTTGTATCATTAATACCATTTTGATAACCCATTACCCAGGTAATTTTTTGCGAGCTTAATAAGCAATTAGTAGATAATAAAAGAATCAGAATAGCAAAGTATTTCATAATTGGTAAATTTAGAATTTTTTTTACAATTACATCAAACTCTCTTTATATTTTTTAAAATAAAATTTGGAATAAGAAGATTGTAATTTTTTTGCAAAAAAGTAAGTATTTATACTGAATTATATAGGTGTTTATACTGAATTTTCAGTGCTATATGATTCAGTCTTAAAATACATTCATAGATTGTGCTTAATTGATTCAATAGTAACCTAAAAGATTTTTTTAACTAATTAGGCAGCGTTTTAATAAAATATTGGATCTTTAGTTAAATTGATGATTTGTAATTCGTTGATTTGTTAGTTTTTAGAACAAATTAAAAATAAATCTTAAAATAATATAAGAAATATTTGGTAGTTACAAGATGTAAATTTAACTTTGAAATCTTAAGAGACCCCATAATCATTACGATTTTACATTCTATAGGGACAGTTTCATTCTTGATTGTTTTTGTCCCTAATAAAAAAGTATAACAATTTAAGTTAAATAAAAAAGCCCACGATCAACCATCGAAATGGTGACGCAGGCCTTCTATTCGCGATAAATAGTCTGCAAAGATATGGCATTTACGACACTTTAATTGTTGATTTGATTTTTTTTACTCTTTTGTTTAATTTAAACGAAGAGTAAGTTTATTGCAACAAATTAAAGGTGAAGAAATTGTCCTGAACACACCTTAAAACAAGGTAAGGCATGAAATTAAATTCATTATTATGAAGACGATTAAGTTAAAAATGCTAGTTTCATTAATTTTAACAGCATTTATGCTTGCACTAAATTTTATTACACTATATTCACAATGTAGTTTTACAATTGAACACTCAAGTAATCCTCCAATTTCAGGAACAGGCTTTTCATATATTGCTGGATGTCAAGAATTCACAATTTGCATTACAGGAGGTCCTACACCAGAAGATAATGGTGATGTTATTGTTGGATTAGGATGTAACCAAGAACTTGATGAAATTAATCTTGGAGATTATGATAAGGAGGATTTTTTTAATCAAGGTAGATATATTGGAAGTAATTTAACTACACACTTTATTTATGATATTAATGAACCTCCTGAGACTAAATGTTTTACTCTATTGGATATGTTCGGAATTACAGAAATTATGGTTGATGTTTTTGCTAAATGTGAAGATGAAAGTCTTTATACAAAAGTGTATTCCTATCGAATAGGTACAAATAATGGATATGTATTAACTGGTTCCTTACAAGCTGCGATGAATTTAGGAAAAATTCAAACTGCTGTAAATTCATGTGATAATAGTATATCTCAATTTACTGTTGATGGTAACCTTGATATTGATCCAGATGCTGGATATTACTGCATGAAAGGACAAGGAGGATATCAAAATGGTTATGCACATATTAGAATGCTTCCTGGTTCAACTATAACAGTTAAATCTGGAAAAACATTAAACTTAATCAACAATTACATTATTGCATGCGATGGTGAAAGATGGAACAGTATTATTGTTGAGCCAGGTGCAACATTGAATGTAACCAATACTACTTTTGATAATGGACATTATGAAATTACAGCTTTAGCTGGATCTACTGTAATGTGTAAAGGATCAAGTTTCAAAGATGGGGCTGTAGGCATTAATGCTGAAAATGGGGCAATTGTAAATGCCGACAATTGTGACTTTACCTTTAGTGGTGCCTTTAATGCATATTATTCAGGTGAACCTTCAATTGTTGGGAATAGAACTTTTGCAGGAATTAAAGGATTTAATACACCAATCAAAATTTCAAATGGATCAACATTCACAAACTTATTAAATGGAGTATGGGGATTTAATTCGAATATTGATGATAATGGTTCAAACTATACAGACATTTGGGACTATGGAACCAATAATTATGGAACAGGCTCAGGTGCAGTTTTTAATGGAAATGGAATACACACTATTTCAACTTCAGGGAATAATCTAAATGTAGAGAGTTCAAATTTCAATGGTGGAAATACCGGAATTTATTCTAAAGGAGTAAATTGCAGTAACATTAAATTGAATACAATGCCTTACATATTAACCGGAATGTATTTTGATCAAAGTCCGGGAAGGGATTTTGATATTAAACATAATACGATTAATGCAACAAGCAGAGGAATAGTGTTCGGATGGACAGGAGAAGTGAAGAGTATTACAGTTGATGATGCAAACAGTATTAGTTTAATTGATGCAAACAGTATTGGTATTGACCTATTAGAAGTCTACGGACCTAATAAATATATTCATAACAATAATATTTCAATTGGCTCAGGTTATGTGGGAATCAATCATACCAATAGTCGTAATTCTTGGATTTATAACAATTCAATTTATTCTAATGGAAGTGGAACTCAAAAAACTTTTGGTGTATCAATATTTGGTAAGGATAATGTATTAACTGCTTGTAATCTACTATCTTCAAGCATGAATTGTCAAAATAACGGACTTTATGTGTCAGAAAGCGCAAATAATGTCGATCTTGGGAATTATGCAACAGGTTGGTATTATGATTATCAATTCTTAGGAACTTCTCTAGGTACTGCCTTTGCTTCCAATAGAATGGGAGATGCGAATCATGGGTTAATACTAGGATTTCAAACACCTGGTAGTAATATATCTGCTCGTATTGGTGTTCAGGAACATCTTGGGAATCGTTGGACAGGAACGCATACTAAAGGTGCGTATCATTATGGATTTTCTCAAGATAGAATATATTCAAAATTCACTGTTAATGCTCAAGATCCTAATAATACTAATCTAAAGCCCAGCAATTTTACTGAATTAGTGGGAATTCAATGGTTTGAGCATAATAACAATTCACTTGCTTTAAATTTCTCATGCATGGGAATAGGTTCTGGCAATCCACATCCATTTCCTAGAGTATTCCCAAGGACGGATGATTACTTTATCCTCAATAATGATTTTGATACTGCCTATGATTGGGGATCAAGAGTTTGGACTGATCGAAGACAATTGTATAGAGAATTGTTATATCAATATGATAATGGAAATGACTCTATACCTGTAAGCTTTGATACATTTTTTAATCAATATTCAAACACTACAGTTGGCCAATTTGAAATTATTGATTACGATTTATCTAATTTGTACCTAAGTCAATCAGAAACTCAATCACAAATTAATATCAAAATCGACAGCATAGTAGCTATTGAAAATGAAGTGAATGAATTATTGATATTGATTAGGGACAGTGTTGCAAATTTAAATGTGGACTCTACGTTGCAAGTCATAGAAGACTTAAATATTCAGAAATATGCAATAAATATTTCTAAAGACAGCTTAGCAGAAGATTTAAATTCTAATGTTGCAAGTGGTTTAGATCAAATTTTAACTGACAATAATTCAATAGAAACTACTGAACTCTATGAGCAGTATCAACAAATTGTAAACACTGTTATGCTAGAGAAAATGATAGATGGATTATGGTCATTTGATGAAACAGAAAAAACCCTAATTGATAGCATAGCGAACCAATGTCCTTACTTTAGTGGTGAAGGAGTCTATCGTGCAAGAGCATTAGCAGCGAATTACAGTTTGAATCGTTATGATGATGAAGAAGCTTGTAATACAGCTGAACCATTCGGCCATTTAGAGTCTAGGTTAAGCGAAGAGAAAAACAAAATTGTGCTTTATCCTAATCCAGTTAATAATGAGCTTACAATATTGAATAACAATCAAAATATTATCAAAGTTTTCATTCGAAATATGGAAGGAAAATTAATTAAATCCAAAGAAGTTAAGGAAGGAACGAATCAAATCTCAATAAATACTGAAGAACTTTTGTCAGGTATATATCTTAGCGAGATTACTTTACTTGATGGAAGTATTGTATTTAGAAAATTTATTAAAAAATAATTAAACTTAATTGAGTGTAATCTTATTTAAAAGATTACACTCAATTTTTATAAAATTATGAAAATTGCAATATTATTTATTCTGCCTTTACTATTAACTGCTCAAGGAAAAAGAGACTACATCTGGTTGTTAGGTGGAAATAGAACATTTACAACTGATACAAACTTTCAAGGATTTCAACTTGATTTCAATTCAAAGCCCTTAAGTATTTATGTAAAAGATAGACCTAACCCTATTATTAGGCAAAATAATGCCAGCATTTGTGACAAGAACGGTAATCTATTGATGTATACAGCCGGATGTAATATCTCTGACAGATTATTTAAACCTATGCCTAATGGGAAGATAAATGAAGGATTTGTTTGGGATTTCTCATGCAATAGAGGAGATTATGGTGTTTTCAATGGAAGCTTGATAATACCTGCTACAATTGATAAAAATAAGTATATTGTACTTCATAAATTTGTTGAATTTGATATTGATACTTTGGCAGGAGTGACTTGCACAAAATTATTATATTCTGTAGTGGATATGAATCAAAATAATGGATATGGAGACTTAATTAGTAAAAATAATATTGCTATAGAAAAGTATTTGTCATTTTCCGAATTGTCCGGGACAAGACATACCAATAATCTAGATTGGTGGATTATCTCTCCTGGCACGAATAATAATTATTATTATAAACTAAAATTGCATGGTACCCTTGTAGACTTTGATTCTGAACAAAGAATTGGTAGTGACTTCATCGATTATGGAGG
>JBDTWI010000027.1:0-53084 GCA_040006775.1 Saprospiraceae bacterium
GCTACATCCTCCAAAGTTGGTAACAGTTACTGAATAAGTTCCTGCTGAGTTGGCAGTGATGCACTCCGTGCTTGCACCCGTGCTCCATAAGTATGATGCTGCTCCTGCTGCTGCACACAATTGTGTGGAACCTCCTGAGCAAATTGTATTGTTTCCAGTAATTAAACAAGTTGGATTGTTATTAACTGTTACTGCCTGAGTACAGCTGTTTTTGCATCCTCCTATATTGGTTATAGTTACTGTATAATTTATTGCTGCATTAGCAGTGATACATTGCGTGCTTGCACCCGTGCTCCATAGGTATGATGCTGCTCCTGCTGCTGCACACAATTGTGTCGAACCACCAGTGCAAATTATACTGTTTCCGGTAATTGAACAAGTTGGAATGTTATTAACTGTTACTGCCTGACTGCACATGCTGCTACATCCTCCTAAATTGGTAGCGGTTACTGTAAAAGTT
Source organism: Saprospiraceae bacterium (assembly GCA_040006775.1). Taxonomy (GTDB): domain Bacteria; phylum Bacteroidota; class Bacteroidia; order Chitinophagales; family Saprospiraceae; genus Vicinibacter. The sequence continues at coordinate 461 of JBDTWI010000027.1, forward strand.
CCCGCTGAATTGACAGCGATGCACTGCGTGCTTGCTCCTGTGCTCCATAAGTATGATGCTGATCCTGAAGCTGCACACAATTGTGTTGAACCACCGGAACAAAAAGATGAAATGCCCGATATTGTACAGCTTGGGGGTGCAGAGATTGTAATTGTTTTATTGCAAACTGCGCTACATCCTCCTGCGTTGGTAACAGTTATCGTATAAGTTCCTTCTGCATTGACATTAATGCACGGCATGGTTGCACCCGTGCTCCATAAGTATGATGCTGCTCCTGCCGCTGCACATAATTGTGTGGAACCGCCTATGCAAATTGTACTGTTTCCGGTAATTGAACAAATTGGAATATTATTAATTGATACTGTCTGATTGCAAATGTTACTACAACCTCCCAAGTTGGTAGCTGTTACTGTAAAAGTTCCTGCTGAGTTGACAGTAATGCATTGCGTGGTTGCACCGGTGCTCCATAAGTAAGATGCTGCTCCAGCTGCTGCACATAATTGCGTCGAACCACCTGTGCAAATAGTTGCGTTACCTGATATTATGCAGCTTGGTGTTGTAATGGGCGTAATTGTTTTAGTACAACTGCTGCTGCATCCAACTAAATTGGTGATTGATACAGTATAAGTTCCTGCTATGTTTGCAGTGATGCACTGCGTGCTTGCACCTGAGTTCCATAAGTAAGATGTTGCTCCAGCTGCTGCACATAATTGAGTAGTGCCACCAGTGCAAATTGTATTGTTTCCGGTAATTGAACAAGTTGGATTGTTGTTAACTGTTATTGATTTACTACAATTGCTACTACATCCCATTAAGTTCGTGACCGTTATTGTATAAGTTCCTGCTGCATTGACATTAATGCATTGCGTGCTTGCACCGGTACTCCATAAGTATGATGCTCCTCCGGCCGCTCCACACAATTGTGTGGAACCTCCTGAGCAAATTGTATTGATTCCAGTAATTAAACAAGTTGGATTGTTATTAACTGTTACTGAAATACTGCAACTACTTTTGCATCCTCCTAAGTTGGTGACGGTAACTGTAAATGTTCCTGCTGTGCTGGCATTGATGCACTGGGTGGTTACACCTGTGCTCCATAAGTAAGATGCTACTCCTGCTATTGCACATAATTGAGTAGATCCACCGTTGCAAATTGTATTGTTACCTATTATTGAACAAAAAGGTAAAGGATTAACAGTTACTACAGTTGCTGCTGATGCACCTCCGCAAGCACCTGTTATTGTTACAGCATAACTTCCAGATGTAGTTATTGAAATGCTTTGGGTAGTTGCACCTGTGCTCCATAAATATCCGTTTGACGGAGTAGATGTAAGTATAACATTTCCTCCTGCACAAAAAGTGATGGGACCATTTGCTGATATTGTTGGTATTATTATAGGGCTTACAATTATAGTTGTGGTTGCCGATATTCCAGTGCATCCGTTCGCATCAGTAACCGTAACTATAAAATTACCACTTGAAGAAATGGTAATGCTTTTTGTTGTTGCTCCAGTATTCCATAAAAAACTGTTGCCTGCAGATGCTGTGAGAATAACATTTCCTCCTGCACAAAAAGTGGTAGGACCATTTGCTGATATTGTTGCTGTTGGATTTGGATTAACCGTTACAATTATATGGTTTGAATTTATAGTGCCACAGTTACTTGTATTAGTTACAAAATAATCACCGCTTGTGCTTACTGTTATTGATGGTGTTGTTGCACCGGTACTCCAAGTACCGTCAATATTTCCTGAAAGCGTTACACTGCCGCCTGCACAAAATGAAGTTGCACCATTTGCGGTAATAGAGGCTGCAGATGGTTGCAGACCTATTGTAACTAAGTTATTATGTGTAGAAATAGCTCCTGCACGAGACAGTGCATTTCCGATTAGAGATGAAGCTTCTAATAAAATAATTGCACCATTAGAAACTACAGTTCCTCTAAAAACTGAACCGTCACCCAGCTCGAATTGTCCATTTATTTGCCAATACACATTACATAAAGAAGCATCGCCAACCAATATGATTTTTGAGAAAGTTGCAGTGGAAAAAGCACCATTTATTTTGAAAATAAATATTGAATTGGGATTACCTTGAGCATCTAAAATTAATTCTCCACTTAATGTCGAGGCTGCTCCAAGGCAATAAACATTAGGAGTAAGAATCTGTCCACCTCCTAATGTAGTGCTTATAGATAAGCCACAAGTAACCCCACTTAAATAACTATATGCTGCATCTACATCTATTGCAGCTTGTGCTGAAACAGCATCTGCTACATGAATGCTTCCGAGTACTGTTCCCGGAGGAAATCCGGTGAATGCACCTACATTTGTACCTATGTCACCTTTAATCATGGAGGCGCCTGTATTGTTAAATGCTCCCACAGAAGTAAATAAGGCAAAGGTGGATGCAACGCCTAAATTTGGCGGGGATTGGCTGAATGCAAGCGTGTGCATAAAAAAAATGGTAATAACGGTTGACCAAAAACGCATGTTCATATTAATTGTAGAATTTATCATTCAAATTGAATTTGGTTTGTAACAGTATTATTACAAGTCTGCAAAATTCAAAGGTATTCTACTAAAAAGCGTTACATAATTTTATAAAAAAGTTACATAGTTTTTAGATTAAGATAAAATTAGGGAGCGAAAAATTTAAAACTCTCCATGAGATTAGATGATCTGTCCTTTAAATTTTTAACATTGAAAGATTTGAAACGATAAACTTTTTAAACTGGTCTAGCAAATACACTGCCATATCGAAATTTCAGATAGTGTAAATTGATTATAAACCGGTATTGCTTTTAAAAGTTCAATTTTTGAAAAATAGTTATGGTGCTTAATTGCTGTACCTTTTGTTTCTTAAAAGAGACATAAATGGCGTCAACACTTATACAGCTGTCTCTTAAGTAAGGAATCGGAAAAATTAGATTTATGAAATTCGCCTGAATAAGATTTCATTTCATAAATATATTTTTTCAATGAACAAATATTTCTTTTTTTTAATTAATTCAAGACCAGATTTGCGAAGAAAACTTTCATAACTTCCTTCTTTCTGCTTGAAAAAACTTTTTAAAATACAATTGCACAAAATTCTATTGTCTAAGGAAGTATACGAATATTTTATAATTCTGGCTTTGACAATATTTTACAGATTTATCCTGCAATATTTTCAAAAAAGAGTTTTAAGAGTTTGAATTGATCCTATTACAATCGTTTATATGATATCATCTACTTTGATTCATCTGAGGATAATCATTGGCAGATAATTGATGTTGTGATTAATGGTTTCTGTAAACTTTATATAGCTTTTTTTTACGTAATGTCAAGAACTTAAGCTTTGCTACTCGTTTTTATTTTTCTATTTGTCTGTTATGCTTTAGGTTAAAATCTACAGCCTATTGAACTCCAAATTTGTCGACAATCATGCCGAAGTAGGAACCCCATGGACTAAGTGCAATTGGCATTTCAATTTTTCCATCAACCTTAGGACCGCTTAATAAGTTGTCGATTACTTTTCTGCATAGTGTGCTTATTGAAATGTGCCGAAATATTTTTTTTAAGTTAAAAATATTTTAAATTTTTCAATATCAAATGTCATCATTTCTGAGCAATTTCCATAAGTTAGCATGATGCCAATACTTCGTCTAGGTTTATTAATTGCATAGCTAGTCCTTCCTTGAAACCCATCTCAATCATCCTTTCCAAGCGGTCAAGAGATTCATTATAAATAGAAATACGCACTATCGTATTTCCGTTTTGTTCGCTGAAATTAAAATCCCAATCAGAACCAGGCAATTCAGGGTTTTCATCTTTATCCGCAAAAGCATTAAAGAATTTGAAATTGATTTTTGGACTAATTGAAGTATACTTTTGTATTGCCCAACGCTCATGGCCTTCAGGACTTACCATAGCATAAAATCTTCGTCCTCCAACTTCAAAATTCATGAATTTTGTTTTAGAAGAGTAGGGTTTAGGTGCCCACCATTGGTCAAGAATTTCTTGTTTGGTATATGCATCCCATACCAGTGAAAGGCCGGCAGCAAATTCCCTGGTTATGGATGCTTTTTTTGTTGTTTTGTCAACGTTAAATTCAAATAGTAAGTTTTTGTTTCCAGCCTCTTGGGATTTCTCTTTGTTCATTATTTTTTATGTTTTTTAATTTTCGATAATACAATGTCGAGTTGATTAAATCTGGTTTCCCAAATTTTTCTGAATTGGTTTAACCATTTGTCTATCTCTTTCATTTTTTCAATTTTAAGAGAGTAGAAAATTTCCCTACCGAGGTGTTCTTGTTTTATCAGATCACATTCTGTAAGTATACGAAGGTGTTTAGAAACAGCTTGTCGGGTAGTATTAAAATTGTCCGCAATGGCGTTCGGTGTCATTGAATGTAAGGCAATTAAGGTAATAATTGCCCTCCTTGTTGGGTCGGCAATGGCTTGAAAAATATCTCTCCTCATTTTAGTAATTATGCATATGAAATTAATTTATTGCAAATATATGTGCAACATTTCGGTTTCGCAAATTAAAATTAAAGTTTAATAAACGAAAAATTGTCTTTGATGTATAGCCTTATCCGCCTTAGTGTGAAAACCCTAACTTTTAGGGCAATTATGTTAGCTGACAATTTCTAATCATTCGGTTCAATATGTATTAGAACATGTCCCAATTGTGGTAACTCATTTCGCAATCTGTCTTTGAGATTATGAGCAATTTCGTGTCCGTGTTTTACAGTTATGTTTGCGTTAACTATTGCATGAAGGTCAACATGAAATTGCATTCCGGCTTTCCGGATAAAACATTTTTCAGTAGCAACAACTCCTTCAACAGTCAAAGATACTTTTCTGATGTCTGCGATGAGGTCGTCATAGAAATGTTCGTCCATTATTTCTCCAAGTGCAGGCCTGAAAATTTTATAGCTGTTGTAAATAATAAAACCAGAAGCCATTAATGCAGCCCAGTCATCTGCTGATTCATAACCTTTTCCAAAATACAAAGCAACGGAAATTCCTATAAATGCTGCAACTGATGTTATTGCATCACTTCTATGATGCCAGGCATCCGCCTTTAAGGAAGAACTATTTGTTTCCTTTGTTTTTTTCATTACCAAGCGGAAAGAAATTTCCTTCCAAATGATTAAAGGTCCTAGGATTAGTAGGGTCCAAATTTTTGGTAAATCGTGAGGTTCTCCTATGTTGTTGATACTTTCATAAGCAATAATTGTTGCAGAAGTAATTAAAAATCCAACTACTAAAAAAGTAACTAAAGGCTCTGCTCGCCCGTGTCCATACGGATGATTCTCATCGGCTGGTTTGTTTGAATATTTAATTCCAAATAAAACCAAGAGAGAAGAAAATAGGTCTGTTGTTGACTCTAAAGCATCAGCAATTAAGGCATATGAATTTCCAAAGAAGCCCGCCAGCCATTTAATGACTGCTAATACAGTGTTACTTACAATGCTAAACCATACTGCCTTAATTACTTTATGCTCGTCATTCATTCTTACAACTCAAAATTAAATTTTTTCAAATGTAAGATAGGCAGTTCCACCACCTCCGCCACTAACATCTTCTAATTTTATTTGGGTAGCGCTTTGAGAAATTATATGCCAATCAGCATTGAGTTCATCAAATGGTGAAGTGGTAAAATAAAGCACCAATTTCTCTTGGTTATCATCAATGCCTGTTAACCATGTTCCCGTTATAGTGCTGCTTGTTTTAATTGCTGTAACGGTTCCATTTGCACCAAATCGAAATACAAAATTAGTGTAGTGATTTGTTTCGTCATTCCCTTTATCAATGTAGGATGTAATTTTCCAATCACCTTGTTGGATGAGGGTATTGTTGGTTTGGTTTATATTGCTGTTACTTTGTTTATGACACGAAGATATGATCAATGCGATTGCAAATATTGAAATACTGATTAAGTTTTTCATTGTATAATTTTTTAAATTTTTAAGAATAATAAATAGTCCTTAATTGCCTTTTCGAAAAGGTCAAAATAGTTCAATTCTAAAATTAAATTCTATTTAGTTTGTGGTATGAAACCGTCAAACGGCTATGTTTAATAAAGAATTGGAGAAAATTAAAAGCCAATTAGGAATATTTTGGAGGATGCCAAACCATGTTATAAAAACTGTTGGTTATTTTGGATTTATCCTCCGGGAAAGAGTTGTTTGAAGCAAAAGTGTGAACAATTATTGCGCTATTTAATAATTGAGTTGGTACAAAAAGATCCCTGCTTAAGGAATGAATATCATGTGATTTGAAGGGCAACTTCGCATCCATATCGTTATCGTTTGGATTGCCATCATCTGTCAGATAATGTTCAATCAAGAATTCACAAAAACCAATTGAATTATTTGCCTTTTTTGTATCGGCATAGTGTTGAAGTAGCACATTGACTTTAGTCAACTCACTCAATCCTGTAGTTGAGAGCAGGTAAAGACTAGTTAGAATAACAATGGATGCCTTTTTCAATTATGACTTTCTTCTTCAATTGTAAAGGTACGAAAATTTCAGCTGAACTGAACTTTTTTAACTTACCAATTCAAGTTAAGTCAAGCAGAATGGATTTAAGTTCTACAAATTATCGCAGAAAATGAAGAAAAGAAAGAGAAAACAAATACATTTGAAATTGTTCCTAATCCTGTAAGATCTTGTTTCAATATTATCGACAAGAGCAATATAAAATTACTGCTTGGAGCGAAGATTAGAATACTTGATGTGCAAGGTAAAATATTGGTTGACCTGCCTTTCAGTAATTTGGAACAAATATTTGATTGTAGTTCATTTCAAGCAGGTATTTATAATATTGAAATTTTTACTTCAGATGGAAACAGACTTACTAAGTATTTTGTAAAGATATAAACCAACATTTCATACCGTTTTGTTGCAGGTTTAACAATAGAAAGAAACTTTTCGTGATAGCTTTAAGTGTATTTTTCCTTTTAGCATTCAGAGCTAAGCCTAATGAAGAACTAGGGTTAAATATTTCTGAAAGTAGTTCCAGCAAAAAGGATCAGAAAACCAACCAGCAAAAGTGAATAATTGTATTCACTTAATGTTTGGACTTGATAATAGTGTCCAATAATTCCAAGAATACCACAGACTATGCCTATGATCCAAGTAATTTTATTTGGAGAAGATGGTGCTACTTTCATTATGAAATGGTTTATTCGTTTAAATTATTTTAAGTGTTGAATTGGTTTTGTACTTGTATTTCGATTTTAAAGTACGAACTTAATTTATCTATTTTTTATGATCTGTGTTGAAAAAGATAAAATAAGCCCACTTGAACTCCTCTATTATAAGCATTTATGGAATTGCTTGTGTTTATATTTGCAAATCCATAATTGTATCTGACATCAATTCCAAATCCGGTAGAGGGTTTTACATAACTCATGCCCACTGCAACTCCAAAGTCAATGTTTTTAAAATTAGAGCTTACATCGGCATTGCTACTTCCTACTTTATTTTTGGCATTAACTAAAACACCCAATTGCGGACCCAATTCCAATCTAAATCCATTGTCAAACATATATTGTAATAGAACTGGTATATTGACATAGTTCAATTGGAGATCCACCTTGTTGCCATTATTTTCATACTTGATTCCTTGAACTGAATAAACTATTTCAGGTTGAAGTGCAAGATCCTTTTTTAAATGAATATGTCCAAGAAGACCTAGGTTATAAGCTATTTTCTGAGATTTCTTAGAATAGTTATTTCCATTTACGGTGTAAATATTTAGGCCGCCTTTAATGCCAATATTTATATGTTGAGATTGAGCAGAGCCCAACAAAGTTAAGAGTGCGATTACTAAAGAGAGATAATTTTTCATTTAATTTTCATTTATTTTACCTAGAAGAGGTTATTAACTGGGGATAAAGATCATTGGGTAATCTGTCTAAGCATTTACATTTTTTTGGTTAATAGTTACATAAATCACAGATTTTGGCATAATCATATTTTTAAAATACGATCAATTTGATCAATCAAATCTGTGAAAAATGCCAAATCGAGTTCGTTGCTTACTTTAATTTAAAATTTTCTGATGAGTGTATGTTGAATACATAAAACTTCTGTCTTGAAATATTTCTCTTATTGAACCTTTATTAAATCTAGATTAAATTTCATTCTTTGGATTTGTTGTTTAATGCTATTATAAGACATGTCATTGACTTTGTCCCGTAAACGAGGACCTTTTCTCCGCTTCGGCTGACGATCCCGTGTCACGTTGTGACACGAGGCTTTACTACGGCTGCCGACAGAAGAAGACTGATGACTGTCGACTGTCGACTGATGACTGTCAATTGACGAAAGTCAATTGACTTCTTTCCTTAAAATTTTGTCTATTTTTTGCCTTTCGCTAATTCGTCTACTACCTTGTCTAAATATCTTACTTTCTGCGTTAGTGGATTGGTTATTTCCTCTACTCTATAGCCACAGATAAGTCCTGTAATTAGATGAGCATTGGGGTTTAGTTTTGCTTTTCGGAAAAATATTTCAAAATTTGCATTCACTTCTATAAGTTCCTGCAATTTTTTATAATCAAATCCTGTAAGCCATTCAATAACTTGGTGCAATTCCGCTTTTGTTCGTCCTTTGCGTTCTATTTTTTTAACGTAGTGAGGATAAACTGCGGCAAAGGTCAACTTTGCTATTTTTTCATTGTGCTCAGGTGTTGTTTTCATAACTTATAATTTAATATTAATCATTCAAATCATTTCAACCTTTCTAATTTGCCTTTTCTTTTAACAATGTTTTTATAGTCCCACTGAATTTCTCTTGACTTTTTCAACCAATTTATTAAGTCATTGGGCTCAATTTCCGAAACGTTTTTATAAAAAATGGAAGCATCTTTAAATTTCTCTCCTTTAATACTTAAGTTTTCTTCTTCAAAGTCAGCACCACTCCAAAACATTAGTCTTATTCCTTTTTTTTGTTTGCTATAACCCACAATTGGATTGCCTTCTAAAAACCAAACAGGATGAGCATGCCAAATTTTGCTTTCAGCTTCGGTTAGTTCTTTGTCAATTATTGTAGCAAGTCGGTTGCAAATTTCAATGTCATCCGAGGCTTGCTTGTCATTGTATATTTTAATTTCTTCGTTCATTTATTTTAAAAGTAAGTTTTGCTATGTTGTTTAACTTGGAACTTCTATCATCTTCAATTTGTTTATGCTTCGTTTTATTTATTTTTAGAATAAAAATGCACAATAGGTTAAATAGGGTAGTTAAAGGTAAAGAAGTTTTCTCTCTTGATAAAACTAATCGATGTTGATATTATCACAAATCGGAGCATTAGGGCTGTCTATTAGGCACAAATTAAGTCAATACTTTATTGTGTACTGTTTTTTTAATCATTTATTATTTTCAGTACTTCAAATGGTAGGCTATTCCAAATAATTTGATCGGCATACATTCCATTACAAAGAATGGCAATGCCTATATTTTTGTCTGGAAATATCATTAAGGTAGAGCTATAGCCTGGAATTCGACCAACGTGAAAGACATAATTTCCTTTAACCGTGTCATCATATTTCCACCATCCAAGACCAATGGAAGTTTTTTTATTTTCAATTTTTTTTTGTGATGTCCACATTTCTTTGAGTGTAGAATTATTAAGAAAATGATTCTCATAATTAAGAGAATCATTAAATACAGTCAAATTATGAAGCATCCAGTTTGATAAATCGTAAGCAGTGGAATAGAGCCAACCACTGGGATGATGTTCTGGTTTATCAATTTGATAATTTTTCCATTCAATAATATTTAATTCGGGATATTTTAAAATTGGATTTTTGTCTTTTATTTCTCCATAGAGATTAAAGCGATTTATTTCTTTAGTATTTCCAGCTAATTTATGGGGTAGAGCAAACTTATTAGTGGGGATTTTTGTATAAGAAAATGCACTATTCTTCATTCCAGTTTTATTTAGTATGTTTAATTCAACATATTTATCAAAAGAGATGTGCGTAATCTTTTCAATAAGATAGCCTAAAATATCATAGCCTGTATTGCTATAAGTTTGCCCACTGAATTTTTCCCCTGGCTTGAAATTAAGCTTAGCGTTCTTTAGGGAGTATATAAATTGCTTAAGAGATGTTGAGTCATTCTCTGACTTTGCCAAATAGTTATCCCATGGCAGGCCTGAAGTATGAGTAATTAGATGAAATAAAGTTATCTCTCTATAACGATTACCTCTTAATTGAAAATCTGGAATATAATCAATTAATTTTTTGTTCAAATCCAGTTTTCCTTGTTCCACAAGTTGCATAATTGCAGTAACTGTAAATAATTTCGTGATGGATCCTGTCACAAATCGTGTATCACTTGCTACTGGATAAATGCTGTCCAAGTTTGTGTAGCCGTAACCTTTGCAATAAAATATTTCCCCATTTTTTACTATCCCAATAGATAGTCCTAAAATTCTATTCTCAATCATTCTTTGTTTAATAATACTATCAACTTTTAGAAAACAATCCACTTGTCCTAATAATATATTTTGGTAAGACAGAATGAGTAATATTTTAAAGTAGAATAATTTTGGATACATGGATTTTAGGCATTTCAATTTGAACAATACTTCGAATAAAATGTCAGTCAAGATTCTGCATTGCTGATGGGTAGGGGATTCGTCATTCATGTTGTAAAGTGTCAAAACTTAATTTAAAGTAAGAGTTCGAATTTAACGGCTAAAGTATAATAGAAATTGTCAAGTCCAAAATCAAAGCTGAAAATGAACAATAGCAGTTGTTTGCACCCTCTTTTCGGTCATATGACAAAGTACTATTGGCTTTTTAAGTCGAAGTTTTCAATTTCATTTATTGGCAATAAACGAGAATCTTCAAGTGCTGCAATTCTATGACCAATACCGTGTAAATATTCTGGATGTGATGCAAAGGATAGAAAACTGTCTACACTCGTTTGGCGAATAAGCATCACAGCATCCCAGATTTCATTCCTTGGACCAATTAAAAAATTACCTCCTTTTCCATAAAATAATATTTCACCACCTGTTTGTTCTAGGAATGGTAAAGTGTGCTTCATATATAGTTGATAAGCCATTTCACCAGTAATAGAAATCAATGGGGAAAGTTCAGGAGTTTCTTTATAATCCGCTTTTTCTTTAAAGCGAAGTAGATTTAGCATTACCACTTTGCCAGAAATTTTGCGATTAATAAAATCTCTACCTGAGTCTTGAGTTGGATTTAAGTACTTTTCTGGCATGGAAAGAGTGTTTTATGATTTTAGAAATCGTCTGGTTATGTGGCTGTTCTAATTTAGAGTAAATAAACTTTAAGCCATGAATAATAGTTATGAAAGAAGATGCTTTTACAATCCGAAGAACCTGCATAGTACTTGCCCTTTTTATCAGAAATCATGCCTTAATTCACAATTTTATAAGTAGATGTTTTGAGGATACCCAATTTAAAGATTCGATGACGAATTTATTTTTACATCGGCATATTTCCAGGCCTTTTCAAATCTTATTTTTACTTTTTCAGCTTCAGAATTTTTGTTCTGTTTTTGCAAAGAATGATATAATCCTATCAATGCCCATCCGTTTTCACGCCAGGTTTTAAGATCTTCAAGGTAAATTTTTTCTGCTTCTGAATACTTTCCAGCATCAAGTAAAACTGCTCCAAGATGATGTCGAACAGAGAAAAACCAGTCAGGTGGTTCATCATAATTCAAATTATCTTCAATGGTGATAGCTTCACGAAATAAAGCAATTGATTTATTATAATTATTTTGTTTTTGAAAAATTTCAGCAGACAATACATTTACAGCAATTTGTAACAAATCGTAAGCTGTGTTAATGCCCCATATCGTAAGTGTTTTTAGTGTAGTGTCCATGGATAACAATTCAAGCTTCTTTAATTCCTCTGTGGCATTAGACAATTCTTTTTTACCGAAATAAGCCATGCCTCTGGCATAATGTAAGACGGCACGAGGGTAGATTAAATTTTCTTTGGGCATTGGTAGTGCAAGAATAGTATCCCACATTGAAAATTTTACGGCAACATAATATGGAATAGTATAATAATGCTGAAGTGTTCCCCATTCGGGTTGTGTCATTATTTCCACTGCAGTATTATGTAAGACCTCATTCGCTGCCTGCCATGCAAGCTTTGAATTTCCTTCGAGGGTGGCAGTAGCAGTTAGAAAATGATAGTTGTGTGGAAAATAGGCTAGGGGATAAGCGCCTTGGGCATGACAGGAAGTTATATAATTGCTGTCAACTTTTACTGCATTAATATTAGACAATGAACCAAGATGATAATTTCCTGTATTGATGTAGATATGTGAAGGCATGTGTACCAAATGTCCTGAACCTAGAGCATGAGTTTCAAAAAACTTTGCGCTAACCAATCCTTTTTCGGGAAACTGCGAAGCTTCTACAGCATGTATGTAGAAATGATGAGCTCCGGGATGATCGGGATTTATTTTCATCAGATGTTCTAAAACCTTAAGTATTTCCGGTGTCCATGCTTTTGGTTTTTTAGATTTTTTCTCATATAAATCCCAAGGATGTAAATCCATTAATGATTCTGCGTAAAGTGCACCTACATCAGGATTAGATGAAAATTGGTCATACACTTTTTTCATTGAGATATTATAGGCTATGTCAAGTTCTTTTCGATCTTTAGGCGGTACTTTAGTGTATCGGACTGATAAGGCTTGAATCAGTTCTTTTTCCAAAGGGAGGCAATTCCCAGTAAGAGTCAATGCTTTTTGAACAGCAGCATATGCCCTTTGAAAATTGTCTTCTTCCATTCCTGCATTATAATTTGGACCTAAAACGTAGGCATAACCCCAATAACACATGGCGCAGCTTGAATCTATTCTCATCGCTTCATAGAATGAACGAGCTGCTTCTGCATGATTGAAGCCATAAGAGAGCATCATGCCCTGATTAAAGTATTCTTGAGCTTCTTTGCTTTGGGTTGTAATTGTAAAATGAATACCATCGAGTCCTTTGAACTTTGGTGCTTTTATTCCGGACGAATACCAATCCTTGTCTGAGGTTTTGGGTTTGCAGTGGAGTACAAATTTTCCAAATGAAGAATCCTGTTTATTTTTTGAGTTTGCGTCGGCAGGATTTTTATTGGAATAATTACAACTTGTGATAATATAGGTAATCAGCAAGAAAGAAAATAAGTCTTTCATGTTACAGAAGATTAGTTTGTTCAAAGATAAGACTTTTGAATGGTTCTAAGGACAAATGGTTTCCAATAATGAATAGGGTAAAAACGAAGTTTTCTAAGGTATTTCATTTAAAAATTGGCCTTTATATTTTTGTTCGCTGAAGGTATACTTACATTGAGAAGATTAGTTGTGATTTCAGTATTAAATTTTATTTGAATACAATATTAGCTGTGCTAGGTCAAATTTTGTATAGGAAGAATGAGTTTGTTTTCAATCTATTTTTATTGGTTTGTCTTGTGTGTTGCAAATAGTAAAATGTAGATTCAGATGGGGTGGGTCTTTAACGATTTATTTCCAGAGATTATAAGAAAAAAGAAAGGCAACTTTTACAAGCTACCTTTCAAAAATAAAAATAAAATGTTTTTGACTAGTAATGAAGGCGTATTGTCGCAAAAATATTTCTACCTGGTGCATTGATCCCACTTGCAAAAGTTCGGTATTGAGTATCAAATATATTGTCAACTCCTACCTGAAGAGTTGCAAGCTTGTGTACTTTATATCCTGCATGAAAATTTACAGTGAACCAAGCAGGCATTCCATCTGCTGTTGCATATTGTTCATTGTCTTCACCGTTCAAATAATAATCTTTCAGTTTTTTCCATCCATTATAATTGATAAAGAAATCGGAACTGAAATTTTTATTCGTGTAAGTTAATTGTAAATGCGTCATAAATGGAGGTATATGATCAATAGGAGTATCACTACTTTCTGTTTTTATTCTTCCGTAAGTATAATTTACTCCTAATGTTAAGTGTAAATTGTCAGTGAATTGTGATTTGACATTGGATGAGAATCCAAAAACATATGCCTTCCTTTTGTTTTGATTTGCAAATACCTGGCTTAATGAACCGTCATATAAAATAGAATCCTGACCGTTTAATGTGAATTGGTCTGTTACAATTGCATCAATAAAATCTGTATAATAGATTGCATTTTCCCAATGTGTTTTTTGGTTGAAAATTTTAGTGATGCCGAATTCATAGTTAATTGTTTTTTCAGGTTTCAAATCCGAATTTGGAACAATGACTGTTCCAGGGGCTGATTCAAATACTTTACTCAAGTCATCTACATTTGGTGCGCGAAAACCTGTTGAGAGCAAAAGTGATAATTTTAAATCATCAGATGGCGTATTGATCAAACCGATGCTTCCTGAATAAACTGGATTGCTTTGGTCAGCTTTGGTATAAGGTAAGTTAAAAAATGATTTATCAATAAAGCTTGAGTGGAGAGAAATAAATCCAGCACGGATTCCATCCGTTAATGTGAGTTGATTATTTATTTGCCATGTGTGCGAAAAGTAAAGTCCGACATTTGACATCGTATTGTCTCCGTCAGGATATCGTGTGTCAAGTGGTGATGCTACTCCTGTTGCAATATTTTCTTCGTTGGCCGTTGACTTGAGTGTGTTGTATTGAGCATCAAGTCCGAATCGAATATTATGTTGATTGATGATTTTTTGAAAATCAATATTTGCACCAAGAACATTTACATTTTCTATGCGATGAGAAAGATTATTGTTATTAAACCTTCTGGTATGTCGGCTTTCTTCAATGTTTTGATAATTAATACCGGCATGTATGTTTTGAAAAATTGAAGAAGGATTTTGTATATTTAAATCATAAGCACCCATCATTCTCGTTTGTGGTCCATAATACCATTCAGAGTATCTCAGTCCTGTTCCTGCCGGGTCAGTGAGTCGGTCATAACGTGGGACATCGCTTGAATTAGAGTATTGCAGATTTAATCCGTGAGTGATATGATCATTTTGTTTGAAAGCAAATTTTTGTAACAGATCATATTGATTGTATCCACTTTGAACCTGTAAATAGCGATCAGAGTTTTTCACCAAGGAATCTTTTCCATTTATTCTGTCAACATAAAATGGACGTTCTCCATAAGGACCCGTGTAAAAAGGATTTTGATTTTTTCCACCTTTCAAATCGCCAAACTTTGAATAGGTAATTGAAGTGAGTGAAGCGAATTTTTTTCCACCAATATTAAAATCAAGATGGCCAGTAAATTCATTGTCTACACTGCCGTATCTCGAGAAAGCATTTACCTTGATGTTTTGCAATTTTTCATCAGTCGTGAAAAGTGGTTTTTTGGTGTAAAAGTGAATGACTCCTCCCAACGCATCGCTTCCATACATTGTTGAAGATGGACCAAATAAAATTTCTACTTTATCAAGTGAATTGTTGTCTAGGCTTACAATATTTTGCAAATGCCCCGCTCTATAAATAAGGTTGTTCATTCGCACTCCATCAATTACAAGAAGGGTGCGGTTTGCTTCAAAACCCCTGATCGAAACGCTT
The DNA here is from genome assembly GCA_040006775.1 of Saprospiraceae bacterium. GTDB lineage: Bacteria > Bacteroidota > Bacteroidia > Chitinophagales > Saprospiraceae > Vicinibacter. The sequence goes on from JBDTWI010000027.1 coordinate 15,991, forward strand.
CCACCACCTAATTGACTTTTTTGAATAAACACATTACCTGTGTTGGCAATTAAATCAGCACTTGATTGTGATTGTGAATTTGAAATTTGTACAGCATTTAATACCTGAACCTGCTGAGCTACTGTTCTTTTTGTTTCTTCTATTTTATTTGCAGAAACAACCAATTCACCTAAAGTGAAGGTTTTCGTAGTGTCAATTTCCGTTGTTTGTCCAAACGAAAATTGAGAATTTGAGATTAGCAATCCCATGATTGCAAGTTTTGTAATATTCATTTCTTTAATAATTGTTGTTAGTTTTTAAAACAATAAGTAATACCGAACTGATTTGTAAAAAAGTCCAATTAGAAAAATTGAATTTATACCGCTTATAAATATAAATAGTCCAATTCACACTTCTTGCCCTTGGACTTTTTATATTTATTTAGCGGCATTAACCATTGTAGTTTTATAAATTGGTTTGGACCAATTTATAAATACAATTGGTATTACATTCAAATCATTTCGAGTATTATACTCGATTGGAATTGATGCCCTACTTTTGGGTTAAAATATAATTCCAATCAGTATAACAATGCAAACCATTTAAAATGGAGGCACTGATTAAGTAAAAAATATGTTTGTTTAAACTAACTCCGGAGGTGGAGTGGAAATTTCGGATTTATAGGAAATAATAATATCGTTCACCGAATTGAAAATAGCTTGTTGAGCATTATTTAATAATAAATTGAGCAGAGATGTTGAAGAGATGTAATTCAAGCTTAACAAATCAACAAGTTTATTAGGAATTGTATTGTTTTGTCGATTTGCACTACTGGTTGTCTTTTTTATTTTGTCAATTAGGTCTTCTTCTTCTTCATCGTTAATGACAATAAGTTCCAATTTATCACTTGAGATTGCTATTGATTTTATATCATACATTTTTCCATTAATAGAAACTTCGTTCTCATTGATTTTGTACTTTTGAAAATCATCAAGAGTGAGTGTCAGTTTTTGAAATTGAGTTGAATCGTTTTCAAGTGCCAGTTGAATTTCGTATTGAATAAAACATTGCTTAATCTGATAAAAAAGTAAAAGACCTCCATACTGCATCAGCAGTGTGAGAAGTAATGATATGGAGCCGAGCTTTTTCAGATTAACGCTTTGTGCTTATAGTGCGAATTTAATAATATTATTGATTAAAAGCACAATGTTGTCTTATCCAAAACTGGGTTCAAACGAAAATTCCGCTTAAGCAAACAAAAAATCACTTCATTGGATATTCAATTCTCGATTCAATTTCATGAATTCCTACGATCTTCCATTTGCCATTCTCTCTTGTATAAATGTCTGCCCAATTGTAATGTTCGATATCTGATTTACCGTTCTCGTCTGAACCATTTAGAACATTGCGATAGGTCAATATAGCTATTTCGTCAAAAAATTGTAAGACTAAGTTTTCATATCTAACTGTGTCTATTGTCCATGTAGCATGTATTCGATTATTAATGAAATCTTGCTTATTTTTATAAAATTCATCTTCACCTCGATAAGTAAAAGAATTTGAAAGTATATTTTCAAACAATATACTGTCTTTTCTTTGCATTGCCAAGGGCAAATTTCTTTTTAGCTTAAGTATTTCTATGGAGTTAATACTGTCAGCGTTAATGTTATTACTTATTAATGTAAAATTTCTGATGTCAACAGTAGGAGTGAGATTAGACTCGGCAATCAACATTTGCTTGTAATCAAAATTGCTAATATCGTTATGTTTTCTTTGATTGCATCCAAAGTTTAATATTGTAATGATTGAAAAAACTAAGACCGATTTCATGAATTTACAATTTAATCTAAACGATAATCTAAGTATAAAGCACAAAAATGCTATTTTACATATGATTGCGTCACTCGAAGAGAGTGTACTTTCGAGCATCTACAAAGGTACTTTGAAGGATGCGATTTCCCAAACAGAAATAGCAGAAATTAACAAAAACTGTCTTGTAAACAAAGATATCTTGCTTTGTTATTGTGCAGTAATCTGAGCCATTAATCCTTGCATATCTAAAATTCCCCAATGTTCATGATACTTTCCGTCCTGCAAACGAATAATATCAATTACTTCCATTGTTACATTTTTGTGTGTTGCCGGCACTCCAAAAAATTCTCCTTTATGAGTTGCATGAAAAGATTTTCGGGTGGTTACTTTGTCGCCTTCAGCTATCATGTCATGAATGGTTACTGTAAGGTCAGGAAAAGCAGGTCGAAGCATATGATTAAAAAAATAAATTATTGCTTGCGGCCCTTGTGGTGAACCTGTTGGGGCTGTTTGATTAATAAACTCAGGAGCAAATAATTCCTGTACTGTCTCTACTTTACCACCCTCAATAAACTCTTTGTTTACCCTTCTTACGATTGCTTTGTTTTGTTCAGTTGTCATAATTTTTTTTTTAATTGTGAATAATGTTTTAGAATATGAAGCAAAGGTCAGGTAATGCGAGGAGGTAGGAATGGTATAGAAGCGACCATGTGCTGTGCTATTCCGATTGAATTCGGAATTCAAGGGGAGTGCATTTGCTTATCTTTTTAAAAAATTTGTTGAAATGCGATGGATCAGTAAACTCCAATTTATATGCAATCTCTGAAACCGACAATTTAGTGTGTAATAAATAGGCCTTCGCTTCCATCACAAGCATTTCATCAATTAATTCATTGGCAGTTTTATCCGCGTTTAATTTTATTATTCTGTTGAGATAGTCGGGCGAAACATGAAGCATATTGGCATAGTCCGCAACTTTGCGAACTATAAGAAAATGCTCGCTAACTGATTTTACAAAGCTATTGAATAACTTTTGGCCGCTGGTGTTCTTGCCTTGCTTTGAAAGTAACATGGTTACATAATCACGGTTTGCATGAATAAGAATAAGTTGAATGTAAAGTCTTATGGCCTCACTACAATTTGCTTTCTTTGCTTTCAGTTCATCATTCATTTTGAAAATGATACTTTCAATTTCTATGGCGGTTGTATCATTAAGTTCAAAGCATTGCAAGCCTGTGTAAGTTAAAAAAGGAAACTGCTCTCTAGTTTTCTTTTGAAAGAAAATATCAGAAATAAATTTTTCAGAAAACAACATATACAAAGCAAGGAAATCTTTACTCGGTTTGTCCAGTGAAAAGATCTGTCCAGGAAAGCCGAAAACGATACTGTTTCGTTTTGGTTGGTGTCGTTCCAATCCAATATTAAAATCGGCTTCTCCGTTTCGGATTAGTGAAATTCTAAAATACTCTGACTTAATAGGTTCAATGCTTCCTTTGAGGTTAGCTGTTGAATATAGTCCAAAGCCACTATCAAGTAATTCGACTGAATTGTCCATTCCAAAATCATCTTTCGCTTCACCTTTCTTGTGAAGTTTATGAAGAGAAGTGTCAAGTTCAATTTTTTTTATACCTGTTGGAATGTTTTTATACATGACAATAAAAGTTCTATCTGTAGATCTTTGCAACTCCAAATTTATAGGAAAAGCTTAAAGAAATCTTAAAAAAAGTATTTTAATTAAGTAAATTTTTCCGATTAAACTATTTTGGCCATATCGTTTTACCTTACCTAAGGGTAAGGAATTCATTAGGAGTCCTGTCTTAGATAGATTTTCTAAGGTTCCGAGTCACTATTTTCCTCCTTAACTATGGTTTGCTCTTGATTTTATTAGGTTTGTAAAAGTTCAATCTAAAGGAGTATAGTATATTGATCTTGACTAACAATCATTTCCATTTTATGTAAAAATCGTGATTAAAAACACAATTTAGATCTTATATTTTTTGTACCTTTTATGTGATTTATGTAAATCATCCACCAATTTGTATAACGTAAGCAATATTTAATTGCTCAACTTTGTGTCGTGAAAATATTTTCGCAATTATCCTACTACTTTGTAGGAAAACCATATCAAAATCATGAATATAAAAAAGCAAATTACAGTCTTTGCAATCTTATTTGGAATGCTAATTGTTGGATGCCTTAAAGATCAATTCAATGAATATCAGGGAAAATGCCCAATTGTCATTTCAACAGATCCAGCGAATAATGATGTAGATGTTCCTATTAATAAGGTCATCTCAGTAACATTTAACGAAAAGATGAACCCATTAACAATAAACAATGAATCATTCAAAATAAATGGTGATTCTGCTGTTTCTGGAACAATATCTTATTCTGGCAACACTGCCTATTTTACACCAGATCGTTTACTTAAAATCAATACCTTATATACAGGTAGAGTAACTACTATGGTAAAAGATTCTATTGGCAATGCCTTGCAAGCCGATTACGTATGGACATTTACAACCGGAAGTCAGGTAGTCCCACTAGTGGTTTCAACTGATCCTGCAAACGATGAAATTGATGTTGTTCTTAATAAAACAATAAGTGCAACATTTAATCTCGATATGGATCCAGCGACGATTAATACATCCAGTTTTAAAATCAGCGATGGAGTTAACTTAATCCCAGGTGTGGTCACTTATAATGGGACAACTGCTTATTTTAATCCGACGAATATCTTAAAATCAAACACGGTATATACAGGTATTATTACTACTGAAGTTACAAGCTTAACCGGAAAAACATTAGAGAATGATTATGTTTGGACATTTACAACAATAGGTCTTGTTGCTCCATTTGTCATTTCTACTGACCCTGAGAATAATGCAACTGATGTTCCATTAAATAAGATCATTACTGCAACATTTAGTGTTCCAATGGATCCAACTACAGTAAATAACACCCATTTTATAATCAGGAATGGCGTTAATACAATTAATGGAACAGTTAGTTTAAATGGAGCTATCGCCACATTTACACCTGCATCACCGCTTAGTGCAAACACTATTTATACAGGTACAATATCTTCTTTTGTAAAAGATTTAGCTGGTACTAACTTAGCGCAAGATTATATATGGGTCTTCAGTACTGGTCAAAATATTGCACCAATTGTTGTGTCAACTAGCCCTACAAACAATGAAATTAATGTTCTGACTAATAAAATTGTAACGGCAACATTTAGCGTTCCTATGGATCCATTTTCAATCAATACTACTAGCTTTAGTTTGAGAAACGGATCAACAATCATACCAGGAGTAGTGAGCTATTCTGGAATTGTGGCATCCTTTACACCTTCAATACCCTTAAGTCCGAATACAACTTATACAGGAATCATTTTAGCGACTGTAAGAAATGTAATTGGAACCAATATGGCTGCTGACTATATCTGGTCATTTACAACAGCAGCTGTTGTAGCGCCAATAGTTATTTCAACAGATCCTGTTAATAATGCTATCCAAGTTGTTTTGAATAAAATAATCAAAGCAAGTTTTAGTATGCCTATGGATCCAACCACTATTAATACAAGCAGCTTTATTTTAAGACAAGGATCAAATTCCGTAAGTGGTGTAGTTACTTATAGTGGTATTACTGCCACATTTACTCCTCTAGTTCCACTATTACCAAATACAATATACACTGCAACCATTACGACAGCAGCAAAAAATACAATGGGTATCTCACTAGAAAATAATTACGTTTGGTCCTTTACAACATTAGCTGTAATTGCGCCGATTGTTATCTCCACAGATCCTGTAAACAATGCTACAAATGTTACTTTAAATAAGCAAATTAAAGCTAGTTTCAGTGTTCCAATGGACCCCGCAACGATCAACACAAATAGCTTCACGGTAGCTGTTGGCACAACGCTAATAAGCGGAATAGTAACTTATAGTGGCGTTACTGCAACTTTTACTCCTAGCACTGCGCTTTTACCAAATACAAAATATACAGCAACCATTACAACAGCTGTAAAGAGTTTAGCAGGTATCAATCTTGCAAACAATTATGTATGGTCATTTACTACTGAAACCGTTCAGCCACCTTTTGTAGTTTCTACTGATCCTACAAATAATTCTACTAATGTAAGTTTGAATAAAATTGTACTTGCTGTTTTCAATATGCCAATGGATCCAACAAGTATTAATTCTTCAAGTTATACGATTAAGCAGGGATCAAACATCATAGCTGGGACAATAAGTTACAGTGGATTAACAGCAAGTTTTACACCATCTAGTAATTTCAATAGCAATACATTATATACAGCTACACTTACAACAGCAGTAAAAAATTTAGCTGGTGTATCATTGAGCAGTAATTATGTTTGGTCATTTACAACCTTAGTTGTACCAATAGTGGTTTCTACAGATCCTATTAATAATGCGACTGGTGTAAAAACCAATCAAGTCATTTCAGCAAATTTTAACATGAACATGGATCCATTGACAATTAATGCTTCAACGTTTTTATTGAAAGAAGGCACAAATCTAATTACAGGAATAATAAGCTATTCCGGTGTGACTGCAAAGTTTACTCCCAATGTTTTATTATCACCCAATACGGTTTATACAGCAACCTTAACAACTGGTGTTAAAAACTTAAACGGTATTTCTTTAAGTAATGATTATGTCTGGACATTTATGACAAGTCCTACAATATATCCTCCACTTGTGTATCTAGGAACTGCTGAACGTTTCGGTATATTAGCAGGTGTTGGTATTAGTAACAATGCAGGTTTTAGTGAAATCCATGATTTAGATGTCGGTATCAGTCCTGGAGTTCGTTCATCTATAGTTGGATTTCCTCCGGCAATCGTCGTCAATGGTGGCATTTTTGCATCGGATGATATTGCTCCTCCAGGTATTGCAGCAATGCTTATTCAAGCTAAAAAGGATTTAACAGCAGCATACAATTTTGCCGCAGGTGCAAGTTCACCACCTCCAGTTACCGTATCAGGAGATCAGGGTGGAAAAACTTTAGCCCCAGGAATTTACAAAACAAATTCTACACTCTTAATACAATCCGGTGATCTTACTTTAGACGCACAAGGCGATCCAAATGCAGTATGGATTTTTCAAATTGCATCCGGATTTACGACAGTCGGCGGTGCAGGTGGAAATGTCATCCTAAGCGGTGGAGCACAAGCAAGTAATGTTTTTTGGCAAACTGGAAGTTCCGCTACAATTGGAGACTATACCTCTTTTGAAGGAAATATATTGGCCTTAACTTCAATAACCATGAATTCGCATGCAGTCGCTAATGGTAGAATGCTTGCTATAAATGCAGCAGTGGTAATGACAAGTACTAATTTTATAAACAGACCTTAATTATATAAAAATGATAACTATAACAAATATTAAAAATAGTAGGAGTAAATTTCTCCTCAATTGCCAGATGATTTTTACAAATGCATTATGTATTGTATTTGCATTGATCATTGGTCTTCCGCAGATTCAAGCACAAGAAATTAAATATACAAAACCATCATGGCAATTTGGCCTTGCTGGTGGCGCAAACTTTAATTTTTATCGCGGTTCGACTCAAAATTTATTTGAAAGTTTTTCTGCTCCGATTGCGTTTCATGAAGGGAAAAGCACGACCTTATTTGCTGCACCGGTAATAGAATTTCACCCTGCTGGAAAAAGTCTGGGCTTTATGTTACACTTGGCATATGATAATCGAAGTGCTGCGTTTAATCAAATTATAACACCATGCAATTGCCCTGCAGATCTAAATACTCAATTAACTTATTTTTCTGTAGAACCTAGTTTGAGATTCGCACCTATGAAGTCTAATTTGTATTTATATATTGGACCTCGAATTGCATTCAATATGGATAAATCTTTCAAGTACCATTTAGGCATTAATCCTGATTTTCCGAATCAATTGCCAACTCCTGATGTTACTGGTGATTTTAGCCATATAAATAAAACACTTGTCTCTGGACAAATTGGAGCAGGATATGATTTTTCAATTACTTCACAACGACATCCGACACAATTGATACTATCTCCCTTTGTTGCATATCAACCCTATTTTGGGCAGTCACCAAGATCCATCGAAACATGGAATATTAATACATTAAGAATTGGGGCTGCACTAAAATTAGGGCGTGGTAAAAAAATAATAGCGCCGATGGAAGTGATGATAAATTATAAGGAACCAACATTTGAAGTTTTTGCTCCAAAGAATATTCCTACTACTAGAAGAGTTCGGGAAATATTTCCGCTCCGCAATTATGTATTTTTTGATTTGGGTTCAACTGAAATTCCAAAGAGATATGAATTATTGTCAAAGAACCAAGTAAAAGATTTCAAAGAAGATCAACTAGATCAATTCACTCCTGCGAATTTGAACGGAAGATCATCTCGTCAAATGTTGGTATACTATAATGTCCTCAATATTCTTGGAGATCGTTTGGGAAAAAACCCGACAACCACCATTAAATTGGTAGGTTCTTCTGAAAAGGGTCCTGAAGATGGCAAACTAATGGCAGAAAGTATTAAAACATACCTAACTAATATTTTTGGAATTAATGAATCAAGAATTATTACTGAAGGTGGATTCAAACCAAGTCTTCCGTCGGAAAAAACAAATAGTGTCAATGAATTAGCTTTGCTAAGAGAAGGTGACCGAAGAGTCACCATTGAAAGCAGCTCTCCAATATTACTCATGGAATTTCAAGGTGGACCAAATGCACCGCTAAAGCCAGTTGAAATTTTAGCAGTGCAGGAAGCTCCTTTGGATAGTTATGTTTCTTTTTATGTTAAAGGAAATAATGAGCCTTATGAATTTTGGAATTTAGAAATTGAAGATAAAAAAGGAAATGTTCAAAATTATGGTCCATTCAAACAAGATAAAGTTAGGCTATCAGGTAAAAGCATATTAGGTAAAAACCCTGAAGGTGATTATAAGGTAACGATGATTGGTCATACTAAAGACAATCAAGTTGAAACTAAAAAAGCTAAAGTACATATGGTGTTATGGACACCTCCGGCTATTGAAGATGGAATGCGATATAGTGTTATTTTTGAATTTGATGAATCAAAAACGATCGCTATTTATGAAAAATATTTGACAGAAGTTGTAACACCAAAAATCCCAAAAGGGGCAACACTTTTTATTCATGGTTACACAGACATAATTGGTGACGAAGCATACAATCTAAATTTGTCCATTGAACGTGCTGATGAAGTTAAAAACATAATTGAAAAAAGTTTGATCGCTCGCGGTAGAACTGATGTCAACTTTAATGTTTTTGGATTTGGTGAGGAAGTAATGATGTCCCCATTTGCTAATAATTATCCGGAAGAACGGTTTTACAATAGGACTGTTGTTATTGATATTTATCCTACTAATTAGGGACTGAATTTTAGTTTGATTATTATATTATTTTTTTATGAATTATCCCATATTCATATCTAGGATCTGTCAAGAAGATTGACAGACAAAAAATTCCCGATAACTTTCGGGAGCCGCTTCTAATTGGGGTTGACAGGCAAGGAGTTTTTTTACCACAACTGAACAATCTTTGAACTTGGTCAAAGACAGTTGTCTCCAAAAATATCTTAGTTAAAAAGATCGAAAGAACTTTCTATGTTGACCCCAATGATGAAGTTAAAGAAGAACTTCTGCAATGTTGAATGACTTGCAACAGTAAGTCATGTAAATGAAGGCTATCTGATTATTGATAAACTATTATTAGTCTTTAGACAAACGGAAAGTGGTTTAGAAAGTAACCATAATTTAAAGTAATTTGAATGATTTATGAATTTAGGTCCTTTCAAAATTATCGTCTTCCATTCCTCCATTATAATTAGGATCAAACATATAGGCATAGCCTCAAAAACACATGGTGCAGCTAGAATCGATTCTTGTTACCTCTTAGAATGAGCGGGCTGCTTCAATATGATTGAAACCATAAGAGAGCATGATGCCCTGATTAAAGTAGTCTTGAGCTTCTATGCTATTAGTCGTAATGTGAATTTGTATTCCATCAAACCCTATGAACTTTGAGGCTTTAGTTCCGTATGAATACCAATCTTTGTTTGTAGTTTTGGGTGTGCAGTCGAGTACAAATTTTCTTATACAAGAATCTTGGGCATTTATTAAATCAAGGTCTGAAGTTTGTTTGTTGGACTGCTTACAGCTTACAGTGAATAAAAAAATTAGTGTGCTGTAAAAATATTTTTCATCTTTTTGAAAATTTAGTTTAATTGATCCGAAGATACAAATTGGAAGATTAGTATCTCGTTTTCAGTACATATTTATTTCAATAATTTGACAGATATCTGTTTATAGTCCTAGAGTCCTTTTGTGGCTAATTGAATTACAAGTCAAAACAATTTTTTCTTATATAATTTTGTTGTAAACCTATATAAAAGTCATTATTACTACTGAGTTCTTTCTTTGCTATTAATTTGAGTAATTTCTTTTAAGATCGTTTATTAAGTTATCAAAAACATACTTCTGTTCTTCTTCAATTGCAATCCTTTCTATTGGTTGCCAATATATTCTTGGTTGAAGCTCAGAAGTGTAAGTAGTTATTCGAGTTAGTTTGCATTCATTAATATTCAAGGAATCAAATAGGTAAATCGCTTCTTTAAAACCCAACCATTTTCTGCCTGTTAATTCATAATTAATTACATCCATTTTTAAAATCTTTCCTCTAGTAATTTCTGTTATTCTTTCAATTATCTTTCCACCTTCAAAATAACAGGTTCTTAGTGCACCAAGTTCTTCTTTATCTAATACACATTTACTGGGTATTGGTAAACCTAAATGCATTAATATTCCTTTTTTTGCTATTAATGTGTCTACTGATTTAATCGCATCGAAAACTAATAAATTTGAATAAGGGAGAATTATTTCGGATTTTATCTCATTAGTACTCATTTTAGAAATAATAAGTATGTTTTCTAAACGAGCAATTAAAATCCAGAACAGCAATGGTGTTAGTATGAATTTAATATTTTGTTTTCGTTTTAATATTCCTGAACTGTGTAATAGTAAATTCATACCAATACCTAAAGAAAACATAAACATTATTAAAAGCATTGCACATATAAGACACAGTAGGCCTTCGCTTTTTGTCAAATATAGAATAGTCATAGTAACTAAAAATGCAGTCAAAGACCCAAGATAGGAGAATTTGAATTTATTTAATGTATCTACTAAAATTCCTAAAATAAAAGGCAAAATTATAAAAAAGGCAAATCCATAATCAGTAAGCCGAAAATGTAAAAATAAGAATCCAGTTAATAAAAAAACTGAAGTTAAGAGCATCGAACCCCAAAATATTTTTTGAAAAATAATTTCTGTTAATTTCATATGAATATCAATTTATAGTAGATTAGAATCCATTCAATGTTGATGGTATTCAAGAGCTTATGTTTCAAATTTGACTTTTGAAATTCTATGGTTAAAGGAGGTCTTTAATACCGAAATTTTCTAGTTCGATAATTGGCAATAAGCGTGAATCTTCTAGCGCTGCATTTCTATGTCCAATACCTTTTAAATATTCCGGATGTGATGCAAAGGAAATGAAACTGTCTACACTTGTTTGACGAATAAGCATCACGGCATCCCAGATTTCATTACTTGGACCGATTAAAAAATTACCGCCTTTTCCAAAAAATAATATTTCGCCAACTGCTTTCTTTAAGAATGGTAAAGTGTGTTTCATATATAATTGATATGCCATTTCTCCTGTAATTGAAGTTATAGGAGAAAGCTCTGGAGTTTCTTTATAATCCGCATTTTCTTTAAAGCGAAGTAGATTTAGCATTACAACATTGCCAGATATTTTGCGATGTATAAAATCTCTACCTGATTCTTGAGATGGATTTAAGTATTTTTCGTGCATATAAAGTGTCTTTTAAGGGCAAAGCTAAGGAACTTGTGGTATACTAATTTCCGCCACATTAAATATTAGATTGCCGTCTTGTGGAAGTCAAAAGTAGAAAATTCATTTTTCAAGAATGGATTTCAAAGTGGCTAAACTAATATCCATGTCTTTCGCAATTCCTTTTTCTACTATTAGAAGAAGAATATTAAGTGGGTATTTTAGGGTGCTCGCATTGCTGCAGGTAACTTTTGTTTGATTTTCGGAAATGGATTCAGTTAGCATATTTGTGTAACCAATGAGTGTAAAGGGCTTTCTAAAACGAATTTCAGTTTCAATTTTTTTCCCTTCAGAAATAGACATAATTTCTTTTTCGCCTTCACCTACTTTTTTATTTCCGCTCCAAGCATAAATGAATCCAACCGTTCCATCTATGCCTTTAAATTCATTTTTCTTGCTTGGGTCAGCTACAGCCCGTTCATTGAAGTTGTCCCAGTTTTTAAGTTGTTTTATATATTCAAAAACTTTTTCTAAAGGCGCATTAATTATAATGTCACGTTGGATGTGATATCCTTTTTTAGTGAAAAGTGCAACAATTAAAAGTAAGACGATTATGGCTGCAATTAATATTAAAATTGTGCTTAAGATATTCATATAGTTTGATTCATTTTGTTTAACTAATTTTTGTTTGAATTTTAATAGTTTGCTTAGTAAAGCAAGCATCTTCTATATACTATTACAGTAGAGATGTCAAAGATACAAAATCCATAAGACCTTGCTTTAGTACAGAATTGTTAACTTTAAATTTGGCAAAGCGGCCAATAAGTGTAAGTATAGTAATATGGCCTTGTTTTAGAAGCTTTATAAAAGTGCGGTCCATTTTTAGCCATTGAAGATTATTGTATCGAATAATATTTCCTTCGGAATTCATAATAAAATTGACTAAGCCATGAGGATAGAATTACAACTCAAGATTGGGTTGTATTTCAAGGCTTAAATTTATTTTTATGTAATTTGTTTCCAAGTTTCATAAGTCATTTCAAACTTAATTTCGTTCTTTCCGTGTGTTCCAACTTCTATCCAACCGGATCGCCTATAAAATTCTTCTGCTCTTGTATTTGGTGAAGTACCTAACCATACTGTAGTTTTTGTCTGATTAAAATACCAATCGAGCATTATGTTGTGAAGTTGTCTGCCAATACCTAGTTTTTCAAATTCAGGTTCGACGAATAAAGCCCAGATGTTGTTGTCTTGAAGATCAGCGATTGAGAATCCAACTATCAGATTATCTATTTCACAAACCCATCCTTTTCCTCTTATTGCAATAAACTCATAGCAATCACTATCCGTTACTAAATCTGGATTGGACAGCATATTTTCTTTTACACTATTTCTTACAATTTGAATTTGATTGATATCTTCTTTTTGAGCTTCTCTAAAGATCATTTTCTTGATGGTTAAGGTCTTTGCATAAGATATAGCTTCTTTCGAGTTTCATTCCAAGGTGACGTTTTCTTAAAACTCATATTACCATTGTTGAATTATAATTCCCAGTTGTTTATCCATTAGCGCGAATTCTTTAGCTCCCCAAGGGCGAAGCGTAATTTCTTTCAGGTTTGGATGAAGAAATTCAGGATGGGAAGTACTAATTCTTTCGAATACTTCTTCAATATTATTCGTTACAAGCCTGAATTCAGGATTGTGCTCTTTCGCAAGTCCAGCATTTTGGAAAAGATTTATGCGTAAGCCATCTTTACCTATTACACAGAAGGGAGTTTTAGATTTTATTTCATCATGTTCAATTTTAAAGTCAAGACAATCTATAAATATTTTTAATGCGTCTTTGATATCTATATAAAAAACATTTGGGACTAGCTTTGTAAAAGTCATAACTTATGGTTTTTTGTTTTAAATTTATCTCGTTGTCAAATTGTCTAATGATCAATGATCGACTTAGCGTTGCGAATATAATCAGTCTTTCTATTTTATTGGCATTTACCGGACACAGGTAGTAGTCAAACGTGGATGATTTATTTTCTATTGAAATTGATGGTGCTTCACGTCGGTATTAGGCCTATTTTTAAAGTAATTTTTCTAATTTATTGGGATCTTGTCTTGAGTCCCAGTTGGTCAAAATATGAACTGATTCCTTAAGTTCTTCATAAATGATGAAATAGTAATCGACTATTTTGTATGAATTGGAATTATTTTTTAATTAAAAATTAAATAATAATTCCAATTGAGTGCAATGCTCGTAATGATTTAATTTTTTAATTCCATTTTGTTGATTGATCTAATTTTAAATTATTACGGCATTTATTCGAACATTATCATCACTTGTTTTCTTGCCAATTCTAGGAAATTTTTCAATTGAATTCACTGCATCAATAAAGAGTTTATTAAGCTTGATACTGTAGTGATTAGAACTATTTCGATCATTCCAATACTCAAATATTTGCTTTCTATCGTTTTGAGATCTAAAAGACCAAATTACTTTTTTAGCCACTCCTGGATTTCAATATTAGCTTGATCGTTCTCTAGAAATTGGCCATTTTTTATTTGTACACGCCCTTCTTCAATAGCATTTATTTGACTTACGTTTAATACATAAATACTTTCAGCTTCTGATTCGATTTCAAGAAGTCGGAGAAGTTCCTCGAGAATATTATCGTTATCAGTTTCCTGAATCTTATCGATAAGCTGCTTTTTAAGCTCAATTGTTGACATAATAACTTTTAACAAATTTACTAAATATTTGGTTCATTAGGCATATTATTTAGATTGAAACTAAGGTTTTACTATGTCAAGAATGGTAGGGCATTTGTCAGAATTAGTAAGTTGGTTGACTTTGAAAATTGGCAGCGCATTTTGACTATTTGTTATAACGATTTGTCGAACTTGCTGTCCATAATTAGCCACTAGGTAAGCTAATATTAAGGGTTCATTCTATTGAAAGTAGCTTGGATGATGTCAGGATTTGCGTTTGCCATAATTTCACTAAAACCAAAGGTTAATGTAGTTTTGCCTTCTTTCATTTGCTGAAATACTGCGTTAACAAAATCGGAAACTGGAGGTTGTCCATCGTGTAATCCCTTGCCACCAAGGTCTGTATTTAAAGCCGGTGGTATCATTTCAATAACTTCAATATTTTTTGATTTTAGTAGGTGTCTTAATGAAAGTGTAAAGGAATGGAAAAACGCTTTTGTAGCACAATAAACGGGGACTTTTGAAAGCTGAACAAAAGCCAATCCAGAGGTTACATTTATAATGGTGTTTAAAGACTTTAGATCGATAAACAAAGTGGTCAAATGAATTGGAGCCAAAACATTTGTGCTTATCTCATTGCTTGCTTTTGAGTAAAAATCACTTTCCGAAATATCCATCCAATTTTGAATCCCTGCATTATTTACAAGAACATTCAAGTCTGGATGATTTTCAGAAATCCAGTGATATAACTCAATCCGATCAGATTCCAATGATAGGTCGCAAACTTTAGTAATTACATTTGGAAATTTTTCTTTGACTTCCATTAATGCGTCTTCTCTTCTGCCACATATGATCACGGTATTGTTTTCTTGGATGAATCTTTCAGTAAGTCCTAAGCCTATTCCACTTGCTCCTCCTGTAATTAGAATTTTGTTATTCGATAATTTCATAATTTTTTAATATTTGTTTCTTAATTATTTTTGTTGTACTTCAATGATTGTCAATTTCTGAATGTGATACAAATTATTGTTCTAAATTCATCAAAAGTAATACTAATTAATTTCTCTTCTGAAGTTATTTTTTATGGTACCGAATTGACAATTTTAGGCCTTCTTACTTTTTCAAACCAAAGAATATTTTAGCAAGTTTAAATAATTGCATATTGTTTATTGTAAAAAAGCTACTATCAAAACACATTAAAAGACTTATTATATCTTTTTGATATGTCTCTAGTCAAATGCTACTTTATAAATATTGATATTTTTAGTTTGGCTTTAGCAGTTAGGTACAGTATTTGATTTAAAGTTCTTGGTAAGCGTCATTTTTCTTTGTGGTCATGAGTCCGAACATCATCACAAAAACGGATAAGACGATCGTTTGAATAATAAGTGATTTGCTTATGATTAGAATACTTTGTTCGACTGGAATGCTTAAGAAAAGCAAGATTGTAATTAGCCCTCTTGGTGCAATATATAAAAGTGGTGATGTAGGAAGTTTTGAAATTTTAAGAGCCAACCATCGGACTACAATAATTGATAAAGTAATGACAGCAGCCCAAGGAAGCGTTTCAAGGTTTAAAATTTCTGTTGCTTCCATTAAATAACCAAACAGCATAAAAAATAATGCGCGAACTAGAAATGTGGCTTCAATGGTAATTTCTTTAAACTTCTTAACTTCTTTATCTAATTTTTCAGGATGAAATTTTGCAATCCAACTATACTTTTTAAGTTCATCTAGATTCCCAAGAAATATACCAAATACAAGAATGAAAACTAATCCGGGCAAATGATAAACTTTAGATACCGCGTAAATAAGAATTACCATTAAAATAATTGGAGTGAAAGTAATGTGATGCTGTATACGGCTTAGTAAAAATGAAAGTCCTAAAACTGCAAAAAATGAAATGACAATTATAAGAAATAGTTCAATACCGAAATTGCCAAAGGCTTCGGCATTAATAATTTCATTAAGTGCAATAAAATTGAAAAACAAGACGCCGTAAATGTCAGACAAACTACTTTCGTAAATTATAAACTCCTTGTTATATTCAGAAAGGACTCTAACGCTTGGAATTGCAATAGCGCTGCTTATGACACAAAATGGAATAGCATTCAATAAAGCAGTTTTGAAGGATATCTCACCGAAGAAATGAATTCCATAGGCAATGAGAAATGCCAATACAAACATTGGAATAAGTGCATTGAGTGATGACTTTTTTATGACATTGAGTTTGGATTTATTGAGTTCAAGTTCAAGCGATCCTTCCAAAACAATGAGGATTAAACCAATTGTTCCAAATATCGGCAAAAGGGAATTTAGATCAGGTATGTAAATGTTAAAGTAGTTGGCAGTCTGTCTCACTGCCCAACCCAATAACAAAAGAAGAATAACTGAGGGAATTTTGGTAAGAGGAGAACTGATGTCAAAGAGATATGCCAGTAACAGCAACAAACAAATGGTAATGATTATAGCAGTAGTCATATTTACTTAATAAGGTTTGGGAGTAAGGAAAAACTTTGTTTGTTAAGGCTGTTTAGCGTGATGATTATGCGTCTCGTTTTTTAAAGAAAATGCAATTCCAAGCGAAATATTCTTAAGATGGCAAAGGATGATTATTCGAAGTTGAACGGCAATACATATATAATTATTATATATTATTTTTCAGGAACAATCAATACCTGTGAATTTACAATTTACAATTAAATATTGTAAAATATAAGAAAGCAAGTATAAATATCGAATATAAAGTAAAATACGAATATATATATTATTATATGTCAATTTTATATAATATAAAATGCCGCATTACTAAAATAAGTTGTAATGAAAACACAATGGTTTGAACTATTAACACCAAGAATTATTCGACATCTTAAGGTTGGGGATATGAAACTTGGACAGATTGATTTATTAAGTATTCAAAATTTACATTTGTCAAGTCGCTTTTGTGGGTGGACTATTTAACTACGAATAAATCTCTAACTTATCATGCAATTTTGATAATAGAAGTTGATTCATTTACAAAATTGTAAAAAACTAATCAACATATGCAGTTCAGTCTTAGACATTCTGTCCTGTTGCCATTTTATAAGCCAGAACGGAGTCAGGAAGAGGCATAAGTGCATCTAATAAAATATTGTAAGTTCCATTTTTAGATAGTTCATCTGCAATTCTTTTAAGAAGTGCTAAAGTAGCTTTCATTGGTCCTGAACCAAGGCTTAATCGGGCAACCCCTAAATCCTGTAATTCTCGTACGGATGGCGGAAGAATTCCTGCTCCGATTCCGGGGTTTGCAAGAATATTAATTGGAGCATTAATTTCCTTAACCAAAGTTGCAATAGTTTCAATTTCCCATACAGGCTGAACAAATATGCAATCTGCACCAGCTTCTCGGTATTTATTGCCTCGCTTAATGGATTCATTTAATTTTTCTACCATTGTACCCGTAGAGGTGTAAAAGGAATCCGTTCTTGCATTAATTACTAAATGAAAGCCCAATGAATCTGACAATGCACGAATTGCTGATATTCTTTCACAAAATTCCATCTCGTCAATTAAATTCGGATTTAAATTATTGCTGTCTTCAATGTTTATTCCAACGATTCCTGTTGCAATTATCTTCCTTACAGAATCAATTATTTCATTTAAATTATTTCCATATCCGGCTTCTATGTCAACAGTTATTGGAATTTGTACATTATTTGCAATTGCCCTTATGGCATCTATCATTTCTGACAATTGGATTATCTCACAGTCGGGATATCCTAATGAGGCAGCAATACCCATACTTGTTGTTGCGATTGCTTTATAGCCAGTTGCCTCAACTATTTTGGAACTTGCGATGTCCCAGGAGTTTAGCAGAACAAGAATTTCTTTATCATGATGAAATTTCAAGAACAGTTCAGCTTTTTCTTTTTGAATATTTGAAACCATTGAAATGTTGATTTAATTTGTTGAAATACAAATTTCTGATCTTTTATTAAATATTATTATTTTATTCCTAATTGAAATGGACAGTGATTATAATATTTTGATAAGAAAGCTTTTAACCTATGTCAACTGTTGTCCTTCATTAATATTAATCTGTTTTATTCATCGAAAGTGTGAGTAGAAAAAAACTTTCTGTCACTGCGGCAATGCTGTGTGTAATATTTGCTTGCAATGCTATCATTTGTCCTTTTTCTAATTGAACAGTTTTTTGCTCGTTAATGAAATTTACTTTCCCTTCCAATACTTGAACACTTATTACTCCATTTGCTTTATATGCTTTTAATTCAGCATTTTCATGAAGGCCCATTAATACAATTCGCATAATGTCAGATTTGAAAAGTGTAAGAGAATTGCGGTCACTCTTTGTCCATGTTAATTCATTTTTTATTTGTTCAATTAATTTGTTTAAATTCATTTCTACTAATGGTGCATTGATAAGTCGGTCTCCTTCTTGTCTTAAGGGTGTGGCACCATTTGATTTCTTTTCGATGTTAATATGTGCTTGATTTGTCTGTAATCTTTCAATCAACTTTGTTGTTTGTTCATCAGACGAAAGTCCATAACCATCTACTAAAGTTCCCTTCATTTCAATTTTAGTAGAAGAAATTGCGTAAACTATAGATTGGTCGTCAGGGTTAGATTCCCCTTCAAAACGATATACTTTGTCGATTTGAAAATCTTCCGGATGTAGGATGGATTTGGTTTGATTACACAGTAAATTTTCTTCATGAACATTAAAATCATGTGTATAACCTAATTTCATCAAAGCATTAAGGGTTTCTGACAAGGTTCCAAAGTTTTCTGATAATTTAATTTCCTGCATGTTGTAAGGGTGATTATCTAATTAATTGCAATTTATGACAAAAAATTGAATAAATCGATTCATAGAGATAAGCTTGCATAAAAGCTTAATATTTTGATGAGGTAGGGATGCTTAGCTAATGAAACACAAAGAGAGAGCAATATTGAAGACATGAACCTTTGGCTAACAACAGATTCTTAATAAAAATAGTCTAGCCCTGAACCAAAGAATACACACTACTGGTGTAAAAATTTCAACTCATTGCCCTAAATTTTGACAAGGTATAGCTATGCATTTTCTATTCTTTTAATTTGTTTCTGCAAGTTCTTTTAGCATTTTTAGTATTGGATTTTCTTCTCCTTGTTCGTCTTCCTGAATAGCGTTGGGCCTATTATCCTCTTGTACTATTTCTAGTTTTGTCTGTCCATTTTCTGAGCTCAATGAATAAATCATCTCAAAATAATTTTCTGGTCGGTCTTCAAGACCTGGTCTTGGTGCAAACAATGAGTATCGCAGTTTCTGTGTAGGCGAGAATTCTAAAACAGTCCCCCATTGTTCAAATGTATTTCCTTCCCATTCTGTTACAAATTTAATTTTACTACCTATTTCCCAATTTGTCTGTAGGTAGCTACCAAACTGCCAAAGTTTTACATACTCCGGCTTAGTCAGGCTGTCCCATACTTTTTTAGCTGTTGCATTGATAGTTATCCTTGAAATATTTGTCGCCATTTGTTTTCTGTATTTTATTCTAAATTTAGTAGTTTCTATATTATTGTATTAATTTTCTTTGTTTACCCATTTTTAAATACAAATTTATTTGTTTGAGCGACTTACAACAATATATAGCATTGAGAAATTTGTTATGGCCAACAGTAACATTAGAATTCTTCTCCAGATCAAATCCGTTGAAATGAGTTTTTCAATTAATTCAAGTGAAAAGGCCTGATCTAATTTTGTTTGAATAGGAATTTGAACAGTTATTGTGGAAACTAAGGTGATCAAATTAAAAAACAAGGCTAAAAAAATCATCCACTTTGGTATAACTATCGGTCGAAACCAAAATAAAAGTATTTGAGGAATAAAAGATAAAAAGAAGAATACTACAAACAAAGGAATTATAAGTTCACTATCAACATGATGAAATTTTGGAAATTCCTCAGCGCCTACCCAGCGCCATGTCCTATATGATACTAAGGAGTTTATTACTCCACCTCCAAATACATAAAATGAGATAAGGATATAAATCGAAAATATTAAACTAGAGATATTGGTTCTACTATTCATTTTTTATATTTATGTGAATGAAGGTAAATATATAAAATCAAACTGAAACCTTTATTATTATTCAAAGTTTGCGATTCATTTTTCTAAAGTAAAGACATCAATAATTCTGTCTCGCATTTGGAATCATCGTTTGACCAATGGCCATATATCTCAATATATGGAAGGGTAGTCTCAAAACCTTTAGTCCTTAATTCATTTCTCATGTTTGTTCCAACTTGTTTTATTAGGTTATAAGGACCAATGTGTTTGAAGTATGCATATTTGATTAAACTGATATTCTTTTCTTCGAGGTCGTAGACATTACTTGCATTATTCTCCAATTCAACTCCTGCAAACACTTTTTCATTTGGTTCGTAAATCCAAATATTCTTTCCTTTGTTTATGATGCCATTTTCCTTAACAGTTTGCCACATCATTCCGGATAATTTAAAGGCCATTCCTAAATAATCTTTATTTGCAGCTATACCTGAAAATCCATAAATTTTTAACTCTAATTTTTGGGTAATTATTTCTATAATCATTGTGTATATAATTTTTTGAATTTCTTAGCTGAATTTCATGGATTAAAAATTAGTTGCATTAAAAATTTGAAAGAATTAAACTCTTAAAAATTTAAGGAGAGTTTTAATCGCAATCCTAATAATTGTAAGGTTTTACTATGCATTTCTTGTTGTAATAATTCCAAAGCAGTTTTTTATTATAATATATCAATTGTGTGGTGGGTGGGGTCTTTAATTAAATAATGAATAAATATTTTTAATCCATTGATTTTAGCTAAACTTATTTTTCAAACTCTTTTAATGTCTGGTCCATTAGTTGTTCAATTTCAATAAATTTTTCAGCAAATCCAAATACAATATTTTCAAGGTTTTCCTCTTCGAATTCTACCCAGCCCTCCATTAATGTTAGAGGCCCAAATTTAGTACTGACGTTTTCCCAATTGTTTTGATATTTTTTAAATTTATTTCTGAAGTTATCCGCAAAAGCTCTACTTAAAATTGCATAAGTATTCAGCTTTCTAAGTTTTAACGCGTGAATATTGTAGTAAACTTTGTTTTCTTTTAAGGTCTTATCATTGATCCAAACAGAGAAAAATATTCTCGCCTCAGCGGTTAATGGCTTGTTTGTATCATTAGTCCATGCTCGTTTGAATAATTTTAAACAAACAGAATCCAATACTAGGTCAACAGAAACTTCAAGTTCTTTTTGATTCAGTTGTTTTTTGTCAAGTCGATCAGCAGATTTATTGAACTTGTCTAAGTAATGTTTAATGTCCATATTTTGAAATAGTAAATTTAAATCTTTAATTTACAATTTTATTTGCTTTTGTTATAATTCTTTGAAGGCAGAATTTGTCTAAAGTTATTTGAAAGTGAAGTCATTAATCATTCTGTGTTTGGAAAATTCATTTTCCCCCGTTATTTTTCTTAGCAGGTTCTTTTGCCTTATTATTTTTGACGGAAGCAGTAATCATTTTTTTAAGGATATCTGTATTGATTTCCTCAAGTTTATTTATATAAATACATCCCTTTTCTGTTTTGTGCTTTCCAAAATTTTGCAATAATTCAGTCCTCTCTTTCTCAGTTAGAGCTATATATAAAACTATTGCAGATTTTCTTGGTGAAAAGCAAACTAAAGGCATGTCTCCTTCTCGACCACTTTCATATATATAATGATAAGTCCCGAAACCAACAATGCTTGGTCCCCACATTTTAGCATCAAATCCTGTCTGAGAATGCATGAGTTTAATTATTTGAAAGCAGTCCTTTCTTTTTATTTCATTTTCAATTTCGTTAATAAATTCATCAACACTTTTTTCTGTTTTTGTTGTCTTATTATTTGCCATTTTGTTCAATATATTTTACATATTCGATTAAGATATAAAGAATCATGTGTTACTGTTTTATATAAGTTAAAGTATTGAAGAAGAAACCGTATCAAACTAGTTTACAATTCTCTATTAGAATGCAAAGATAAAACTAAGAAATAACTTCTTTAGGGTAGATCGATGCCTAAAGCTAGGGTAGAGTATTAAGCTAAATGCTTAATGGTCAGTTCAATTGCACTAAAGATGTTTACTCATTGGTAGCTAACTTAGATTTTATAGGAATCCAAATTTCTTCTTCGGAATCTTCCTCTTCGTGATTATATTTTTCACCCATTACAGCGAAATGTGGCCTGTGGTCAAGATTGAAACTTGATCCGGGCAACCAGCTTCTAAAAATATACTCGTAGGTTTTAGCGCCCTTGCTCGCAGGGCCTTTGTGTATGAAAACCGCATATTGACCCTTCGGAAAGATTAAGGTTTCCATACCTTCAGGAAGGTATTCAAAATAGCTCACTTCTATGGCTGCCCATTTTTCAAATTCCAAATTAGGGTTAAAATTGTCAAAAAAATTTGAACTATACACTTCTACAGAATACAGCTCTGGGCCATTTATATTTTTAACTTCTTTACGCCTAGGCATAAAACTCTGCCATAAGTCTTTTGTCCGATTTTCAATAAATGACATTTTAATACGTATGCCAATTAATTTCTTTTCCTCTAATATTTCTATCCTTGGTTCCATATTATTTGATAACCAGTTTATGAGCTTGACAAGTTAAATATGTATCTAACATTTTTAGGTCAAGTTAATTGGTGGACTAGGCTTCTATTAAACTTCACGCTAATTTAAAACATAATTTCGATAAACATAATTCCAACAAAGTTCAAATCCGTCAACTCTTTAAATCAAACCTGTCAACTGTATTTATGTTTTAGGAAGTTCTTTTATTATTTTTTCTAATTGATTTGATTTGAAAAAATAAATATTTCCTAGAAATTCTTTAACTTTAGTGTCTATTGGTTTGCTTGATAGTTCATTTTCAAAATACCTCATATAAGTACTTCTGTAATTAGATTTATAATATTCATTGTCAATTGAAAATAGGGTAGTGCTTACATGCTGTTCTAAAGTTTCATTCAAATGTGCATATCCATTCATTACTAAGAATAATTTATAGCCATTTTCCTTCGCATAATTTTCATATACAAATAAGGGTTTGCATAATTTGGAAGTGCAGCCATTTTTGAAAATATAAACTATAGATTTTGGATATTTTTTTAACTCTTCGTTGAGTTGAGATCCGTTGATTTTATAGATTTGTTCATTATCTAATTTTTCAAAACTAGTTAGTTGAGTTATTTTTTTCTTTTGATCATCATTTAGCTTACTGTAATCGTTCGTTAGACCCTGAATCTTGCAAGAAGTTATTGTAAGTAAAAGTATTATTGGAAATAGGAATATTTTCATATGGTTTTTAAATAATTTAATGTAACAAGTAATCACGCTAAGTCTTAATGTATTTACTTTTCATAATACCTTAATTGAAAGTAAGAATTATCTTTGCAATTCGATTAAAAGTCATGTTCATGGTTGTCTTTTTCTATAAACATCTCAACATTACCAATTAATATTTTTGATGTCTCTTTAATTTGTTCGTATTCAGTTTTTGTAATAAGCTTATTTGCCATGGCGATTATTTTTTGCTTGTCTTTAAGCTAGGCTTGGAATCTACTTTAGTTGGTTTTGGCTTAAGCTTGAATGCGGATTCGTATTTTTCAATCCAATCTTTTGCGGTCATTTTTTTCATTAATTCACCAATGAGTTTATAGGGAATCTCATCCATCTTCTTAAAACGGACACAACTCTTTCCCATGTCCAGTTTTTGTTTGCTGTGTTTGGGATATTCGCCTACGAACCAATTCAATAATTCTGCATCAGCATAAATTCCCATGTGATAAAAATTAATTGAATCCTTTTGTGAAGCAATTCCCGCAAACGGCAGAGGCTCGCTTGGCTTGCAATGATAACCGGCAGGGTAGAGTGTATGAGGAATGACATAACCCAAACCACCATAGCTCATTGCAGCTTCAAAACCTTTGGGCAGGTTTTTTACGATGACATCGTGTAGTTTGTTAAAGGGTTCTACTCTGTCCTCTGGAAGGTTTATAAGAATTTCTTCTACTGTTTTTCCGCTTGCTTTCATGGGTTAAAATTATGATTCTTTTGCAAATCGGTGAGGAGCTAATGTTTCGAAGGACATCAAAAAATAAGTTTTTAGCAGAAATCTCAAACGACGCATCAATTTTAACCAAATATTAGGCCAGCTCCAAATTAATCTAGCCACTCAATATCTAATCCTTTTTTAGTGGATGGAGTATCGTTATCCAGTTAAGGCTATTGCAAAATTGTGAAGAATAGTTTTATTGTAAAATTGCTCATGCAAACAAACAGAAGGAAATGACCCTTTCGCATCCAGAATTCCTGCGAAGGTTTGAACACTCCTTGCTTTTATAATGGATGAGAGTAAGTCTGTAATGACTTAGAGCAATCGTATTGTTAACAAGAGTAAATGTATAGTGAGGAAGAAATTTGTTATAGATAGTAAGATATATGGTATAGCTTGTAAGAATATTGGTATAGCTTGTAAGAATATTGTTATAGCTTGTAAGAATATTGGTAATCTTCGAAAGAATAATGGTATTGTTTGCAGGAGTAATTGTATTACTTGTAAGCTTAAAGGTATTAGTTGCAAGAGTTATGGTATTAGCTGCAAGAGTTATGGTATTGTTTGCAAAAGAAACAGTATGACTTATATTAATAGGTCATTGTAAAAGGCATTATTTACTGTCAACCTCTTGTTTCAAATGCCTATAAAAAATTCAACAAAGAAATTTCAAAGGGACTTGTTCAACTCCAAAGCTTTACGCATGTTTTATCTAGAGTTGCGTTTATTTAAATTATGAACTGAATTTAGTTAGAATAAAAATAATGAAAGTTTAAATATTTTCAATTGATACAACTGTTTGATCTATGAGACTAATATTTGGTTAGTAATTTTGATACTAATTTTGTCTGTTTACAGTGAATCACACTACTCTATAACATGAACTCTTAAAACCTGGGATTGAAATCTCTAAAGATTTATTTCAATCCGCCCGTGCGAATTATCTTGAAGTATTGGTGACACAACGAGATGCTTTTGATGCACAGATAGAGTTGGTAGAGATTAGAAACTCGCAGTATGCTTCCATGATTAATCTCTAATGAGCTTTAGGGGGTGGCTGAAATTGAGAATGGCTTATTTGTCTAGAAAAAGATTACCATTCATCATTTTAAAATAAATAGCAAATGTCAACCGTCGAGCATTTGCGTCAGTTGGGGCATTTGATGCTACGTCCACCTGATCCTGATGCCAATAAAGGAACGACAATTTGATGTAAGTACAAAACAAGCTTGCAGAAACTAGGAGCATAGCAAAAAGCCGCAAGCGGATTAATTGCTCGTCACCCAATAACTGAAGATTGGTAGCGTACAACTGCACAGAATATAATTGTACGCCCCAATTGCGCAAATGCTTTTGTTTGCAGCAGCTAAGTAATAACTTTTCTCCATTTAACTACAACGTTCCTCCAGTTTTCAGAGGTCAGCTTTTGTCGACGATTAAATGTTTCCTGATCTATAATATCTAAACCAATCCAAAGCAGAATTTCTGATTCATTATTTTTGCTTTCGTAACCTTCTTTTTTTAGATCGTCAGAAATTTCTTTGATGTAGGGTTTTATTTTATTTACAGCTTTTTCTAGCAAAGAAAAGGGTTTACCGTGTTTTACAAAAGTCTCAAAGCCTAATGAAATTCTACCGTCAGGCCAAGTAGCTTCGGGAAAATGAAATTTCAAAAAAGCTTTAAAGGTTTCCAGATTAAATTCTTGGCTATTGTCAAATTTCTTTGAAATAGTTATCTTTTTATCTAATTGTGATTTGTATTCTTCAATACCGCTTCTTAATTCGTCAAATTGCTCGTCAGCCTCTTCAAACTTTGCACTTAATCTAAATAATTTTCTTTGAAATTTATCGGGCACTTGTGCATCGCTTTTATAGTTTAATTTATGTTCGATTTCTGCCCATGCATGCATCAGAATAGTTCTTACTTGAATCTCGGCTTTGAGATCTTTAAGTTTACGATAATTAGGAGCAGCTGTCCAGTCTTTGTTTATTTTAACAATAAAATGTTGAGACCTATAAGCGAATTCATTTAAACCTAATAATTCAGCTTTGTTCTCTTCTTCAAGAATTTGAAACTCACTTGAGATTATTTTATTGATTTTTTCCACGTCAGTTGAATAATAACATATTACTCTAACACCGCAAATATCTTCGATATCATCGAATGGCTTTTTGTACCCTTTCCTGTCTATTTTTTCAAAGAAAGAAGTAAAATTCTTTACTCTATGATATATATCGAGAACATCTATTTTATGTTCTCCTAAGAAGGTTTTTAATGCATCAACTATGTTTAAACCAAGTCTATCATATAATACTTTGGTTGTCTGAAACTCTTCTGAGATGATTTTCTTGTCCATTTTTTCTATTATCATGATTTAAATATGTTGCTGCTAACGTCAGAGTGTGAAATAACCCATTTTAAGAAACATACTCCTTGAATCAGCTTGAATACTTCTTCTATAATGCATTATACTTATTCTAGGAGCTTCTATTTTTATCATGCTGCTAGAATTAAAATTATTTGTTCTTGCCCTAGAGTATTTAAATGAGTCCATTTTAAACAAAAATAAGCACTTCTCTTGAATTCAGAATTCCAATTTTTTAGATTTTCAATTAATTCACAACTGAGAATGCCATTTTCTAAGTCTAATTGATCTACAAATACATCAATAAACCGAATTGAATTATCCTGACTTATATTATCTTCTAAACTTGAAAGATATGTGATTTCTACCAGTTCCTTTTATATGACATATCATTGAAATAAAAATAAAAAATAATAGTTAATTAGACAAGCTATATGGATACTATTTTATTGAAAAGCTAAGATTTTATTTTCGCAACTATACGTTCAAGATTTACTATTTGTAGGGACTTATTGGTTGCTAGATTCGGAACTGAAGCCATTTGAAAACCTAAAGTACAAGTTAACAACAAAAGCTAAATTGAAGCAAACCTGCCATAACTAAAACCAAAGGCAACTAATACGGATATTCCAATCTCCCTACTTGACTTTTGTCAATGTCTTGGCAGAAGTTTTTCATTACAGCCATTTTTTCACACCTCCATGATGAGAACATGTTCCTTGTCTACTTTTACTGAAACTATAAGTACCGTCTTTACAAATTGCCGTCGCACTAGCAGGTGTAAATATATAATTCGTTGGTGATTGAACTCGTTCGCCGGAAGAATTTGTATAATGTTTTACTTGTAGCTGAACTTTATTGTTATTTACAGTATTCTTATTTGAATATTCACTTTTATATTTGATCAATTCTGATCTGACATAGCCGGTATGGTTAATATAATTTATCTTGCACCAGTCATTGTCACACTTGATAATATTTATTAAAGTGCCTTTTGGGATTATTGACAAGCTACGACTCAATTTGCTTGTAGATTCTCTTAAATTTATGTTTGATAAAGTTACTGCGTCTTGTGAAAAGGCTTGAAAATAGAAGCTGAATAAAAAAAGAAGTAAGAATATTCCTTTCATTAATTTAGCTTTGTCATTTAGAAGGATTGTCATGCTTTGAATTTAAAATTATTAAGAATGATTAGATATGCTCACTGTGCTGAGAATCGCTTGGAAACCGAAAGTAAAAAATAATTTTTAATTCTCTATGAAAAATCAAAGAAAATCATAAAGTTAGCAGCTTGGTAAAAAGTAAAGTCTGTTATTTGTCGTAATCCTTTTGGCAAGTTGACTTGCGTTTTCATATGCTTTTAATTTGGTTGTATTGGTAAATGTTGATAACAAATGAGAGTGTAAATAATTCATTTATTTTGGCATCAAATTATTCTTTTATGAGCAATACAAAATGTAAGAATTAATTAGTTAAATGTTGGGTATTATTTTTATTTAGTTAATTTCATTTGAGATTATTTTTAATTCATCCAATTTTATGTAGCCTCCCATAGTTAGTCCATATTCACCTTGTTGAATAAATACCTCAACTACCGTGCCAGAGCTAATATGACAATCTTCTCTATTAAAGACTCCGGCGCAATACTGATAGTAATATGCTTCAGATACAATTACTTCATACTTTAAAGGATTTAGGTTCTTAATATTATCAATTATAAAATGCAATTTTTGATAATTAGAATCAATTATATCATAATACGAAGTGCTATCCTCAGTGTTTGAATTAGATTTTGCATAGTTTAAAAGATGAATACTTCCTGCAATCATGTTAATAAGTGTATCTTTGTTATATTGTATTTCTTCTAATTCATTTATTGCGTTTTCCAAATTTGACTTTACCATTTGCAATTGAGTAATTTCAGATTGTTGACTTGAAACTGTTAGATTTTTATTAGCTAGCTCGGTCTTCAGCGATTGTATATTATCATCTTTGCTTTCTAGATTATTATTAAATATCACTAAACCGATTATGCAACCAAACACAGCAATACACAAAAATATTACAGCCTTGTACTGTTTCTTTTCTCCAATTAATTTTTGGTATTTTACATTTGTCTCATACTTTTCAGCGTACAACTCAGAAAGCATTTTGTGAATACGATCTAATTCGGAGCTGGATTTTTCATTGTTGAAAATATGCACAACTTCATATTCGGCAATTGCAGCTAGAATATCAACATCGGTTTCTTTTATGGAAATGGTTTTGTTGCTGTTGCCAAACTTGAACGCTGGCGAAAGATTTGTAAAATCCTGAGTAAAATCGTGTTCTAAATTATTTTTGAAAAAAGTTTTAATTCGTTCTATTTCAAGCAATTTATCGGCAAATTTGTTAATGATATAATTTACTTTTACTTTGTCAAACTTTAAAAATTCGCCTTTCAATTGCACATCAAAATATGTACGATCGAAAAGTCCAAACAGTTTTTTGAGATTACGGCAATAAACGCCGTTGAAAACGAGGCAAAAACCAAGTAAACCATTTGACTTTTCCTGAAAATGTCGTGAATAAACGTAATAAACCAATTGCCCGTTGCGTTTAACAGTCAGTTGTGATTCGTTAGTATTTCTTTGTACAAACTCCTGGAACACTGAGCTGTTGTTGTCATCAGGATATTGATTGTATCCGTTTGGCGTACCAAAAATATAAAAACTGAAATTCATAGTATTCTTTATCTACTTAAAAAATTTTATAACACTATGTTCTCTATCTACCGATATTTCTCTGAACTGTTTCATTACAGATTGCCCTAAAAGCAAAGGTGCTTGCTGATTTTGCACCACAATTGCTTCTATGTTGTGCAAACTTATTTTATCTCCAATAGTAATATCTCGCAAAACAATTCGCAAGCCAACAGTAATATTACCATCGGCGGTTTGAAACTGCTGAACATCAACAATATCATTCTCGGTAAGTGTGCCTTTTTCGTAGAGGTATTGCGCTTCAGCACGGGTAATACATGTGGAAGACGCACCGGTATCGAAAATCATGTCAAGCGTCATACCGTTTATTTTAACAGGTATAGTTATTGTGTTCCCGTGCATTTCTGTATAGGAAATTCTTATGCTACTGTCTTCAATTGCTGTAGTTATTACTTCAGAGTATTTAGCATCGTCGGAATATTCGGGGCTTTCGTCAAGGTATGAAGTAGTGCTACCAGAATTTGATGAGCAGCCGTTGCAGCCTGATAAAAGCAATATAAGTGTGATGCCGATTAAAAATGCGAGTGCTTTCATTCACTAATCAGGGTAAATTTTACTATACAAATCATTAAATTTGTCTTTCAATGTTTCGTAATATTGCTTTTGCAAAGGAGAAAGCATTCCTAATTCTTTCCCAAAAGGTATTAACCCGTCTAAATCCTGTTCTGATTTGGAAATTTCTAACTTTGCGGCTTCAAAAAGCGAACTTCTTGCCGCTTCTGTTGAAATATTGATTTGTTTTGACAATTCATTGATTTTCGAAATTGACAGATTGATTTCAATACTTTTTAGAGTTTCGCCAAAATCGTGAATTATCTGAACTGCTTGATTATAATTTCTGCGACTTGGATGGATTTGTTGCGAATCGTACTTTATGAAACTTGTTGTAAAAATAGTTGAATCTTCAAGATTCAAAAACTTGTCTATTTCGGGTTTGTACTTTTCGGTTGGTAATGTTGTTATTACTTCAACCTTCTGCTCCAAAATCTTGTTTTCAGGCATCAATAAAATATATCCTTTGTCATAAAGTCGCTCTATTATTTCTGATAATTTAACTTTTATGGTGTCAATGGATAGTGAAAGTGTTTGAGTCTCATTGTCAAAATCAATTACAATTGATTTGTTTTTGACTTCGTTTTTCAACACCTTTTCATTTAAGGATGTTGTAATATTTTGAATGTCAGCTTTTACCACCCAGGTAACATAGGAGTTTTTCGTTGTTGTCTGATTTGCTCCTGTCTGTGGACTCTTCTGTTGGTTATTGTCGTTTTGAGCGTTTGCAAATCCAATAAAACATAATGACAAAATATTTATGATTGTTTTAATTTTAAGCATAATAACTACGATATTTATTGGCTAATATTTATTGTGATTGCTGCCATCTGTTTATTACCAAGATAATATCTCAAAATTGCTTTTCCGTTACTAGGAACGTTTACAATTCGAACTTCTGTGGGATTTTCGTTTTTATTTGCATATAATCCATCTTCGAACTTCCACTCGCCACCTGTAAAAATTGTTGCACCTGATTTTGCAGTTGCAATTAATTTTTCATCTTTGGAGTAACGTCTTTTATTATTTGTTATACTAATTACAGCATCAGGGTAAGTTTGAGTTGTTTGTTGTTGCGGTTGTACTACTTCTTGTTTTTTCTTTAGTCGATTCTCTTTTAGTTGACGTTTTCTTTTGTCATCATCAATTTTATTATTAATTTTCTTTTGATACTCCTCAATGTCTACTGTTGGATTATTTCCATATTTTTCAGTATTCTTTAAACAATCTATTGCCTCATGTGGTGTCATTGCAATAGCAGCTTTACCGTTCCAATATTCAATTGCTTTTGATTTAGCAAGAGAAACCAAATCGATTTTAGCTGCTTTTTCAAAGTTTGTAATTGCAGTATCAAAATCATTATTACCTAATGCTTGATTACCCAATTTTATCAATTCATCTATACTTTTTCCAGGAGTGGTTGTTTCTCGCATGTTCTCAATCGGTGTTTTTACTTCTGCCTTGCCTCCTAGATTAAAGATAATAACACTAATTAATGCAACCATGACAACAACCGCCACTACGATAATTGTCAATTTGTATTTTTGCCAATAATAAAGCAGATTTTCGGGTGAAAGTTCCGATTCAGGACTTGGATTTGGCGGTTCCGGATTTGTATCCAAAGGAAATAGCGAAACAGGTATCTGCGTTGGCGTATTTGTTTCTATACTCTTTATTCCGTTCAGCGGTTTCTGAATTTCCAAAAGTTTGTCGTAGCGTTCTTTCAGCTTAGGTTGCTTTTGCAAATACGAATTGGGATTTACCCCTTTTTGCATTTTGTATTCATCTTCCAACCAAGTGTAAATCTTTCCAAGCGAGGCATTTGTTTTGTCAAGATAATTTTTCGCTTCACCTTGTACATTAATGCCACTCAACGCGTCTTTCGTAATTTGATGACGTACTTTTTCTATTGTGTCATCTAAATTACTCAAAAATTCGTCATTTGGAATTGGATCTTCATTCTTGCTGTATTCAGGTGAAATATGAACCCATGTAAAATTACGCAATGCATTTACATACCTGGAATTGTCTAATTGATCATTCAAGTTGACCATCGAATTACTTTCTAAAAATGAATGGTCAATTGGCAAAATATCATCATTAAAATAATTTTTTAGATTGTTGATAATGTTATTTTCTATATTTTTCACTTCTCCGTCTGCTTCAGCGAATGTTTGCACATAATATTTCGCTTGTGCAGTAGGGTTGTCTTTGAGTTCAGTTAGTAAAATACCGTTTTGCAGGATAATGTCTTTGTAAATGACATTGAAAAGTTCAAATATTTTTTTAAAGTCCTTGCAATATTCCTTGTCGAATAAAACAGACATTCCGAAAAAAGAATTAGGCCGCCCACTGCTCGAAATAAAGTTATATCTCAGATAGGAATACGAAACTTTACCGCTCATCATTCGATGAATGGTAAGTTTCACATTTTCCTTTCCACCATTGTAGAAATTCTGAAAATATCCTATCTCAGCTTCGTTGCCTTGGTACAAATCGAATATATGGGGTGCACCAAAGATTTTAAATACGAAATTATTCATTCGTTGATATTTTAATACTTTGCAAATTTACATCCAACCACCTTTTACGGTTTTCAAAATTGATTCCCATAACGAAGCCGGATTGCTTGGGTTGCTTTCATTATAATTTTGTCCGCCTTTGCCATCATCGCTAAACGAACCTGCTGAAAAGACGACAAAGTCAAAATTATATTTTTGCCATAATTTTGTTATGGGGTTGGTGTTTACATATCTTGAAAAAATATTCGGGTACTGATTTGATATGGCTTTAAAGAATAATGGAACATTATATCGGCCTCGCGTTATTAGTGAACCGTGCTTATCGGCCTTATGGCAGGTAAAAATTACTTTGTCCTGAGTCATAACATACTGTTGTTGCAGGTCAGTAATTTTTTGTGCAAAATTGCTTCTGTCCGACTGATTCTCCCAATCTTTTTCAACGATAAATACCCATGTTCTCCGATTGTTTCTATGACTTATTGTATTTATGTATGCAGGGAATTGTCTTGTCGGTACTGCTTTGTCGAAATAATGTTCTCCCGGCGCTTCGAGAAGTTGGCAAACCGGTCGTCCCCATTTATCCATTACTTTCACGAGCATGAAATCAATAGCTGTATTACTCCCAGGAGCTTTGGTGCTATTCACAAGACTTGTAAAATCGTTGCACATCTTCAGATAGTGCATGTCGCGGGCATCGCGGAAAGTTTTTTCAGGCTCTACTTGATATCCCTGCTGTATCAAGTATCTTGTTAAACGAATCAAAGTCATTGTCTTGCCTGACGCACCCGAACCAAACAGAATGATTACTGGCGAAGGATCGGCGATTACCACCACATCATTTGAATGTGCATCAAAAGCATTCAAATTGGTGGTGGATTGATCTGTTGGTTTTGCTGCGGTATTTGTAGCATCTTCGGGTTGAGGGTTGCTGTTGTTGTCTATGTCAAATTTAGATTTAGCCATTTTATTTATGAATTTGTAATGTTATTATTTGGTTTAATACTCTTTTTTAGCAAATGCAATATCAAAGAAGATAAAGCCCGCAATGTCTACTAAAGCAGCAATGATAATCCAGAAAACAAAACCACGACCACTGTATTTGCGTGCAAAGAAATCTTTCCAAATGTCTATCACACTAAGCATCCTTTCGGTTTTAGAAACACCTGCATAGACTTTTTTGTCTTCGATTGTATTTTTTATTTCCCGTGGATATTTTTTCTCAAATTCAGTGATTAAAATATCGCTGTATTTCTCAATAATTTTGTATGCCTGTGACAGCGTGGTAGTTGTTTCTTCTGTTGGTTCGTCATTGTTTGTTGGGTGATTGTCAATTTTTGTCTGTACGGCCTCAATTTTAAAAATCAATTTGTTGATTGCAGGTTTATCTAACCCTTGGTTGATATTTGCCAAACGAGTGTCGTAGGTACTTTTGAGTTTCGAATCCAACAAATTTTCAACATGCTCACGCATCGCCTTAATCAATTCCTGACGGCACTGAAAACTTTGGCATTTGAGTTTCAGCCGTTGGATTTTGCCCAGTTCGGCTTCGAGCTCAATGATTACTGATTCGGCTTTGTCTTTCCAGCCTGGATCGCCCGGATTATTGATTTCGGCAGCAAATTTTGAAAAAATAGCATCAATTTTATGTCTAAAATCTGCCTTTTCTTGTGAAATTATTTTTCCAGCTTGACCTTCGTTTGCCAAATCCTGCAATTTGCCTTTTGTCTCGGTCAAATCCCTAATCAATAAGTCTTTGATTGATGCACGATAGAAAAATGTGTGTGTGTTAGTAGGCAGAAAAAAACATAACCAAAATGCAAGTAGTAATGCTAAACCCGCCAATATTCGCCATCCTCTATTATCAATAAAGAGTTTTTGGTTTAGACTATCAACAATCAATTTTGTACCGATAGCAGCAATCACGAAAAAGATAACAGCTACAGCCCAAAAGGCAATAACAGGCCATGACGGTAACAATAAGTGAAGAGATTCAACTGTTGCCCAACAACTTACCCCCATTAGAACTACAAATGCCACGATTGCGAAAATTTGAAGAAAATTTGTTTTATTCATAATTTAAATTTATTTTATTTTTTCAATTAAAGCCAAGTTTAAAGTACTTACGACTAGATGTCTTTATCTTCAATGCAAAAGGTAGTAACTTCCTTTAAAATGAAAGTAATTTGTGAAAGCTAGACTTGATTGGCGGTATAACCGGAAGTACAATGTTGTCTTCTTGTTATTATTTTTCTTTACTATTCAATTGGTCTTGCATTTAGTATAATTTCTGTGTAATTAAAGCTTATATTATTTGTCGCAGCAGCACATTTTTGTAAGTTATCTAATATCCATAACATAGCTTGTAAATCAGGATTAATATTGAATGGAACAAATTGCCCTGCTATAGATTTAATAATTGAGCCATCTTTTGCTGTCACATCCATTCCAATTTTTATTCTGAAAATAGCATATTTGCCAGCTACATGAATTATATCTGGTCTCCTGGAATATGGTATATTAGAATTTGAGGAGTAAAAATCATTTAAGTGCTGGATGATTGTTTCTACATTTAATCCTTTAGACGCATAGACTATCTTATATGGCCAATTTTCATAATCTACTACATTAAAGAGTGGATTAACATTACTTCCCAATGGCTGTTGGATTGGTATAGAAGCAATGTTATACAATGCATCGATTAGTTGTTCCTTATCTAACATAGACTTTATTGAAGCAATACAAATACAGCCATCTACAGGTCCAAACGACTTACCGTTACCATCTTCATTATAAAAATTGTACCTAGGTGCCGTATCACTTGTTATTATTACATCTAATTGTTTTGATTCCTCACCTTTGATCCCAAATAAAAAACCCCCAAGAAAAACATTACACTTTGAAGGAGCATGTTGCTGCAAAAATTTAGCATATATGAGTTCGCGATTGAAACCAATATCTGAGGTATTTGGAAAAATAGATGCAGCATCAGCTTCACCTCTTAAGACTTTTCCAACATTCTCAAAATACTTGTTGAGTCGATCATAAAATGGGTTTGACATTTATAAATTACTTTTTATTACAGAAGCTAGCCTCTTTATTCCTCCAAATCTTTCAATGCTAGTGCATGAATATTACAGATGTGTTTTGACCTGCATTAAGTAAAGCTTATGTAGTTTTACTTCGTAGATATATATGTTATTTAATAGAATATATATCATACAAGGGGCTAATAAGTTGGGCGTGTTTTAGGCTAGTAATATGGATGTTAATCTCGTCTATCTTCAGCGAACTGTGTTCTAGTAAAAGTTCTATATATCTTATATCTGCAACCTTTTTAATCATAAGGGTTGCATAAGAATTTCGTAAGGTAAGCATGATTGCATACGAATCAATTCCAGTTTTCTAAATGGTAGATTCCAAAAAGTAATGTACGATTCGATCACTTCATTTTTCACTAGTTTACTGCTCAAATAATTTTTTTATTCGTTGATATTTGGAAATAATATTGCAATAATTACTTGAGCCTTTTCATAATCAGAATCTGTTGACCTTTTTTCATTGCATGATTAGTTGTTATCAATAAAAATTATTATTATTTCAAGGCTTCGCCGTCCTAAGTCACAATGTTTATTAATGTAACCAGGTGGGAATAAATTGTAATCTTGATCAATTACGTTTAGTCCAGTTTGCGCAGATGTTTGAGGTCTACATGAACACTTGCCCAGAAACCCATATCGCTCAATTCTATATGCAGTCTATATTTTCCTTCGCTTTCTAATGCTCTTCCGCGCTTTCCCATCAATGCTCCTGAAATGATCTCAACCCAATCTCCAGTGACGATAGCTGTTTCATTGAATTTAAACTCATGGCCGTAATCGCAGAGATGTTTTATAGTTGTAAGTTCTGCTTCAGAAATTACCGCCGCCTTTCCTTGTCTATAGACATAAGAATGTACACTACCCGAATCGAATATTCGATTCCTGTTTTTTTCTTCTGTTCTAACAAATAAATAAGGACTCATGATGGTCGTATCGACCCATTTCTTCCGATCACTCCATTGCCGCAATTGACGCACAATCGGTAGATAATATTCTAACCCTATCTTTTTTAAATAGGCCGCCGTCCGCTTATCCTTCTTAGGAAGGGACTTAATGGCATACCAGTATTTTGCAACAGGGATCGTCATTGCAGCTCAGTTTGGTTTGAGGGGCTAATTTATAAAGAATTTCTGAAATCAATTTTTTTTTTTGTAAAAAAAAATTAGTCGACAGTCATCAGTCGACAGTCATCAGTCGACAGTCGTCAGGATAATTGACTCGTCCTAAAAAAAGTTTACACATTAATAATAAAAATCCTGTAGCAAGTT
>JBDTWI010000028.1:0-50900 GCA_040006775.1 Saprospiraceae bacterium
TGCCTTATAGAGCGCTGCGTTTTTGGTACTTTTTGCGCGACAAAAAGTACGAAGATTCCGAACGAAGTGAGGAAATTATCTCGCAAAGCGAGATAATTAGTCGACAGTCATATGTGATAATGCCTAAGCTTAAATAGTAATTAGAAATAATGTTAGAAGATGATTTACAGAAGCAATTGCTACAGCAATTATTAGATAAAAATATTTTTAAAGGATTAATTTATTTTGAATCTTAATAAACATAAAAATTTGTGTTAATTGTATTAAACTAAACCTACTTAACAATTAGTTCTTTATAGAGGTGTTTAAATTTATAATATTTTTTGAATGTTAAATAAATTTAAATTCTGTTATTTCAGTAAAAATAATCCAAATCAATTTTAGTATTTTGAATTATTTTGTACTAACTTTATTTTTAGCTGACTACGTGTTATTTGGCGATAAATAATAATTATATGAAAAAGTATCTCGCATTAGCAATCGTATTCGTTACCATATTTAGTGTTGCACAATCGCAACATATAAATATTGGTATTAAAGGAGGCCTAAACATTTACACTGTAAATGGAAGCAACTATTACAAGAACACTCAGCAATTGGCGTTTAATCTTGGTCTACTTGGACATATTCATTTAAGCAAAAGACATGCACTTCAACCAGAATTAGTTTATTCTGTTGAGGGATTCAAATATGAAAGTGGTGGAAGTAAAGTGGATGTTCAATTGAGATATGTAAATGTTCCTGTTCTTTTTCAATATATGTTTGACAATGGCTTTAGATTGGAATTGGGACCACAATTGGGATTTTTGCAAAATGCCAAAAGTAGAGAGGATGGAACTAGTACTAACGTAAGTTACAAGTATCAAAGAACTGAATTAGGAATCGCCGGTGGTTTTAGCTATGTAAATCCACCTACAGGACTTGGAATTGACTTAAGATACAATCATGGTCTCAGCGATATAAATCGCGGCAGCTACTATGAATCATTTAATAGAGGGGTTCAACTGGGCTTGTTTTATCTATTTCAACATAGAACATAAAGAGTTAAAATAAATTAGTCATTAGTTGTTAGTTGCCAGTTGTCAGTCATCAGTCATCAGTCGTCAGTTTGAGCATAGCGAAAATCCTCGTGGTACGAAGAGCCACGGGATTATCAGCCGTAGCTTAGCGGAGGTCTTCGAGTTACGAAGTGACTCGGGATCGTCAGTCGGAACGAAGTCCTCGGATCCTCGTTTATGAAAGGAGTCTATGATCCTCGCAGAACTAAGTGAAGCGGGAGTCCTCGAGGCACGAAGAGCCTCGGGATCATCAGCAGTAGCGTGATAATGCCTAAACTTAAATAGTAATTGGAAATATTGTTTTAGTATGGAGTAAAGGAGCGTTCTATACAGCAGCGATCAAGGAAAGATTTTGGAATGGAATTGTAATAGAAACGAAATAGATGTGATTTAAAAAGTAGTGTAAAAGTTCGCATTATTTTATTCCTAAGCCACAAGGAACACTTATGCTTCAATCCTGGCGGAAGCCAAAAATATAATAAAATACAGCGATCAAAATCTTTCATTTCGGAAAGCTAATAATGAAAAATTGTAAGATAAATTCTTTAGCAAAGACATGCTGCCTTATAGAACGCTGCGTTTTTGGTACTTTTTGCGCGACAAAAAGTACGAAGAACTCGAACGAAGTGAGTGAAATATGATCGCTTAGCGATCATATTTAGTCGTCAGCATGTCCTCGTGGCACGAAGAGCCACGGGATTATCAGCCGTAGCGTAGTCCTCAGATCCTCGTTTACGGGACGGAGTCTATGATCCTCGCGGAACTAAGTGACGCGGGAGTCCTCGAGTTACGAAGAGCCTCAGGATCATCAGCCGTAGCGCAGTCCATAGATCCTCGTTTACGGGACCGAAGTCCTCGAGTTACTAAATGACTCGGGATCATCAGTTTGAGCGGAGCGAAAATCCTCGAGTTACGAAGTGACTCGGGATTGTCAGTTTGAGCGTAGTCCTTGGATCCTCGCGAAACAAAGTTGCTCGGGAATCATCATTTCACTGGATCATTTGCGAGAACTAAGTGTAGTTAGCTTCTAGTACAATAAATGACTTTAATTTCAAATTGCAAGCCGCTTGTTCAGGATAGCTTTGAGTGAGTTAATCTATTTTTTAAAAGTAAATTGTTAAAACAATATACCTAAATCAGTAAATATATATTGAATTACAATAAATATATATTATCTTTGCCTCTGAATCAAAATATTCTAACATGAGTAAATTATTTAATAACCAGATCACTTTTATGCTTTATGGAATCGTAAATCTTGCTTTGATCTATACATTTATTAGTATATTAGGATCGATCTGGTGGATATTTTCTTTTGTGTTTAATTCCGAAAAATTCAATCTTTCAGAATTTCAACTTAGATCTGGCCTAATTGCCTGGATTGCATTTTTAGTTTTTCATTCAATATCCTTTTTATTGATTTTAAACATAAGAAAATTGATACATTTATTTAAAAAAGAAGAATATTTTGAAAATGCTATAGTAAGATGCCTTAAACTAATTTCATTCTTAATTTTAAGCATTGTTTTAATGGAATCTTCTTTGCAATATTTTGGTTATTTTCACAATGCTAAATATGCAATATTTCAAGGCTGGGAGTATAAATCTTTTCTTGAAAAATCAATGATAATTTATCAATCTGAAGATTTAAGGCTAGTATTTCTAGCAGGAATAATTTATTTAGTTTCGGCTGCTTTTAAAAGAGGCCTAGAATTGAAACAATTAACAAGTTTAACAATATAAGATTTTGGCTATAATAATTAATTTAGATGTAATGCTTGCAAAAAGAAAAATGAGATTAAATGAATTATCTGAAAAAGTTGATATAACTATTTCAAATTTATCCATTTTAAAACAAGGAAAAGCAAAGGCAATCAAACTTTCCACACTTGATTCTATTTGCAAAGTACTAGAATGTCAACCAGGAGATATATTGGAATTTAAAATTCCAGAATCTTAGATTCAAAGATGTAATATTAATAGCAGAAAGAATAATCTAGGCTCAATGTATGCTAAGCAGTTTAGTCTTTTAAATATGTTGTTTTCAAAGTTAAAAATAAAAAGCCAATTTAAATTGGCATTTTTTATTTAGATGCTGAAGTTATTTTAATATCTGCTACCACCAACGATTCAAATTAATCTCCTTACTATCTCCATTGGGCAAATAAAGCGTAGCAATATTATTACAATCTCCATTTCCATAATCTATTTTGTAAGTGTCTCCATTATTCGTTATGCTAAAAACCCCTTCTACTAACCAAAGACAATTTACTGCATAAATTAATGGATTAATTGTCTGCGTGCTGAATTCATTGCCGAATCGGTTAATACCATGCGAACTTCCAACGATTGACCAAACGTCATCAAGGAAAAAATCTTCTGTCTCGTTTCCTTCTATTTGAAGAATAGACTGATTGCTGTTCCATTCAATGCTTTTTCCTGATGGAAAAATGAGTTTTCTGTTAAGTACATCGCGATAGAATAAGTTTTGATTATTGGAATTCTTTCCCTGATTGCTTAGAATTACTGTTCCCTCAACTTTGACATCATCGATATAGAAATTATTGTGATTGACAATACGCACAGAACCAGCAAGGTAAATTGGTGCTGAAATTTGAACAACAAGTACTCCTCTTCGGATATGTCCGTAAGGGCCAGTGACTCCGGATTTACCATAATCAATCGTAAGCGTATTAGGATAGGTATTTTTTGGATTCGCCCAACTTCTAGTTGGAAAAGATCTGGTGCTTGTTTCTTTG
The DNA here is from genome assembly GCA_040006775.1 of Saprospiraceae bacterium. Classification (GTDB taxonomy): domain Bacteria; phylum Bacteroidota; class Bacteroidia; order Chitinophagales; family Saprospiraceae; genus Vicinibacter. Next base: position 3,818 of record JBDTWI010000028.1, read on the forward strand.
AATCCATTTTCTATTTGATAATTAATTTCCAACTCATTCGCTTCTAATAAATTCTGCTGAGTGGTTAGATCGTAAGAAGTGGAAGTAAAAGAATTTTCGAATTGGTCCTCTCTGCGACAGGATTGAAGCGTAAGAATCCCAAGAATAATTAAGACTGAGTTATTGAATAAAACTTTCATAAAATTTGATTTATAAATAAATAATGGTGAACAGTTCTAAGACTTGAAGAATTGGCAATAGTTTAACGGAATATTGAATTTTTTCATTCAAATAATGAATTTCATCAATAAAAAATAAATCAGTTAAGATTTTTTTAAACTTATTTTAACACACTGAATAAAAGTTAACCCTTTATTGCAAAATTAATTTCGAATAAAAGGACCTATTCATATTGTCTGAATAATGTAATAAGTATATGCCTTTTGGAAGGTTGGAAACATTCATACGACTTTGATTATATGATTGCAAGACCAAATTTCCATAGAGGTCAAAGAACTGAATGCGAATTTCCTCTACTTTTAAAACAGGTTTAATTTCAATGTAATCTGTAGCTGGATTTGGAAAAAATTGGATGATGGATTCCTTCTCATCTTTTGATGTAGAACTAATTATTTTAATGTTGCAAAAATAATTCATCACTTCCTTTGCGAAGGGTTCATGTCCCGCAGGAGCAGCAAGGGTATCTCTGGAATACTGAGTATATTGGTGATTGTCTAAGGCAAGTTTTGCATTTAACCATTGACTATTTAATATACTGAGATATGGATCCGCAGCACCTTGAAATACTTTGATAGGTAAGTTCATTCTTTCCGGAGCAGTAGAGTAGTTTGAAATTGCTGAAGTATAGAAATTTGGACAAGCCGGTGCAGATGCAAAAATTAAGTCCGGATGTTGAAAAATCATGCGATAATTAAGCAAACCACCACCACTATGACCCGAGATAAAAAATTTTGCCTGACTATTGTACGCTTTTTTTACATCATCTAATACTGCAAGCAAGCCCTGTTCATCAAAATTGTATTTGTCTATCCAAGCTGCATTCATTACCAAAGGAGGATAATATTCCGATAAGGCTCCAATATCACTCTGTGCATAATTTCCGTTGCTTAAAGTTATTGGTGTAATTACTATGAATGGACAATCTTCACGAGCAGTTCGGAAGGATTCATCCATGCCTCTGTACCATCTTCCAGCACCATCAATTGCAAATACTACAGCAGCGTTATCACTCAATTTCCATCCTTTGGGAGTCGAAATATAATAACGCATTTCGTGGTTCGTAGCTTTTTTGAGTTTTGGCGCATTTGGAAAATCATCATCATAAATCCAGGTATTTGAAAACATAGTTGCGGCTTCCAAAGTTGCCCCAATCGGATTACTTAATTCAAAAACTATTTGCTCACCTCCACCTTCATTAATGGTATCGTCAACAATTTGATAAACTATAGTTTTAGCCTGTACATCACCGGCTTGCCAAGTCAATTGAATCTCAGTTGCATTTGGATTATCCATAAAAAAATAATCCTTTTTTAAACTTGCAGTTCCACCTGAGGCTTTGACCATAACGGTAACAGTAGTTGTGCTTGCGGCAGATAGCGTAACTTCCAGTTTGCGCGTGGTTCCTGGCGAAGTCACTTCGTCTGCGACATTATTTGTTGAAGAAAAACGGACAATAGGTGCTAATGCATATCCCGATATAAAGCTTATAAAAAGTATTCCAACACTAATTAATATTGTTTTGCAATTAATCTTCATGTAATTTTATTTTTATTTCAGCTAAGATAAGGTGGAATTAATGACCGAGTATGATTTATTTTTTAAGTTAATACTAGAATCAATTGAATATTAGTAAATCATCATTGAATTTGAAATCAAGGTATTGCGAGTGTCATACTCGATTGGATTTAGTATCAAATTTTGGACAAAAATATAATTAGAGGATATATAATTTTCACGTGAAAATCAAAGTACTTTTCATTTCTATAACTGTTTTTGGCAAGGGTGAAGAGGCGGATTTTTAAGTAATAAACAACTTGCAAGCACCGAGCTAAATACGAAGGAGGAAAACTTCATTTAAGCACTAAACCTGTTTTTGCGTAAGATTCCCGTTACCACTCATTTAATTAATGCCCATGACCATCATCTTCTGCAATTATTTTACAATATGAGTCCTTCAATAGCTTGCCAAGCTTTTCATTTTGCTTTATCAGTTTAGGGAAAAGCTCATTATATATTCTTTCATTTTGTATGTTTTTCGGATGAGGTCCATCAAAAATGAAATGGAAGACACTTTTAATTTCTTTGTCAGTCCTTTTAGATAGCGATGAACAAGCTGCTTCGGTGTCATTAATTAATCTGTCTGCAAACCCAAATGCTTCTACAATGTTATCAGCCTCCCAAACTCCATCCACACAAATGTTAATATATTTTTCGTAATATATTTTTTTTGAGATTGAGTTTAGATTTGCAAAATATCCAATCATATTTCCAACATTTGGATAATAATATAGTGGTGCAGCACCTTTATTTTCATCAAAACCAAAAATATTTTCCATTCCTTTAAAAGACTCTGGAAATGCGCAGAAAAATTTCTCGTCAGTCGTCAATTGATTTTTGCCAAAATACTTTACTAAAGTGTCTGCCTGCTGTTTTGCGGTTTTAAACTTAAATATGAAACAGTCTAGCATTGCATTTGCTATCAATTTGTTGGATGAGGGTGCTTTGTCAGTTGAAATACCAACGATAGTATTAGTCGCTTCCTTATCCTCAGATTTTTTTATTTGATTGCAGGAATTCAATCCGAAAATTATCAATAGAAATATTAATATTTGTTGCACTTTATTGCCTTAAAATAGTTGTTAAAACCTGTTTTAACAACTATTGATTTTAAAAGATCATTTTCATAAATACAAATAAAAATGCTAATCTCAACTCCCTTTTTGAGATTTCGTAGGCCTAGAATTTCTTCTATGGGTAAATCGTTTTGTGTTTCCAGATCGGATCTGCTCTTCAGGATGATATTCAGGAACAGGGCCAAGATCAGCCGGAACCAATTCTTTGTCCACAGTCTTTCCCAATAATTTTTCGATAGCACCAAAAGAGGACTGTTCTTTTTTAGAAACGATTGTAATCGCCATACCATCTGCTTCTGCACGTGCAGTTCTGCCAATTCGATGGACATAATCTTCACCGTCATTCGGAACGTCAAAATTGATAACAAGATCAATAGTGTCGATGTCAATTCCCCGACTTAATATATCCGTTGCTATGAGAATTGGAATCTGACCACTGCTGAATTGAATCAATACTTCTTCTCTTTGTTTTTGCTCGAGGTCACTGTGGATTTCAGCGACTTTAAATCGCGCTTGATGAAGTTCTCTGGTTAATTCTTTGACGCTTATTTTTTTACTACAAAAAATCAAAGCACAGTTGAATTTTACCGTTTTGAGAATGTGCTTGACTAATTTTAATTTTTGTTTTTCAAAAACTATGTATGCTTTTTGAATAATTTTTTCGGGAGGCTTTGAAATAGCAATGTTGACTTCTGCAGGATCATGCAGAATTTTTCTTGCAAGATGTCTTATTTTATCAGGCATCGTTGCTGAAAAAAGTAAGGTTTGTTTTTTCTCTGGAAGTATGCTCGTAATTCTAGCTAATTCTTCCTGAAAGCCCATGTCCAACATTCTGTCAGCCTCATCTAAAATCAACCACTGAATTCCTTTAAGGTCGAAGTAATCCATATTCAAATGGGCAATCAATCTTCCAGGAGTACAGACGATAATGTCCGCACCCATTTGCAGGGCCTTTTTTTCTGCGACAAAATTCTGACCATCATTTCCGCCATAAATAGCGATAAAACTGATGTCTACGAAATAGCTGAATCCTTCAATGTGTTGGGAAATCTGTTTAGCCAATTCTCTTGTCGGTACAACAATGAGGGCACTGACCTTATGCGCGTGTTTATGCTCAATAAGATGATTGATCATAGGGAGGAGAAATGCTGCGGACTTACCTGTTCCAGTTTGCGCTGAGGCAATAATGTCCCTTCCGGACATAATCAAGGGTATAACCAGTTCCTGAATAGGAGTAGGGTTTGTATAGCCTGAAGCTTCTATTCCTTCAAATAATTGGGGATGAAGCTTGAAATCTTTGAAAGTCAAAATGTTGAAAAATTACGAATTAGCTGGGTTTGGGAACCCTTATGACATCAAAGATAAGGATTTTGGAGTAAATTATACCGAATTTCGCAATTTGAGGCTAATAGGCACGATTCTAAAGGTCTGCCATAGATTCAGACAAATGCACTTATATTCGCAAGTTCAACGAGCTTAATCATGGTTTTAATGTCTATAGAGTCTAATCTGACGGTTCTTATACCTGCCTTTAATGAGGTGGAGAACCTTAGGATTTTACTCCCTCAATGGATTCAACTATGTTCCACGAGAAACTGGAAATTGATTCTGGTCGACGACGGATCTACGGACGATACACGGGAATTTTTAAAGGGATTTGCGGTTGATGAATGTTTTAAGCTAATCAGACACAAGCTAAACAAGGGCTATGGCGCAGCAATCAAATCGGGAATTCAGCAATGCAATTCTAGCTACTGCATCACGATAGACGCGGATGGACAACATCAGTTTAGCGATGTGGTCAAATTGTACGAACGCATGGTTTCAAGTGACGCAGATTTGATTGTTGGATCTAGGTTGGGATCAAAATCAGCAAGTCAAGTACGGGGAATTGGAAAGAGCATCATCCGAAGGCTTGCAAAGATGCTCATGACGATTCCGATACATGATCTGAATTCAGGCATGAAACTTTATCAAACTGAATTAGCAAAAAAGTATCTCCATCTCACTCCCGACACCATGGCGTACAGCGACATCATTGCTTTAGTTTTTATAAATAACAAGCATTTGGTACTTGAAGAACCGATTCAGGTTGCTCAAAGAATGAGTGGTAAAAGTACTATAGGAATTCAGACTGCATTTCAGACCGTAATGGAGATAATAAACATAGTTGTACTCTTCAATCCAATGAAAGTTTTTTTACCCATTTCTTTATTGGCATTGGTATCGAGTTTAATTTGGGGAATACCATTGATGTTGAAAGGGTATGGAGTAAGTACAGGAACTTTGTTAGGGATTATTTCTGCGGTTATATTTTTTGTGCTTGGATTGATTGCAGAACAATTGACACTCATTCGTAAAAATCAGAAATAATAATAGGCAGATTAAATGAAATTTATTTTTGAAAATAGAGTTTAATCGCAATGCTTCATTCCTTTGTTATTCCGGCGTATAATGATTCAGCTTTTCTGGAAGAATGTATTCTCTCACTTAAAAATCAATCCCATAGCTCTGAAATTTTGATCTGTACCTCAACTCCATCGGATTACATTCGACATCTTGTAGATAAATATCAGATAAAATTATGGGTAAATGAAAATTCAAGTAGTATAGCAGACGATTGGAATTTTGCATTGAGCAAGGCAACAACAAAATGGATAACTCTGGCACATCAGGATGACCTTTATGAAAATAATTTTGTAAAAATGCTTTTATCAAAAGTGGATAAAAATCAGGACAGTTTGATTGCTTTTACCGATTATAAGGAAATCATTCATTCTAAGATTCGATCAAAATCAACTAATCATCGAGTTAAAAATATTTTGCTCTTCCCTTTTTGGATTAAATCTAAAATAAAAAATAAATTTTGGAAAAAGTTTCCTCTGTATTTTGGGAATCCGATCTGTTGTCCAACGGTTAGCTATAATAGGGACAAGTTGAAGGGGTTTAAATTTACAAATCAAACTACTTATGTATTGGATTGGATGGCTTGGTTGGAATTAGCAGAATGGAAAGGTTCATTTATATTTATTCCAAAAAAATTGGTCATTCATCGCATTCATGAACATTCTGAAACCTCAGTGCAGTTGAAGTCAAACAATAGAAGAGAGGAGGAGAAGAAAATATTTATCCAAATTTGGGGAAAAGTTTTAGGAAAAATAATGGCCATGATTTATAATTTTGGACATAAAGACAATTTATTATAATGACGATTTTTATCCTACTTAATTCTAATATTGAATGATTTCCGATAAATCTGTCTTAGTATCTGTAGTCATGCCAGTTTACAATACTGAGCAATATCTTGAAGAAGCCATTCATAGTATATTGAATCAGACTTTCACTGAATTTGAATTTATTATAATCAACGATGGATCAACTGATGGTTCAGCAGCAATTATTGAAAGATTTCAAATGCAAGACCAAAGAATTCGTGTCTTAACCAATAAAAGTCCATTAGGAAAAGCAGGTGACCTCGCGAAGGAAATGGGTATAAAAAATACCAGTGCACAATACATTGCCATAATGGATGCGGATGACATTTCTAAACCGCAAAGACTACAGAAACAGTTTGATTTCATGGAATCCAATCCAAAGATATTTCTCTGTGGGAGCTGGGCAGAATACATAGACAGGAATGGCGACATTTTTTTAGATTGGAAACCGGATACTGAGCACAAGGAAATCGTTCGCAAATTGTATTTTAAAAACTCCATAATACATCCCAGTTTTTTCTTTCGTAATCCAAAGAATGAGGTCCAGTTTTATGAAACAAAATATCAGTGGTACAACGATTATTATACCTTATTTCATCTAATTAAAAAGGGTAAAGTTCTAGCCAACATTCCAGAAATACTTTTAACTTACAGAATTTCAGGCAATAGTACAACTCAGGCGAACATCAAAAAGAAGGTGATGGAATACTTTAAAATTCGAGATGAAATCGCAACATACTCACCTTGTAGACCATCTTGGATTCAAAGATTCTATGTATTTGCACAATATCTGGCGATTGCATACCTTCCGGAAAAATTAGTACTGAGTTTTCATCCAATTTTTAAGAAGGCCTTATAAATAATGTCAGATTACAATCAAACCTATCATTCTGAAATTGAAGAAACAGCTTCAGAATCTGCATTTCATGTCATTCGAATTTTAAATTCAATGTTCAAACCTAAATCTATAGTCGATGTAGGTTGTGGTCGCGGAACTTGGTTGAATGCATGGAAGCAGTCAGGTGTTGAGGATATTCTAGGAATTGATGGAGGACATCAAGACCAAACCAGATTGTTGATTTCAAAGGAGTACTTTCGTGAATTTGACCTGAATAAAGCGCTTGTTTTGGACAGAAAATTCGAGCTTGCAAGCTGTCTTGAAGTTGTCGAGCATTTAGATAAGAATTCATCCGAAACGATAGTTCAATCTTTGATAAATCTCTCAGATATTATCGTTTTCAGTGCTGCAGTTCCGAAACAGGGTGGATTCAAACATATTAATGAACAATGGCCATCTTATTGGGCTAAAAAATTTGAAACACAAGGATTTGTTTTTTTAGATGCATTGCGATGGAAACTATTGAATGAAGAAAAAGTGGCCTGGTGGTATCGGCAGAATCTTTTTATTGTAATTAAAAAAGAATTGTATGAACGATCATACTCTCATCTGCTTGTTTATAATCCAGAATTTTATCTGATGCATAAATTTGTTTACAAAGCTTCAACAAGTTTTACTTATAAAATTTACTTTTTTGTACAGCAATTTTTATATAATAATTTTCATTCTTTTTATCATAAAATTTTACCAACATTTAGAAAAATGTTTAAGTCGAAATGAATCCTATAGTTCGTTTAGTTTTTTTTAATCCGGTAATGAACTATGCCGTGTGGTCATTGCGAAGATATGTGTCAAGAGTATCCAAAATGGTTAATGAAAATGACAGCATTCTTGATGTTGGGGCAGGAGAGTGTCAATATAAATATTTTTTTTCTCATGCAAAATATGTAAGTACGGATTGGTGTGGAACTACGGATTATCATCAATATTCTGCAGGAATTGATCATATTTGTCCAGCAGATAAACTGCCTTTTGCGGATGAAAGTTTTGAAGCCGTTTTATGTACACAGGTATTGGAACATGTTGTGAATCCGGCTGCAGTCATTCAAGAGATTTCCAGAATTTTAAAACCAGAGGGAAATTTATTTTTAACTGTACCACAAAGTTGGGAAGAGCACGAACAACCGCATGATTATTATCGTTTTACACAGTTTGCACTTAGGTATCTTGCTGAAGAAAATAATTTCATAGTAGTGGAAATCAAGCCACAGGGAGGGCGATTTTTAGTTATAGGTTATTTTCTTGCATGGAGTCTTCCAACTTTATTTAGAAATTGGTTTGGACAGATTGGATTTCTATTTGCGGTATGCGTATTTTATCCCTTAAACTTTTTGATTGCACTTTTCTTTTTTCTTATAGATCCATTGGATCGAAAAAGAGAATTTACATTGAATTATGAGTGTATTTTTAGAAAAAGTAACTAGATATTTTTCATTTTATTTTTGCTAAAAAACAATCTACACTGAGTTGCAAGATGCTTACAAAAATCATTGCAACCCCAAGAATTTTCAATAGTGGAATAGCATCTGTATAGCTTTGTCCATACATTATATTTAAAATAAATCCCGGGATTAAAATAAATACAAGTGCCATTGCAGAAGTGGCAAGAAAAACCAATAACAAGGATTTGATAAAAATCTTCCTTTTTAATTTTAAATCTGTGGTTTCAATAATCTCAGGAAACATTACCAGTGAAATTGCACTAGTTAGAGATAATGAAATTCGAGTAATATTTAATGCTGCAATCCAATATCCTGTAAAAGCACTGGAATAGTAATGTTTGATATAGAGCGTTGGAACATTTAGTAATAGTTGTATAATAACATTTAAAAGTAAAACCTTAAAAATAAACTGTCTAACGGGTTTTATTAAAATTGAATCTGAAGTAACTGAAGCATCTGTTACTTCTTTAATAAATGGAAAAACAAGTAAAAATGCAATTAGATATCCAATTCCGTAAGCCAATATTGCACCGTGAATTCCATATCCTAGAAATGTAAAGGCAACCAATAAGATGAATCTTGAAAAAGCTTCAAAAATGTTGTTCAAGCTTAGGGCCTGAAATTTTTTCATACCTTGAAGCAAGCCTCTGTTTATCGGTAGAATAAGTGCAAAGGCAATCGTAGAGCTCATTAAAATTACTGCTAAGGGGGAATTTATTTTTAAAAAATCTGAGATCTGAGATGAAAAAATATAAATCAAAACAAACAATATTCCTGAAAATACTAGAACTTCAAATTGTATCCTCCTCCTCAGCAAAGACATTTTGCCAAATTCTAAATTTAAATGATACTGGGTAGTAAATTTTGAAACCCCATAGGCTAAAGCGCCACCGGGTAAAGCAACAATTAGATATAGAGAAAGTAGTGCTCCTAAGGTTCCATAGTCTTCTGGGCCTAGCATCCTGCCAGCTACAAGGTGAAAGGCATAAGCCAGTAAATTTGAAATTATTATTCCAAATAGGAGGGTACCACTGCTTTTTAATAAATTCATCTAAATTTGGAAACTTGTCTATTAAAGAATTACAAAAGTAGTGAATAGAAGACTTATTAATTAATTCTTTAAATAATATTCAATCATTCTTTAAATACCTTGAATTTAATATTCTAAATGGATTTATATTTGATCTTCTTAAATTAGGGCAAGGTCAATTTTGAGTATAATAATAGTTAAGTAAATAAATTTCAAGTCTGTTGTGTAATGAGATGGTATTATAAGGGATGAAAAAAAATAAGGATCGAAGCAAAAATCTGGTTATAGATAAATCATTGTCGGTTTCGCAAGAGAATCGAACTTTAATGAATTATTATTTTCTTGATTATGTGGGTATTATAATAATTATTTTAGTTGGAATTGTAATTTATTCGAATTCCTTCTCAGGAAGTTTTCATTTTGATGATAAATCAAGCATTGTTGATAATCCATTAATTAGAAATTTAAATGATTTCAACTTGATTTGGAAAAACAATCCCATGCGATTTGTTTCTTATTATTCCTTTGCATTGAATTATCATTTTGGCAAACTAGATCCCTGGGGATATCATTTGGTAAATCTGTGTATTCATCTTATTAATTCTTTGTTGGTGTATTGGTTTGTAATATTGGTGATATCAACTCCTGCATTGAATGGGAACTCAATTCAGAAGGATAAAAAACTTATAGCTTTCTTCGCCGCCATTTTATTTGTCTCTCATCCATTGGCAACGCAAAGCGTAAGCTATATCGTTCAAAGGATGGCAAGTTTGTCTGCGCTGTTTTATATATTGTCCGTTTCACTATTTCTCAAAGGAAGATTATGGAATAAAGAATATTGGAAGCAAATTCTGATCTATACTGCTGGCTTACTGGCAGCTTGCTTGGCATTTTTTACGAAAGAAAATTCATATACTCTGCCTTTCGCTTTGATTTTGGTTGAAGTTTTATTTATTCGCAAATGCTTAATTCCAACCGAATTAAAGAGTAAGAGGAAAATGATTATTTTATTCGCGATTGGGTTCTTGTTTTTGATATTAATTCTGCAATTTGGCACAGGAATTTTCAAAACATTACCACCGGATTCACACAATGATTTTCGAGCTATTAGTGCTATGAACTATTTAAGTACTCAGTTCTCCGTTTTGATCAAATACATTCAATTGTTGATTCTGCCCATAAATCTCAATCTTGATTATGATTACAAGTTGGCCAGTGGTTTTTTTGAATGGAGAACCATAGCTAGCTTCATATTACTCTCAGCAATTCTTGTAATTGCAATGACTCTTTATAAGAATTACAGAATAATTTCTTTTGGAATATTATGGTTTTTTCTGAGCATTTCAATTGAATCAAGTTTTAAGCCGATTAGTGATTTAATTTTTGAGCATCGGACGTATCTACCTTCTGTTGGATATTTTCTCGTCTTGAGCGCAGCACTTTATTACTTATTTTGGAATAAGAGTAGGGCAGTAGTATTCTCAATTTTGATACTCATCATTACAATAAATTCCTATCTTAGTTATGAAAGGAATAAGGTGTGGAAAGACGAACAATCTCTATGGACAGATGTCATTGCCAAATCACCAAATAAAGCAAGAGGATATTTTAATCTTGCTCTGGTATCTACAATGAATAACGACACTAAAAAAGCACTGGAGTATTACAATTCAGTCATTCGCTTGCAACCCTTACACGAAGAAGCTTACAATAACAGATCCCTACTATTGTCTACAGATAATAGAAAAGCTGATGCTTTGGCAGATTGCAACAAAATGATTGAACTTTTTCCAAATTCTTCGACTGCCTATAATGCCCGAGCAAGTTACTATATTACAGAAAAGAATTTTTCTGATGCTCTTCAGGATGTCAATAAGTCAATTCAGTTAAAACCAATGTGGGAGGCCTATAACAATAGAGGATTAATATTTTTGGAATCAAAAAAATTCGATATAGCAATTGAAGATTTCAACAAAAGTATTCAGTTGAATGCAAACAATTCATTTGCTTATTATTCGCTAGGTATAGTCTATGAAAGTCTAAGCAATCCTGTATTGGCGTATAAATCTTACACTAAAGCTTTAGAATTCAATCCAGCTTATATTGAGGCCTTGTTTAGATTGGGAAATTTGTATAGTGCTGAGGGAAAGTTTACTGAGGCCATAAACAAGTATAATGAAGTGAATAAAATAAATCCCAATTTTGTAGATGCTTATAACAATAGAGGAAATGTTTTTGTAAGTCAGAACAAATATTCAGAAGCCTTGGTGGAATTTAATAAGGCTATTGAGTTGAATCCCTTGGAAGCAGATTCATACAACAACAGAGGAACAGTGTTTATGGGTGAAAAGAAATATTCAGAAGCCATATTTGATTTTAATAAAGCCATAGAGTTGAATTCGAATTTTGCTATTGCTTTTGCAAATCGCGGAATCTGTCTTTTGAATTCAGGTAAAAGAACTCAGGGATGTTTAGATTTGCAGAAGGCTGTAAATTTAGGGTTTCAATCTGCAGCTGAAATATTAAGCAAGAACTGTCGATAAACTCCCATTGGGATATGAAGAAACAAAAAACTAGAAATACAAACCACACAAATGAACCGATTGCTAAAACCGGCATAATTGAGCAGTCAGAGAGAGCTTTTACTCTGATGGATTTTCTTGGTTTGTTGCTTATTATGTTGCTTGGTTGTATAATTTATTCAAACTCATTTGCTGGTAGCTTTCATTTTGATGACGCAGGACGTATTGTAGAGAACACAGCGATTCGAGATCTTTCAAATATAAAAGCAATATGGGAATATGGACAAATGCGCTTTGTTGCCTATTACACTTTTGCAATAAATTATCATTTTGGAAAATTAGATGTCTGGGGTTATCATTTAGTAAATTTATTGATTCATTTGATCGTCAGTGTATTGGTTTACATACTAAGTCTATTGATTTGTTCTACACCTGTTTTTAAAGACACTTCTGTAAGCAAATCTAGATATACGATAGCATTTATTACTGCCATTTTATTCGTATCACATCCTTTAGCAACGCAAAGTGTCAGCTACCTTGTTCAGCGAATGGCCTCTTTGGTTTCGATGTTTTATTTAATGTCTCTTTGTTTTTATTTAAAGGCCAGAATTTTGGATTCAAAAAGTAGTTTGAAATACGCATGGTTTGTTTTTTCTATAATTTCAGCTGGTTTGGCTTTCTTCACTAAAGAGAATGCGTATACAATTCCTTTTGCCATTCTCTTGCTTGAGATATTTTTTTTGAATGAGAAAAAATTGACCATCAATTTTAAGGACGTCAAGACCCTTTCCATAACTATTGCCTTACTTGCATTTATTGTTATTGTAATTAAAGTCTATTCAGCAAGTATTTTTAAAGCACTGCCACCGGATGAACACAGCAATTTTGTTGCTGTCAATTCAATAAATTATCTGTTTACTCAATTCAGTGTTATACTAAAATATATTCAATTACTCATTCTACCTGTTGGATTGAATTTGGATTATGATTTTCCGATTTCCAATAGTTTTTTTAATCCAATTACGATTGGAAGTTTTATTATTTTGTTGGGATTAATTTATTTAGCACTTAGATTATTCAATCAAAACAGAATGCTTTCATTTGGTATTTTTTGGTTTTTTCTAACACTAATAATTGAGTCTAGCATTGTTCCAATTAGTGATGTTATTTATGAACACAGAACTTATCTTCCGTCTTTCGGATTTTTTCTGATCGTGAGCGTCCTATGTTATCAAAGATTATGGTTGAACAATAGGATCTTTGGTATAGCTTTTCTAGTGCTTGTTGTTGGTTCAAATTCACTTCTAACTTATGCTCGAAATAAGGTATGGAAAAATGATTTCACACTTTGGAATGACGTCATCGCTAAATCACCAAATAAAGCCAGAGGATATAACAATAGAGGAATGTTGCTTAAAGAAACAACAAGGTTTGATGAAATGCTCAAAGATTTTGACAAAGCCATTGAACTACAACCAACTTATACCGATGCTTACAACAACAGAGGCAATGTGTATGTCAAACAAGAAAAGTATAACGAAGCATTGATTAATTTCAACAAGGCAGTAGAATTAAATCCATCTGATGCAGATTCCAACAACAATCGCGGAACGGCAAACATGGGAATGAAGCACTATGCTGATGCGATCCTTGATTTCAATAAGGCAATAGAACTGAGACCTGAATACATGATGGCTTACGCAAATAGAGGAATTACCTATTTGAATATGGGAAATAAAGACAAGGGTTGTAATGATTTACAGAAATCTATACAAATGGGATTTGAACCTACAAAAGCAATTTATAATCAGTATTGCCGCGACACTAGTAAAGTAAAATAAACACACTATTGGAGCTTAAGAATTTTGTCTATAATTTAATTAGGGCATTAATTTTTAATCCTTATTGTTTGATTAATAATTTCCTTATTTTAACTTTTAACTTTTAACTTTTAACTTTTAGGACTTTTTAATTGCAATATATCCACCCAAATAAGCAAAAGGTAGGTAAGCTCCAACAATGTCGACAATATTAAACCAAATAGGAGAAGGAAGATCCATCATGGTAGTTATACCACCTGCCATAAAAATAAAGCCTAAAATAAATGCTACTCTCCTTTTACTATCAACAACCATGAAAGCAGCTACCATAGCGCCAACCATAGTGCCCAAAGCATGTGCTAAGAATGGCATCAAGAAATTTATTGGTTTGAAAAGATGCATGGAAGCTTTGAGTCCTTCCATGGTAGTTACATCAGCTCCTTCGGGGGGAGGAATAATTGAACTACTCAACATGATGATTCCCATATTGACAAGGCTTCCGGCAATTGCACCGACAACTACAGCAAGTATACTTTTTAAAATTGGACTCATAATTGAATTAATTTGATTCTTGTTTCTCAAAATGAATTGAATAAATTTTAATAGACGTGTTGTCCTCCATTGATTGAATAATTTGCTCCCGTAATAAAACTCGCTTTCGTACTTGCTAAGAAGCTAACCAAATAAGCAACCTCTTCTGTGCCGCCTAATCTTCCTATTGGTATTTGTGCAACGATCTGATCACGAACATCCTGACGAACTGCCATAACCATATCTGTTCCAATGTAACCCGGGGAAATGGTATTGACCGTTATACCTTTTTTAGCAACTTCCATGGCCAAAGTCTTGCTAAATCCGTGCATTCCGGCTTTGGCCGCAGAGTAATTGGCCTGACCAAACTGACCTCTTTGTCCATTAACTGAGGAAATATTAATTATACGTCCCCAATTGCGATCTATCATTCCATTAATAACATGGCGGGTGCAATTAAATACACTGTCTAAATTACTTGAGAGTACTTCGTGCCATTGTTCAAAATTCATTTTCTTAAAAGGAGTGTCACGAGTGATACCGGCATTATTTACTAAAATGTCAATACTGCCTACTCGGTCTTCAATTTCTGCAATCATCTTGCCAACTGAATCATAGTTGGACACATCAGCTTCAAAGAGCTCAATACTTATTCCGTCTTCTGCGAGTCTTTCTGTCCAGACCTTAGCTTTTTCAGCAGATCTGTAATTTCCGACTACTCGGTAGCCATTTTCATATAAGGATTTACACATCGCTGTTCCCAATCCTCCGGTTGCTCCGGTCACTAAAACTACTTTTTTGTTATTTGCATCCATGGTTTTTGAATTGATTCTTTTACAAAACTAAATCTTATTGTTTCAAGAACAAATCTAATAAAATATGTGAAAGACATTCGCTTACAGAATAAATATTTAATTTATTTGTATTCAGCTTGAATTAGGAAATGAAGGAACTAGGTAAGGTATTGATGAATCGCAAATTTAGTCTTGTTGATTATGGAAATTAAGGTCAATTTATATTTACGGATTGGGCTGTGCAAATTTCTAATCAGTCGAACTTGTCAATAAAAGTTTAAAAAAAGCTACCTTTATACTTAAATAAATTACACTATGAAATTATACACTGGAATACTCGGAATTATGCTTTTCGTCCTACTCGGAGCTTTTAAGAAGCCAAATGAGCTTACTAAGGAGCCGGTAAAACCTCCTAAAGATTTTGTCTATCAGACTGAGGCATTTGCAGATAAAAAAATATTGCGCTACAAAATTGATGGTTTTGACAAACTTACTCTTAAGCAAAAACAACTGGTTTATTGTCTGAGTATGGCTGGATTAGCAGGAAGAGATATAGATTATGCTCAGAAGCACCGATTTAATATTCCAATCAGAAAGGCATTAGAAAAAATTATTACTAATTACAAAGGCGATAAAAATTCAAAGGATTGGAAGAGTCTCGAATTTTATGCAAAGCAAGTTTGGTTTTCAAATGGTATATATCATCATTATTCCGGAGATAAATTTATTCCTGAATTTAGTCTTATTTGGTTTGTAAGTATGCTTCTTAAAAATAATATTACTCTTCCGACGGATATAATAAATCTCATGTTTGATCCGAAAATTGAACCTAAAAGGTTGGATCAATCCAATGGAATTGATATGATTCTGGCGTCATCTGTAAATTTTCATGCACCTGAGATCACACAAAAGGATCACGATGCTTATTACAAACCTGTTCTTGATAGACATGAAAAAGAGCCATTGGAATATGGCTTGAACAGCAGGCTTGAAAAAGATGCTAATGGCAATGTTTTTGAAAATGTAATTAAATCTGGTGGACTCTATGGTTCTGCTGTGGACGAAATGATTAAATGGTTATTGAAAGCATCAAAAGTCGCTGAGAATGAGGCACAGAAGAAAGCAATTGATTTGCTTATAGAATATTACCAAACTGGTGATCTTGCAAAATGGAGAGATTATAACATTGCTTGGATAAAAGCAACCGAAGGGGATATAGATTACAATGCTGGCTTTGTTGAGGTTTATCATGATCCCGCCGGAATGCGCGGATCCTTCCAAAGTATAGTCTACATTAATGATTTTGAGTTGAGTGCTAAAATGAAAAAATTGAGCGCAAATGGTCAATGGTTTGAAGACAATTCACCTCTAAGTCCGGCCCACAAAAAGTCAAAGGTTCTGGGGATAACTTACAACATGGGAATTGTGGTATCCGAATCCGGAGACGCTTCTCCAGTTTCTGCAATAGGGGAGAATTTGCCAAATTCAAATTGGTTGCGAGAAACTTATGGTTCCAAATCAGTAAGTTTTAGCAATCTCGAAACTGCAAATAGTAAATCCACAGGATCAGGCCTAACAACTGAATTCTCAAACGACCAAGAAGAAATAAATAGAGCTATAAAGTATGGAGAACAAGCAGGTAAAATGCACACAGCCCTTCATGAAGTTCTAGGTCACGCTTCGGGAGTTATGGAACCTGGAGTACAGGAGCCTCACGTTACCTTGAAAAATTACGCTTCACCTTTGGAAGAAGCTAGAGCAGATTTATTTGCATTGTATTACATCATGGATCCGAAATTGGTTGAACTGGGATTAGTGCCAAGTGATGAAGTTGGCAAAACAGAATACGATCAATACATTAAAAATGGTTTAATGCTTCAATTAAGAAGGATTATTCCAGGAAATAATATTGAACAAGCTCACATGCGCAATAGACAAATGATTGCGAATTGGGTTTTTCAACATGGACAAAAAGATAATGTAATAGAGAAAATGGAACATAATGGCAAGACCTTTTTTAATATTAATGATTATGCCAAGCTCAGAGTTCTCTTCAGTGAATTATTAAGAGAAGTTCAGCGAATAAAATCTCAAGGTGATTATACAGCGGGAAAAGCACTCATAGAAGATTATGGAGTTAAAGTTGATTCTAAATTGCATTTAGAAATTTTGAAAAGATCAGAAAGTTTGAAGATTCCACCTTATTCAGGATTTATTAATCCGGAAATGGTTCCTGTTTATGATGCCAAAGGAAATATTACGAATGTAAAAATCAAGTATCCTACTGATTTTAAAACGCAGATGTTAGACTACGGTAAAAAGTATAGTTTTCTGAAATAAGCAGAACTGAAATTTTCTAATGCTTTTTTCTTTTAATGAAAAAAGATTCTTAAGTAGCATTGTACTTGGGTTTAGATAGTTTGATGACATTTGAGAACAAAAAAGGAATCCAAAGGTATTTGAGCTTAGAAGGGTAGTATTATTTGTATAAACTCTGAACCTTAGGATTTCAAAGTACAATTTGAATTGCTCATTTGCTCTAAAGAGCAAATCAAGGCAGGTCGTTTGGCAAGCTTTTTGAATTGTAAGCTTTGGTTTCTAAATAATAGCCACACTTTTATTACTTTTATGAAACCATTATAAAGCTGGCCATGAACAAATTGCTGTTTTTGAAGCTATGCACCCTAAGTCTTATTTTTCTTGGCCCTATATTTTGCTTAGAGGCCAGTCGTTATTATTCATTCTGCGCTGAGCCAACAGGATCTGCCTGTAGTTTAAATATAGATAGAGTTTTAGTCGGAGATTGTGAATATGGTTCGCGCACTGCTTATAAGTCTAAAGTTATTGTTGCCGTATTCATTTCCTGGAAATCTCCTGTTCCTAATGAAAAAATTCAAGTAAAACTCAATGGCATGACTAAGCTTTTTGATCCTTTTGAAAAAGCCTGTCCTCCATACGTTCAATTTATACTTGACCCGGACGGATCCGCATTGCAAGTTGATGCCGCTTTTGTTCAAGGAAATTGCTCTGCAACATCCGTAAATATTCAATTGCCGCTTCCATGTGATCCTCCTGTCTGCAGTGGACCTCAATCTATAGGTGGTAAACTCTTTTTCGATTACAACAACAATGGCAAACAAGAAAGTTCAGAGATTGGATTGTCAGATATCGATGTGAATTTGTATGATGATGCCAAACTTTTACACGCAAGTACAAAAACTAAAACAAATGGACTTTGGGCGGTCAATAATCTAACTGCCGGACAAAAACTTCGAGTAGAATATCAGATTCCATCAAACTTATTTGATGCAAATCCCGGTACTGAGAATAAGACGCGAACTCAGATTGCAACAGTAGGAGATTGTGGAGTAAATCTTGGAATTTATCAACTCAAAAGTGTAATAGATGCCAATCCTTGGATTGCTACAACACTCTTTATAAAAGGTGATGCTCAAAATCCATTAAGTCGATCGTATACAGATCCTACTATTGTTCTAAACTTGTACAACACTACAGAAGGTGGTCCGCGCTTAGGTCCAAACGGAAGTTATTACCTTGCTAGCGGTGGTGAAACAGGTTCTATATGGGGAATGTGTTTTCAAAAAGAAAGCAGAAAACTTATTTCAGGAGCCTTCCTCAAACGCAACGCTGCTTTGGGTCCGGGAGGTTTGGGTGCAATTTATGTGACGGATTTAACTAACTTTCTTCCATCTCCAACACCAAGTCCAAATTATAAATATTTTGGCAGGACAACTATGCTATTAAATCTTGATTCTTTTGGCATTAATACTGGTGATGAAACTACATTGATAAGAAACTTACCAATAGATCCTAACCAGGCATCACACGATTCAATTTCGTTTGATAAAATTGGTAAAATTGGTCTGGGAGATTTAGATTTTAATGATGCTGGAGACACTTTGTTTGCAGTAAATATGTTTAAGCGTTCTTTGGTTGTTATTGCAGTTGGGAATCCAATGATTTTACCTATAACTCCTGATCGTGTTTCGGAGATTCCGATTCCGGATCCAGGTTGTTCTAATAAAAACGACTGGAGGCCTTGGGGATTAAAATATCATGATGGACAGCTATATGTCGGTGGTGTTTGTTCTGCTGAAACTACGAACAAAAACAGTGATTTATTTGCTACGATTTATACTTATACCACCGGACTTTTTAATAAGCTAACTTCATTTGAACTTGGATATACGAAAGGATATTTGAATGATAATTATTGCTCAACTTTTCAACCCTGGAGATTTAGTTTTTATGGATACTACGTCAGTAATGATGTAACCTGTGGTCCTTCTCCTGTATTGTCTGATATTGAGTTTGATTCAGAAGGAAATATGATTGTTGCAATTGGTGACCGTTATGGATATCAGACAGGTGGAAGAGATTATGGAACAAATACAAAAGACAATTTGCGTTACCTAACTTTCTCAGGTGGTGATAATCTAAAGTTCTTCAAGCTTAAAAATGAATTTCTTTTAGAGCAAAATGCAAGCTCTGGATTTTATACAACTAATGGTCAAAACAATAAACAAGGAGTTTGTGGTGGAGAGTTTTATTATCAAGATGGTTTCTTTAGTCATCAGGAAGGCGCATTAGGAGCACTAGCTGTGCATCCAAGTTACAATACGGTTTTATCTACAATGATGGATCCTGCGAGCGTTTGGTCTAATGGTTGGAGTCAATTAGATAATTCACTGGGAACTAAGAATGTGAACTACAACATTTTCAGTGGAGAAACCGGAACTTTTGGAAAATCTGCTGGATTGGGTGACATCGAATTACTTATCGGATCTTCAACACCCAATGGAATTGGAGTTTCAATTGGAAATTATATTTGGAATGATCTTGACCAGGATGGATTGCAGGATCCTGGAGAACCGGCAATTCCCAATGTCTTAGTGCTGTTGTACAATTCAAAAGATTCCTTGATTCAACAAACTAAAACAGACCTCAGCGGGCTTTATTATTTTAAGAATCTTAATCCTACTACAGAATACTACATTCAGCTCGGCGCGGATACAAATTATATAAACAAAGATCTCGTTCTCAACAACACCGCATACAGAGTTACTAAATTTAATTCTAGAACAAATTTTGGAAACGCAGAAAATGATTCTGATGCATCATTGAATTTACCGATTCCAACTTTTTATAAGGATAAAATTGCCTATTATTATTTAACAGGGCGTGATGGAGAGAATAATTTTTCACTTGACTTTGGATTGTTAACTTGTGATCAGATTGTTCATGATACGGTAAAATACAATCTTTGTTTATCCGATTCTGTCAAAGTAGGAGCGTTTTGGTTTTCTGTGAATAATCCAAATGGAAGAGTTAATTTTCCAAATGCTCAGGGTTATGCTTGTGATTCTGTAGTTTTTGTGAGTACTAATTTTTATTCACCATCTACATTTGTTTTAGATACTTCTATTTGTGTGAATTCAAGTCTGACTTTACACAATCAAGTATTTGATCTTAACAATTCAAGTGGTTCCATTCTGCTTAGCGGTGCAAATCAGTATTCCTGCGATTCAATTCTAGAAGTTAGAGTTCATTTTTTGGCCATTCCTGAATCAACTTTGGATACTTCTTGCTGTATTGCAGGCAAGGTAGTTTTGCATAATCAGATTTTTGATATCAACAAAACTTCAGGACATATTTTATTGAGTGGTCAAAGCCAATTTGCTTGTGATTCTATTATAAATGTAAATCTGACAATACTACCATTTTCAAAATCAAATCTGGATACCATGATGTGTCCGGGATCATTCTTGATGATACATAATCAGCGTTTTGATGAGGCTAATCTTGCTAATGATGTGGTCTTGTCTAATGCCAATCAATTTGGCTGTGATTCTGTTATTTCTGTGCGTGTTAGTTTGCTACCAATCACGAATTCAAGACTAGATACTTCCATGTGTCCGGGTTCGTTCCTAATGATACTCAATCAGCGTTTTGATGATGTTAGACTTAATGGAAATATTGTATTGTCCCAAGCAAATCAATGGGCTTGTGATTCAATAGTTCAGGTTAAGGTTAATCTGCTTCCGACATCTTCCTCTCATTTAGATACTACGATTTGTCTTGGAGATTATGTTCTGTTGCACAATCAGCGTTTTGATGAAAACAAAACTAGTGGTAGAATTGTACTTACAGGTTCTAATCCTTTTGGTTGTGATTCTATAGTGGATGTAAATTTGCATTTTCGACCATTGGCTACATCGCGATTCGATACTTCAATGTGCCCCGGAGGGAATGTGACTATTCATCAAACAGTATTTAATGAACAAAAAAAATCAGCTCAAATTCTACTTAGCGCTGCCAATCAATTTGGTTGTGATTCTATAGTAAATGTAAATTTGAGAATACCTCCACAATACCATATTCTCGACACCATTGAAAGCTGTGTAGAATACACCTGGCCCGTCACAGGATTAAATTATCGAAGCAGTGGAACGTATAGATTAGATACGGTAACTCGCGAGGGATGTGATTCAACCTATCAGATGCAATTGATTATTCATCCTGAATTTCATATCACCGATACGATTTGTAAACTGGATCATTTTCTTTGGTCGAGTAGTGGAGTGGACTATACAAAAAGCGGTGTTTACGCATTTAATTACAATAGTTTTGCAGGTTGTGATTCTGTGAGATATTTATTTCTTGTTGTAGCTTCAGCTGGTCAGGTTTTTGTTCCAAATGTTTTTTCTCCAAATGGCGATCAGGTGAATGATCGTTTATTTGTATTTGCAAATGAAGACGTCCACCAGATAGATTTGTTTGCGATTTATGATCGATGGGGCGAACTCGTTTTTAAGCAAAATAAAATTTTACCTAACGATTCGGTTTATGGTTGGGATGGAATTTTTCGCAATCAACTGGCGAATCCTGCTGTGTTTGTTTATGTTGTTGAATGGCACGATAAAATAGGCGGCTTCCATCAGGCAAAGGGAGATGTAACGTTGTTGAGGTAGGGGAGTTTTTACACAGTTTTATTTTTTCAGGCTTTTGACAGCAAACGAAAATTCTTTGCATCCCAAATTTACTAGAAATCAAGCCATTGATAACGACAAGATGTTTCAACTTTCTCACCGAACTTTGGACGATGTGCTGAAATTATAGACTTATGTGTCACATTTCAGAATAAATGTTGGGCATTACATAAGAGGTTAAAATGCTGTAATGCAATATATTATCAAATATATAGTCAGCCCATGGCCTTACTATTTTATTTTAAATGTCAGTTTATAGACTTACTTATTTAACTAAAATGTCAGTTTATATGTTTATATTTGCATTTGTTTAGTCAGCTTATAAACTTACGATCATGCGAAAGAATACATTACAGATACAGCAGCTCAGCAGCAAAATGCTGGTAATTAACTCAATTAAAAAAATCACATCTCCACCCACTGGTTGGATAAAGGCGGTTCGCACTGCTTTAGGCATGTCCCTACAGCAATTGGGCAATAAAATATCAATCACCAAACAAAGCCTTATGGATATTGAACGCAGAGAAAAAGACGGCTCCATAACCCTCAAGACACTGAGAGATGCTGCCAATAGTTTAGACATGGAACTTGTTTATGGTTTTGTTCCCAAAGATGGCTCACTGGATGCATTGATTGACCGCAAAGCAAAGGAACTGGCCACTCAAATTGTGTTGCGCACATCTAATAATATGAAACTGGAAGACCAGGGCAATTCTAATAAGCGTATCCAAAAAGCCATTGAAGAAAGGGCAGCATCTATTAAAAACGAAATGCCTAAAATTTTATGGGATTAGATTTAGACTACAAAGATGGACAAACCCCCTTAGAAGAAGAAGAAAAAGACGGCCTACTCATTCCAACTATTGCCACCCGTGGCGAGTTAGACGAGTTTGAGCAGCAGAATATTGAACAGGCAGTGCAATGGACATTTGGACGTTCTTTAAAGGCGGAGCTGATTTTTACCGAAGACTTTATTCGCAGAGTACATAAGCGAATGTATGCCGATGTGTGGGCATGGGCAGGTGAGTTCCGGAAAACAAATAAGAACATTGGCGTGGACAAATGGCTAATTCCTACCGAGCTAAGAACCTTACTGGATGATGCAAAGTTTTGGCACATCAATAAAACTTTCAGCCCCGATGAAACAACCATACGTTTCAAGCACCGGCTTGTAAGCATTCATTGCTTTCCAAACGGAAACGGAAGGCACAGCCGATTAATGGCCGATATTGTAATTGAAAAAATATTTAAACTGCCACACTATACCTGGGGTGCGGCTAACCTGCCTACAGGCAAGAAAGGTTTTGTAAAGCAGGACGATACAAGAACTGCTTACCTCAATGCAATAAAAACAGCAGACAGAGGTGATATTCAACCACTGATTAATTTCGCACGGTCATAACGTGATATACAATATCTCTTAATAGCCTCCAAATTTTTAAATGAATCATTTGATTGGTATCTTCTGAGCATACTTGATCCTTTTAATCCATTTCACTATTTCAAACCAAATTACTGAAATAAAACCAATGCTCATGCAGATTGTAAGTTGATATAAATTCAATGTTTCAAATTCAAAAAAAATGGTCAATGGCTTAACATAAAGAATTAACCCAACAATTGCAATGGTAATAAAGATAATAAACAAAACCATATTGTTTTTATACCTCAAAGTTGTAAGTATAGAATAATAAAAAGAACGGTTTATTAATGTGAGGAATATATTTGCTGTTATCAAGACTGTAAAGGTCATTGTTCTTGTTAGTGCTTCATCGTAACCATGAATGACTGAGTACTCGTAAGCAAATAAAGTTCCTGCTGTAATAACAATGCCTTGAAGGATACTGATTGAAAGCTCTTTCCAGTTAAAGAAAGTAGTGGTCAATGCCTTTGGTTTTTGAAGCATGGTATTCTTCTCTATGGGTTCATTTTCATAAATAATAGAACAAGTGGGTCCCATTATTATTTCCAAGAAAATAATATGTATAGGAGAAAAGATATTGGGATAAATCCATCCTAATGATAATGGAATAAATACAGTAAGGATTATGGGGATGTGAATAGATATAATGTATTGTATTGCTTTCTTAAGATTGGCATAGATCTTTCTACCCATTTCAACAGCATTTACCATCTTTGATAAATCATCCTCTAATAATATCAGAGATGCAGCTTGTTTGGCAATTTCTGTCCCCTTTTTTCCCATAGCGATACCTATGTGTGCAGCTTTAAGTGCAGGTCCATCATTAACACCATCACCCGTCATAGCCACGATTTGATTATTCGATTTTAGGGCGTTGATTATTTTTAATTTAGCTTCTGGAAACATACGGGTAAAAATAGTAGTGTCCATTACACAATTTTTCAAATCTTCTTCTTTCAATTTCATTAATTCTTCACCACTAATACTTTTTTCATAAGCTTTGAATCCAATTTGTTTTGCAATGGAAGTAGTTGTAGCTGCACTATCACCGGTAATTATTTTAACTGAAATTCCTGCATTGTAAAAATCTTCTAAAGCTTTTTGAATATTCTTTTTTGGCGGGTCATAAAAGGCAACTATACCCTTAAATTCAAATTTCAATTCTTGTTGTTTGTCCGGATACTTATTCCCATCAAACTTTGATTCGCTTATAGCCAATACCCTGTAACCTTCATTAGCCAAAATTTGAATAGAATTTTCGATTTGTTTCTTTTCGAATTCTGTTAAATCAGAACTATTCATTAGAGCTTCAGGTGCACCTTTAGCGGCAATAATTTGTTTTCCTTGATTGTTCTGAAAGATGTGTGTCATCATTGGTGGCCTGCCCTCTAATGGATACTCATAAACAAGCTTATATTCAGGTCGTTCATCATTTTGAATATTGTCCTTGTAAGCATGGTGTAGAGCGACTTCCATCGGATCAAATGGAATGGGTTCGCTAGCCCACATGGCCAACTCTATAAGCTTTTTTTCATCATTTGTAAGCACGCTGTTGAAATCCGAAATTTTATTTGATGAAAGCAAATAAAATTTGGCTAAACTCATTTTGTTTTCAGTGATAGTTCCTGTTTTGTCTGTGCAAATAACATTGGCACTTCCTAATGTTTCTACAGTCTTCATTTGTTTTACTACAATGCCAATTTTCATTAGACGCCATGCGCCCAAGGCCATAAAAGTTGTAAAAGCGACAGGAATTTCTTCAGGCAAAATACTCATGGCTAAAGTAAGTGATTGCAACAAACTATTTAATAGGTCTTGTGATTTCCAATAGTTAATTGCCCAAACAATAATAAATACTATTGCCCCTGCAATGGCCATCTTCTTTACGAAATTTGCAATTTGAATTTCTAAAGGAGTTTTTTCTTCCTTTATACTTTCTAAACTAGTTCCAATTTTACCTAGTTTCGTTTCATTACCTATGGCAGTAATAGTTGTAATTGCTAAGCCACTAGCAACTGTTGTACCACTATAAATAAATTTATCCTCTTTAGTTATGTCCTTAAATACTGCAAATGATTCACCGGTTAGTATAGATTCATTTACTGAGAAATCATTGGAATGAACAATAATGCCGTCTGCTGTAATTGAAGTTCCTTCTTCTACCATTAAACTGTCGCCTACAACCAAATCTTCACTTTTAATTTCTATTACTTTTCCATCGCGTATAACTTTGCAATTTGGTTGTGAAAAATATTTCAATTTTTCCAAAGCATTCTTGCTTCTGGAATATTGATATAATGAAATGGAAGTTTGAAATATTATAGCGGCACTCAAAAAAATTGCATCACCAATTTTGCCACTAATAAAGTAAATGAAAGAAGCTACCAGTAATAAAATTAACATTGGGTCTTTGACAATGCGTTGTAAGCTGTCTAAAAATCCATTTTCTTTTTTGTAACTTAATTTGTTTTGTCCGTATTTTTCTCTGGCAAGAATTACCTGCTCGTTAGTTAAACCTAAAATGTCGAATTGATTAGCAGGCATTGTCAAAGATAGTTCTATTTAGCTGAAGTTAGATGGAAGTGGAAGCAAATTATCCTAAATCATATATTAGAATAATTTGTATTGAATGTTTAAATAGCTATGTTCTCCAAAAAGATTTTTCTAATTCAGAATATAATTTTAAGATTAGTGATGTATTAAGGTCATTAAACGAGCCATGACTCTTTTTGATTACTTTATCTTTGAGAGTTCAATGAGGTCGTATATAACTAAAGAAGTTAATCTAAAGTTTACTTCTTTATTCAATGCATTAATTTCGACTACAATGCATCTGTTGAAAACTATTTAAGAGTGAAGCATGTAGTAGCTATTTTGAATTTTGGTTAATAATTTGCTGTAGGGCATGTGCTGAGACAACACCTGATTGCCTCCATTTTATTTGCCCTCCTTTGAATAATATTAGAGTTGGAACACCTTGAATTTTATAAAAATTTGAAACGTGTGGATTTTTGTCAACATCTATTTTAAGAATTTTTGCATTGTCACCAATCTTAGACTTTAAATCATCTAAAATGGGTTTCATTGTTTTGCAAGGTCCACACCACTCAGCAAAAAAATCCACCAAAGTAGGGGTTTCGCTGTTAATTATTTCTGAAAAAGTCTTTGGCATCTTTATTTTGATTTTATTTCTTCGAATTGCACATCCTGGATAGTTGAGCTTATTTTTTGTTGCGGTTCTGCTGGGCCGTTACCTCTATAACAATTTCCTGCAGCACAGCCAAAAGCAAACAAGCCCATTGATGCAAAATAAGTACCTATAGATAAGCTAAGCCATTGTTGAACCATTACAGATTGAATCACTATAGCAATTCCAATAATAAAGTACATGGCTCTTGAAAATGTCCAGTTTTTTAAAATTCTATCCTTCATTTATAATATTTTTTGTTGATCAATCTATTCACTTGGTAGCAAATAACTTGTTTTTATATTTATGTAATTAGATAATTGTAAGCTTTCTCAAATTGAATTGGATATGTTAATTATTGGGATCATAATTATTTTTGATTTTACAGAGTTTGAAATTAAACAAGCTGCTTCTGATTTAAGTAATACTCTTTCAGTTTTTTCACGATCTTTCTCGTCAAATATGGTTACCGTTGGTTCGAGAATAATTTCAGACATCATAAATTTCCCATCTACTTGTTCTAACTTTCCTTTTGATTTACAGCTAAAATTTTTGAATGATAGTTTGGAATTTTCTGCAATGGATAAAAATGTTGTCATCAAGCAACTGCTTATTGCGGCTGTAAACAAGTGTTCTGGTGACCATATTCCTGGCATTCCTTTTGGAAACTCAGGCGGTGTTGCTACTTCAATACAATTGCCTGGATTCAGATTTAATTCAGGGGAACACATGACTCCTTTTCTATCATTGCTCCAGTTTATATTTACATTATAATAATGTGGTTCCATATTTTTAAATTTTATTTTTCAAGCTTATCCATCCACCTCCATTGTGAACTTCAGTGAATCCATTCGATTTTAAAATGCTTTTTGCTGACGTACTTCTCGTTCCACTAGCACAACAAGTGATAATTGCTTTCTCTTTTTTTAGCTTACTCAAATTACTAATTAAAACATCACCAGGAATATTAATTGAACTTTTTATGTGTCCCCTTTGGTACTCACTTTTGCTTCGAACATCTAAAATGATAGCCCCTTGCTTTAATAATAATGAATAGTCGATCTTTGGGCCTAGTCCGAATATTTTTTTAATTGTATTTATCATATTAGTGATGTACTTTTTTTTGATGATGTTTCACTTCTAACCATGAGCCTCCATTGTAACATATTATACCTTGTTGCATTAGAAATGGAACGGCTTGCCCACTTCTTCCTCCAGATGCACAACAGACTACAATTGGTTGTTTGATGGATTTTAATTCAGATATTCGTTGTTGAAACTCTTGTATTGGGATATTAATTGAGCCTTCAACATGGCCAGTTTTATATTCTGCTGAAGTTCGGACATCTACGATTGTCCCTTTTTTTTCTTTAATAATTATTTCTGCGTTCATTTATTTTTATTTATATATGATATTTATTCTTTTAATTGTAGCATTATGTAGCTTAGCAAAATTATAATAAGGCTGAGGATTTCGTGAAGGATCTATTATTGCAATTTCTACTTTATTCAGGATCAAATACGAATAGTGAGGTAGATTTTTATCTTCAAATTGTTCAATTTCCATGGTTATCTTTTTGAGAAGTATTATTGCATTTTTTACAATGTTACTTTAGATTCAATTTAAATATCTATTTTTGAATCCACATTTTAATAGCTACGAGAACTAGCATAACAGAAAATACTTTCTTTAAAATGTCCTGTGGAATTTGAGATGCAAATTTTGCCCCAAAGTAACCACCAACAAAAAAAAATATAGCCATTAATAATGCAGTTTTTATGTCGACAAGTCCTTTTTCATAATATTGAAAGGCGGCTAATGCTCCTACAGGAAGAACCATCATCATTAAGGCTGTGCCTTGAGCCAATTGTTGAGAAA
Source organism: Saprospiraceae bacterium (assembly GCA_040006775.1). Lineage (GTDB taxonomy): Bacteria > Bacteroidota > Bacteroidia > Chitinophagales > Saprospiraceae > Vicinibacter. The sequence goes on from JBDTWI010000028.1 coordinate 32,421, forward strand.
ATCCTAATAACATAACCAATGCTGGAATAATAACTATTGCACCTCCTAAGCCAAGCATACCGCTAAGTAGTCCTGCTATTATACCAATTATGGCAATTATGACTGGGTTTTGTAGTTCCATATTACGCTTCTTTTTTTCTTGTTGAAATACCGAACGGTAAATATAAAGGACAAAAGCTAAAAAAGCTTGTAAGGGTAAATATCCCCGCTAAGAGTAAAAGAATAATTGCAGAAGTCCCTGAAATTATATTTGCAAAATACAATACGACAATTGTAATAGCAACTATAACCCTTAATGCCTTGTCAACAGCTCCCATGTTCTTTTTCATTGTTTACTTTTATTGATGATTGATTAATTATAGCACAAAATTATAACGATATATATAGTAGCACAGCAACTTTTGTTACACAAGAGTAATTTTATTTCTGCCCAATGTTATAATACCTTCATATTCTATTTGTTTGAGTAGTCGAGAAACGACTACACGGGCTGTACCAAGCTCGTTGGCTAATTGTTCATGGGTTATCTGAAGTGTATTGCTTTTTGTCAATTCACATTTCTTTTTTATAAAGTTTAATAGCCGTTCATCTAATTTTTTAAATGCAACAGCATTTACTACTTCTAATAGTTCTTCAAAACGTTTGTGATACAACCGAAAAATAAAATCTAACCATTCCGGATATTCCTTTATTAGTAAATTAACTTTGTCTATTGGAATAAAAAGTATTTCGGTTAGTTCTTCTGCTATGGCTTTTACTTTGCTAGTATCGTGGTGTAAACCTCCTAAAAATGACATAATGCAACTTTCACCTGCTTTTATATAGTACAAGAGTATTTCTCTGCCATCATCATCAGTACGCATCACTCTGATGTTTCCTTTTGTAACAATTGGAATAGCTTTTATATATGAATTCTCATTTAATATAACATCTCCTTCTTCAAAAATTTTGACAAAACCTAAGTCGGTAAGTTTTTTTCTAAGCGCTAACGAAGATTTAAATTCAATTATGTCGTTTAATTCCATTTGTCAAAGTTAGAATTTTATTTGTCGTTATTGGCTGTTAAATATTCTGTATTTCATAAGTAAATGGTAAAGGAATTTTAATTTGGTTGATTGTGCTTGTTAAATAAAATGATTCCTTTTTAGTATTTCTCTTAATGAACGGCTGTAATATTAACTCGTTCAATTCCTATCATGTTAAGTTCAATATGTCTATCATGTGCCTTGTTGTGGTACTCACTTAATATTTCCAATATGTCATAGTCAATGAAATTGCATCCACTTCCGTCAATTGTTAAAGCGCTGTATTCTGGAATTTCATCTAAAGCTTTTCGTAAATTTACTTTGTTTAAGAAGGTAACATTGCTGTTGAGTTTGATATAATAAGTCTCTATCCCAGAATTTGTTGACTTAGTGATTTTATATTCTGCTTTGAAGTTATTTTGAACAATAAAGTAAATTGAAATTAACAATCCAATACTTACACCAATCAATAAATCAGTTGAAAGAATTACAAGAATAGTAAGGAGAAAAGGTATAAATTGTTTCCATCCTAATCGCCACATATTGCTAAATAGTTTTGGCTTAGCGAGGTTGTATCCAGTTATAATTAATATTGCAGCAAGAGAAGCGTATGGAATTTTGTTTAACAAAGTTGGAACAAGTAATACAGCAAGTAAGAGAAAAAGTCCATGAGTGAAGGCAGAAAGTTTTGTTTTTCCCCCTGCATCTACGTTAGCTGCACCTCTTACAACAACTGCTGTAATTGGAAGCGCGCCTAAAATCCCGCATGTTATGTTTCCAATTCCTTGTGCAATAAGTTCACGGTTTACAGGAGTTATACGATTACTTTTATCTAATTTATCAACTGCTTCAATACAGAGCAGGGTTTCTAAAGTTGCAAGTAATCCAATAATGACTCCATCTTTCCATATTTCTGCTGATGAAAAAAGTTTTGAGAAGTCAGGAAAAGTTATACTTTCTATAATGTTATAAGGTATATTTACTAATTGTGTTTCTTTAAGTATAAAGTCAGAAGATGCAGTTGTGAAAAGAATATTTATGATGATCCCAAGCAGCACAACCACGAGTGGGGCAGGTATGATTTTTAATTTTTTAGAAAATTTTTGTTGTAATAATATAAGTACAAATAATGAAACAAAAGTTATTAATATTGCTCCCCTTGTAATGTGCTGAGTGAAGTTTTCAAAGCGAACATAAAAGTTATCTGCAGAGAAGATTTTAAGAAAACCACTTGTCCAAAAATCGGGTTGGTCATATCCTAATGCGATTGGAATTTGTTTTGAAATGAGAATAATTCCGATTGCCGCCAACATTCCTTTGATAACGGAGGAAGGAAAGTAATTTGCGATAACACCAAGTTTCAGAATTCCTAGTAGAAGCTGGAATAAACCGGCAATTATAACAGCAAGCAGAAAGATTTTGTAGTCACCAAGTGAAAATATTGATGCGGCCACTATAGTTGTTAAGCCTGCAGCAGGTCCCGAAACTGCAAGAGAAGCGCCGCTAATAAGAGCAACTACGGTACCGCCAATGATTCCTGATATTAGCCCTGCGGAAAGTGGGGCTCCAGACGCTAAAGCAATGCCCAGACAAAGTGGAAGAGCAACAAGGAAAACCGAAAGACCAGCAGGTAAGTCGTGTTTGAGCCAAATTATTCGGTAGTATTTAATCGTTTTTTTCACTAATTAGTTGTATCAAATATATTCGGTCAAAGGTAGAAAGTTTGAAGTTAAAATTAAATCCAAAAGTTCAACTGGCGGACTGTGAATGGTCGAATTGTGAGAATTTGTATTTGTGTTGTTTTTATTGGATTCCAATGGCAAAAACACAAGTTTCATATTAATAAACTAAATACTTTTACATGTTTATTTTATTTAGTTGCAAAAATCACAGACCGGGAAGCTGTGAAATAAATATGATTCTAAAGCGTATCTTCTTACACAAAGAAATTTAGAGAAATTCCAATTAATATAATTGTGCTTTTTGAATAAGATAAATTTTAAATTGCATTTTACGCTCTACTAATTGCCACTGCTTGTTTCAAAAAACCGTTTAAGCAAAACCTCATTAATATGAGAATAAAAATTAAATGTTAATTATTCACTTATTTTAATTTCATTCTATGCGTGTATTCGAGTCTTTATCAAATATCTTTAGTTTGTCATTTAATATTAGAGAGCTTGGGATGATAATCTTGTCGCCGTTTTCATCCTGGATTATCGTTGAATTAAGGTTAATTTCAACGACGATTCCCTTGATTCCTTGAAATTCAATCCTGTCATTTACTTTAAATGGTCTATTGATAACAAGAAAAACTCCACTTATAAGATTATTAAATAATTGTTGAGAAGCAAATCCTAAAATTAGTGTTGTTGCACCAGCTCCAGCAAGTAGAGATTGTGCAAACGTTTGAGTTGTAGGCAGCGATAATAACGCCCAGCCAAATCCCAAAAAATATACAATGGCCACCACCATATGCTTTAAAAAAAGGAAACCTGTAATATCGACCTGATGGTCTTTGGTCATTTCTGTAATTTTTCTTTGAAGGTATCTACCAAGTATCGCCGCGGTAATAATTGTCAAAGCTGAAAGGGCGAAAAAGACGATTAGAGAATCAGTATTGTCAAATATTTTTTTAATTCCTTCCATATTTTTTTGTGTCTTGGTTGTTAGTTGAGTATTTTTTGAATGTAGAGTCTTATTTATTTAACCTTAAACAATATATCTATTGATTTCTTCAATTATAAAGTCCATTAATATTCTAGGAAATGTTAAGAAATCTAATCTCAATAAAAATCTAAGATGCTACAAATATCCAATAATATTATGGCAATTATGTACTTAATAAAAAATAGTCAATTAGGAATTTATAGATTTTTAAGAATAAGTTCATCAAGTACTCTTTCAGAATCTGTATTGTACCCCATTTTCGAATAAATATTATTGCCGGATTTATCATACAAATACAATGTAGGATATCCAGTAACGCGATATTCTTTGGCTAGCCCTTCAGTACACTGAGCTACCATAAATGTTACTCCATGTTTAGCAAGAAATGCAACAAGGTCTCCTTGACTTATATTATCTATATCAATTCCGATAACCTTCAAACCACGACTTTTATACTTATTATGTAGAGCCTGAAGTGTAGGAAATTGTTTAATACATGGCAGACATCCTTTATTGAAAAATTCAATTAAGGTGAGGCTGCCTTTTAAATCTGTAAGATCTATATTTTCATTATCTAAGCTTATCAATTGAGTATTAGTCGAAATATTGCCAGAGGTATTGGTATTAGATTCTTTATTTGGGTCAAAATCTTTCTTTTTGAATTCTGTGGGTATGGATTGTAAAGTCAAAACAGATTTATCTTTCAAATTATTTATTTCATATTTTAACAAGGTATTCCTCGTATAATGACTAATGGTATCACTTGTCAATTCCGGATTATTTAGCATTACTCCTTCAACCAAGTATGAGTATTGAATAGGTATGGAGTCGAATTTTGAAATCCAAAAGTGATACTCAGACTTTAGTGTTTTAATTGGGGAATCCTTTTCATCTTTTGGAATTTCATTAACTTGAATGTGATAGCAGGTTACATTATTAAGATTTTCTTCTGCTACGAACTTATATAAATGTTTGCCATCTGTAAAATCGGTTTCAAGTGGCAGTGGTGAACTGTTTTGGTTTGTCAGGGGTGAAAAAAGTGGAAGTTGGTGACTATTTGATTTAATCTCATTGGCACACTTTTTATTTGACATTATTATTGCCAAACTATCTTTCGAGTTTATAGTCACTAAATCATCTCCTGTATAGAGTGCTTCTCCTTTGTATTGTCCTTTGAAATACTGTTTAAAATGAAAGGCGGAAGAAAATAGACTGTCATCTCTTCTTTTTTCAAAATGACAGGTGTACGAATCTCCAGGAATATCATTCTTATCTGTAAAATGCCTCTCCATTTCATAATATCCATTCTGAATGGATTGACATTTAATATAAGCCTTTTTCAAAATTAATTTTGGATCTTGCTTGCAAGAGATATGAAAAATTGTAAGAAGGATGCTGAGTGCTAAGAAATTTATTTTCAATATATTAATGATTAATAAATATTAGAGTTATTGAAGATATGAGAAGACTTTTGATCAGTTTCACCCTATAGGCTATCAAAAATAGTAGTTTATTTATTCAATTTTCAGAATAACTAATTAAAGTAGTTTAGATTCTGTATAACTAGAGAAAATGATTTGTGGATCTTTGTGCTGCATATATTTCATTCAATGTAAAGATTTGACTTATTTGTTGATTAAATAAGAGTTATGCTTTTGAAACTCACCAAGTTGTTTTCTTAAAGATGTTAAATAAGTTATAAGCTCATCTATATTGCTTGTCACACTATTAATAATTACGATTATTAAAGGATGCTTTTCAAGTGCTTGTTGAAATTGAATATTCTTATCAATTGTAAGTAATAAATCAAAACCGTTTTCTATGCATAACGAAATGAGTTTTCCATTTTTTATTCCATTCCACTTCATTTCACTTACAGTATAAACATCAAAATCAATTAAATGAGGCTTTAAATGTTTAGTTACACATTCGTCAAGTAAAATTTTCATGTAGGATATTTGAAGAAGATTCAATTAACTTCTGTGAAATTTCAAGTATTTTAATTACTTGCTCTTTTTGAACTCCTTCAAAGTCGTCTAAAAAATAGTCAATGGTCTCACCAGATTCAAGATAATCGAATAGGTTTTTAATTGGAACGCGAGTGCCAAAAAATACTGGAGTTCCTCCAAGGATTTCAGGGTCAATATTAATTATTCGTCCTTCCATGCACTTTAATATTTAATTCAAAGATATACCATTTTTTATATTAAACGAAGCTATTTAGCTAGCCCACATCGAATAAGGTTTCTTTTAGTTTGGAGATAGAATTCACATGGACTAAAATAATGCCTAAGGATTGTAATAATACTTATGTTTTATTCAAAAGTTAAAATTATAAGTTCAAGCAAACATTTGAAGTTTTTTTCAGCATATTTAAAAAGTTGCATTGCTTCAGTGTGTGCAATCAGTGTACTGTTCTCATGTCTAACTCTGATTTTTAAATTTCAAGTCTTTGTGATTGAAGTGGCTTTTTTCTCCCGAAAGATTTGGGACGGCTAAATGCTATACGGTCGTTTTTTTCTTAGCTGTTAATATTGTATGAATTTCTATTTCGTTTTCTGATTTTTTATATTCAACTTTAAATACTTTAATTTTCTCAAAGTTGTTTTTTTGAAGTTCTTCAGTCAGTTCGTCTAAGTTGTAAAAGTAAAAATATATTCTGTCGCCACTGCTGCCAACTTGAAAGTCAGATTTACTCGGGTCTCCTTCAACAAAGCTTATATAAATCAGTCCATTTTCATTCAGTAAATTGTAACAGTCAGCAATCAGTTTTTGGCTGTCTGTAGGCGATATATACGGTAAACAAAAACCACTGATTATTCCGTCATACTTTGATTTAATTTCGTCTATGTTTCTGCTGTCCATTATGCCGAAACTTGCAGTAGGATTGTTCCTTTCCGCAAGTTCTATCATATTTGGTGCAATGTCAATTCCAAAAATATCAAAGTCTGGCCGTTTCGATAAAAGATATTTTGTAATATTCCCTGGTCCGCAACCAATTTCTAATATTTTGGCTTTGTCTTTAGTAATTGAATTACAGATAAAATTATAAGTGTCATTATACAAGTCCAAGTCCATAAACTTGTCCTGATAGAGCAAAGCAACTTTATTCCAAGTTTTAAATGTTTCTGTATAATTGTCGTCCATAGTTGCGTTGTCTTAAAATGTAGCATTAACGGTTGGGCATACCAGAAGAGCGACAATAACCACAAAGGTATCCAGCGAAAACGAATCTCCAAACAACAATAAAACTTCCAACGGAAACGCGAGCTAAGCCTTTATGGTAAGCCGTGTTTTGCAGCGTGTTTCTTTGTCCATGAAGTTCCAAGATAGTTTTATGCAATAACTTTCTTCTGAGCTGTGGTCTTTGTACGAGATTGTCTTTGTTTACGTTTCTCTTTTCGTAACTTGATAAATGCACTAAACTCTTTTAGTTCCTCGTCTGTCCATGGTTTGTCAAGAACAGTGAAGTTAACATTTTTTGGTTCTCTGATTAGTCCCATTTTGTTTATGATTTAAAGTATTGATTAATTAATCTCTTTGCTGCTTGAGTTTCAATCATCATTTTAGTCTCGCGAAAATGACTTGCGTAAAGTGTATCTTGATAATGTTTTAGCAAAGCTGTTTTAGCATCAAACGCAAGATAACCGTCATAACCTTTCGCAAATGAAAGTTTGCAGGCAAAAGCAACGAGATTTCCTGGAACTCCTGTATAAATTTTTGACTTGCCCTTATTACACTTTCAATTAAGTTCATGTAAATGTGGTCGCCTTTGTCAGTTAAGCTTATTAACCCCTGAATGATTTTAGTATTGTTTTTGATAACAAGTTTGTAAACTTCTCTGTCAGCAATTTTTAATTGTTCCTGCCAATTAAATTGCCAATCAGTTTGGTTGATTTGCTTTTTGTCCTTGTTGAAAAGCGGAATAATATCAGTGTCAAAGATGTCACCTGAAAGCACATTTTCAATGGAGTTCGTCAGCTTGTCAATCTCAATGTCAACTAATATTTTTTTCTCTTTTTTCACTTAACAAAGATACAAAATGTTTGTCAAAAAAGTGTTAATATTCAGCATAAATACCCTGAGTTAGAACGGCTCAATTACATGTGGTATAACAGCAGAATCACGTCAAGGTGTGACAAATAATTAAATAACCCTTTTTAAAATAATTGTTATTTTTTGATACTATATAATAAGTTTTTTCACAACCTGATACACGTTTGGCACTGGTGACCGATAGAGAGTCTGTAGGTCCAGTGCATTGTTATGATCTGGCCTTTCTATTTATTCACTTAACATTAATTTTTGCTTGTCAATTTCAACAGTGAAATTCACTTTTGCCTTCAACGCTTTGAACACTTTCAAAATAGTATCAAATCTTGCATCTGTGGCTGAGTTTTCTATTTTTGATATTTGGGCCTTTTGCACTCCAACAAGTTCTCCAAGTTGTTCTTGAGTCAAATTCCTTTCAAGTCGTGCTTGTTTGACCGCTTGCCCGAGCAAATCAATCCTCAGTTCTTGTTCAAATTGATCTCTTTTCGGAGTTCCCTTTTTACCAATGTATTTATCGGTTAAATCGTCTAGACTATATGTCTTCATGGTTTATTTGATTTTAAATATTCAATTCTTAATCTATTTGCTTTTTCTATCTCTTTTCTTGGTATTTTATCCGATTTTTTAATTAACCCATGAGTTGTTACTACCACAGAATTTTTAGATTCATCCCAAAATGCTAAGAGCCGATATGCAAGTTTATTGTATGAAGTTCTGAATTCCCAAATTTCCCCGTTAAGCTTTTTGAATAGTTCTTTATCGTTGATAGTTCTGGATTTCCATATGTTATAAAAGATCTTCTCTCTTGCTTTGTCATCTAATTTATCTAAAAATTGTTTAGCTTCTTCAAGGAATTTGACTGTAAATCTAGGATCTGACATACAATTTTATACAAAGATAAGGGTTTCCTGTTTAAGATACATTATTTTATTAAGCTTTTTTCTTTTGGTCGATCATAACGGCAAGGGCTTTGTGTCAGGCGGGGAAATAGAATTCCGTCTGCCCACAACCGCTGCTGATTGAAAATATTTGGTTGAAGTTATGAAACAAAGTTGAGCGTTGCTTGTCCTGCCCGAACAACTGTTGAGATATGCAAAATAGTTCATTGTTATTCCGTCCAGCCCCGCTTGCACAAAACCCCGTGTTGTACGCATGGCAAGTCTATTTAAAGACTTTTCCATTGAATACATAGGTTTTATATTTTCCTGAAAACCCTTGTCTGTCGGTCTCAATTGGAACCTGTATAGTCCTTCCACTATTTTTTATTTTAATGACTGGCACTTTCTGATTGCCGCCGAATTCATGTAAATCAAATTCCACTCGAAGATTAGATGAAGTATTAGGAAGTATTTTAGGTTCTACAAGTTTGTCATTAGCTATAGAAAATGTTTTCAACTCTTGCCATGGAATTATTGTCGAACCCTGTCCATTGCCCCATGCTAAATAAATCTTCTTCCCGTTAGAAGCAGTAATTGAATTTATAGAGTTATAGTGCATGTATGTGAATGGCATATCTTCATCAGTTGTGTCCAATAACATTTTTGTCCTGATACCCTCTGGTGTTTTGAAAATCGCCATTGTTGTGAAAGCAATCATAGTTCCGCCTGTTCTTGTGTCCCACGATATGAGTGCTAACATTTTATCGGAAGATTTTACTAAGTAAATTAAGTCGTAGTCAAGTGTGTCTGGGAAATTAAAAATATCCGCTTTATAGGCATTTAATATTCTAATAACCTCGTTGTTTGCTATCTCCAATTGGTCGTAGTCAATGTTTCTTAAACTGTCAATAACTAAGAATTGTCGTGTAATTTCTGAATAAAAACTTTTCGTAGCTTTTTGTGGAGTGTCAGCTTTGCTTTGTCCCTCGCATTTTACGGAACAGAAAAATATTATAGTTAGTAGGAATTTCATTTTTGCTTGCGTACAACTTTGTTATATCTACATCAAATCTATCACAATCCTTCGCTTTTTTATATAAAAGCGGTGGATTTTTAATACTTATAACTTGTTGGAAGAAAGATAAGGAGTAATTTATTGAGACTATGAATTAGGATACAGCCATTAAGACTCTTAAACTTACTCTGATTCCAGTTTCCTCTAAATCTTTAATAAATAGCCAGAAATCACCTAGCAATAAAAGTCCAGAATCCTGCAAACAGCCAGAAATATACTGGCAATAACGTTCGTAGTAAAAAATGCGAGATTGATTCGCTCTAGATTGTCTTCAGAAGTAATCTGGTGTTGATAAATAAGCAAACCAATCAATCCTAAAGTTCCCAGACCTATCCAGTAATTCAGGCCAAATTGATGATGCATCAAATAATTGCAACTGAGAATGGCAAAGTTAAAAAAAGTATATAAAAACACACGGATATCCAAAGAAACAGATTGAAATCAAACCAATAAAACAATGTCCATAATTAAAAAATATGGATCTAAAATTATTTTACCTCAAAAAAAAGCTAACAATGTATCCTTATAAGCAACACATTTCGCTATGACAACTCCATAATAAATCTTTCACTCTTGGCCTCAGTGAAGAAGGTAAAGTTCAGCATCGCGTTCATTACTGGCTCTGCGAGCCCAACGAATGATTAACTGTTCTAAACGGCCATTCTATCTGTATTTGGTATAATTTTATTGAATATAAAACAAATGTATTTTGAAGTAAAGTTTTAATTGTTAATAATTTTTTTCTTCTGTCGCCAACTTCCAATAATCCATTTCATTGTATTCTGTCAGTCTTCTATTAATTTCTCTTATTCCAAGCTTCTTAATAAGATTTTTTCTAATGGGATTTCCTTTCTCTTTTTGTTTATCTAAAGAATTCCATAAATCAATAATTTGAAAATAATACTTGTCTGGATTTGCGATCAAATGGTTAAATGCTTCATCAATTTTAGGTGATTTATTTTTACTTAATATTTCGCAGACATAATTGAATATCAATGAATATTCTTTTTTTACTTCGTTTGGATTTTTCCATTCAGTATTTTTGGTTTCCTGAAACCAGGATTTCAGTTGTTGTTTTGAAGATGATTTGAATCGATACATGATCCACGATACACCAGCTTTAAAAAAAAGAAGTTATTGATAAATACGCTACCCGATTTGTTGCCTTTCGAACCATACTTCATGTAGTGGAAGAAATATATAAACATGATCAGCAATCGTAGGGGAAAAGTTTCTAAATTTTTAATACTTCCTAAGACCTAGGTTCGCATTGAAATTAATACTTTCCTATACCAAACTGTCTTTACTTTATCCAGGTCAATAATTTCTTTAGTTATAAAATTTTTCAAAACACATTTTGAACTTAAGGATCCAACAGATATCTCTTCCACTTCAAGCTTTTCATTTGAATTTACTCTTATAAAAAGAATTTTATAGTACAGTAGCCATTTGATTACTTGAGAGGTTGCATTATCACTATTTATTGAAAAAATCAGTACAATAAACTAAAATTAACCTCTAGTGATATGTATTAGAACATGTTCATCCACAGGTACAAATCCTAACTTTCTTCTTCGTTCATTAACCAAAATAATATCATCACATGGAGCCAATACTAAACTATTTTTATTTTCATCCTTATATATTAATTGAGATCCATAAATCTGTGGTTGATGTTTTAAAATTAAATTTTTGTCAACAAGCATAATAAAATTCATCCAAACAGCCTCCCCATCCTTACACAAATTATTGATATATGGCAAATAGCGATCTATAAGTAGAGTGTCTCCAGAATGGGATAAAATATTAAAAAAAACACTAGATCAACGGTAACCTATAGTACTTAATTTTGGCAAATAATATTTTAAAAAGTACTTTTCAATCGACCGAACAATAATGGAATCGAAATACTTTAATTTATCCAATTCACAATTAAATAAATGCACAGATTGATCATTGCTTAATGATGATAAATCAGAATCAAGAGTTCTATATTTTTGATCCTCACAATATAATGAATTCCAAAAAAAGGCTTCTGCAGGTTTAGAATAATTTCGATACGATAATCGCACCTTGTCCAATATATAAAATCTCCTTGGCCCAGATAGAAAATTAGCCAATCTTAAATCAAATAAACAATTTAATGTTGCCTCTGTCCAACATTTCCATTTAACCTAAATTGTGTATCTTTGAATATATTTTTCAAATTACGCTCTAAAAAATTAATTTAAATTCATCATCTAATCATTTCATTATGATAAACAATCCTTTCGTTAAACTATTCACATTGGTCATTCTATTAACAAGTTTTAGTCTTAAGGCTCAGCTCTATCTTAATTCTAATAAAAATTTAACTTTATTGAATGAGCTTACTTTAACACATACTTCAATTGCATACTTTGGCGAACAGCTATACACTGGAACTTTTTATATAGATAGTAACCAATTGATCATCCCTTCAGACTTCAATAATAATTGGATTTATACCACCAATGGCATATTTATAGAAAAACTTCATTCAGATATACAAAACTTACAAGCTACCCATGATCTTATTATTCAAAAAGCAGAATCTTCCATTTACTTCAGTATTAATAACAGATTATTGAAGTCGGACCTAACATTCAAACACCAAGAAGTTCTCATTACTTCAACAAATATTATATATGGTCTTGCCCTTCACGAAGGGAGCAAAAGAATGTTCTATTCTGAATCAGACAATAAAAGAATCTTCAGTGCTAACCTAGATGGAACAGATATAAAAGAAATCATTTACCTTAATTCAGGTTTAGCATCTATATTAGGCATCGACATTGATCCAATCAATAATAAAATATATTGGGTGAATAATGGACAAAATAAAATTCAAAGGGCAAACTTGGATGGAACCGGAATTGAAGATATTGTAAAAAATATGAATAATCCTTATAATGTAATTGTTGAATCCAATACTGGAAAAATTTATTGGTCAGCAAGTGATCAAATTGGGTCTTCAAATGCCAATGGCTCAAATGTAAAAGTACTCGTCAATTCCAATATCAACCATCCAGAATTCCTAGTGCTAGACTCTATCCAAAATATTCTATACTGGTCTGATCCATTAAAAGGGAGCATAGAGCAATTTAACCTAATTGAAAACAAAAGATCAGGACTCATATCTAATTACGGTAGTTTCTTTGCTAAAAATATAGCTTACGACGGTTTAAATGGTCTGTTATTTATTTTATCAAATGACTATTTGGTAAAACACAATCCAGATGGAAGTAATGCTGAAAAAATGTTAGTTACCGCCACATTTACACCATCTGATGAAAAAGCATTGTGCTTAGATGTATTGAACAAATTAGTATATTATTTTGACGTAAATGGAAAATTATTGTATAGAAATTATGATGGAAGTAATGAAAAAGAGATAGTCAAAACACCGGATATAGGAATTTCTATTATTTCGGATTTAATATTGGATGGCAGAAATGGTACATTTTATTTTAGAGATGGTAGAAAAATTTATTCAATGAATAAGAATGGATTTGATGTTAAATTGTTATTAGATAATAATAATACAAATATTACATTCGTAAACTTAGATCAAATAAATAATAAATTATATTTCTATGATGGTGTATTCGCTTACAAAATGAATACCGATGGGTCCAATATAGAGCCCATTATAAAAGCAAATATTACTGCAATGACTGTAGATCCAATAAAGGAACGAATATTATATGATAAGTCTACTGGATTATACTATTCAGATCTTGACGGAAATGATGAAAAATTATTCACCAATGACACAGAATTGAAAAGTATGGTTTATTCATCGGAACGATCATACCTACAACTACCAACAAAAAGTATATCGAGTACCATTGCAACTGATGGGATTACTATAAACTGGATTATGGATGACCAATTTAATGGATTTGTTTCAGGATTACTTGCAGGTGAATTTACTATTGAAAAGAAAAATAGCAATAATGACTGGGTTTCCATTGGCTCTATTAATTATATTCAAGGCATAAAAAATTACCAATTTGCAGATAAAAATCTAATTTCCGGAAAATACATCTATAGGATAAATTATTTGTCAAGTGTCAATAAACTCCAATCTATTTCAAGAAATATTGTTCTTGACTATGTTAGTTCCGTTGCCAATATAACTGAACATACCTATATCAATTATAACGCACTAGACAAGAATTTGAGTTATCATGGACTGAAAGGTCAAATCAGCATTTATGATCTTCAGGGAAAGGAAATTTTACTTCACTATGTAACTTCTGATAAAGGCAATATCCATTTATCTCAATTATTTACTGGAATTTATCATGTCCTTTACCATACTTCAGATGGATTTAAGCATATTCGGATTTTTGTTGAGAATTAATTGGATTCTAAAAAAGTATTAGCTTTCATAACTTATATTCAATAGATTTGATTAATGACTGGTATTCCGAAAGGATCCATTCTATTAAAATCCATTCAACAAATTTTTGTTTTTTAAATCATTCAATATGATAGTAATCATCTGGACACACACGACTATAATTTTGATTTAAAACGAAATATTAGAACTTCTTACTCAACGCAAACTAAATAAGCGATAATAATATCTTTTTGGTGGTTTGACATTCTCTTACTGTTTAGATATACATTCCTAGTTTAACTTTTGGTTCTTTTTTCATGAAACATGATTGAGTGATCTTGCCTCAGCAAGAAATTTGTGATCCAAAATCACAAATTAACAAATGAACCGAAGCCTGTATCAGGCTGAGGGAAAACCAAATATTCTAGGCCGCCTGAATGACACAGTCGGGCAGGGCTGTAAGGTCTAAGCCTAAAATGATTTCATGAAACTTAAATTCCGATTCAAGTTATGCCGCTATCGCAGTTCCTTCGCTTGAAACAGGGCCGTGCTTCACTTCGTCAGTAGACGAAGATCGTTCAGTCACCTCGCTTTGAAGTTTTCTTTTTTTGCATTTTGTTGAGCTGATACAGTTTTGAATTTTTAACGGTTTCATTCCATCATTTTTTAACGGCTTATCCCTTAAGGCCGATCCAAATTGATTTTTCATTGAATTTTTTTATAAGATCTTTCTTTTTGCAAATAGGGCTTAACTCGGATATTTCCGGGCATTACACTGCCATAAACTAAAAGTACCGTTTGAGTTGAAATGTAAGGGTATTGAGCTGGCATTGGAGAAGATTTGAGACTGCACCAATTGAGGTTTCCCCGCTAAAAAGCGGGGCAACAAAGTATTCATTGTTCGTCCTATGGTCGCAACGAATACTTAGCTGTTAGCGGCTGGGCTTTTATATTGTCTTCACTTTACCAATGGTCTTTTTTACTTTGTCAATGTCAGAAATTAACTTTAAGATTGCGGGGTAGGACAAAATTGTCACTTCAAATGACAATTTTGGGATGAAAACAAACTGAAATCCAAAGAAACAAATTGAAATCAAACCAATAAAACAATGCCTATAATTAAAAAAACATTGATCTAAAATTATATCACCACGAAAAGTGATAACAAAGTATCCTTGTAAGCATCACATTCCACGACGACAACTCCATAATAAATCTTTCACTCATGGCCTCTGAGAAGTAGGTAAAGTTCAACATCGCGTTCATTGCTGGCTCTGCAAGACCAACGAACGCTAAAGTGTTATGGGCAGATTGTTCTTCCATATTGAAGTTCAGTAATTAATTAATCATGTAAATTAGTCTAGCGGCTAAAGTCCAACTTAATCCTTCAATTCTAATTGGCAATGATGCTTTAAAATTCAGCCCCATTCTTTTTGTAAAATTGTACGTTGTCCCAGCTTGTAATAATATGGCATCTATATTTTCATATATAATTTGGTCGTCAACATTTACTTTGTCAATTGTTTCAATATTGTAGCTTACCAAGCGTGTATAAGCTAGTCCAATATTCAAGTTCCAGTCGTAAAATTTATCCCTTTGAAACACGCCTATTAGCCAGTCAATATGAATTGGAACTTCGATATGGTTCAACCATACTTGTCCAAATTGAAGTGCAGGATAATATTTTGGTAAAATATATTCTCCATTTTGGCTAAATAGAATTTCTAAACCCAATTGTGAGTGTTTAGATAATTTTGCTGTTCCAATTATCCCTGCATTGAGCCCAAAATAATCTGTAGTTCC
Source organism: Saprospiraceae bacterium (assembly GCA_040006775.1). Lineage (GTDB taxonomy): Bacteria > Bacteroidota > Bacteroidia > Chitinophagales > Saprospiraceae > Vicinibacter. Next base: position 48,291 of record JBDTWI010000028.1, read on the forward strand.
ATTTCCTTCTAACTCTGAGAAATTCAATCCTGTAACAATCCCTGCATTAAACCTCGATGTTTGTCCAAAAGAGCCGCTATATGTTAAAATAATTAAAGCGATAACTAAAATTGAATGCTTTTTTTTATTACTCATAGTTGTCAATTTGTTGTAAAAAGTCAACGTGAAAGTAGAACAAAAATTATAGTTGCAGATCATTTTGCTTGCCCGTTGCTCTCTTTACAATTTGCCCATAACTCACCTGCATCCACAACAAATCTATCCCAATCCTTCGTTTTTTTAAATAAAAGCGATGTATTTTTAATAAGTATAGCCTGTTAGGATAAATATATGGAGTAATCTATTGATACTAGGACTTAAGATACAGACATTAAGACTCTTAAACTTACTCTGATTCCAGTTTCCTATAAATCTCTAAGAAATAGTCAGAAACTCCTACCAATAAAAATCCAGAATCGTGCAAACTGCCAAAAATATACTTGCAATTCCGTTGGTAGTAAAAAATGCAAGATTGATGTGTTCCAGATTGTCTTCAGAAATAATCTGATGTTGATAAATAAGCAAACAAATGAGTCCCATAGTTCTTAATCCCATCCAATAATTCAATCCAAACTTCTGATGTAGTAAATAACCACAGCTAAGTAAGGTAAGAGCACAAAGAATATGAAAACAAGCAGAAATCCAGAGAAACAGATTGAAATAAAACCAATAAAACAATGTCTAAAATTAAAAAATAAAATTATTATCGGAAAAAATTATATGAGAATTATTCAAGCTGCGGGGCGGGGTAGAGTCTATGGCTTGTTACCGCCAGGTCTTTTTATAGACATAGAACGTCAGAATATTAAATTTTACAGAACTTATATTCTACTTCTTTTATAATCAAGCCCTTTATATTATAATATTTCCAAGTGCCAATTTTAATTGGATACTTTTCTCTTTTATATTCTATAAATGTAGATTCATAGGTATTCGGATCGAATTGTTCTTCCATTATTGAATATGTGCTATCAATCTGGCAATAATTGCCTTCAATGATTTTCCTGCCATCGGCTTTCCTCTCTTCATATCTTCCATTCAATGCATCAAATTTAAAATTGCTTAACTTAAGGTTACTTAAATCTTGATTACTTCTATCATAATTGAAGATTATTTCTCTGCTTTCGAAAGGAGAAATTAAGCTTCTGGCATAAAGAAATGTTGATCCATGAGACAGACTGTATTCTATAGTTAAGGGCTTATATTTATTAGAACTTATTGGTTCGAAATCCGATATTAATGTCCCCTTATAATAGTAATTAAATTCATTTTTGAGTCGTTCGATAACAATGGTGTCAACATAATTTAATAATTTAACAATCCTGTTATATGTGTTAATCTTTTCAAGCTGATAATATAATTTTGAGTTAGTTTTAAAAATGGAATCATAATTTGTTTTTATGGATGACGATTGTGAATTTAATACATTAAATACTAAAAGAGTTGAAATGAAGCTTGTGAAAGTTTTTAATATTTTACTCAATTGATTGAAATTAAATTTACAATTTAAAATATCTTAAAATATTGGAGCTAACGTCGGGAGATGCTCGCCGTACCGCTTCTGACAAGAGCCAAATATAAAACATTTTTTAAAGTCATAAGCCAGGTGTGAAAAATTAATCTTAAGCGGTATGGTGAGTGTCTCTTGTTAGCATCACTATGTTTTTAGTTATCTTTTGGTATAAATCTTATTGGTTCCTTTATTTTTACAGGGAGTGGTTTTAGACCTTTTATATTCCTTTTCTGGATTAATGTTCTTGCAATTGAATCTGAATTTATTTTAAAACTCCTTTTATAAGTTAAAATCGAACCATTTTGATAATAATAATCCATTAATAAATTATGAAGTTGTTGAGTTTCAGAACTTAGATCTTTTAAAACGTAACAAAAATAATGTTCTATACCTAGATTGTCTAGGTAATATGTAAGAAAAGCCCCTCCATTATAAATAGCTGGTTCTTCGAAATATGAATTAGGAAGGCTTCCATTAGGTAACTGTTTAGAATAAATAATAAAGTTGTTAATAGCATTCTTTAAAGTATCCAATATTTTTGCCTTCATAGTGATCACGGGTTTTCTTACGTCAAGAGAATCAATTTCATCAGGCTGGACGTTTATTTTAATATATAGTGAATCTTCTTCAAAATTCGTTTGTATATAGAATGCAGAGCCATGCTTAAGAGAATCAATTTCAGATACGATTTCTGAGAAACCTAATTTTATAAATGTTAAATCAGGTAAATATTGCCTTTCCATGCATCCAGTGAGTAGAATATACAAATTTAAAAGGATAATTTTTTTAATCATATCGATGCTAACTCTACTATATCCACAACAAATCTATCCCAATCATTCGCTTTTTTAAATAAAAGTGGAGTATTTTTAATAAGTATAGCTTGTTAGAATAACGTTGGGCATTGGTGACCGATAGGGAGCCTGTACGTCCAATGCATTGTTATGATATAGCCTTTCTATTTATTCACTTAACATTAATTTTTGCTTGTCAATTTCAACACTGAAATTCACTTTTGCCTTCAACGCTTTGAACACTTTCAAAATAGTATCAAATCT
>JBDTWI010000029.1:0-47675 GCA_040006775.1 Saprospiraceae bacterium
CAAAGCTAAATCACCTCACTATTGATGTCAAGTGGTACTTAGTTGTACGGATACCTTGAAATTGGAATTAACGTTTCGGTATTGACGACGTGCCACCAATTGAATGAATCCATGAATGGAAAATATTTTAACAATATGCGAATCATGAAAATGTAACTATTTGGTGGCATGATCGTCAATACTGTGTTAATTCCAGTTTCTTTTGTTAATTAGCTTACAACATAGTTGCTTCTAATAAGTGCTAAATTTACTAGGGCTCTAATAAGAAGATCTTTTAGCATATGTTAATTTGGATTTAAAACATTTTGCAACCTATTGGGTAATTATAATCGAGAAATTTTTTTTATATAGTATTCATCACTCAGTTTTATCTTTAGTATAAAGATTCCACTAAATGGAATTTCAATTTCTCCATCATTGCTATTCCCTTTAAGGATACATTTCCCTTGTAAGTTAAACAAAGTATAAGGCACATCAAAATCAATTCCATAAATTCTTAAATTACAATATGTTGGGTTTGGGCTAATTACTATATCACGATCTTTAAAATCCATTGTATTAGTAAATAGCCATGTACTATCACATGGGTACAATTGAAAATTTATTTCCTTGCTATTAGAATTAAAACACCTTAATTTTGTAATTAAAGTTGGTGGATCCAGAAGCCCATAACCTAAATGCAATTTTATTTCAGAAGATGAAGCACCTATGTTTTTATAAATTGGAATTACTAAATCTTGACTATAAGTTCCATTATTTGAAATTCGTAATAATTGAGTTGGAATAGTATCCATATTTATAATTGTATTATATACTGAATCAACTTTTACTTTAGCTATTTGAACATTATTCCTAGAGATGTCCCAATACTTAATTTCATAATTAAAGGTTGAATTAAAATCAAAATACATTTCAAAAGATTTCAACTTTGTATCCCAAAAAAACATTTTACCATTTTCCAAATACATTGTGTCTCCTCTAGCAAATACAAATAGAATTTGTCCATTTAAATTTACAGTGTCAATTATTTGATCAGCTAGATATCTTATATATGGTCGTCGTGGGTTACCTGAAGGCTCCTCTGCCTCAAACGTCCACTTGTCTCCAATATGAAACTGTAATGCCTCAAATGGTACTGATGGTTTTATTCTAATAATTGTATCACATGGATAACCTCCAAGACAACCTAATGCATTAACTCGAATAAGCCATAAATGGTTAGTTTCATCTTTTTTAGGGTCAATGCCAGATGCTTGTAGATTGTTGTAAAAAAGATCTCCGAATGCGATAAAATCTCCAGATTCGAGTTCTATTATCTTCTTCAAATTGGACGGCCGAAATGGGCCATATTGTGTCTTATCTAATAATTCTTGTGGCATACGATAAATCCGTAACCATATAATCTTGCCTTCGGAACTTACCCTTACAATAAATCCATTCCAAGTAGTTGAAAGATCTCCTCCAGGAACTTTACTATCAGAATTCTCACGAACTCTTCCACATACCACTATATCTCCATTTCTGGCTTCGATATAATCTTCAATTCTGTACATTCGACCATCTGTTAATTGATTATTTGGTAGAATGAGGCTCCATTCTAACTTATCCATTGCTGAATCCAACTTATTAATTCTTCCACTTGTTGACCAATCCCATCCATTTATTGGATGCATTTCGGAACTAAAATAGAAACTTCCTTCATGAGAAGATAATAATCTATTTTTTTGTAAATTAGAATCCATATATTGAAATGAATCCAATACAATACCATCAGGGTCAATTTTTATAATTTTATATGTTGGTTCACCTTGTCCCGCACCAGCTACTGGAGTAAAAAATAAAATAAATGCAAGATTATTATCAGAAGTTGGTTGTAAGTCGTTGCATTCTAAATTATAATTTCCTAATTTATATGACTTTTCCCAAATAATTTGCTTTGATTTATAATTGAGTTTGACTAATCTGGCTTCAGATGATGATTTAACAATATTAGTCGGTATTAATATACCATATAGATACATATAATCATCTACGATTAAAAAGCCATAATTATTATAGTGCATATTTGGAATACCTACTAATTGAGTAGTGGAAATTTTATTTAACTCACCATCAAGTTCTAATATCGAAGATAAATTTGTATCTGGATATATATTGCCCGACACAATAGTATTAGAGGCCAATATTGATATATTTTCCGTTCGATTCAATGTTGAAAATGAATCTATTGTTTCAGTATCTAAAATAATTCCATCTTGATTCAAAATTGTTAAATTAGTAGCGTCCAATAAATTTGAGCCAGATTTGCGAAAAGTAGTGCTACTTAGAATGATTTTGTTATCAAATAATTTTAATTCATTTGCAGAATTATATTGAGTAATTGGATCCAGATCAAATATTTTACTAAATGTTAATTGAGCTGAAGTAGTAATAACAACAATTAAAGAAAGCAAAATTGCTAGTAATAACTTCATATTGTATTAATTAATAGGTTTATCTGATATATTATTGTTTACCAAATATTTTGTATTATTTTTGTAATATTAATTTTTTAGTTGCAATTATATCATTATTTTTGGATGCTTGCAATAAATAAAATCCACTTTGCCAGTCTTGTGTATTAATAATGATTATATCAGATTTTACTTTGTTAGAATAAATGGTTCTTCTGTTTATATCTTGAATAATAATTTCAAAATCACTTAAACCATTTGCTTCTATAATTAATTCTTGATTGAATGGATTTGGTACACAATTAATTAATTCTTTCTGAATTTTTGAGCTTTTAGAATGTGGATTTAAACCTTGAGATGAGAAGTTTGGTATCGGCGAGCTTAATACTTCACCAATTAGTGCATAGTATAAAGATTTTGCGAATGTGGCATTAGGATGGTTTTTTAACGCAATTTGTCTAATTGTATTAAGTTCAGTAGTATCAGCTTGATAAAAAGGTCCATATGGAAGCCTGTTTAAGTTAATATTCTGAATTGTTTTAAAATCTTGCATAGATTCAGAATTTGCCTCAAATTGATTTAAAAATGTTCTTGCAGAAATTAGGTCATTTTGGAAAATATATGAGCTATAAACAGAGATAATTGCATCATCGGTTGTATTTCCACTATATAAATTTCGTGCAAACGTATAGTTTTCTGATTTTATATAGTCTTCAAATAATCTACCGATTACTTTCTTCAAGCATCTTCTATAAACTTGTAATTCAAGTGCTTTTTCTTGCATTGTTAAACTACTGCTATTTAAAATCTCATTAATTTTTATCTGAATTGAATTAAATGAATTTATATTAGAAATTGAATTTGATACTGGATAACATTCATCTTGAAATATTGTATCATTTCCACCAAAAAGTCCAACCACTCCACATACTGGAAGATCAACATTTATTCCTAATAATTGTCGATTCACATTTAAATGTCCTAAAATCGCATCACGGCAGTCAATGTTACTTCCATTTGGCTCAAGATAATTAAATGGTATTGGATTACCTCCTATATCTTGAATATTGGAGGATGAATTTCCAAGATGAGTAAAGCAATTATTTGCAGGAAGGAAACCATTACTTATCAAAGGTGAAACCATGCCATCAATGTAAACATCCTTGAAAGTAGTATTATAATAACAATTTTGGATAAAATTAAAGTCTGGATTTGTACCGTTCGAAAATGTACCTATGAAATTATTTGAAAACTTATTTAATACTACGTCTCCAGAACCATTACCTATTTCAATGCTTCCACAACCGAGAGGACCTGAAAAATTATTTGATACTAATTTAAAGTTATTATTACCATCATTAAATACTCCTAATAAAGCTGTCTGGAAATTATTTTTTTCAATTACATTTTGTGCAAATGTTGTGCCCCGTGCATTATAACCTATATAATTTCCCTTAAATGTATTCTTCTTTATTATTGAACCTATACCTGCTGAAACATTATTAAATAGAATATCATTTTCAGCACTGAAAAATATGTTATTTTCTATTAAAAATGACCCAGCTTCTGAGACTATGCAATGACTCGAAATATTATTGAAAACATTATCTTTTACTTCGACTCCCTGACAATTCCAATTTGTTATACTCCACTTACCTCCATTTTGAGCACAATTACGTATGTGGCTTGTATTTGGAAGAGGAGACCAAGACATTAATTCTACTATCCGACGGGTATTGTTGAAAGTTGTGTTATCAGCATGCAAAATTCCATTGCCATACATGCCTGCGCCAGGCCAAGGTTCATTAGAAAACATAGAGACAGCAGCTTTAGAAGTGTTTTCAATGATTGCTCCATTAAAGGATTTAACATCAAAATCAGAATTGCCTCCATAAACAACTATTCCTTTCCAAAATGTTCCACATCCATTTGTTAATTTTCCTCCATCTACAATAAGCTTGGCATGGGGCTTGACAATTATTTCAGAGTATTCACCTAAGTATAAAGTAGATGTTATTGTCAATGTAATACCATCTTGAATAATAATATCTCCATACACACTCATTGGATTACTTATTATTGTATTGCTGGATATTTTTATTGCGCACGTTCCTTCTGACAATGAATTACAATCCACTGCATTATGTAAGTCTGTAGTTGTTAAATTTTTATGAATATCATTTAACTGTTGTTTAGTAATGTGATTTGAGCGTGAGCTGCTAGTAGACATTAATTGATTACATGAATTGTCATGAGAAAAAGACATAATATTATGTCCCAATTCGTGTAGAAACATTAATGTATTTTCATAAAAAGACCAACCCCAAACAGTTTCAGGGGTTTCATTTGCAAATTGTGGCCACCAAATATCATGAAAGTTCTGTCTAATCAAATAATCTGAGTATCTATTTGAAATTACATATGAATTCTGGCTTGCTAAGCTATTAAAAAGCTTTGGAAATACTGAGCAACCTGTCGCAATTGGCTTACCATTTTGTTCAAATCTATCAACATATTTAGAAGCAGGTCTGGTACCATTTGCGATATGTGTCTCCAACAAATCTATTAATTCACCATTCTCAATAAAGAAAAAATTTATTTCTCCAAAATGTGCAGCTTCAAAAGTAGTCATAACCCCTTCTAAGTCTTCCCAAAGCGTATTGCCGAGAAATCTTTGGCAAATATATACATTTGGGTGCCCATTAAAATTATCGCGAGCAGTCTCAGCATACCAATCCCATGCTAATGTATTATTTATAGTTTGAATATTAAACTTAACTCGAATTTTTGAATCAAGCGGATATCCACTTGAACAATTTAGTGGATCTTGAATATTTGCTAAATTTGCATTCATAGCATTTTCCCAATACGAAAAAAAATTACTTGATGTTGGAAATCCACCAGTTCCATTATCTCTGTTTATAATAACAAAATTACATTTCAAGATTAATGGTTCACATACCGATTCGCTAAAGAAATCAATGCCTGATCTATTAAACGTATTGACACCTCCATTACTGGGAAATGCACAGTCATTTTGGCCTATAGCCAGAAATTAATTTCCAATTAGTAGAGTTAATAGTAAAAATTGTTTCATAATTATAATTTAATCATTAATAAAATAATAAAAAACCATCCTACTTCCATCTAATAAACTTTACTTCTGAGGCCTTATTTTGAGATAATAGACCTACATTACCCATTTCGATAGGTAGTTGTCGTTTTTTTGTCTTTTGACTGCTTTTATATTTAACTTAACGTTTTTATAACTAATTTAGTTCTGAAATTGGAATTAACTGCTTTTTAAGTTAGACTTGCACCAATCCAAGAACCAATAAGGAATGTAATTCCAGCTGCTGCCAAACCAAAAATGATCTGTCGCAAACCGGAATACCAAACACTTTTACCGGTAAACAAAGTTATAGATGCTCCAATTAAAAATAATCCTAAAACACTTAGTCCGGCGCTTGTTAGAATTGCCTCATTTCCTTTAAGAATGAAAAAAGGAAATACAGGTATGATCGCACCAATTGCAAACATAACAAAAGAGGAAATAGCAGCTTCCATTGCAGATCCTTTCAAGTCCTCAGTATTAATTCCCAATTCCTCTTTGACCAGAATTTCATGGGCATGTTCCTTGTCCTCAATAACTTCTTTTGCCATCTGTCTGGCTTGTTCTTCAGGAATTCCTTTTGTCATATAAATCAGCGCCAGTTCTTTTTCTTCACCTGCAGGATTATTCTCTAATTCTTCCATTTCAAGATCCATCTGATTTTCATAAAGTTCCTGAGAACTTTTTACAGAAATCCATTCTCCCATGGCCATAGATAATGCACCCGCTAGCAGTCCCGCAATTCCCGCTAACAAAACTTCTTGCTTACCACCTGTTGCTCCAGCCATTCCCATTACCAAACTGAAATTTGAAATCAATCCATCGTTTCCTCCTAATACTGCTGCTCGCAATGCATTGCCACCTATTGATCTGTGTCTACGTTCAAATCTAGCTATGGAAGTTTGTGCATTTCTCCCTTGATTTTGCATTATGTTTTCCAGAATACTTACATGCGCAGTATCAGAAAGTGAAATTTTAGATTGAAATTTTTTTCTTGAATTGAGTGCGGAAGCGGAAAGACTTTTTTCTGTATCTAACAATACTCCAAGGACATAATCATAACCAAATACATTTCCAATTTTCTGCAGAATTTTTGCTCGCCATGAAGGTGTAGGAAATGGAATTTGTGTGAGTTTATTATTTTCTAAGAATGCAATAGCGTGAGATTTTTCAATTTCACTCATCTGTTCAAAGACCATTTTAATTACTGGATCCGACTCAACTTTTGCAAGACAGGAATAAAGAAAACTTGCGTCCACTTCAGTCTGAACATTTTTTAATATTTTTTTCATTCGATATTTTTAACCTTTTCCAATAACGTAAACAGCAGGCTTATCTTTTATAAAATCCAAATTTTGATTCTTCCAATCCTTTATTATTAAAGTTATACTCTTTTGGTCTTTTGTTCCCAATGATAAGCTGACAGATAAAAATAAATTTGATGGTAAAACTGCAATGGCCATCTGCATAATTTGAATGTTTCTATATGGAGTCTCCATAAATATTTGAGAAGAAATATTTTGTTGACAGCTCTTTCCAAGTTGAATGAATTTCTCTTTAAGCTCTTCTTTTTTTCTAGGAAGATAGCCATGGAATTGAAATTGCTGTCCGTTTAGACCGGAAGCCATTAATGCCATAATCATCGAGTTTGGGCCGGCATAGCTTAACACTTCAATCTTGTTTTGGTGAGCATAAAGTACAATCTTATTGCCCGGATCTGCAACACAGGGTACTCCTGCTTCTGAAACTATAGCTACCTGTATTCCTTTGCGACATAACTCTGTAACCCATTCCATGTCTTCTTTTGAAATCCCCTCTTCCATTTCACGAACCTCAATTTCAGCTTGTTTTAGAGGATGTTGAATAAGCTTAATAAATTGCCTCGCAGATTTGGACTTTTCAGCCAGAAAATAGGCTATTTCTCTAGCCTTTTGAACTGATGAAACGCTTAACTGATCTATGTTCCCATCGCTTAGTGGAACCGGAATAAGATGGATTTTTCCTTCCTTCATATTTAATTCAATGGGTAAATCTATGGTATTATTCAATTTAACCGTGCTAATCTTATGTAGGGATGCCTCATTTTTTTTACCTTCGCGCCCCTATGAGTACTCAAGAAAAAGGATATACGATCAAAATCGACCAATTTGAAGGTCCTTTTGATCTACTCCTGTTTTTTATTGAAAGAGATGAACTGGATATACATGATATTCCAATTGCCAAAATCACGGAAGATTTTCTGGATTATATAAGACAGGTCGAATCGTTGAATCTGGATTTGGCCAGTGAGTTTATTCTAGTTGCAGCGAGTTTGATTCGAATAAAAGCGAAAATGCTCATTCCGCGCAAAGAATTGGATGAGAATAACCAGGAGATCGATCCACGCAGAGAACTTGTACAGAAATTACTCGAATACAAAGCGATTAAGGAGGTCATCAATGAACTCTCAGATAAGGAAGATGACCAATCTTTCCGTATTCCTAGGGGCAACCTACAGAAAGAATTTGAACTCCTTTCACAAAAGGCTTTGGTTGATGCAGAATGGGAAACTTTGAATCTTTTTAACCTACTTAAAGTTTTTCAACGAGTTACAGAAAAATTCGAAAAACCAAAGAAAGAAACGATTCATCATATTTTTGATTATAAATATGAAATTGCTGATCAACAAACTATAATTCTATCCAAATTTAAAACCAATAAAAAGTTAGATTTTGTTTCTATTTTTGAAAGCTGCGAAAACAGAATACACGCCATAGTAACTTTCCTAGCCTTATTAGACCTAATAAATATTCAACAAATTAGATTGACGCAGGGCTCAGAAATGAATTCATTTATGCTGGAAGAATTTGAAGAGAATTCCTCCAACGAAACGAAATAGAAAACTTATTTTTTAGTCTTTCTTTTCATCCATTCGTAGAAAAAAATTCCTGCAGAAACTGAAACGTTCAATGAAGCTATTTGTCCCTCTTGTGGAATTTTGACAAAGATGTCAATTTGCATTTTTAGTTCTTTGCTTATTCCCTCACCTTCAGAACCAAAAATAAATACGATCGGCTGATTCATTTCCATATCATCCAAAGTTGAATCTGCTTTCTCATCTGCACCTATTAATCGGAATCCTGTCTTCCTCAATTCTTTTATTGTATGGACAAGATTGTTGTCTTTACAAATGGGGATTCGAAGTAATGCTCCGGACGAACTTTTAATAGCTTCAAGATTCACAGGAGCACTATTGCGTTGACCTATAACAATTCCATGTACTCCAAATACTTCTGCTGACCTAGCAATTGCTCCAAAATTGCGCACGTCTGTTATGCCATCCAATAAGGCAAGACAAGGTGTTTTACCCTGAGAATAAACCATATCTACTAAATCTGCCGTTTTATAAAATGCAATTGGACTAATATGGGCTAATACGCCTTGATGCTGAAGGCGTGATAACTTATCTAATTTGAATTTAGGAACAGTTAAAACAGAAATATTCTCGGCACGACAAGCCTTAATGAGCTCGTGTAAAGTTTCTTTTTCAAGGGTTTCGCTTAGATAAACTTTTTGTATTAAGGTCCCAGCAGCGATTGCCTCCTTCAAAGCGTTCTTACCTAAGATCCATTCTGATTTCTCTATCATTCTGTGATTTATATATTAAAAACAATTAATTTTGAGCAATTCTCTTTAAACAAAATGAAAAAATGACTAAAATTAAATCTATTTTACTGATTATCAATATTCTATGTATTATTGTTAATTCTAATGCACAAATTCAGACTTCTCTGGATAAATCTTTGAGATTCTTAGAATCGTCTCGTCAGGAATGGAATCTTGAAACTCAGGACCTTAAAGATCTTATCGTTTCTGATCGCTACACTGACGAACACAACGGAACAGAACACTTTTATTTCCAACAATCTTACAAAGGTATCCCAATCTATAATGCCATTACCTCTGTACACATCGGAAAAGATGGAAAAATCTATGATTCACCAAGCAGATTCGTTGATCATATTAGCACGAAAATCAATGCAGTTAAAGCAAAAATAACAGCACTTGACGCTTTGAAGTCCTCTCTTTCCTACTATAAAGTTGAAAACGCAATACTTCCAAAATTAACTACAAGAAGCGTTGAAAGTAAGGGAATTATGGAAAGAACAAATTTCACCCATAGTGACATTCCATACCGATTAGTGTATTTTCTAACCAAAGAAAATAATTTGCGATTGGCTTGGGAACTCAATCTTGAGTTAACTGACCGCAGCGACTATTGGAGTGTGAGAATTGATGCAGTTACCGGTGAAATTCTAAACGAATTAAATTTTACAATTAAATGTAGTTTCAGCCTACCTGAAGCATCAAAATGTGATGATCATCAGGCAGCAAATGTCAGCTATAAAAAATATACTCCTGTTCAAGAACAGCTGGTAAGAAATAATACGACTACGACAGGAGCCCCTGTATATAACGTCATTCCTTTTCCAACTGAAAGTCCATTGCACGGACCTAGAAAATTAGTGAGTAATCCAGCGGATCCCATTGCTTCCAAATTTGGATGGCATACTACAAAATCGGATGGTTCAGCAGATTACACTTCTACTAGAGGTAATAATGTCAATGCTTATTTAGATCAGGATGGAAATAACACACCAGATCTGGATATTGCAAGTGGTGGTGCAGCTTTGAATTTTGACTTTCCTTTTGATCAGAACACAGAGCCTAGAGATTATACTAAAGCTACACTTACAAATCTATTCTACGTCTGTAATATGGTTCATGATATTACTTATGGATTTGGTTTCAATGAGGTTGCTGGTAATTTTCAAGTAAATACCTATGGAAAGGGTGGTGCAACTGATGTAGTTTTAGCAGAAGCACAAGACGGTTCAGGCATAAACAATGCAAACTTCTCAACTCCCTCTGACGGTACTAATGGCAGAATGCAAATGTATCTTTGGACAGCTGCAAGCAGTGAAGTTAATGTAACTGATCCACTACCATTAGCCGGAAACATTTCTGCAAACCGCGGAAACTTTGGTGGAGTTCCTACCACAACACCGATAGTATCTCAGGTTGTTTGGTCAGATGATGGCTCATCAGATTCAAAACTTGGATGTAAGAATTCACAAAAAGTCAGTAAAATAAGCGGAAAAATTGTGATGATAAATCGCGGAACCTGCGAGTTTGGAACAAAAGCATTATATGCTCAGAATGCCGGAGCAGCAGCAGTTATAATTTGTGGATTCGATGATCAAAATGTAAGCATGGATGGTGGAACTGACGGTGCAAATGTTACTATTCCAACCTACTATATAAGAGCTTCAATTTGTGCTAAATTAAAATCCGCAATTGATTCTGGTAAGTTAATTATAACAATTGTCAAACCAACGGGCACTAAATCAGGTCCGGATAGCTTAGATGGTGATTTTGACAATGGAATAATAGCACATGAATATGGACATGGTATATCAACAAGATTAACTGGTGGTCCTGGAAATTCTGGATGTGTAGGAAATGCTGAAAGTATGGGAGAAGGATGGAGCGACTTTATCTGTCTTATGACTACTGCAGAAGCAGGTGACAAGTCTACTGACATTAGAGGAATTGGTAATTATGCCACATCCGGTCCAGTGGATGGCAATGGGATTCGAAGAAGGCCCTATTCTACAGATATGAATATAAATGAATTTACATACAAAGATATCAATGCTGAAACTCATGATCTAGGAGAAGTATGGGCAGCTATGCTATGGGATCTATATTGGGCTATGGCAGATAAATATGGCTATGATCCATCATTTAGCAACAAAAATTCAGGTAATAACAAAGCTATTCAGCTTGTCATGGATGGAATGAAATTGCAACCTTGCTCACCAGGATTTGTAGATGGCAGAAATGCTATTTTAAAAGCAGATCAAATGAACAACAATGGTGTAAATCAGTGTCTCATCTGGGATGTATTTGCGAGAAGAGGTGTTGGCTTTGCTGCTTCACAAGGAAACTCAAATCTTGTTGGTGATGAAAAAGAAGATTTCAATTCTTATCCAGTTTGTGCCAATGCAACTTTGGTAACAAAAACTGCAACCCCACTAGTTAAAGCTGGAACTGACATAACTTATACAATCACAATAAGAAACTTAAGAGCTCAGAAGATCACCAATGTAAATATAATTGATAACGTACCGGATGGTTGTACCTATGTGTCAGGTTCGGCAAACTTAAATCCAACCCAGTTAAATGGCAAGACTATAATTTGGAATATTGCTTCAATGGACTCGGTACAAACTGTAGTCATAATTTACAGACTTAAGACAGATCCTGGAATTTTTAGCAATACGGTTTGGATTGATAATTTTGAAAACCCTTTAACTGAAGACAATTGGACACCTGAAGTAAATAAAGGCAATGCTTTCTGGTTTTGGAATGACAAAGTTGGAACAAATGATTCTCACGCATGGCAGGTTGAAGCTCAAGAAACTCCGGCTTCTGATGTGTTTCTTGAAAACAACAATGAAATTAATCTTGGAAATGATGAGCCAGCATTGCTGTTCTTTCAAAAATATAATACTCAAGCAAACATTGATGGAGGATTTCTTCAAGTTTCTTCTGACAATGGACAATCTTATTCTCTCCTTAGTTCAGCTGACTTTGCTATAAATGGTTACAATGGTAATATAGATTACTCAGCAGTTGCTATTCCAAAGAACAAAGGATTCACAGGATACACTTCTGAATTCTTACCAAGCGTTTTGAGTCTCAGTGCATTTCAAGGTAAAAAAATTAAACTGAGATTTAGATTCGGAAATGATGATGCTACTTTACCGATAAATACTGATTTCAAAGGTTGGACTATAGATGATCTCGAAGTTATAAATCCTGTATACTACAATTCTGAAGTTTGTGTTACCACCTCCTTAGGTGAAACAATATGCACTAAAGTATTTGGAAAAGGAACACTTGTTGATTCTAAGAAGATCGTTGCTGTGAGCAATCCAAAAGCTGATGAAGGATTTGTAATCTTCCCAAATCCGGCAAAGAATAAATTCAGAATTAAATTCAATGAAAATCATAATTTTTCTAAAGTAAACATTACTACAATTAGTGGTCAATTGTTGAAGTCAATAGAAATTAAGGAAAATTCTAATACCTTAGAATTGAATGCCGCTGATTTTCCTAAAGGACTTATTCTAATTCAGTTAATTGGTGATGAAAAAACTATCACAAAGAAATTAATTATACAAGGATAATTTTTTAATTCATTGGATTCTCTAAATACTTTAGATTTAGAGAATCCAATGAATATCTTTAATGTTAAGGGAATTCATTTCTAAATTCTCTTTCTCTCAAACTATTTTATTTTCTTTCCAGCGTACAGATCAAGTACTTTTTGCTTAAAAAGTAGATCGTATTTCGCAATGATCAAAGAATTTTCGGAAGACTCTGCGCTGTTTTTGGATGCATTAAGCTCAAAACTATTTGCTGTTCCTATTTCATACTTTTTAGTTGTATTTTCATAAACAAGTCTGGCAAGTTCGTCTGATTTCTTTGCAGCTTCTAATTCTTTAACTGCTGACTTTACATTTGCAACTGCCTGAACTATTTGAAGTTTTAAACTTTCTTTTTGATTTTCTAAATTGATTTTCGCCTCTAGTGATTGAATTTGACTTCTTTTGACACTTGCAGTTGTAGAATAATTGTTGAAGATTGGAATATTTGCCGCCAATCCGAATCTATATCCAAGAAACTGATTGAATTGGTCCCCAAAACTTATAACTGTAGTTTTAGTAATCGTTGGAACTTCATATTCAAATGAAAGTGGTGTACCATTAACTGTACCCGTCAAAGTCTCCGTTCTAATACCAAATTCACTTGGAACAACGGCTGCATTGGAATAGCGGGAATCGACATTTGCAAATCCAGTAATACTAGGATAATATCTTGACTTTGCAATTTTTTCCTGTGTTTCAGCGGCATTCACACGGAGTACTGCGGCTTGAATTATTGCTTGATTTTTCTCAGCAATATCAAAGAGATTCTCAGATGTATATGATTCGTTCTGAATGTTTCTGAATTCTGAATCCTGAATTTTTTCCAATTCTAAATTAGTATTTGAGTTTACACGAATCAATTGCTTTAACTGCAATTTTGCTTGTTCGAGTACATTTTCTGCAAGAATAATAGATTGCTCTGCCTTGGCTTCTTGTGATTTCATTTCAAGTGCATCCGCATTGGCTCTTGAACCGATATCCACCAACCTTTGTAATTGCTTAGACTGCATGCTTGCTGTTTGAAAACTTTTTTTTGCAATCGATAGTCTTTCTTCACTCAATAATACGTTGAGATATTGTACAGCTACTTGTAGGCTGAAATCATTAATAGCTTGTTCATAATCTTTTTTACTGGCATCAAATAATATTTCGTTTTGCTTTATAGTATTTCTAATTTGACCTGCTTGAAATAATAAAACACTCGCACTAATACCATAATTACCAAACAAAATGTTTTGTGAAACAAAACCGTTTGTTGTAGGATCAATATTTTGACCAATACTCAATCCTGAATTCAAATTGGCACCAAGATTTGGCAATTGTTGAAATTTGCTTTCCTTAATCGCAAGTTCTGAATTGCGAAGATTGAGTTCCGTAAGTTTCAGATTTAAGTTTTTGTCAATTCCTTCTTGAATACACTTTTCTAAATTCCATCTTTCAGTTTGTGATTCAAGCGTGACTGTCCTAAAGATTAGTATCAATAGAATTATTCTTTTACACATAAATATACATTTTGAACAAAATATTATTGACTATTTGAATTAAATTTTCTTGCCATAAAAAGTTGATCAAATCTTCCACCATATGGACGATAATAAACCAGAACAAAATAATCATTTTCTGTTTCTGACCAATTCCCATCAACTTCTGAAAGTATGCCTTGATTGTTCTCATCTACAGTTGCATAGGCATAATCTATATAAGCATTTTTTGTGAAAATAGAAGCTGTATAAACTTTTTCTGTTTCATCATACTTCATCTTAAGGTCATTTCGCAATTTCCAATCGCTGAGCAAACCGTATACATAAACGTCATGATCTAACTTCTCTTTTGCTGCCAATTTAAAGTTTAAATAAAAATATTCACTCTGCGTTCTAACATTACTAATTGGAACATCCGGTGATGTATAAACTAGTTTTCCATTGTAGTCCGGTAAATAAATATAATTCTTGAATCTTCTAAATTCATCAGGTTTTAAATAACAATAAAACTCAGATCCTTTTTGATCCCAATACTTAACATTAAGTCCTCTGTTCAAAATAGATCTAACATTAGCACCTCTAAATTCCTTCCCACCAGGAAATATAATTTCATCGTCTTTGGTATATCTCAAACTGTTTCCTGAAAAAAACAATGGTTCATGAACTACTAGTTTTGTTTGAGGATTGCCATTTTGATAGATTTCAACTTGAATTTCATCTTTTGGGTTTAACACATTTATACTAGCTGTATTGACAATAAGATTAAGCGATTGGTGCGTATTAATTTTCGAATAATCCACTGGTTGCACAAACTTAAGACTTGCACTAAATACTGATCTAGCTACAAAAAATTTTCTTGTTGCATAAAGATTGAGATCCTGATCATAGACAAGTATTAAAAAGTTTCCCGTTTGTTTAATTCCCAACTGTCTTGGTGACAAACTTATTATATAATGTACATACTCTGAATAGGTGTTGAAAGAAGTCTGGAATTGATTTATCTCAAATTCATTTAATCCATCCATAACTTCAAGCATGTCAACCGGTGATTCCTGCCAATTTTTTTCAAAATATCTCAATGTATAATAGAGCCTTCTAGGAGTACCTTCAATCATATCAAATTCTAGATTTAAGGTGTAGGGAACATCCAAATAAAGAATGGGCATTGCTAAAGTATTTTCTCCATCATTGAAGTTTAAGGCTTTGAGTAATTCATTGTAACATGTATCATTAGCTTGCACTTCACCGAGATTTGGTTGAGCGATCAGCTTAAACGAACTACAAAAAACAAAGAATAGAAAAAAACTTTTAACCATGAGTTGTGAAATAATAAGAGATAACGTTTTTTTTCTCAAATAATTCATTTTTGAATAGCCAATTGGCCACAGGCAGCATCAATATCCTTTCCTCTACTTCTTCTTAAAGTAACCATGACTCCACTTTCTCTAACTCTTTTTGCAAAATCATTTATCCTCTCGTCCGAAGATTTTGCATATTCTACTCCAGGCACATTGTTGTATTCAATGATGTTGACCTTCACAGGAAAATGACTACACAATTTAACTAGATTTTTTGCGTCTAATAGGTAATCGTTGAAGTGCTCAAAAGCTATATATTCATAACTGATTTTTACCCCAGTTTTACTGTGGTAATATTTCAGCGCTTCAATCAAAGAGAAGAGATTGTTTGAATCATTAATCGGCATCATTTCTCGTCTTTTTTCATCATTCGCTGCGTGTAATGAAAGTGCCAGATTAACTTTAAAATCTTCGTCTGCAAGTTTCTTAATCATCTTCGAAATTCCGGCAGTTGATACAGTTATTCTTCGCGTAGCTAAATGTGGTCCCTTTCCGGATATTAATTTTTGAATTGCAAAGACTACATTCTTATAATTTAACAAAGGTTCGCCCATTCCCATGAATACCACATTGCTAATTTTATTGGAATAAACTTCAAGACATTTTTTATTTACTTCGATGTATTGATCAAAAATTTCAGATGCACTTAACTGTCTCAACAATCCCATTTGCCCTGTTGCACAAAAAGTACAGGTCAAACTACAACCAACCTGGCTTGATACACAAACAGTGTATCGTCCTTTGTCATCAACTGGAATTAATACAGATTCAATCATTTTTCCATCAAAGAGTTTGAATCTGAATTTGATTGTTCCATCTCTACTTGTCTGTAATTTATCTAAGTTCAAAGAAGGAATGTAAAAATTTTCTTCCAAAGTTGTACGGAGTTCTTTACTTAAATTTAACATCTGATCAAACGAACGCACAGCATGTTTCCAAAGCCAATCTGATATCTGAGCACAGCGATACTTCTCTAGTTTCAAATCTTGAAGCTTGGAAAGCAGTTGTTCATCGGTTAAAGAAAGGATATCTATTTTACTCATTAATTTTTAAAGTCTAATCTAAATTTTAACTTATTTCGTATTTATCTCAAAATTGTCATTTAAAATGTCAATTTTGCCCTTCAGTCCGACGAAGTCATTGTTGTTCAATGACTTGTCGGGATTAACCCTGACATTGAAAAAGTAAGAAAACCCCATTATAAAAATAGTAAACACATTCTTTTTCAATGTTGATGCTTTCGATCAACATGCCAACATTCATCGTCGGCATCGTCAGCCAAAGGCAAAAAAGTCTAAAGACTTTTTTGGGTTTATACAACAAAAGTACTTTGCATGGCATTAATAAATCAGACCTTAACAAAGAATTATTTCTATATGTGTATTCCTATCAAAATTACAATTACTGTCTTTTGTTTATCTCTAATTTCTTGTGCTTCTCATATCCCAAAAGGAGCTTTTCAAAGCCCTTCCTTAGATAAATCTCCTGATTATAAGAATACTTACTACTGGGCATCTCTCCCATTTAAGACTGATCCGGCCGACCAATTACCAGAATCCGTTATATTAGATCACATCTCTGAAGAAGCAGATGTCTTTTTTATTCATCCTACTTCATATTTTGGCGACAAGACACATAGAGCTTGGAATGCTGACATTAACGATCCAAAAGTTAACAAAAAAACGGATAATGGAGCAATTCTTTTTCAGGCAAGCATTTTTAATAGCGATGCAAGAATATTTGCACCAAGATATCGACAGGCACATTACAATGCATTTTTTACAAAAGATATCACATCTTCTCAACATGCTTTCGACCTGGCCTATGAAGACGTTTACAACGCATTCTTATATTACTATGACAATTGGAATAAGGGACGACCAATCATCATCGCAGGACATAGTCAAGGTGCAAAGATGGCAGTAAGATTAATCAAAGAAGTATTTGACAATAAGGCAATGAAAAACAAATTGGTTGTAGCATATGTAGTTGGAATACCAGTACCTGTTGGAACTTTTGAATATCTAAAAGTTTGTAAAGATGAACACGAGACTTCTTGTATCTGCAGTTGGCGCACTTTTAAATCCGGTACTATTCCCAAAGATCTTATTACGGAAAAACCAGTAATTATTACCAATCCACTATCCTGGACAACAGATGAGAATTTTGTCGATAAAAAATTCAATAAAGGAATGGTGCTTGACATGAAAAAAAAGCCGGTTAAAAATGCAGTATCCGCACAAATTTATAAGAACATTTTATGGTGTAATAAACCTAAATTCAAAGGAAGTTTTTTGGTTAATATTAAAAACTTTCACAAAGGAGATTACAATCTGTATTATTTGAATGTAAGAGAAAATGTCCGGACTAGAATTCGATCGTATTACAAAGGATAGAGAGCTATTTATAAATCAAATACTAAACAAGCATTTTTTAATTTTATTGGTTTAAGAATTAAAATAATAAAAAGCTTAGTTAGCTAAATATTGAACTTCACAAAGTCTTATAGAGTAATTTTTTATACTCTTAAAAATTAAAAGTTACACTTTTATCAGGATTGAGTTTAAATATAAAAATATTGAATAGGTAAATTTTAATATGGATTATTAAATCTTAAAACAGTCTAATCTAACTACGGATAGGCTTAATTCTTAAGCCTTTATCCATATTGAAAAATATTATTTTAGTCAAAGCATTTGATTAGCAGTTTTTAATACTAATTTGTCGCTAAATCGAAAAACTAACTTCTGTATGCGAATCCGCGAAATCAACACCATGCGAGGACCAAATTATTGGTCAGTAAGACGACACAAACTTATTGTAATGGTACTCGATCTTGAAGAAATGGAGGAAAGACCTACAAATAGTATTCCCGGATTTCTGGATAGACTCAATGCCCTCCTACCGGGAATGTATGAACATCGATGCTCTGTAGGAACCGTTGGAGGTTTTTATGAACGCATTAAGGAAGGCACCTGGATGGGACATGTTATAGAACATATTGCCTTAGAAATTCAAAGTCTTGCAGGAATGGAAGTTGGCTTCGGAAGAACAAGAACATACGGTGAAGAAGGTGTATATCATGTTGTATTCGATTATCTTGAAGAAAAAGTAGGACAATATGCTGCACGGGCATCGGTAAAAATTGCAGAAGCACTTATTGAAGGTTCGGAATATTCTTTGGATAAAGACATCCAAGAAATGAGAGAACTCAGAGAGGCTAACCGTCTTGGTCCAAGTACAGGTTCTATAATTGAAGAAGCCGAGGCAAGGGGAATTCCTTGGATTCGATTGAATAAATACAGCCTTTGTCAACTAGGTTACGGCCGAAATCAAAAAAGGGTTCAGGCTACAGTAACGAGTCAGACTTCGAGTATTGGCGTAGAAATAGCCGGAGATAAAGAAGATACAAAATTTCTTCTTCAACAAGCTGAGATTCCTGTGCCGCGTGGAGAAATAATAAGAAGCCTGGCTGGTCTTGAAGATGCAACGCGCAACCTTAAATATCCACTTGTAATAAAACCAATAAATGGAAATCATGGGAGAGGAGTTACTACAAATATTGAAAACTGGGATCAGGCAGTTATTGGATTTGAAAATGCTAAAAGAATTTCAAATTCAGTAATCGTAGAGCAATTTATTACAGGCGATGACTATCGCATACTTGTAATTAATTATAGAATGGTTGCTGCTGCAAAACGACTTGCTGCGCAGGTTTTAGGTGATGGCAGATCGAATGTAAAAGAATTAATCGAAGCAGTAAATGCGGATCCAAGAAGGGGATTTGGACATGAGAAAGTACTTACAAGTATTAGTATTGATTCCATTACGCAAAAGCAGTTGGAAACACAGAACATGAATCTCGATTCTATTCCTGAAAAGGGACAGATAGTAGTATTAAAAGATACCGCCAATTTATCTACAGGAGGAACTTCCGTTGACCTCACAGATCACGTCCATCCTTCTATCGTATTTATGGCAGAAAGAATTTCAAGAGTCGTTGGCTTAGACATTTGTGGTATTGATTTTATAACCAAGGATATTAGCAAACCAGTTACTGAAACAAGAGGTGCGGTTATTGAAGTCAATGCCGGTCCTGGTTTCAGAATGCATCTTGCCCCAGAACAAGGTCTGCCTAGAAATGTTGCTGCTCCTGTAATTGATATGTTGTATCCACCTGGAGTAGCATCTCGAATTCCGATCGTGGCTGTCACAGGAACAAATGGGAAGACTACCACTACAAGGTTAATGGCACATCTTTCCAAATTAATGGGCTTTACGGTTGGATATACTACAACAGACGGAATTTATATACAAAACCATCTTATGATGTCCGGTGATTGTTCCGGTCCCGGAAGTGCTGAATTTGTACTTAAAGACCCTACGGTTAATTTTGCCGTGTTGGAGACAGCCAGAGGAGGAATTTTAAGAGCAGGACTAGGATTTAAGAATTGCGATATTGCAATAGTTACCAATATAGCTCCTGATCATCTTGGATTGAAAGGAATTCATACGGTTGAGCAATTGGCAAAAGTTAAAGGAGTAGTTGTTGAATCGGTCCTTCCGGAAGGTTATGCCATTCTAAATGCAGACGATGATCTTGTTTATGCAATGAGAGAAAACGCTAAATGCAATATAGCCCTTTTCTCTATGGATGAATCCAATAAAAGGATCCGAAAGCACATGAAAGCCGGTGGACTCTCCGCCATTTATGAGAATGGGTATATTACAGTTTGTAAAGGTGAATGGAAATTAAGAGTTGTGAAAGCGGTCAATGTTCCACTAACCTATGGTGGCAAGGCAAGCTTTATGATCCAGAACATCTTACCGGTTACATTGGCCGGTTACATTCGGGGTTTCGAATTACAGGATCTTAGTAGTGCATTAGAAAGCTTCATCCCTTCACCGGCTCAAACTCCCGGTAGATTGAATCTATTCAACTTTAAGAATTTTGATCTATTGTTAGACTACGCACATAATCCTGCAGGACTCAACGCCTTAAAGAACTTTACCGATAAAATGGATGGATATCCTAAGGTAGGTATTATAGCTGGTATAGGAGATCGACGTAAAGAAGACAACGAAGAAATAGGCTATGTATCTTCTACTATGTTTGATGAGATAATTATCCGTCAAGATAAGAACCTTAGAGGGCGAACAGACTCTGAAATTATTGAAATGCTTGAAGCTGGAATTAAGGCTCATGACCCAAATAAGAAAATAACGGTTTTTAAAACTGAGAGCCAAGCGATCCAATTCGCAATCGAAAATGCTAAAAAAGGATCCCTCCTGGTCATCTGTAGTGATGTGGTTCCGGATGCCCTGAGCATGGTACAAAGGTATAAGGAAGAAGAGGCCAAAAAACTCTATGAATTCACCAAAGCAGACATTCCCAACCAATAATTAAGGAAACATTTAAAGAATTTAGCCAAATTTAATACTTGAAGCTTTATTATATATAAATTATTTTTATGTATAGAAGTCTGAAATGTAATTATTTTTATATTTTGGCAAAATGCTTAGTCAACTAATTACAGAATTTCGTCAAAAAACAGCTATAAATTAGAACTAAAATCACATTATTTAGATAATCCTCTTTACTTTTGCAAGGCTTATTTTAAAATATATTTAATTTTTAATCCATTTCTAATTAAAATCCGCTTTTATGAAATTTAAATTTCTTCCATTAGTTTTGTTGGTTGGAATATTTGTGTTCCAATCCTGCAGAAATCCTGGGAACGATCCAACCGTTGACAATTCGGTTAAATCCTTCGATCATAAAGTCCTCTCTGATTGGACAGAATTGTTTCTAAGAATTGACAAAGATGCCT
The DNA here is from genome assembly GCA_040006775.1 of Saprospiraceae bacterium. Taxonomy (GTDB): domain Bacteria; phylum Bacteroidota; class Bacteroidia; order Chitinophagales; family Saprospiraceae; genus Vicinibacter. Next base: position 21,492 of record JBDTWI010000029.1, read on the forward strand.
TAGCTTTCAGACCTGCTCCAGGTCCTAGAGCCTTGGCTTACCTTAACTGGGCTACTTATGAGGCCTGTGTTCCTGGAATGCATGAATACAATTCTTTAAAGAATTTACCAAAATTTATACCGGCAAACATTCCTAATTTTGATTCCAAAAAAGAAATGTACTGGCCTGAGGTTGTGAATGAGGTTCAAGCCTACTTGATGAGCAGAATGTACGAGAAAGTACAATTTTTTACTGCTGCTAAGGGAATCCACATTACTAATGTAGAAGCCCAGCAATTAATTCTTAACTTAAAACTAAGCAATGAAAGTAACTACTTACAAAAAACCAATGCTACTACTTTCAATAATTCTAAAGCATGGGGAGAAGAAGTTGCAAGAGCAGTTTGGGAATGGTCTACTACTGATATCTATGGTCATGAACACTATTTAAATGTTCTTAATAACGATCCTAATAAGACTCCTTATTATAATTGGAGACTAAATAGCTTAGATGCAAATGGAAAAAGAATTCCTGGTAAATGGGCACCAACCAACGACAATCCTGATGGAGGCATGACTCCTTTTGGTGGAAAAATGAGAGCTTTTGTTTCAAGCGAGACACAAGAAATCTGCAGACCTCCACTTCCTTATAGCGAAAACCCAGGTTCTGCTTGGTATATTCAGAATGAAGAAGCTTATAACCGTTCATTTACAAATGTTTCTTACGAAGATGAGTGGATTGGTCAATTCTGGAGTGATGACTTATTTGGTCTTACATTTTCTCCTCCATGTAGACTTTTTGCTTGTCTGGATCAGATAATGGACAATAGAAATTGCAAATTAGACGAAGCAATCTATGCTACTGCTTTATTGGGATTAGCAAGCAATGATTTTGCAGTTTGTTGCTGGAATTCTAAATACTACTATAACGTTGAAAGACCGGAGCATTTCATTAAAGAAATTATGAATCATCCTGAATTTGAACCACCATTGAATCATCCTTATACAGGAGCAGTAGGTATAACTCCTGCTTTCCCTGCATATCCATCAGGTCACTCTACTTTTGGTGGTGGTGGTTTCTTCTGTATCGCAGCTGTATTTGGTGATCATCAAACATTTACTGATAATTGCCATAAGGACAGAACAGAGTTTAATGGTAAAGCAAGAACTTATTATAATCTATCTGATGCAGGTTATGAAGATGCAATATCAAGGGTTCCACTTGGTGTGCATGTTAGACAAGACTGTGAAGAAGGTGTAAGATTAGGAAGAGAAATTGCTGCAAGAGCAGTTGCACTTCCTTGGAAGAAATAAATTTATCAAATTAAAAATATTTAAAGACCCGTACATTTGTATGGGTCTTTTTTATTAAACATAAAATATTAGACAATGACGAGAATAACTTTACTATTTAGCTTATTAATTATGTGTTCATGCAAACAGAATACATCAGCACTTAAAGAAAATATACTCAAGTACGAAAATGGCAATATCAAAAGAAGGTTTTACACTTCTAATGAAATGATTCAGGATACCATGTGGGACTATTATCCATCTGGTGAATTAAGCAAGTTAAGATTGTTTAAAGACAGTAAACAAGATGGGAGGAGCCTATATTACTTCAAAGAAGGTCCCTTATCTGAGGTTCAACATTATATCAATGGGTCAATGGTAGATATGGATACAACTTACTTTATAAGTGGAAAAATAAGAATGATTGCCGAATTTAAAAACAACATGAGAAATGGTGCTTTTACTGTATTCAAAGAAGACGGAAGTATTGAAAAAGTTTCTGAATACAGAAACGATACCCTATTGGTATCAACATTGACAGATTCCACTTCACATAAATAATAATTTTGAATTACAGATTTACAGATGCTTGAAAATGTTAGTATTATCTAATATAAAAAATTATATATAATTTTTTATATCATTCTGCTTTATTCGATTAAAAAGAGAAATTTAATTTTGAATAATTAACCCAAAAAAGTCATTAGACTTTTTTGCCTATTGGCTGACGATTGAAAATGAATGTGTTGTTTGTTTTTATTCAATAATTTTTTCTTACATTTTCAATGTCAGGGTTAATCCCGATAAGTCATTGTAAAACAATGATTTCGTCGGCCTACAGGACTAAATTGTCATTTCAAATGACAATTTTGGGATTAATTCTTATAAAATGAGTACAAATGATTAAAAAAAACTTATATCTTTGAGGCTAACTCCCATTTTAGATGAAAAAGGCAATTTTTATAATCTTAATTTGTTCACTAGTACAATTACTGTCCTGTGTTTCTGATAATCCCAAGAATGATGTGGATTTCAAACTTGAAGAGTTAATAAAAAGACACAGCGAAACTGGGAGCCTTCAGGCTTTCATCATGCCAAATAGTACGGATTATGCCCAATTACCCAATCAGGATCCTAAGAATCCTGTAACTGCTGAAAAAGCAAATTTGGGAAAACTTTTATTTTTTGAGACAGGCTTGGCTCAGGATGCCAAGAAACCAGAATCGCTAGGTACCTATTCTTGCAGTTCTTGCCATATAGTAGAAAAGAATTTTACCGCAGGTAGAGTTCAGGGAATTGCAGACGGTGCTGTTGGATTTGGCAGCTCAGGAGAAGGAAGATTTAAGAATAGAAATTATCAGGGCTCAGAGGTCGATGCACAAGGTGCAAGACCCTTGCCAACAATTAATTTAACCTACGTAAGAAATGCCTTATGGTCAGGAGCTTTTGGTGCTCATGGAATGAACGTAGGCACAGAACAAGCCTGGGGAATAGCAGATACTTTAACGAGCATAAATAGCTTGGGCTTTGAAGGGCTTGAGTCTAATAATACCCGTGCATTATTCGTGCACAGACAGACGGTTACTAAAGAACTTATGGAGAAGTTAGGGCTTAAACCTCTCTTTGATAAGGCATATCCTGATGTTCCCGAATCAGAGCGATATACGAAACAAATTGCAAGCAATGCCATGGCCGCTTATTTTAGAACAATACTTACCAATGAAGCTCCATTTCAACAATGGCTGAAAGGCAAGAAAGATGCGATGTCGGATCAACAAAAAAGAGGTGCTGATCTATTTTTTGGAAAAGCGGCATGTATTAATTGTCATGTAAGTCCTTCTTTTAACAATCAAAGATTTGCAGCAATAGGTGTATTGAACTTGTTTCAAAATAGTCAGGAGATTTTCAGAACAGATGCTAATGATGCAAGAAACAAAGGTCGTGGTGGATTTACCTTGCGCGATGCAGATTTATACAAATACAAGGTTCCTCAACTGTATAACCTAAAGGGTATTGGCTTCTATTTCCACGGTGCTAGCAAGAATAATTTAAGAGAAGTTATAGAATATTTTAATAGAGCAAATCCTGAGAATAATCTGGTTCCTTTAGATCGAATTGATAAACAATTCAAACCACTTAATCTTAGCACAACCGAAATAGATGATCTATTGGAATTTTTGGAAAATGGCTTGTATGATGCCAATCTTATCAGATATAAACCTTCAAGTATCATGTCTGGAAATTGTTTCCCAAATAATGATCCGCTTTCCAAAATACAAATGGGCTGTAACTAGAAATCCTTATTAAAGTTAATCTTTAAGTGTTTGCTGGGTATCCAAGCAATAGATAGATTTTGTAATTACTGACCTTAATCTATAGAAAGACGTCTTGATAAAATTTTCAAAAGACCTACTTTATCCATTTTGACACTCTTCACAAATTCCTTGTCAACTGCAGACTGTTTATCGTATTGAGCAGACCATAATATTATTTCAACCAGGATTGGCATCAAATCAATCCCTTTTTGTGTGAGTTTGTAGACGATTTTTTGTTTGTGTAAGGCATCCTTGGATTTACCTATAATTCCTTCCTTTTCCAACATTGACAGTCTATCAGCTAACAAATTGGTTGCAATTTTTTCTTCCGACTGAGCAAATTCACCATAATAATGCTTGTCTTTAAACATCAAATCTCGGACAATTAAAAATGTCCATCTGTCTCCAAAAATCTCTAATCCAAAATTAATTGGACAATCTGATTTTCTTTTAACTTCCTTCATAACACAAATATAAATACAAATAACCACTTGTGAATATAAAGTAGTTTTATATCTTTGCGGTTCACAAACTTAAAAAGTAAAGAAATGACAAATGCAATTAATTGGTTTGAAATCCCGGTAACTGATTTCACAAGAGCAAAAAAGTTTTACGAAACATTATTTGGAATGGAAGTAACGGAAATGCCACATCCTATGTACAAATATGGAATGTTGCCGGCTGATATGCAGAATGGAGGCGTTGGAGGTGGAATAGTTCAAGGTGAAGGCTTCGAACCATCAACAAAAGGTAGCATAGTTTATCTTAATGTTGGTGAAGACTTAAGTATAGGATTAGCTAAAGTAGAATCAGCAGGTGGTCAAATTATTTTACCTAAAACTGCAATAGGCGCTAACGGATTTATGGCTCAATTTATCGATACAGAAGGTAACAGAATTGCTTTACACTCAATGAAATAACAGTATGGGCAAGTTAATAAATGACATAAGTATAAATGCTCCCCTTGACAAAATATGGAGTATTCTCACAGATTTGGAAATCCTAGATAAGACTGATCCAACGGTAAAAAAAGCAACATTAATTTCACAACAAAAAACGGGAATTGATGCCAAAAGAAAAGTTATTATGCTTGATGGTAAAAATTGGTTTGATGAAAAAATAACCGTTTTTAAACCAAATGAAGAATTGAAATACCAACTTACAGATTGCTCTTTTCCTATAAAAGAACTTAAACATTCATACAGTTTTCAAAAAATTGGAAACCAAACCAAAGTGCAACAAGTAATGGAATACACTGTAAAGTTTGGTATTCTTGGTTTACTGATGGACAAAATGATGATTAGCAAACAATTCAATTCCGGTATAAATAAATTTTTAAACGGATTAAAAGTCTACGCAGAAAAATAAATTGCAATGCTTAATTATAAAGTAAATTAAGTTAATAAATTTGTCGAGCTACTCAAAGTTATTAAAAACTAAATGACGAGTAGCTTGACAATTATGCGCAATGACAAATTGTTTGTAAGCAAAAATATAGACGAATTAATACCGACGATATTTATAGACTATTACAACAAAAGCTAAAGGTTTAGTAGAAATGCGAAGCATCAGCTTTAAACTTAAATAATTCGACTATGTAATCTTACCACTTGATCTAACTCAAAACTTTCTGTGAATAAATATGATTATTCTCAATAGGATAACCATCCGACTCTTCAATCTTAAATTGATAGAAAACCAAACCTTGAAAAATCAGATGTGTTGCTTCGCCAACTCAAAAGGCCACATCTAATTTTGCTCATCTATCGCACATTTGCCGGCTAAAATTAAGCTTTTTAAAATATAGTCGCTAAATTTGCCCTGTGAAAAGAGCTTTGATAATCTTATTTAGTTTTTACCTACTGGCCTTGGGAGTTATTCCCTGCAGTGACAAGGACGACTGTAAGTATCAAAGCACAGAACTAATCATGTCTAACTCTACCGACCATTCAGACCACGATAGCGACACCGAGAATTGCTCTCCTTTTTGTATGTGCGACTGTTGTGGACAGACTTTTAGTTGTAATCCTTTTTTTAATTACAGTTTATCCTTATCCGTTCCAATTTCATTGGAAAAATTTCCAATTTATAAGACCTCTTTTGTTTCAGAGGTGTATTTGTCTATTTGGCAACCGCCAAAAATCAGTTAATGAATTTATGAGTGTTCCGCTTTTAGCGTAACATAACCTGAACTGCTGTCGGCGTTAATGCACCGCCAGTCTTCATTCATTTATTAAACTGATATAAAATAATGCTCAATAAAATAATTGTGTTCAGCATAAAGAACAAACTCATCATCGGGCTTTTCATTTTAGGCCTCATTGGTTACGGCAGTTACCAATTTACCCAACTGCCAATTGATGCAGTTCCAGACATCACCGACAACCAAGTGCAGGTAATTACTACTGCACCTTCATTGGGTACGCCGGATGTGGAACGCCTCATAACTTTCCCAATTGAATTAGCCAACAGCAACATACCCGGACTAAAAGAAATCAGAAGTTTTTCACGATTCGGTTTATCGCTAATTACGATCGTGTTTGAAGATGATGTGGACATTTATTGGGCAAGACAACAAGTAACGGAGAGATTAAAATTAGCGCAAGAGCAAATCCCAAAAGGACTTGGTTCGCCAGAGTTAGCACCCGTTACAACGGGACTTGGAGAAATCTACCAATATGTTTTGAGAGCCAAACATGGTTTCGAAACAAAATACAATGCAACCGAATTGCGAACAATTCAGGACTGGATTATTCGAAGACAATTGTTAGGAGTGAAGGGTGTGGCAGATGTAAGCAGCTTTGGCGGCAAGTTGAAGCAATATGAAATTGCTATTGATGCCAACAAATTAAAATCTTACAACATCAACATCAATGATGTGTTCACCGCATTGGAAAACAACAATGAAAACACTGGTGGTGCATACATAGAAAAAAAATCAACAGTTCTCTATATCCGAAGTGAAGGATTGATTGGAACAATTGACGACATAAAAAATATTGTTGTAAAAAACACAAGCAACGGAACACCGCTATTGATAAATGATGTAGCAGATGTAAGAATTGGTAGTGCCATTCGTTACGGTGCTATGACTTATAACGATGAAGGTGAAGTAGCAGGGGCAGTAGTAATGATGTTAAAAGGTGGAAACAGCAGTCAGGTCATTAAAAATGTTAAAGAACGCATTACACAAATTGAAAAAACATTGCCTGAAGGTGTACAAATAGAGCCATTTTTAGATAGAACAAAAATGGTGAACAACGCCATTGCCACTGTTTCAAAAAACTTAATGGAAGGGGCCTTGATTGTAATATTTGTTTTGGTATTATTTCTTGGAAATTTCAGAGCAGGAATTTTAGTTGCCTCCGTAATCCCCTTGGCAATGTTGTTTGCCGTAATAATGATGAACATTTTTGGCGTAAGCGGAAACCTAATGAGTTTAGGTGCTTTAGATTTTGGGTTAATTGTTGATGGTGCTGTAATTATTGTGGAAGCAGTGATGCACTCTTTAGTAGTAAGAGGTAATTTGCTAAAGGTAAAAGATCTGCCAATTAAAACATCTGAATTAAAAATGGAAAGGAAGGAACCAATAGCAAACCACTTGCCTTTCAACCACACTTCACAATTATCACAAAATGAAATGAACACCGAAGTAAATCATTCAGCAAGCCGAATGATGAACAGTGCCGTATTTGGGCAAATAATTATTCTGATTGTTTACTTGCCACTTTTTACACTCGAAGGAATTGAAGGAAAAATGTTTAAGCCAATGGCACAAACAGTTGTCTTTGCGTTATTGGGTGCATTTATTCTTTCACTCACTTACGTTCCAATGATGAGTGCTTTGTTCCTTAACAAAAATATTTCTCGCAAGATGAATCTTTCAGATAGAATGATGCAAAGCATTGAAACTTTCTATAAGAAATATCTATTGAAAGTATTGAAAATTCCCAAAATAATTATCGGCAGTGCGGTGATTTTGTTTGCAGTTGCTATTTTAATTTTCTCACAAATGGGAGGAGAATTTATTCCTGAATTACCCGAGGGAGATTTTGCTGTTGAAACAAGAGTGCTTAGTGGAAGCAATATCAACACAACTGTTGACGGTTGTTTAAAAGCAGCACATATTTTGAAAATTAAATTTCCCGAAGTAGAAAAAGTTATTGGCAAAGTTGGTAGCGGAGAAATTCCAACCGACCCAATGCCAATGGAAGCAGCCGATTTAATGATAATTTTAAAAGACAAAAGCGAATGGACTTCTGCAAAATCTTGGGAAGAACTTTCAGACAAAATGAGTTCAGCATTGCAAGATATTCCTGGCGTTACTTACAGCTTTCAATATCCAGTTGCTATGCGATTTAATGAATTAATGACTGGTGCAAAGCAAGATGTAGTTTGTAAAATATTTGGTGAGAATTTAGACACACTTTCAAAATATTCAAAACTATTAGGCGACATTGCAAGCAAAGTTGATGGTGCAGAAAATATTTATGTAGAACCGATTGACGGTTTGCCACAACTCATTATCACTTACAAACGGAACATCATTGCTCAATATGGTTTAAATATTGCCGATATCAACAGAGTGGTTAATACAGCATTTGCAGGACAAAGTAGTGGATTAATTTTTGAAGATGAAAAGCGCTTTGATTTAGTGGTACGCTTGGCAGGTGAGAACCGACAAGAGTTAGAAGATGTTCAAAATCTATTAATCCCCACGCCACACGGAACTCAAATTCCATTGTATCAGGTAGCAGATGTTTCCATTCAAGAAAGTGTAAATCAAATTCAGAGAGATGATGCAAAGAGAAGAATAATTGTCGGTTTCAATGTTCACGGTAGAGATGTGCAAAACATTGTAAATGATTTACAGGAGCAAATTGGCAAGCAACTTAAACTTCCATCGGGCTACTTTATATCGTACGGCGGAGCATTTGAAAATTTAATTGCTGCAAATAAAAGATTGGGTTTTGCTGTGCCGCTTTCTTTGTTACTCATTTTTATTTTGTTGTTTTTTGCTTTTAATTCTGTAAAACATGGATTGCTTATTTATTCTGCAATTCCCCTTTCTGCCATTGGTGGAATTTTCTTTTTAGCAATACGTGGCATGCCTTTCAGTATTTCTGCAGGTGTTGGGTTCATTGCATTGTTTGGTGTTGCCGTGCTGAATGGAATTGTTTTGATTGCAGAATTTAATCGCATAAAAAATGCTGGAGAAACCGACTTAAAACAAATAGTTTTACAAGGAACAAAAATTCGTTTGCGACCAGTTCTTATGACCGCCTTTGTTGCTTCACTTGGTTTTTTACCAATGGCGTTAAGCAACGGTTCAGGTGCAGAAGTGCAGCGACCTTTAGCAACTGTAGTAATTGGTGGTTTATTGATTGCAACATTGCTTACGCTTTTCATTTTGCCAGTGTTGTATATTTTGTTTGAGAAAATTTCTATTCGAAAAAGGAAAACAAAAATTGCCACTTCAGCAATCTTGCTCTTGTGCTTCTTTTCTTTTCAAAATACTAATGCTCAAAACACGATCACACTTCAAAGTGCCATTGATATAGCTTTAAAAAATAATCTCACAGTAAAAAGTGATAGACTCAATGCTGAATATCAAAAGAAATTAAGATCAGCAGCTGTTGATATTCCACAAACAAATTTGTTTGGCGAATACGGACAAATTAATTCGTTTTACAAAGACACTAAGTTAGGAATTGCCCAAACAATCAGTTTTCCAACTGTTTATACTAAACAAAAATTATTGCAAAACGAAAATTATAAAACAAGTGTGTTGAGTATTGCAGTAAAAGAAGCAGAGTTAAAAAGACAGGTCAGCGAAGTTTTTTACTACTTGATTTTTCTGCAACAGAAGAAAAACATTTTGTTACAAAACGATAGTATATATGCTGCATTTTTAGAAAAAGCGAACTCGCGTTTTGTCAAAGGCGCAAGCAATATATTAGAAAAAACAACAGCCGAAACACTACGAGGACAAATTTCATCTCAACTAAAACAAGTACAGCTAGACATTGAAATTTTGCAACTGCAATTTCAATTACTCTTAAACAGCTCAACGACTTTTATACCTTCAGAAGAAAATACTAAAATAAATTTCACTGCTTCGCTTGATACATCTTTAATCAGCAACCACCCATCAATACAAATTCTAAAACAACAAAAAAACTATTCACTTGTCAATACACAATTAGAAATATCAAGGCTACTGCCCAACTTAAATTTAAGTTACAGCAATCAAAGTATTCAAGGTAATGGAGCTGATAATGTTTTATATCCGAAGTCAAGTCGATTTAGTGCAGTGCAATTTGGAGTTGGTGTTCCCTTGTTTTTTGGTTCGCAGAAAGCAAAAATAAATTCCAGCAAAACGCTTGAACTTATTTCTGAAAACAATTTTCAAATCGGTTTACAATCGTTGAATGCAGAATATCAAACTGCTTTCAAAAAGTATCAAACGCAGAGCGAAACAGTAAAATATTTTGAACAAACTTCTTTGCAAAACGCGAGCACAATTACCAAAACCGCAAACCAACAATTTGCGAATGGTGATATCAATTATTTGGAATGGACAATGTTAATCAATACCGCTATAATTATTCAAAGCAATTACACCGATGCAGTCAACGACCTAAATCAAACAATCATTCAAATCAACTTCTTAACTTCTAAATAAATTTCAACAATGAAAAAATATATCATCATAGCAATTTCAATAGCTACACTTGCGTCTTGTGGCAGAAAAAATGACAAAAATGAAACCGCAGAAGAAACGTCAAGAGAGACAACTGTTGAGTTGACAGATGCACAATTAAAAAATTCAGAAATTCAGACAGGAAAAATTGAACAACGCAATATTTCTTCATTGCTAAAAGTGAATGGAAAAATTGAAGTGCCGCCGCAAAATATGGTTTCGGTAAGTGTGCCAATGGGAGGATATTTAAAATCAACAAAACTGCTGGCAGGTATGCACATACGCAAAGGAGAAATTATTGCAACGATGGAAGACCAACAATATATTCAACTGCAACAAGATTATTTAACCGCTAAAGCACATTTCAGTTCTATTGAAAAAGAATATTTACGACAAAAGGATTTGAACCAAAGCAAAGCCACTAGTGATAAAGATTTTGAAGCAGCACAAACCGAATACATTTCACAAAAGATATTGGTCAAAGCATTATCCGAAAAATTAAAACTCATTGGTGTGAACCCCGACATCCTTAATGAAAACACCATTTCACGAAGCATAAATATTCTTTCGCCTATTGACGGTTTTGTGTCACAAGTGAAAATGAATATTGGTAAATATGCAACGCCAACAGATGTTTTATTTGAATTGGTCAACCCTGCCGACATTCATTTACAACTCACAATTTTTGAAAAAGATTTAGATATTGTTTCCATCGGACAAAAAATATTTGCTTACAACAACAACAAACCTGACAAAAAATATTCTTGCGAAATTATTTTGATAGGCAAAGATGTTTCCGCAGAAAGAACAGTTCAGGTGCAATGCCATTTTGAGCAATATGACAAATCGTTAATACCTGGAATGTATATGAATGCCGAAGTGGAAGTTGCCACCAATAATGCTTTTGTAATTCCAAATGATGGCTTGGTTCGTTTTGAAGGTAAGCAATATGTTTTCATATTAAATGAAAATAAAAAATATCAGATGCAAGAAGTAACCACACAAAATAATGAGAGCGGTTTTACCCAAATCACATTTGCCGACAGCACCGAAATGAGAAACAAAGTTTTTGTAACAAAAGGAGCTTACACCCTATTAATGAAAATGAAAAATACAGAGGAATAATAATCACACAATATGAATTAAGCTTTTTATTACGAGCCAATCCGCTAGCTGGCAAATCAAATCCCGATAGCAATAGGGAGCACTTTCTCATGCCGCTTTCACGGTTCTACAATCGAATGTAATTAAGAGCAGAATAAAATAGCTTAGAATTGGCTATTCCAGAGTTAAAAATTACTAGCCAAGTTTTTGTTTGACTTCCGTAATCTCGTAAGCTTCAATGATGTCTCCTGGTTTGATGTCATTATAATTTTTAACATTGACACCACATTCCATATTCTTAGATACTTCTTTAGCATCGTCTTTAAATCTTTTCAATGAAGCAAGCTCTCCTACTACACCTTCTTTGTTTGGATAGATTACGATACCATTTCGAATAACTCTTACTGAACTGGATCTTCCAACTTTACCATCTATCACGAAACAACCGGCGATAGATCCAACTTTTGAAACTTTGAAAATCTCGCGAACTTCAAGTTGTCCAATAATTTTTTCTTCTTTCGTTGGCTCAAGCATTCCTTCCATGGCGAGTTTAACTTCTTCTATCGCTTCATAGATAATGGAATAAGATTTGATCTCTACGCCTTCTTTTTCTGCTAGTTGTCTTGCAGACAAGGATGGTCTAACCTGGAATCCAATTATAATCGCATCAGATGCTGAGGCTAATAAGACATCAGATTCAATAATCTGACCTACAGCCTGATGTATAACTGAAACTTTTATTTTTTCAATTGAAAGTTTGATTAAGCTATCCGCCAATGCTTCAACGGAACCATCCACGTCCCCTTTGACAATAAGTCTTAGTTCTTTGAAATTACCCAATGCTAACCTGCGTCCAATTTCATCCAAGGATATCCTCTTAGATGCTCTGGCTGCTTGCTCTCGTGAAATTTGGGCTTTCTTTGAGGCAATTAATCTTGCTTCAGATTCTTCCTCCATCACCTTGAATTTCTCTCCTGCACTTGGTGCGCCGGTAAGTCCCAATACCATTACTGGTACAGCAGGACCTGCGGTCTTTAGCTTTTGGCCTCTTTCATTGAACATGGCCTTAACCTTTCCACTGTGTTCACCGGCAAGTATAACGTCTCCAATATTGAGGGTTCCACTTTGGACCAACATCTTTGTAACATATCCACGTCCTTTATCCAAAGACGCTTCTATAATAGTTCCACTCGCTTCGCGATTTGGGTTTGCTTTTAATTCCAGGACTTCTGCTTCCAGTTGAATTTTCTCTAACAATTCTTCAATGCCAAGTCCTGATTTTGCAGATATTTCCTGAGAAGAGAATTTACCTCCCCAAGAATCCACAAGTATATTCATCTGTGAAAGTTCATTTTTAATCCTTTCCGGATCAGCACCATTTTTATCTATCTTATTAATGGCAAATACCATTGGCACGTTCGCAGCCTGAGCATGCGAGATAGCTTCTTTTGTCTGAGGCATAATTCTGTCGTCAGCAGCTATAATAATAATTGCAACGTCAGTGAGTTTCGCTCCACGGGCACGCATAGCAGTAAAGGCTTCGTGACCAGGTGTGTCCAAAAATGTTATTTTCTTATGATTAGCGAGACTTACTTCGTAAGCACCAATGTGCTGCGTAATCCCTCCAGCTTCCCCGGATACGACATTTGCCTTACGGATATAATCCAATAAGGAAGTCTTACCATGATCCACGTGACCCATTACGGTTACGATTGGTGCTCTTGGCACAAGATCTGCTGGATCATCTACTATAATATCTTCTTCCGCTACGTCTTCTTCCGCACTAATAAACTCAATAGTTTTATTAAATTCTTCTGCAAGTATTTCAATTACTTCAGCATCGAGACGTTGATTTATGGAGACAATAATTCCCATATTCATACAGGTCATAATGACATCTGTAACCGGGATATCCATCAAACTGGCTAACTCAGATACCGTTACAAATTCTGACAATTGAATCGTGTCCTGATTTAAGTTTGCCTCAGCGATCTCTGCGCGTTCACGCATCTCATCTCTCTTGCCTCTTCTTATTTTTTGTCGTTTGTTTTTTCCGCCAATCTGCAACCTTGCCATGGTTGCCTTAATTTTATCTTCAACCTCTTTTTTAGATACTACTCGAACTTCTTCTTCGGTACGAGGTGGTCCACCTCTAGCCCCGCCAGCTCGATTAGTATTGCTGCTTATATCATTGGCAGTTACTGCTTTTCTTTTTCTTTTTCTCTTATTGGGATCATTATTCGCAGATCCAGGAGTTCCAGCTGTCTGGGGTCTTTGATTTGGGGCTCCTTGCTGAGGCCTAGGATGTTGTGTTCTTACTGGTTCTTCCTTTTTCTTAGGAGTTTCTTTGAACTTTTCGGTATCAATTTTTCCTAGAATCTTTAACCCTTTCAAGGTTGGTGCTTCAATTCTTGTTAATTCTTCAGGAGCATTTGGTTCAGGTGTAGGTGGAGGTGCAACCTCTGGTTTGACTTCTTTTTTTACGGCGGTTTCTTCTTCAAGATTTATTTTACCAATAACTGTAAGTTTTGGCTTATCCGCTTCCGTCAAGACTGCTTTTACAAATTCCTTCTTCTCTTCTTTAATTATAGGCTTTTCTTTGATGCTTTCTGAAGCAGGCCCAAACAAATTAACTTCAACTTTCGGTTTTTCTTTAATTACAGTTGCAGCAGCGACTTGTTTTTGCAACATGGCATCTGCTTGTTCTTTTTCCAGAATAGAAGATTGGAACTCCTTGAGAAGTTCGCTATACATTTCTTCAGTAACCTTTGCGGTTGGTTTTTCATCTATTGTAAAACCCTTCTTTTGTAGATGATCTACAATAGTATGAAGTCCTACATTAAACTCCTTGGCTACTTTTATCAACAATCCTCCTGGCATCTATATATTTTTCCTTAAAATTCCATTTACTTTTTAACCCACAAATTATTCTTCCAATTCTTTGGTTAAAATTTCCAATACTTCCAAAATTGTTTCTTCTTCAAGATCTGTTCTTCTTACCAATTCTTCAACACTAAGTTTTAGAACGCTTCTTGCAGAATCGCAACCTATATTTTTCAAGGCATCAATTATCCAGCCTTCGATTTCATCAGTAAATTCATCCAGGTCAACGTCTTCCAATTCTCCACTTTCGGAATCTCTGTATACATCAATTTCATGCCCGGTAAGTCTTGAGGCCAATTTGATATTAGCACCTCCTCTTCCGATCGCTAAAGACAATTGATCTGCTTTCAAATACACACTTGCTTTTTTATTCTCGTCGTCAATGGAGATACTATTCACTTTTGCAGGTGTTAGAGATCGTTGAATGTAGAGTGTTAGATTAGTAGTATAATTTACGATATCAATATTCTCATTTCTTAATTCACGAACTATACCATGTATCCTAGAACCTTTCATTCCGACGCATGCACCAACAGGATCAATCCGATCATCAAAAGATTCCACAGCAACCTTTGCTCTTTCACCCGGTAATCGAACTATTTTTTTGATGACGATTAATCCATCTTCAATTTCAGGAACTTCCTGCTCCATCAACCTTTGTAGAAATGAAGGATCTGTTCTGCTTAGCATGATAACAGGATTACCATTTCTAAGTTCCACTTTCTTTATTACCGATCTAACAATATCTCCTTTACGGTAATGATCTGCTTTGATCATCTCCGTTCTTGGCAACAACAATTCACTTCCTGTTGCATCATCCATTATCAAGAGTTCACGCTTCAACACCTGATTCACTTCACCAATCACCATCTCACCTTCGCGATCCGAATATTTCTTGAATACGTCTTCTTTCTCTAATTCCATTATACGTGAAACTAGGGTCTGGCGAGCAGCCATTACCGCTCTGCGTCCAAAATCATCTAAACTCAATTGTTCATAACACTCGAGACCAGCTTCATAATCCTGATCAATTACCTGAGCTTCAGATACAGCAATTTCTTTCAAGTCATCCGTAACCTCGCCATCCGGTACAATTTTTCGTACACGCCACATTTCAAGATCACCTTTTTGTGTGTTCACGATGATATCGAAATTCTCATCAGAAGTATACTTCTTCTTGATTAATGAACGAAAAACGTCTTCCAGCACCCTCATGAGGGTTGGACGATCAATATTTTTTCCTGCCTTAAACTCGGCAAATGAATCTACTAAGTTCATATCCTTGCTATGATTTTTGCTTCTTTAATGTTCGAATATGGAATTTCAACTTTTCTAATTGTTTTAATTTTCTTTTTAAGTTCCTTGACTATTTCTTCAAATTCTAATACAACCTTGTCTTCATCTGCTTCAACAATTTTTCCTTCAATTGTAGTTCCTTCCATTGTCACCACTTTAAGATCTCTTTGAATATTCTTAATGTATTGTCTGCTTAATGTGATGGGTCTGGTTAAGTCAGCTGAAGAAACTTCTAATAAATAATCTTCTCCAAACCAGCCTTTCTCGTCAAAAATAGCTTCTAAATAGCGACTTATGGCTTTACAAATGTCAAAAGTTACAATCTTATCGCTATCCAAATACACCCAAATGTTTTTTCCTTTTTGCTCAATCGCAACCAAAAAACAGTCTAGGAAGCTTTCTTCTTTTAACTTAACATTCAGCAGATTATGAATCTCTTCTGTATACACAAATTTAGCCTTTACAAACAAAAAAGGGAACTTAAATGTTCCCTCTTCGTAAAACAGGGCAAATATACATACTTTTACACAGATTTTTATGAATATTAATGAGCTTTTATCCAGAGCATTGAACTTGGAGCATTTGGATGCTTCCGAGGGACTTTTCTTATTTGAAAATGCTGCTACTGCTCAACTCATGTGGGTAGCTAATGAACTGAGATTCAAGAAACTACCCAATAAAGAGGTCAGTTGGATAATAGATCGAAATTCCAATACCACCAACGTATGTATCGCAAACTGTAAGTTTTGTAACTTTTATCGACCACCTGGACATCAAGAAAGTTATATCACTAGCATTGAGGAATACAAAGAAAAAATCGAAGAAATGTTCTTGTTGGGTGGTGAACAACTGCTTTTGCAAGGCGGACATCATCCAGATCTTGGACTTAGTTTCTACACCAATCTCTTCAGAGAACTAAAATCGCTCTATCCAAACCTGAAATTACATGCGCTCGGACCTCCTGAAATCGCACACATTGCTAAGTTAGAGAAATTATCCCATACTCGTGTACTTGAAGAACTGATGGCGGCTGGGCTTGATTCACTACCAGGAGCAGGAGCAGAAATTCTCAATGATCGAGTACGTAGGTTGGTCTCAAAAGGGAAGTGTGGAGCCCAGGAATGGTGTGATGTCATGAGAGCGGCTCATCAACTCCATCTGACCACTTCAGCAACCATGATGTTTGGTCATGTGGAAACGAATTTGGAGCGAATGGAACACCTCGTCATGATCAGAAAAGTACAATCTGAAAAACCTGAAAAAGCAAAAGGATTTTTAGCATTTATTCCATGGCCTTTTCAAGATGAAGGCACCATGTTACGCAAATTAAATCGGGCAAGAAATCAATGCACTCCCGATGAATACATCCGAATGATTTCATTGAGCAGAATTATGCTTCCCAACGTTATTCATATTCAAGCTTCTTGGCTCACTGTTGGCAAAGCAACCGCACAAATCTGTCTTCACTCAGGAGCTGATGATTTCGGAAGTATTATGATTGAAGAGAATGTCGTTTCAGCTGCAGGCGCACAACAGCGATTTACTGCTCAAGGAATACAGGATGCAATCAGAGAGGCAGGTTTCAGAGCTCAATTGAGAAATCAACAATACGAATTTATTGATTTACCCCAATCCATACAACAACAGGTATTGAATTCATCTACAATGATCGTTGACTAAATTATTATAAGACTTGTACTAATTAAAAATCTGCTTTTAAAATATAATTAAATTCTTAGAAACGATCTGAAAAACCTATGCAGGAAAATCAATTTTACCAGGAAATAATCGAAACTTCAACGTTCATAAAAGAAAGGTTTGGAGACATTCCTCCAGTAGCCATTGTACTAGGAACTGGACTGAGTAAATTGGTTAAAAGATTAACTATAAAAAAAGAACTCAGCTACAAATTAATACCCCATTTTGTACCCACTACAGTTGAATCTCATCCCGGTAAATTAATACTTGCAAGCTGGAATAATATTCCTGTTTTATTGTTGTCCGGAAGACTTCATTATTACGAAGGATACAGCCTGCAAGAAGTAAGTTATCCTATTCGTGTTCTAAAAATGCTTGGAATTAAAAGTTTGTGGATAACGAACGCAAGCGGCACCGTCAATCCAAAATACAATGCGGGAGATTTGGTATTCATTGAAGATCACATAAACTTTCATCCTGAGAATCCCTTGCGTGGGATATTGGATTCCAGACTTGGATTGAGATTTCCTGATATGTCTGAAGTTTACAACAAAAAACTTCTGAACGAGGCCAAAGAAGCTTGTAGACAACTCGGAATTGAGTTTAATTTAGGCGTTTATTTTGGTCTTCAGGGTCCAAGTTTGGAGACTCCGGCAGAATATCGAATGATTAGAATGTTGGGTGCTGATATAGTCGGAATGTCCACTGTTCCTGAAGCCATTGTCGCACATCAATCTGAACTGAAAATCCTTGCTGCATCCATAGTTTCAAACAATACCCCGGATAACGGCCAAGATCAAAAAACAACACTTGAATCTGTGCTTGCTACTATCGAAACATCATCAGATAAATTGTTCGATGTGTTTGAATTATTATTGTCTAAAAATACTTTTTAAAGGAAATATTTTTTATTTTTTCCATTAGTTACTGAAGTTTCTCATAAATGAACTCAACTGGAGGTAGTTTTTTACTAATGATTGGCCCATGTGATTTGAATTCCGCCCTTTCAGGACTTTATTATTTTACATATTTTATAAGCAGGGTTTTACCCTGCTTTAGTAATTACGCCCCATTCGGGGCTTGATTTATTTCCTTAATAAAATAACTTATTTTTGAAAATTCTCTTGTGTCTTTGGCTTATAATATGGTTCTTTAATTTCAGAATTAAACTACTTGTCTCTAACTTTTATACAATTCATTTAATTCTTTCATCAGTTTGGCATTGGTATATTTTTCTAATTGCACAAGCGATGCATTTTTGAATTTTTCTCTGAGACTTGCTTTAGTTTGTAAATTCTGTATTGCTCCCGCAAACACTTCTGAATTTGTACAATCAACAAACAACCCTGCTTCACCTGCTGCTTCTTCAACGGCAGTGTGCTGATGTCCAAGTATTGGAATTCCTGAAGCCATGGCCTCTAGTGCAGGAATACCAAATCCTTCCATAAGACTTGGATAAATTAATGCCATGCTTCCCTGATACAGTGCAGGAAGGTCTTTAGGTTCTACGTAATCCAGAAAAATAAAGTATTTAGCTAAATCATATTTTGCAACCAGATTGGAAACATCCTTTTTCAAATTCCCGGAACCAACAAATACCAACGGAACTCTTTGAGAAGGCGTAAGTAATCGATAGGCTTCAACTATAGACTGCAAATTTTTTCTTTCATTAAAACTTGACACACAGATAAGATAATCAATAGGAAGATTGAACTTAATTTTTGATTGTTCAATTTCTACTACACTTAATCGATTGTAAAAAATTTTGTTGCAGTTTTGATAAATTACCTTAATTTTATTTTCATCAATTCCAAAATAATTAATAATATCCTGAGCGGTAGTTTCACTAATCGCAATTATATTATCTGCATTTTTTAGGGCATACTTTAATTTTTGAATATAAATATTTCGGTCAATAAAAGCATAATCATTTGGTCGATATAAAAATATAATATCATGAATGGTGACGATGACTTTTTTTATCTTTTTAGTAAGCATTGGAATTTCAGCACTTAAACCATGGAAAATTCCGTCTGCAGGCACTTTGTTTAACAAAGAAAGCATCCTTGGTATTCCCAAAAAATTGGAATATGAAATCGTATTAAATCTTGGCGTAGAAAACTGAAGATCATGCTTACTTTCCTTAGAACCCGGTTTTAACAAAAACAATTCATCCGAAGGATACTGAGCGCTGTATTCTTCCACCAACCATCGGGAATAATTTCCTAACCCGGTATTGTTGTAAAAAACTCGCTTTGCCTCGTAGTATATTTTCATCTCAGAGCTTAAAGATAGAATCTGCCTAGAAATATTCAATATTTTTAGTTTTAGAATACCTTTGTAGCTTAAACAAAATGGAATGGATTATCAAAAATTAAAGGATCAGTTCTTACTAGATAAAAATATAACCTATTTAAATTTTGGATCTTTTGGTGCATGTCCAAGACCCATTTTTGAAGAATATCAGCGATTGCAGTTAGAACTTGAACGCGAACCGGTTCAATTCATTACAAAAAGGGGAAATGAATTGTTGCTTCAGTCACGAATGGCCTTATCTAAATTCATAAACTGTGAACAAGAAGATTTAGTTTATGTTATGAATCCCTCTTATGCAGTGAACATTATTGCAAAAAGCTTAGAACTAAAAGCTGGTGACGAAATACTGTCTACCAATATTGAATACGGCGCTTGTGACAAAACCTGGGAATACTATTGCAATAAAGCAGGTGCTAGATATGTACGTCAAAAAATCAATCTTCCAATAATAAATAAAGAAACTTTCGTTAGTGATTTTTTCTCCGGTTGTACAGAAAGAACCAAATTGATTTTTGTAAGTCACATTACCAGTTCAACCGGACTAATTCTTCCAGTTGAAGAAATCATTCAGGAATCCAAACGCAGAGGAATATTGGTATTTGTAGATGGAGCACATGTTCCCGGTCAACTTCCTTTGGATCTTAAAGCATTAGATGTAGATATTTATACCGGAGCTTGTCACAAATGGATGATGTGTCCCAAAGGTTGTTCTTTTCTATATGTAAAAAAGGAACTGCAAGAAAGATTTGATCCACTTATTATTTCGTGGGGATACAAGGCCTTATTTCCTTCTGAATCCTTATTTCAGGATTATCACAATGTTCAAGGAACTCGCGACTATACCGCATTTCTCACTGTTCCTAAATCCATTGAATTCATGGAGGAAAATGAATGGACAAAGGTTGCAGCAAGATGCAGAGCCATAGTTCAGTCCAATGCCATTCGTTTTTGTAATTTGATGGACAGCCAGCCTATTTCTCCGATATCCGATACCTTCCTTGCACAACTTTTTAGCATACCGGTTCAAACATCCAATCCGGAGGCCTTATATGCTCATCTCTTTAATGAATATCAAATTGAAATTCCGGTAATGAGACAGGAAGATAAAGTTTATGTAAGATATTCTATTCAGGGGTATAACGATCAGGGAGACTTAGACAAATTGTACGAAGCGCTTAAGGAGATTAAGGAGAAGGGGGTTTATATTAAGAGTGAATAGTTGAACATTAATAGGTAACAAACTTGAAATTTTCATTTGCTCCTTCAAGGGAAAATGTTATAAGAATATTTTGTTGCACTTGTTGAAATGTAAGAATCAAGAATGAGAAAGCATAATTAATTTCGTTATAAGCCCTTTATATTTAATTGACTTTTCCGCTATGTTATAAACATTAAATTCAGGATACACCTCGCAAACGCGTCCTTCACTCCACTATAAAGAAATAGTCAAATTACTTTAATTAATTATCTTTGCTTTATGAATAAAGAAATAACATTTATTGTACAAGAGGCAGAAGAAGGTGGTTTTTATGCTGAAAGCATTAATGTCGGTATTTTTGCTGAGGGTGAAACAATTGCAGACCTAAAAGAAAATATTAAAAGTGGAATCAATTGTTTTTTTGATTCACCAGAAGAGACTCCAGTATTCGTACATATGCATTATGTAAAAGATGAAGTATTCGCATTATGAGAATTCCCAGAGATTTATCTGGCTTAGAATTGATTAAATTGCTTCATAAGTATGGATATAACATCTCCAAACAACGAGGGAGTCATATAAAAATTACAACTCAAGAAAATGGAGAACATCATTTAGCAATACCAAATCATAATCCCTTAAAAATTGGAACTTTGAATGGAATAATTACTAAGGTTTCTAACCATTTTTCTTTAACAAAAAATCAAGTCCTTGAAAATTTATTTAACTGAAAGAATTGAAATTAGATAAGTGAAGTTAATTAAAGATAAATGTCAATATTAATTTCCGGTAATGAGACAGGAGGATAAAGTTTATGTAAGATATTCCATTCAGGGGTGTAACGATCAGGAAGACTTAGACAAATTGTACGATGCACTTAAAGAGATTAAGGAAGAGGGAGTTTATATTAAGAGTGAGTAGTTGAGCTTTCTTTTTCATCAAAGTAGTCAGATATATTTTCTTAACTCTTAACATGCTTAAAAAACCTAATTAAACCCGAAATTAACTGAGAGTATGCATCTTACAATTTAAAAATTAATACCATGGAAAAACTAGATCTACCAAATTTTAATTCTGTCAAGTTTGATCGCGATTTTTTTATCCTAAATGTTGATGATTCTGAATACAGTTGGAAAGTAAGTGAAATTTCAGATCGACTATCAAATGCTTCAGACAAGGACCGAAATGATTTTAAAATTTCTCCGTCTGGATATGGTATTCATTGGCCAAACTTAGATGAAGACCTTTCCTTAAATGTTTTACTAAGAATGAAAAATAACGGCTAATATCAAGGCTTTTATTAATCTAGTATGTAATCTTTCTCCATATACTGTTGCTTTGAAATGAGAAAATAATTTGTTTTTGCTTTTAATTTAAGCCGGTATCCTGTCAAGGCTAAAAAAGGTAAGACTTCTAATATGCCCTTCAGTTATTTAAAAAATGCGGAGATTAATGCTTACTTTTGACGCATAATTTGCGGAGATTAAAAATGTATATTTATCAGAATAATAGCTGGCCCAACTTCATTTGGAGTAATGATATCATTTTTCCTTTTCTTAGTAAAGTTAGAAATTTACAAGGTAGACTTATTGGAAAGATGGAGAATTTGGGTTTCGATTTAAAAAATGAAGCTCTTTTAGAAACACTTACGCTTGATGTCTTGAAATCAACAGAAATTGAGGGAGAATTTCTTAGTGCACAACAAGTTCGTTCATCAATTGCTAAACGACTGGGAATGGACTTGGGTGGATTGATAGCATCTGACAGGAATGTGGATGGTATGGTGGATTTGATGATAGATGCCACAAGGAATTTCAATACTCCACTGACCCAAGAGAGATTATTCGAATGGCATTCTTCATTATTTCCTACAACTAGATCAAACATGTATAAGATAGTTGTAGGTAGTTGGCGTAATGATTTTAAGGGACCCATTCAAGTTATTTCTGGTTCTATCGGTAAGGAAAATGTGCATTTTCAGGCTCCAGAATCTTCTAAGGTTTCAAAGGAAATGGAAGTATTTATTGAGTGGTTCAATTCAAATGACACTATAGAACCTGTTATAAAGGCTGCAATTGGACATTTATGGTTTGTGACAATACATCCTTTTGAAGATGGTAATGGGAGAATAACACGTGCTTTAACAGATATGTTACTGGCTAGATCAGATAGCAGTTCTCAAAGATTTTATAGTATGTCTGCCCAAATAAGACTTGAACGAAAGAGCTATTATAAAATACTTGAGAGCACTCAAAAGGGAGGAATGGATATCACAGAGTGGATATTGTGGTTTCTTTATTGTTTAATAAATTCACTCCATTCTACTGACTCGTTATTGGCCAAAGTTCTCAGTAAGGCAAGCTTTTGGAAAAATAATGCTAAGACTATTTTAAACTATCGTCAGCAAATAATGATTAATAAATTATTGGATGAATTTGATGGAAAATTAACCACATCTAAATGGTCTAAAATAACTAAATGTTCTCAGGATACTGCACTCAGAGATATTCACGACTTATTGAGTAAAAATATACTTAAAAAGCAAGCTTCAGGTGGAAGAAGTACACATTATGAATTAGTACCAAATCAATAAAATACCAGCTTGTAACTGGAGTTTAAAGACAACAATAAATCTTAATTGAATAAACCTAAGATGACCATGCACTGTACGTAAAGACTTGTTATCGATTTGTCCGTCTCCAGTATTGGATGTTAAGGGTTTCTTATGGCTTAGGAATAAAATAATGCGAACTTTTAAGCTACTTATAAAATCACATATATTTCGTTTATATTAGTATTCCTTTCCAAAATCCTTCCTAAATCGCTGCTATATAGAAAGCTTCTTTAATTTGTGAGTTAATGAATTAAAATGGTCAACGTTATTTAGTCATTGTCATGCTCAAACTGACGACTGAATATGATCGCTAAGCGATCATATTCTTCTCGCTTCGCTCGTGTTCTTCGTACTTTTTGTCGCGCAAAAAGTACCAAAAACGCAGCGCTCTATAAGGCAGCATTTCTTTGCTTAAGAATTTATCTTACAATTTTTCATTATTTGCTATCCGAAATGAAAGATTTTGATCGCTGTATTTTATTATACTTTTGGCCATCATCAGAATTGCGATTTATAAGTTTCTTGTGCTTGGTAATAAAATAATGCGAACTTTTACATTGCTTATAAAATCACATATATTTCGTTTATATTAGCATGCTTTTCCAAAATCTTTCCTTAATCGCTGCTATATAGAACGCTCCTTTTATTTCTAAGTTAATGAATTAAAATGGTCAACGTTATTTAGGCATTGTCATGCTCAAACTGACGACTGTCGACTGTTGACTGATGACTAATATTCTGATCTGTGAATTCCATCCAAGCGAAATCGTAGAATAGCCAATAAATTTTGCCTTCTTTATTCGGTAAAAACATGTGTGATATTCAAATTTTAAACCCGCCTTAGTCGGTAATAATTTGTCCAATTAAATCTTTTTGGAACTGGCCATAATATCTTGTGAAATTTCTCTATTTCGATGAAGGTTAGAATCTGTGCTTGCAGTGTCTTGAATAGTTGATTTCGGAACTTGTTGTTGTACCATTATTGCAAGATGTGGAACAAAATTTCTTGTCGATTCGACCTATTATTTCAATCCTGTAAGTTTAAGGTTTTTTATCCTATTCATCACAAAACGTTTATAACGGTTATAAACGGATATAAACGTTTATTACGATAAATAGCTGAATATGAACACTCAAGAATTCTATGTTTACTAAAAATAAATACTAAGTTTGTAAAATAAAATATAATATGACACAATTCTCCAACCAGAAATCAACCTTATGCATTTCTCCAGCGACCGTAAATGGTCAACTATACATTGCAGTAAGCCCTATCAAATCAACACAAGACCAGGACTTAATTAGACAGCTACCTGAAAGATACTGGAGCACGCATCATAAATGTTGGTATTTTCCTAAATCAAAAGAGCATTGGGCTCAATTTAGAGAATTATTTAGTCATTACAATTTTCAAATTAATCAAGGGGAACCCATTATAATTGACCATCACAAATATGTAAAAACAAAATTTAGTAAAAGAGAATATATAGAACAAAACAAGCCACAACTTGGTGAAGAACACCAAATTGCCTTAGTATCACTGGAAGCACAATTGAGGATCAGGCGGTATAGTAGCGAAACAATTAAAACCTATTGTTCTGCATTCAGAGCCTACTTACAATATTATAAGGGAACTCCAACAGATCAATTAAATGAGGGTGACATTAAGGTTTATCTATTGCACCTTATAAATATTAAAAACATTTCTCTAAGTCTTCAGAACACCATAATCAATGGATTAAAATTCTATTATGAAAAAGTATTATTAAGGGAACGTTTTTTTATAAGCGATCTACGGCCAAAAAGATCTTCAAATTTACCAGATATTCTATCAGAAAGCGAAGTAGAAAGGCTGCTTAATTGCACAACAAATATAAAACATAAGACCATATTATCTTTAATCTATGCAGCTGGATTGAGATTAAGTGAAGTTGTTAATTTGAGAAAAGCAGACATCCTTATAGATCAAAAGAAGATACACGTGAAGGCTGGAAAAGGAAAAAAAGATAGGATGACCATATTATCTGAAAAAATTATTCTTAGATTAATGGAATATAACGATATTTACAAACCTAAATATTGGATGTTCGAAGGTCAAGACGGAGGCAAATACAGTTCAAGGAGCGTACAACTCATATTTAGAAAAGCTGTGGATCATTCAAAAGTGAATCCGTATGCAACTGTGCATACACTTCGGCATAGTTTTGCTACACACTTATTGGAAAGAGGAACTGACCTCAGAGTCATACAACAATTATTAGGACACGGATCTGTTAAAACAACAGAAATATACACACACATTACAGACATAACTAAAGCAAAAATAATAAGTCCACTTGACCATCTAAATATTTGAAAATGAATGATTTAAGCACGTATACATGTAAGCGATATTCACGAAACTCAAGGATGGAGTTTCGGAAACCCAAGTGTTACAAGCAAGTGTAGGACGACCGTGCAACCATCAACATTTGTGCTGACATTGGACGACAAAATGCCAACGCTTCGCAAAATTAAAAGAGCTGCAATGCCTCCCACAAGCCGACACAAATTGCAGCACATTTAATTTTGCCCAACCGCACCAAGACATTCAGCATTTGTTGAAAATTCAGAGCAAAAACAGACCTGTTTTTATTATCTTTGACACATAGAAAATCAATGACAAATTATATAGACTACATAAACGAAACGCTTAAACCAAGAATAACCGAACAAGAGGTTGTTCTTGACTTGTTTGCGGGCTGTGGTGGTTTATCATTGGGCTTCGAAGCCGCGGGTTACAAGAC